>JBGYXG010000001.1:0-74734 GCA_041842465.1 Candidatus Limimorpha sp.
AAAAAGCGCATGGATTGGAGCACTTCACTCAACATTGACAATGTACCTCGGTTAAGCTGCACACCCTATCACCAAGGCATCGCCACAGGTATTGCCAACAGCGACATTGACACGATTCTCTCACACCATCTTGACTTTATCCTGCGTTTTGGCTTCAACATATTGTGCGGAAGCATTTTAGATGCCGCCCAACACGGCGTCTGGTCTTTTCATCACGATGACGAAACGTCCTATCGCGGCGCTCCGCCCGGGTTTTGGGAGTTCATGCACGACGACCCTGTCAACGGCATCATCCTGCAACGCCTGACTGAGTCGTTAGACAGCGGCATCATCTTGAAGAAAGTCTTTTACCCCACCATTCTGCATTCTTACAAGGCCCATCTGAACCAGCTCTATTTTGAAGGAGAAAGCCTGCCGCTACAAGTCTGCCAGGAGTTGGAGCGTACTGGCGATATTACGGCTTACAAGTCCGTCACCAAAGCCAAAGTTTATCAGGCACCCCGAAACAGGCAGATGCTGCGCTACTGGATGCTGTGCGTCACCCGTCGCATCCGTTTCCACCTGCACGACATTTTCCGCCAAGAGGACTGGGACGTAGCCTATATTGACGTTCCCATTGCCGATTTCCTGAAAGAACCGGAAGCCTACGCCTCGCAAGTCAAATGGTTCAGGCGCAGAAATGCGCATTCTTACTACGCCGACCCCTTTGTCATCAAGACGGACCGCGACACCTACATCTTTTTCGAGCACTACGACTACAGGACCGGAAAAGGGCATATCGCCACCGCCTTACAGTCGGAAAAATTCCGCAAACACCACACCGTGCTTGCCGAGCCTTTCCACCTCTCCTATCCTTTTGTTTTCCGGAAAGACGGCACATTGTATTGCCTGCCCGAAGCCAACGAATCGAACCGTCTCACCTTATACCGCTTCAACGAAGACCAGATGGAGTTTGTCAAGGATTGCGTGCTGTTGGACGGTATTCGCGCCGTCGATCCCACTTTGTGTTTTGAAAATGGAAAATGGAACCTTTTTTTGACACAAAAAGACTTTGCCAGCGTGAAATTGCACCGCTATATCGCCGACAACCTGCGCGGTCCATACGAGCCTTTTTACGGCAACCCCGTCAAGACCGACTGCCGCAACGCCCGCATGGCCGGAGCTTTTATCCGTGCCCATGAAAAACTGCTGCGTCCCGCACAGGAAAGCATCCGGTATTATGGCACTGCCGTATGTTTGAACACTGTTACCGAAATGTCGGACAGCTACTATGAGGAAGAGACATTGCTGCGCATCGCCCCCTTTGCAAAGACAAAGTTCGACAAGGGGCTACACACCCTGAACGGCAATTCAGAAATGACCGTTTTCGACGGTAAACGTTTTTCATTCAGCTTTTCGGGCCTGTTTCACCAGCTCGCACAAAAGCGCAAAACCAAGCCTTAACAGATGTTTAAAAAGATATTAGGAACCGGATTCACAAGGGGGCTGAACACCTTATGCAATGCCATGACGCTATGGTTGGGCACCAAATTTCTCGGCGCTGCGGAATGGGGCATTGCCGCCCTTGTCCAACTTGACGTATCGCTGCTGCTGATCGGGGTGGAACTGCTTGCCGGAAGCGGTCTGGTCTATTATACGCCGCGCAAAAAAGCCTCTACCCTGATGGCCGTATCCTATTCGTGGATCATCGTCATCATGGTATTTTACACGCTGCTGTTTTTCATCTTCGGCCATTTCGGTTTTTTCCACAACATCGTCCCCGAAGGCTACGAAAGGCTCACCTTGCTGATGGTCTTTATTTACAGTTTCCACAACTTCAACATGAACTTTCTGCTAGGCAAGGAAAGGGTCGGGCTGTTCAACTGGGTGTTTGCCACCCAATTCCTGACACAATTCGGCACTTTCATTCTCTTCATCCTTCTATTTCACATCAACGATGCCCGTGGGCTGCTTTATTCTATGCTTGCCGGCTACATGGCCGGCACCCTTATCGGCGGCATCGCCCTAATGCGATTGGTCAGATGGGAAAAGCCCGACCCTCTTTGGCCCGCCATAAAGGAGCTGTTCAACTATGGCGGCATCATTCAGCTCTCGACACTGGTACACATCCTAAACAAACGCTTGAGCGCATATATCCTGAAAAGCAACTGGGACTACAAGACCGTAGGCGTTTATTTTTCGGGAACACAGATTAGCGAAGGTGTCAAATTGGTCGGGCACAGCATCTCGCTCGTGCAGTTTTCGAGCATCAGCAACACCAACGAAGAAACCGTGGCGGCACGCCTTACCATTAGGTTCATGAAGATTTCGGTTCTTCTCACCATTTTAGTCATGGCCGTGTTCTGCATTCTGCCGGTATCGTTCTACGAATGGGTGTTCACCAAAGAGTTTTCACAGATTAAACAGGTCATCCTGTTATTGGCTCCCGGTGTGGTGATGCTCTCCGCCAACACCATTTTCAGCCATTACTTTTCGGGCACCGACCGTCCAAAGTACAACCTGTTCGCCTCGCTCATCGGGTTGGCGGTGACCATTCCTTGCGCATGGTTCATGATACCGCGTTGGGGCATTGCAGGTGCCGCCATTTCGGCCACCGTCACCTATATGGTTACCGTAGCCTACCAATGGACGGTCTTCCATAGGATTACCAAAATCAGACTGCGCAGTTTCATTCCCGACAAAGAGGATTGGCACTGGGCGCAACAAGAATTTAAGGGGATGTTTAGAAAAGGAAAGAAACACTGAACCATACAGTCCTTTTCAAAAAAATCAACCCGCATTTTCCGGTATCACAACATCCAAAACAACGAGGCTTTCACCCAAAACTCCACCTTTTTTTCAGGAGGCAAGGGTGTTGATAATACATCAGACTGCACCGAAGGAATACCTGCATATTGAACATCATGAGGACGATCGCCATAATAAGCCATGACATCCAACAACAGGCCCACTGTTCCCATGTTCTTTATTGAACGAGACAACTGCAGTTCCATTTTTCCGCCAACACCCTCGAAACAATAATAAGCATAGGGAGTGAAAGCGTGTTGAAAATCTGTCATCAATCCAATAGGAACAACGGCATATGCATTATCGAGCAACTTTCTATACATGGCCAAAGTTTTTATTTCAACATCGAATTTCCTATTGATATATTGAAAATCAACACCAAGCATTGGAATGATGGCATCCGTATGCAGATGTTGGTAAGGATCGATATAATTTTCCGACCGGTGTTGTTCCGCACAGCCTCCCGAACAACCGATTCTTACGCATTTCCCAACAGGATGCCAGAATTTGCATTGCACGATATTACCCGACAATAAATATCGATACCGGTTGCGTATGCTTACAATTCTATAGTCATAAATATTGGGATAACTAGGGTCGGGAAGGTAACTCTCGTAAATGTTCTCCAATCCCATTCGAAAGGTATTACTTGACATGACAGAGGCTTCGATCTGAAAGGAGCCGAAGGTTTGGGAATAACTGATCCTGCCCGTCAAGGAATGTGTTTTTGTGTCAAACAGGTTTTTCCGATTGCTTTCTTCTGTCTTGATTTTGCAGAAGGCATAGTCTAATGCACATGAAAAGGCTTTTTCCGATTCGGTTCTTTTGTAAAACATCTCTGCCTCTGCACCGTTCAGATAGTACATTCTATTGATTCCAAAACTGATGGGGCTGCTTTGTATGTCGAAAAAGCCAAAACCATATACCAAGTAAAACCGGTCTTGTTGATTGGGGCGCCAATTACGAAGAGCAAGGTGCTGCCTATTGTACAAATAAAACGCCCTTATACCAAACATGTCATCACCGGCTTTGACCGACATGCTGCCTCCCAACGACAGCCAAGCTGTGGTATTGGCACATCTTGGATCTGTCTTGCGACAAGCTATTTCGCCACGGTAGGAACCTTCGAATCCGTAGTAGAAGTTGTTCCTGCCCCAAGCGTATCCGCCGTAAAAAAAATAATCTTCATAGTCGTAGTCACCTCCTGTGGAATCCGCCACGATATAAGGCAAATAAATTTCGGCATGACGGATTGCATTCCATTGGCAGCCGCAATGTCTTCCTTTAGAATACCTTGTCGCGCCCCCCAAAACCCCTTTGTTATTTAAGGTATGCACCAACGAGGAGTTGATATGAAAGTCTCGAAAGTCGTTCCCATAATAAGGTAAATATTCGCCTCCTATATGTCCGTAGCTATAACCTGTTTCCACACCTATTCTCATCAGACCCAAAGAATCCTCTGCCCGATTCTTGCACGAAAAGCTGTCTCGAAAAGCGGAGTCGGTTTCTATCAACAACTGAAGAACAGAAGGGTTGCCGATCATTTTCCCGTTGATTTGTTGGGACAAGTCAAATGCATAGGCGTTGAAACGATTCTCCAATGGTGACAAGGCGTCATTGCATTTGTCAAGCAACAGATCCCGTTTGCTTTGCGCAAACAGCACGCCGTCGAAGAGAAAAAGGGCAACCAAGCCGAATAAAAGCATCTTACATTTCATGGAAAAGTGTTGTTTTTGATTGTTGATTCATGACGGCCCGATTTTTACAAACGCATCATCAGCTCGACACCGAAGAAAGATACGGCCCAATCTCTGCCAGTAGTGTGGTCGGCGCGTTTATAGATTGGATTAATATCAATGATGTTGTTCACATAGAACGACAGTCGCGTTCTTTCGCCGATTTCTTTGGTCGCCTTAAAATCCACTCTCATGGCGATGGGTTTTCTCTCGGTTCTGTAGTAAAGCTCGGTGCGTTCTCGTGCCAAGTCGATAAGGTGTACGTCGGACTGTATCTCTTCCGGAGTGGCAGGGTGCACCTTGCCATCGAGATCCATGTAAGAATAAGGATAAACGCTCTCTTCATTCCCTTTGCGTTCATTCGACAGCCACACCACCTGAAAGAAGTTCGTAAAGATCAATCCGTAAGCCGGAATGTGTGTATTGAACCGCACTGTAGTATTGAACCTTTCCTTGTAATAATGGGTGCCGCCTTCGTAGTAACCGATATAAGGATATTTTTGTCCAAACTCGATAATATCCGGACGATACATGACGGGAACTCCTTTGGTGTAAACGGTTTGGTAATAAGCACCATTGACTTCTACGTTCGTCGCTAACACATCGATTTTGGAAAATAGAATCCGGTACTCGATACCTTTTTTAATGGTTTTGGCACTGTTAGCGACAGTGTTGAATTGGGTAAAGTCTTTATAATACTCTTCAAGATAATCTGCTTTTGTCGGTTTTTCCGTAATGGGATGCAAAGGGTCCAAATATCGGTAAAAGGCAACGGGATAGAAACTTGAGAAATACTCGTATCCGTAAGGCGCATTTTCGTAGAAGACAGACAGCGAAGTCTCCAATTGATTGAAAAACAAGTCCCAACCCACTTCCACCTTTTTATTCAAACTTGACCTCACATTGGGGTTGGAAGGGTCGTGCACAAAGGTATTGACCAGTAAATAATCGAGTTCCTGATTTTGAAAGTAGGCATTCAGCACCATAAAATCACGATACACTTTGTCGGGATATAACAAATCGAGGGTCGGCAACTTGTTTTCTTCGCCATATCCAGCTCTGAAAACATTTAGCATCTTATCGCCTTTTACATCATGTACCATGTTCAACTGACCTTGCAAACGCGGTTCTACCATGATCTTATGGCTTAGACTATACTCCTTCGGCAGGTTGAACATTTTTGTGGTTCTGACGCCAAATGAAAAATCCAAGCTATGCCTCAACAGAGAGGCGGTCAGCTTATCTTCCGCATAAAAAGCGCCGTAAGCGACGGCGGGTATTGCATAGTTGGGACGCGGCCTAATGTAGGTGTTGTCTAACGGATAAGGCGGACACATGGGGTCGGCACTCACTCCTTTCCCGAAATTTTTCGTCACTTTGGCCTCACAGCCATAACACAAACGGTTACGTATCACATCTTTGATACTGAACCGCGATGTCGCGTTGATTTGTGCAAAAATATACAGCGGAATGTTTTCGATGCAATAGTCGCTGTAGTATTTTACGGGCAGAAAAATCCCCTCATGTTCTCCAGCTATGGTACTCAGCGGCATGCTTTTAGGTCCTGAAGAACTCAAAACCATTTTGTGCCTCGTCAGCAGATCTCTTGACAGATCAGCCGAGAACTTCGTTTCAAGATCCTCGACAAACATCGTGTTCAGCAAAATACTGCCTTTCATCGAAACTGCCAGCCGTGCGTAACGCGACTGGTAAGACTCATCATTCTCCACAACAAGCTGGTCTAATTTATGATTGTTCACTGACACATTTTGGCTCAGTTTGATGTTCAAGTCGAAGGGCTTGTCATTGATTTTATACTTGTTGTTGTAGTTTTCTTGTGCCGTGACCCGCATATATCTTTCCAGCTGCTCCCTGACGTCGGCTGTAGAAGACAGCACGTCCATACCTACATGCAACACTCCTCGTTTTTTTGAAAGTTTCACACCTTTTCCGACATAAAACAGTTTATTAAGCGGATCAAGTTTGACACGTGCCACGAGAGGAGACTCACCCTGTTTGGAATGCACTTGAATAGCACCTGTGGTCAAGTCACCCAACTTGGCCGAGGAAATGCCACGGACGATTTCAATGCTCTCGATATGGTCAGTAGATAGGTTTCGCATATCAACACCTGCATTGACATTTATATTTCTGTTCACCACCCGATCGGCTACATAAGGATTGAATGGGGTTTCTCCCGTAATGCCACCCAACTGCACCCTCATACCGTCATTCGACATCGGGATACCGTCGCTGACAATGGCCATCCCCAACGACGAATTGACATCAGTGCCCACCTGTCGCAATCCCGTCAGGCTGAATCGGGTCATCACCTTGTTCTCCAAAATATTACCGGGCAGCAACTGCAAAACATCAGATAAGGATGTCGGCTGAATATATTCAAGTGCGGTTTGGTCAACCACAGCATTACCTTTGTTTTGAGGTGCGTATTTGGCAACCACTTGAATTTCATTCAGCCTAAAACTTTGAGCTGACATTTTGATCGTCAGCGTGGTATCGCTGTCAAGGGAAAAAGCCACCGTTTTGTTGGCATATCCCAAATAACTCGCTTTGACAGAGACTTTGCCAGCCTGCATGGGAGGCATGGTAAAATCTCCGTTGACATCGCACACAATACCAATGCCGCTATTTTCCTCAAACAAAACTGCGAAAGATAGTCCGCTATCACTTTGATCATCCAGCACCTTTCCCCGAATGACATATCGCTTGTCAGGCTTCACTTTTACACCGGCATGAGCAACTGTGACCATACACAAAAATGCCAACATCCAAACCATCGGCACCGTCTTACACTTATGATGCATTGTAACCGAATTGTTTCGGCTTGGCGACTGCAAGCATCGCCAAGCCGAGATTGAAATAAAATGGTAGTTCGTTCAAAAGATCAAGGCCGCTTCTTATCTCATCATATCATAGGGTGAGCCGTAAAAAGCCGCTCTTCTCTCGTTTAGGATGCGGATATGGGTTGGCGCCGATTTGTATTTCACAGTCTGCCGACGAATCATCGGTGTCGATATAATGTCTCCGTCCATTCTCATCTATAAACTTGCGCACGACCAACATCTGTCGATGACAACCCGTTACCTGTACCGTGCCTTTGTCAACACTGTTGGGCAACGCTTTTACGGCAAGCTGCCCCTGATTGCCCGTTTCGATACCATCCAAAATAAGATCTGTGTTGATTTTGTAAGCATATTCAACTTCTCCTTCAGAATCGACAAATTGCACTTTGTTATCTTCAAGAAACTGTTGGATGTCGTTACCTTCCACTTTGAAAATAAAAGGAGGCAAATAGCCGCGTGGGTGCATCATAAACTGTCCGAACATCGAATAGTAAGCGATGAGGTTAGGCACATTGGGATTATCCACATCGTCAGAGACGGTTGGATCGAAAGCCTCGAATTGGGCTCCGGATAAGTCAACGGCATTTTCATAGGTCGCATGATGGTTGATGGCGGTTCGGGCAATTACAATTTCCTCGCCCGGAGCCACGGGATACGTCGTTCCGCTGCCGGGTATGGCATACACCAAGCCTGCTATGACGGCATCAGGCAAATAGTGCGTAAAGTCGTCGGACTCGGCAAAATTCGGATGCCGGGCAATGGCAAAGCACACACCATCGGCATAAACGGTCGATGTTCCATTGTTGACAAGGACGAAATACTGATCAGGGTGCATCATTTGCCCATTGTTGGTCTCTCCATTATGAAATATCTCCTTGAAAATCAATCCATCAGGCTTTCCAATAGAAAAAGTCAAAGGAATCTCTATCACTGCATCTTCAACAATTGACAAGCTCTCTTTGGAGCCAAATAACGAGACATTACCGTCACGCCAACTAATTGTAATCGTATAAGTGCCTGCATCGATTTGTCCCCGATACTCACCTTTATTGTCTAATTTCGCATCAATTTTGGTCAATGTCCGTAAATTATTGATCGAAATATCAAATGCCGTAAAGTCAACTTCTGTGTTTTCCGTAATCGCTTTAACAATGACGTTTGCTTTTTTTTCTTCTTTCCTGCATGAGGTGACGGAGAACAGCAACACGACCGCCACAACTGCTAATAAAACTTTCTTTTTCATAGTGGTTATAAATTCTAAGATTAAATTAATGTTGCGAAATTATAAAATGCTCCACAAGCGCATCATCACCCTTTATTGGGATTTTTATCAAAAATCATAACCAAAAATAGGGATAGATATGCAAAAAAACACTTGGAGATAAAAGACAGTCATAAACCGTAATTTTATTACAAGCATAACGACTATAAAAAACAACGTGAGTCCGAGGCATCGATAAAAATTTGTCGGCTGTCATGCCATGCTGCAAACCGTGTCATTTGTTTTTCAAACCATTAAAAGATAGATGTCGAAATCAGCGGCAAACGCCTTGCCTTTTGCTGTCGCCTTTTTGTAGAGATGGGAGCAAATTATTTGCCATTATGAACGCACCTTTTCTATGACAACTTGCATTTATTTTCGCTATCCTTGCAAACCCTTCCCGTGCCGACTGATCAAAATTCCACAAAGCTGTTTCCTTTAAGATTTCGAGGAAAACGGTTTTCATCATGTTCAATACAGCAACAACCACGACTTTAAACAAGGGTGGGTTTAAGTAAAAATAGCGGCCTTCAAAACACACTAATACTTATAGGGCTGCATTTTCAGATAGGCCTCGAAATCAGCGGCAAACGCCTTGCCTTTTGCTGTCGCCATCTTCTTGGGATCGGGGCGGATGCCAACCCGAATCAGGTCGAGACGGTCGGCATCGAAGCAGGCGTCGATAGTGGGGTTGCCGGTAGCGTGATGCGAAGTGTGTTTTTCGATGGCTTGCTGCAAAGTATGAAACTGTTCGTCGTTCAAACCCGACAACAGGTTGGGCCTCAGGTCGGCAATCATTTTTGCCGCACGCGGGCCATGCTCGCCGTCATGACCATTGTCGATCCTGCATGAGTCATGAAGATAGGCGAACAGGCGGAGCACCGTCGGATCGGTGTCGGGTGTCGCCAACTGCTCGCCATTGATCGCCACGCGCTGCCAATGCGGAAAGCCATGTAAATCATCCAATTTCCACCGCCGCTTGGCAAAATCAACCACCGCTTCCAAATCGACCTTGATGGTCTTGTCGCAAATACTGCTGTTGACGTTTTGAGATGGTTCTTTCATACTGCAAATATCGGGATTTTCATCATTAACGAAAGTATTTTTTTCAGGCAAAGGTCCCGAAACACCGGAAATCGACTGAAAAAGCGTAATTTTGCATCAAACTAGTTGTGATGGCAGAAGATTTTAACGAAAACGACTTTGAACAAGATATTTTCAGTCAACCTGAAGAACAGCCCAAGATAGAAGAAAAGTACAATGACGACAGCATCATCCATCTTGAGGACATGGAGCATATCAGGCGGCGTCCCGGCATGTATATCGGCAAATTGGGCGACGGCGCCTCGCAGGACGACGGCATCTATGTCTTGATCAAGGAAGTCATTGACAATGCGATAGATGAATACACTTCGGGCTACGGAAAGAAAATCGAGGTGCACATCGATACCATTGAGAAAAAGGTCAGCATCCGCGACTACGGACGCGGCATCCCGCTGGGAAAAATCGTGGAAGCCGTATCACAACTGAACACCGGTGCGAAATACGACAGCAAGGTGTTTCAAAAATCCGTCGGTCTGAACGGCGTTGGCACCAAAGCCGTCAATGCCTTGTCTTCCTATTTTAAGGTACAGTCCTTCCGCGGTGGCAAGACCCGTGCCGTTGCGTTCAAACAAGGCGAGCAAATCAGCGACACCGACATCATCGGTCATACGAACAACGAAAGCGGCACCTTGGTAGAGTTCATTCCGGATCCGGCACTTTTCGGCAACTACCACTATGTGGACGAATACGTTGAAAAGCGCATTTGGAACTACGCCTACCTGAACAGGGGTCTCTCGCTCATTTACAACGACAAACGTTACTATTCCAAAAACGGACTGCTCGACTTGTTGCAAAACAACATGGAAGGTGAAGGCCTCTATCCTTTCATTCATATTAAAGACGGCGAATTCGAGGCTGCTTTCACCCATGTCAACGGGCAGTCGAGCGACTATTTCTATTCGTTTGTCAACGGCCAGCACACCATCGAAGGCGGCACCCACCAGTCGGCCTTTCGCGAGGCTTACGCCCGTGTGGTGCGTGAATTTTACCAAAAGGAATACGAGCCTTCCGATATTCGCCAAGGGCTGATCTGTGCGTTGTGCGTCCGCATTCAGGAACCTGTTTTCGAAGCGCAGACCAAGACCAAGCTCGGTTCGACACACTTGGCGCCCAACAACCCCGACGGCAGCAACGACAGTCCTTTCCTCAAGACCTACGTGTTCGACATCCTGAAACGCCATTTGGACGACTACCTGCACAAAAACCCCGATACGGTGACCGTGCTGCAACAAAAAATCCTCGCCAACGAAAAAGAGCGCAAGGACATCGCCGGCATCAAGAAAGCCGCCCGCGAAAGCGCCAAGAAAGTCAGTCTGAACAACAAAAAACTGCGCGACTGCCGCATCCATCTCAATACGAACGACGAAAAACGGCTGGAAAGCACCATTTTCATCACTGAGGGCGACTCGGCATCGGGCAGCATCACCAAAAGCCGCGATGTGCAGACACAAGCGGTGTTCAGCCTGAGGGGCAAGCCGCTGAACTGCCTCGGCATGTCGAAAAAAGTATGCTACGAAAACGAAGAGTTCAACCTGCTGCAAGCCGCACTGAACATCGACGAAGACATTGAAAACCTACGCTACAACAACATTGTCATCGCCACCGATGCCGATGTGGACGGCATGCACATCCGCCTGCTGCTGCTCACGTTTTTCCTTCAGTTCTACCCCGACGTGGTGCGCAACGGGCATGTTTACATCCTTCAGACACCGCTTTTCCGGGTCAGGAACAAGAAAGAAACCTATTACTGCTATTCCGAGGAAGAGCGTGTGGAAGCCATTGTAAAATGCGGCAAGCAAGCCGAAATCACACGCTTTAAGGGCTTGGGCGAAATCTCACACACCGAGTTCCGCACCTTCATCGGTCCCAATATGCACCTTGAGCCTGTCATCCTGCGTTACGACTTCGGCATTAAGGAACTGCTCGACTTCTACATGGGCAAAAACACCGCCGACCGACAGAAATTCATCATCGACAATCTGAGAATTGAAGACGATTCCTATATTGACAAAGTCGTTTAACCGGCCGCATCATTCCGCTTTTGAAATTCAAGCACTACAAGCTTTTCCACACCTAACACATCGACCTCAAACATTAAACAATAATCTATCATGAAGACTTTTTTACCAAAACTCATCCTAATGGGCATCATCATTACCTTGGCCGCATGCCATCAGCAGCCTGAACGCTACTCGGTGAAATCCTATCCCGAGACCCTGAAAGACAGTACTGTCGTTGACGATTACTTTGGCACGCAAGTCGCCGACCCTTACCGTTGG
Source organism: Candidatus Limimorpha sp. (assembly GCA_041842465.1). Lineage (GTDB taxonomy): Bacteria > Bacteroidota > Bacteroidia > Bacteroidales > F082 > Limimorpha. The sequence goes on from JBGYXG010000001.1 coordinate 12,032, forward strand.
TTGGAGAACGACACTTCCGTTGAAACCGCTGCCTGGGTTGAAGCACAGCGCGCCGTCACCGAAGACTACCTGAGTCACATTCCTTTCCGTGCCGCCATCAAAGACCGCATGACGCACCTCATCAACTACGAGCGTTACGGTGCTCCTTCAAAACGCTTTGGCCGCTATATCTTCAGCAAAAACGACGGCTTGCAGAACCAAAGCGTAATCTACATCCAGTCCTCGCTTGATTCAGAGCCGGAAGTGCTGCTCGATCCCAATAAACTTTCCGACGACGGAACGGTTTCGTTAGGCGGCATCAGCGAATCGAACGACGGCAAATACCTTGCCTACACCATACAACGCAGCGGTTCCGACTGGGTCGAAATTTACGTGATGGACATCGCAACCAAAACGCTGCTCGCCGACCATATCGAATGGGCCAAATTCACCGGTGCCTCATGGTACAAGGACGGTTTCTTCTATGCCGCCTACGACAAACCCGCTGCCGGCAAAGAGTTTTCAAACATCAACGAAAACCATAAGATATACTACCACAAGCTCGGCGAGGCGCAGGAAAACGACCGGCTGTTTTATGAAAACCCGAAACAACCTCGCTATTTCCATCAAGTCGGCCTGACCGATGATGAAAAATACATGTTCCTTTTTGAAAGCGGTCAAGGTGCGGGCAGCACGCTGTGGATCAAGGACATGAGAGACGAAATCAGCACTTTCGTTCAAATCGCCGACAACATGGACTATTACTACTATCCGCTCGATGTCATCGACGACGTGCTGTACATCTTCACGAACAGCGGCGCCCCAAAGGGTCGTGTCTGCCGCGTTTCGGTCAAGACGCCTCAGTTTGAAAACTGGGAAGTGCTAATCCCCGAATCGGACAACGTCATCTCGTCCGTCGATCTTGCCAACGGCAAAATGATCATCACCTATGACAAGGATGCCGCCAACCACGCCTACGTTTATACGATGAATGGCGAGATGATACACGAAATCGCGCTGCCCACCTACGGTTCCGTCGGATTTAGCAGCCGCTACGACGAGCCGGAAGTTTACTATGCTTTCACCTCGTTCGTATTCCCCACCACGATTTACAAATACGACATCGACAGCAATACTTCTACTGTTTTCCGTGCCCCTCAGGTTGATTTCAAGCCTGAAGATTTTGTCACCGAACAGGTTTTCGTCACCAGCAAAGACGGCACAAAGGTGCCCTTGTTTTTGACCTACAAAGCCGGCTTGCAGAAAAACGGCGACAACCCCACCCTGCTCTATGGCTACGGTGGTTTCAACATCACGCTGAACCCCGGTTTTTCCACTTTCCGTCTTCCTTTCTTAGAAAACGGCGGCATCTATGCACAAGCCAACCTGCGCGGTGGCAACGAATACGGCGAAGAGTGGCATATTGCGGGCACCAAGCTACAGAAACAGAATGTTTTCGACGATTTTATCGCATGTAGCGAATACCTTATTGCCGAAAAATACAGCTCTTCGCAAAAGCTTTCCATCCTTGGCGGCTCCAATGGCGGTCTGCTCGTCGGTGCCTGTGTCAACCAGCGCCCCGACCTCTATGCCGTTGCCGTCCCCGAAGTGGGTGTGATGGACATGCTGCGTTACCATCTGTTCACCATCGGTTGGAACTGGGCCAGCGACTATGGTACCAGTGCCGATGACGAAGCCATGTTCAAGGCTTTGTATGCCTATTCGCCCTTGCACACCATCCGGAGCGGCGAAAACGTCCACTATCCCGCCATCATGGTGACTACCGCCGACCATGACGATCGCGTTGTTCCGGCACATTCCTTCAAGTATGCCGCTGCTTTGCAGGCTGCCCAAACCGGCGATGCACCGAAAATCATCCGCATCGACAGCAAGGCCGGTCACGGCGGTGGCAAGCCCATCACCAAGGTCATTGAAGAACAAGCCGACATCTATTCGTTTATCCTTTACAATATGGGACTGACTTACAACGAAAACAAATAATTCATTGACAAACAGGTCCATAAAAGAAAATCGCCCGAAGCAAAAACTTCGGGCGATTTTCTTTTTGACTTTCGAGGTTCAGGCTTGCAATACTACGTCTCCGCTTCTAAATGACCTTCCTTCTCCAGTTTGCATGTCTCAAATATACATACGAAACGCAGCCGATGAGGAAATTATACACCCATTCTGCCGTCCACACCCATTCAATGGATGTCAATCGGGTCATCATATATATGTGTGCAAGATAAAACACCACCACTCCTCCTTCAAACAGCATGGCTGCCGTTGTATTGCCCGTACCGGATACCGCATCGAACAACACCGCACTCACCGCTGTCAACAACGTGGCGAAACAAACCACGTAAACGGTTGGCGACGCTGCTTTGATGAACCCTATGTTTGAAGTGTAAATCTGCAAGACTTGCTGTGGAACGGCAAACGTCAACAGTAATGGCAGTACCGAGCACAGCAAGCTGTTGCGCACCACCTTCCATACCGTGCCCATCACCTCGTCGCTTTTCCCTTCGCCGATGATACGGCTTGTCAAGGTGCAAGCCGTTGAAGCAAAGGCAAAAGCTGGAATAACGAGTATCATGTATATGCTTCGCATCACCGAAGACACGCCAATGGCTTCTTCCCCCATTTTTTCAATCATTACAAAAAAGACAAACCAGGTGCCATAGGAAAGCAAACGCTGTATCATGCTTGGAAAAGAAACTTTCAGGATATCGACCATCAGTCGCGGCTGAATGCCATGCCGGCAAAACATGCCGTACTTCTTATGCGGCACAATGATATAGGTGTAAACCCAGAAAAATCCAAACGCCGTGATTTCGGCCAAAAGCGAGGCAATGGCAGCTCCCGCAATGCCCATTTCGGGAAAACCACAATGTCCGAAAATCAGCAGCCAGTCGAACACTATATTGACCACTGCCATGATGATGGTTGAATAGGTAATGACTTTCGTCTTGCAAATACCGATATAGAAGCCGCGAAACAGAAAGTTGAAAACAACGAACAGAATCCCAAACTGACGGTATTTCAGATATTCGACAGCAGCCAGATAGATCTCACGGGAGCTGATGATGGCTCGGAAGGCCATGTTGCTGAACGAGAACAAAGCGCCAAACAACAACAAGCCGATGAGGAGCACGAAAACGGCACCATGTTGGAACATCTGTCCGATTTTACCATATTCACCTTCGCCATAACGTCGCGCAATGAAAATCTGTATGCCGGAAGCCAGTCCCGCCGCCAAATTGGTAAACACATAATAATACAAGCCCGCCATCATAGACGCGCTGAGTTCTATCGTGCCAATATGCCCGAGAAACGCAGTGTCGGTAAATGTGATGATGGTCTGAGCTAGGTTCCCTAATATGATGGGATAGGCAATATGCCAAATCTCTTTATTCGAGACAGAGGTTTTCATAACTGCAAAGTTACGACATTTCAGGCATTTATTTGTGCAAGACACGTACTACAGATGGAATCCATCCGGCAAACACCCCTTGATATGACAGATCTCTGACGCAACTATAAGATGATTCAATGCGTTTTTACTCATCTAACCTTTGCTTAGCTTGCAAAAGGCTATCGATGCGGCTGTTTCTACATTTCGGAACTTCTGAAGTCGCCAATTCCTCGAAATATAACTCCGGATGGCTATACAGCATATACTCAGCGTTACTCATAATGGCATCTTCAATGGGCGTATTCTCTTTCATCGATTTTTGTTCAATCGAGTGAAACCATGCTGAATCGTTTTTTATGTGGGCAACAATTTCGTTTTTGACCGAATCAACTTTGCTTTCATCATAACCCAAGGCTAACAAAGCCTTGGGTATGAACCCTCTGTCAAAGTTGTACAACTGCGCCGCAGAATATGACAACACAATAAAATCCGAACTCAACATCTGTTGCAATAAATCAAACTGAGAGACATTGAAATATTGGTCGTCAAAATACACTGTGCTGAAATAATACCAATAATGGCAGTAATCGAACATTTCCTCCAAAGGCCAAATGTGCGACAATGTCCAGAAAAACGAGTCACCTATGACAATCACTTTAGGTTTTTTTGCCGTCGGGTCGGGTACCAAAGTAAGATCCGAATAATAGTTCTTGTTGGGTTTGATAGGAAAAACAAGATTCATCAACTGTTCCAAATCATCATCGGGAATCATTGACTTAGCTTCATACATTTCTCCTATTCGAACATCATGCAAGTTGATACCGCTGAGATGTTCCATGTAACTCAGGATGGTATCCGTCAAATGAGCGGCAGCAATACGCGACCAATGCGTACCCGTTCGGGGAAAGAGAGGATAATCAACGGAATCCTTGATTTGCTTGCACAAAAGGTTAAGGTCCAGATATTGCAATCCCAACTGGTCAAATTTTCGTGGCACATAGTTGATTGCACGAATTCCAGGAGGAACGGTGGCAGTGTCTGCCGGGAGATATTCTGGATAAATCTCGTTTTTCGAAGGCAGGACGTTTGCAAAAAGATACACGCCGTATTCCTTCAGAATCTGTTGGATCTTGAACAGTCGCTCAGCATGACCGTCAAAATAGTTTTTAACCTCTATAGAATCGTCGGCAATGTTCGTCATTAAACTCTGATATTGATCAAGCACGACATAGGTTTCATATAGATAGCCGTTTTTCCCCAATGCCACATGCGAGTTCGTGCTTTGTTTGAAAAAAGTCCATTTGTATTGATTGTACAACCGCAGTGCCCATTCACGAAAACCGAAATGCTGCCGACTATATTCTTCCAAGGATTTCTGCATACTGCCATCTTTATAGCCCTCAAAAGTCAAAGCTGGAAACTCTGATTCGGAAGTAACTCCCGCAAGCTTCTTAAAATGAATAAAGGTAGTTTTCTCCTGAACAAAGATCAAGACAAATACACTTAATGTCACAATGCACAATATGGTATATAAACGCTTATTCATAGTAAGTAACTTTAACTTTTATTCATGCAAAATGTTACAAAACCATTGCCACCAATCACACTCGATAGCATACAACCAACCATCGACATAACATGTATCAAGAAAAAAAACGCCTCTTTTTCCATGCAGATGAAATTGGTTTGCAAAAGTAGGATTTTTTCAAATGCAACAAAACACGAAAAACAAATATCGTCCGAAATATCAGCATGACTAAGGTCAACGATCAGCTATTTCCCTCATTTTGAGCGTAATTGAAGATAAGCCTTCCCAAGGTTATCAGTAATGTCACCGGCTATCATGGCATCCGTGCCGACAGTTTCCGCAGCGAGATCGCCTGCCAGCCCATGAAGATATGCACCGATGAGTGAGGCTTCTTCCGGAGCATGGCGTTGTGCCAGCAACGACAGGATGATTCCCGTCAACACATCGCCACTTCCCGCCGTTGCCATCCCCGGATTGCCGGTGGTGTTGAAGAAGCAACTTCCATTGGGAAAGGTAATGGAAGTGTGGGCACCTTTCAGCACAATGACAAGGCCATGCTTCACCGACAAAGCCCTTTGGCGTTCAAGACGTTCAAACGAGTCCGTACACTTGCCTGCAATCCGCTCAAACTCCTTGATATGGGGTGTGAGAATGGTCTTTGCAGGAAGGAAAGGCAGCCAGCTCGGATTTTCAGAAAGTATATTCAAGGCGTCGGCATCCAAGAGCAATGGCACCCGGGTGTCTTGTATCAGAAGTTTCAAGGCTTTTGCCGTGGCATCGGAACGACCGATTCCCGGACCGACACCTATCGCGGAATAGGTGCCGAGATCACCCAATCCGGAGAAGCAGTCATGAGCAACATCGGCATCGACCATAGCTTCGGGAACAGCGACTTGCAATGGAAGGACGGCATCCTTGGGAAGATGTACGCTCAACAAACCCACGCCAGCTCTCAAACAAGACTTTGCCGCAAGCAAAGCCGCACCCGTTTTGCCGGATGAACCTGCGATCAACAAGGCGTGACCATAAGTTCCTTTATGCGAATACTTTGTACGCGTATGCAACAAAGGCCTCACCATGGACAAGGTCGTATAAAAATCAGCAGTCGCCACTTCATCGACAAACCGAGGGTGCAATGCGATGTCGAGCACCTCGAAACGCCCCACATAGGCATCATTTTCAGGGAACAGAAATGCCAGCTTGGGAAACTGGAAGGTCAGCGTGTAATCCGCTTTAAAAATCGCACCCGCTGCATTAGGACGATCGGCGAACATGCCCGACGGAATATCAATGGCGACAGCAATGGCCGATGTCTGGTTCAGATAAAAAATCAAATCGGCGACAACGCCTTCGACAGGGCGATTCAATCCCGATCCGAAAAGAGCGTCAACAACGAGATCGTTAGGGTTGATCTTCGGAAAATCATCCTCCGAATGAATCTCAAAAATAGGCACCTGTGTCTCATTTTCCAAACGACGGCAGTTGACATCGCAATCAGGACTCATCTGTCCGGAACAATACACGATAAACACCTGAGGGACAATATCATGCCGAAACAGCAAGCGTGCCAGTGCCAAACCGTCTCCCCCATTGTTGCCCATGCCGCAAAAAATCTTCACAACACGATCACCCGAAACCCGCTTATACAACCACTCGAACAGTTTCTGGGCGGCACGTTCCATGAGGTCGATGGATGCTATCGGCTCATTCTGAATGGTATAGGCATCAGCTTGTCGGATTTGTTCAACAGATAATATTTTCATGATTTGATTTTTTTCGATTGATTTTGAAACGCAACAATTTGATATGAATTGACAATCAGCTCTTTAAGAATCATCGTATCCGCCTGTAACGCATTGACACCGATCCAGTGCTTTGCATGACCGTTATAGGGCGCTCCGATGTAAGGATAGCGTTCGACAAGGTCAACGATCTTTTCGGGCTGACATTTCAAGCACACACAGCTTAAATCGTTGATGTTGAAATAGGCAAACATGCTTCCAAAAATATAAAAAACAAGCACGTTTTTGCCTCCGGGAAATTTTGCAAAAGGAAAACCTTCCTCGACTTGCTCGTCGATGGAAAGGCAGAAATCGCGCAAATCCTCCACATTCATGTCGCAAATGTAATCATTTTCAGACAGAAACAGCAAATCGTGCACAAATCTTCGCTGCAAATTGCAAAATCCGTATTTTTGCGCCATGAGCAAAAAGAAAAAAGAAGCCGAATATTTGGAAGACGTCACCATCGTTGACGCCGGTTCGGAAGGCATGTCGGTTGCCAAACCCGAAGGTCGAGTGGTTTTCGTCCCTTTCGGAGTGCCCGATGACGTGGTGGATTTGGAGGTCAGGAAGAAACGAAAAAATTTTGAAGGCAAAATTCTGAACATCAAACAACCGTCAAGCAAGCGCGTTGAGCCACGCTGCCAGCACTTTGGACTGTGCGGCGGATGCAAATGGCAGCAGATGGACTACCCATGGCAACTGCACTACAAGCAGAAACAGGTGAAAGACAACCTCGACCGCATTGGAAAGGTGAGCTATCCCGACATCCGACCCATTTTGGGGTGCGAGAAACAGTATTACTACCGCAACAAGTTAGAATACGCCTTTTCCAACCGTAAATGGTTCACCGACGGCGCTCCGGCAGGCACCCATGACGAAAAAGATTTCAACGGATTGGGGTTTCACTTGCCTTCCCTTTTCGACCGCATCATCGACATTGAGTGCTGTCACCTACAAGCCGACCCTTCCAATGCAATCAGGCTGTTTGTCAGAAAGTTTGCTTTCGACCACAAGCTGACGTTTTTCGATGTCCGCAACCATCAGGGACTCATGCGCAACTTGGTCATCCGATGCAATGCCAAAGGCGAATTTATGGTGATTTTGGTCATCAGCAAAGAAAACGAGACCGTGCGCTCATTGCTCGTTCCCGCATTGGAAGCGGCTTTTCCGCAAATCATATCCTTACTGCTCATCATCAACAACAAGCTGAACGATATCATCAGCGACCTGCCTTTTGAATGCTTGAAAGGAGAGCCGTATCTTATCGAAACGATGGCTTCGCCACGCACCGGTTTCGAAGACTTGAAATTCCGTGTTGGACCGGTATCGTTTTTCCAAACCAATGTCTATCAGGCGGAACGCCTCTACCGCGCTGCTTTTGATTTGGCGGATGTGAAAGGCGACGAGCTGATGTATGACCTTTACACCGGTACCGGCACTATTGCCCTGTACTTTTCGCATTTCGTGAAGCACGTGATCGGCATTGAATACGTGGAAGAAGCTATTGCCGATGCCAAAATAAACGCCGAACTCAATAGGATTGGCAACACCTCATTCCACGCAGGCGACATGGCCAAGGTATTTACCGAAGAATTCATTGCCGAACACGGTCGCCCCGACCTTGTCGTGACCGACCCGCCCCGTGCCGGCATGGCGGAAAAAGTCGTTGAAAGACTGCCTGCCATCAAAGCCAGGAAGATTGTTTATATCAGTTGCAACCCCGCCACACAAGCCCGTGATTTGCAACTGCTTGACACTACCTATGAAATAAAAGCCGTACAACCTGTGGATATGTTTCCGCACACCCAACACGTGGAAAACGTTGTTTTGCTCGAATTGAGGGAAAATCTCGGTTGAAAACCGGTTGAAACGGCAGGTATGCGATAGTCGGCTAATCCTTATTGACTTCCTCGTACAGCCGAATCATGACGAGCAAGTCGTCCACACTCAGGTTTTCGCCTTTTATGGTCATTTGCGCCTGCTGATAAAACGGCAACCGGGAAGTATAGTGCTGTTTCACATACGCCATCAGCTCCTCACGGCTCTTATTCTCCAATAACGGCCTGCGGTTTTTCGAGGACAAAAGCCTCGACACCGCACTTTCAGCGCTGACCTGTACAAAAACCGTGAAACCATGCTTGTTCATCCAATCCATATTTTGATTGAAGCACGGCGTGCCGCCTCCTGTGGATACTACAACATGATCAAGTTCTGCCGTGCATTGCAGCACCTTTGTCTCCAATTGGCGAAATGCCCCTTCTCCGTTTTTCTTGAAATACCCGTCAATGGAAAGCCCTGAATTTTCCTCAACCATCTTATCGGTATCGAAAAAACACCATCCTAACCGTTGTGCCAAACGGCGTGCAATGGTGGTCTTACCCGCGCCCATATAGCCCAAAATGAAGATGCGTGTCACCATAACGGTTGGGATTTATCTTTCAACGCACGCGTAATCATCTCATACTGACACAGATGTAGTTTTCCTTCTCCATCGCGAAGATGCATGCCGTTACCCTGACAATAACGCCACACTTTGCATCGTGTGCATTTGCCGGTGCGCATCCAGCGGTGGTCACGATAGGGCATGAAACGGTTCTGCCAAACCTTCCAAAACGAATCATGGTAAATATTGCCTTGATGATAGTCGCTGCGAATGCTCAGGCAACCCGAAATGGAACCGTCCGCTAAAACCGAGGCCACATTGACCCCAGCACTACAAGCAAAGTAACGGTTGCGGACTTCACCCTCATAAATACCGAGAAAGCCGTCGCAGCCGTAACTCGTATTGATTTTATTTTCAAGACGGGTCTGTCGGATGAAATCCATCATCTCGATAAACTGCCCATCAGAAAGTTTCAACTCCGGCTCATTTGCCGCACGGCCAAATGGGAAAACCGTAAACAGCATCCATTTAGGCACCCCCAGCCCTATCAGATATTCGCGGAACTCAGGCAAGTATTGAATCGTGCGTTGGTTGACACAACTGATGACATCCCAAACCAAACCTGACGTTTTCGTCAAAGCCTTAATGGCGTTTTCCGCCCGACGAAAACTTTCGGGATGACCCCGCATCCAGTTGTGATCGGCTTCAAAACCGTCGAAACTAATGGCAATGGATTTCAACCCACTGTCAATCAATTCTTTAAGTTTCTCTTCATCGAGCAACATGCCATTGCTGACCATGCCCCACACAAAGCCGCGCGAGGTGATCTGTCGGCCACATTCGCCGAGGTCGGACCGCAGCAATGGCTCTCCTCCCGTCGTAATCACCATGATATCCGACGGATCGGTTTGCGAACGGATTTCATCAAGAACCTTTAGAAAATCGCCGAGCGGCATATCCGATTGCTCCGACACCATGCAGCAGTCACTGCCACAATGCCTGCAATTCAGATTGCAACGCAATGTGCATTCCCAGAACAACTGATGCAAAAAGTGCTCATCAATCCGCTGTTTCTGGACGGCATGATGCAGTTCGAGAGATAGCCTTTTGTGCAAAGGAATCCGACTGCCGCCCATTATTGGTTCAGCTTGTCGATTTCATTCCGCAACGAATCGGCCTGCGAGCGAAGACGACGCGTTTCTGCACCATAACGTTCCATCACTTCAGGTGTTCCGTAAATAGTCGAGTTTTCTCTTTGCCTGATGATCTTGTTGACCGAATCAAGTTCACGCTGCAAATCGGCTTTACTCGTAGTGTTCTTATGCGCACAGCATGATCCGACAATCACGGTTACTGCTGCAAGAATTGCAATCCAGACTTTTTGAAACAATCTTTTCATCGGCGATTCATTTGAATTTGTTGGCAAAAATACAAAAACCGAACCAAACATTTTGCTTTTACGGCATTCTTTTGATGATTAATGATATTTCGGAACATCATCTCTCCAATGTTCATTTTCAAAGACAGCACTCCGTTTGATCTCTCCGTAAAAAAGCACAGCCAAATTTTGGAAATCGCAATTATTTCTTATATTTGTAGCATTAATTGAGTTTGTTTCAACACTCCTATTGTCTTACTACTTTAAAGCCCTACGATCATGAATAAGTATTGTACCCTTCTCACCATTCTCCTGCTGCATTTCTTTGCAGCATCCCCATGTTTGGCACAAAGCCAATGGGAAACAACTGATTGGGAGAGCATTGCTCCCACTGACGAAATCGTTGTTGCCATGACCACAGAAAACGGAACAGGCACTTCATTCGCTCTTCCCAACGATGGCGGCACCACTACGCCTATCGCCGTCGCCATGACTTTCGACAACGGATCTTTAGAATTTGAAAACGATTACTCCGAAGAGCAACTCATTTGGAACATCGACATTGCGAATGGCAAACTTTATCCTGCCGGAACCCTCTCAAAATGGCTCTATACGATTAAAGCGAATGACGGCGTGCGCATTGGCACCAACGCCAACAACGGACACGTTTGGAACATCGATGGCAACTATCTGAAAACCAACGATAGTCAAGATGACCGCTGGTTAGGTATTTATTCTCCAACCAATGGAACATCAAGCTGGCGAGCCTACAAAAGCACAACAACGGTCCTTGCCCAACAGACAATCACTTTTTACAAGAAAAGCCATTCAAGTCCCAATATCGTCGCCACGCCTTCCTTCACCCCTAACAGCGGCAGTTTCCTGCTTCCGCAAACCGTCACCATCGGTTGCGAAACACCCGATGCGACGATTTACTATACCACGGACGGCTCCGACCCCACAACAGCCAGCACTGTTTATCAAGCCCCGATTCAAATAAACGCCACAACCTCACTAAAGGCTATGGCTGCTGCATCCGGTTACAGCAATAGCGAAATCGCCTCTGCCCTATTCGTCATTCCAGAGCTGCTCTCCATCGCTGAAGCAAAAGGAATCAATGAGGGCGAAACGGCTTGTGTAGAAGGAGTTGTAACGTTTATCGACCACGACGACCTCTATGTACAAGACAGCAGCGCCGCCATCGTGCTGCGCACCAACTCGGGTTCTATTCCAAACCATCTGGTCACGGGAGACAAGGTCAGATGTATCGGAACGAAACACACCGATATCGGTTTGGTCACACTGAGCGACATCGATGCTTCCTCTCAAAGCGCATTGCTTATCGTCAGTAATGGGCAAACATTGCCACTGGCCGTGAAAACCATTGCTGAAATCAACAACGACTTTGTGCTTCACAACCTACTTCAAGCCACACGGATTAGCATCGAACACGCCGTTATCGGAAACATTAATTATGACGGAGTGACGGTAATGACACAAAACGGAGACAGCTTGAATCTCTATCAAATCCCACATGTCAACGGATTGGAAGCAGGAGACGAAATCACGGTAATGGGGGTTCTTGGTTGCAACGACATGCCCCAAATGCTCGTCAATAGCGCCAACGACATCAGTTTCACTCATATTCCGAAGATTTCCGTCACTCCTACATCCATCACAGGACTTGACTACTACGAAAATCATGGACCTTCGGACATCGTTCACTTCTATTTGGCTGGCAGACATTTGAACGGTTCTGTCCGCGTTTTCCCATCGGAGCATTTCGAGGTGTCAACATTTGGAGATGACATTTTCAGTCCTGAAAACCCGGCCATTGTCATTCCGCCGTCATCGGGTAATTTCAGCGGCATCAGAATATACGCCAGATTGAAAGCCGACCTGCCGATAGGAAGCTACCAGGAATCCTTGACCGTCACCTCACCCAATGCCGATACCATATTTGTTAGCCTTTCGGGAAACGTCACCGACGGAAGCGCCCTTGAAGGTGAATACATCAGGATCTCCCATTTGAATGCTTTGCAACCGGGAAGTCATGTCATTCTTGCAGCACGATTCAATGATGACACCACGCAATATTGCGCCCTAAGCAACGCACTTGCAAGCGGGAAGCTGACCGGTATGCCCTTCACAAGTCAAAGACTCTCCTATGCCGAAATCCTTCCCGACAGCATCACAAACAACGAAAACCCTTATGTGTGGACAATCGATCGAAACGAAGGATCATACACGTTCACCAATTCCGATGGCGCAAGCATAGGTTATAACAGTGGCGCCAACTTCACGATGAATGGAGACCATACGACTTGGGTCATCGCTCCGGGAGTGTCGGGCAGCACCGCCATGGTGCCCGATCACGCCGCTTTCACCATCACAAATGCCAGTACCGACACCCGGGCTTTTGCGCTGAACAACAGAAACCTCTGCGGTCCCTATTCCACAAGTAACATGAACGCGTCAGGCTACAACTTTTTCATTGATTTCTTCGTAAAGCACGAAACCAGCACTACGCCTACCGTTGCCTCCCCCGCTTTCCACCCTGATGGCGGCATCTATTTTGAAGCACAGACGGTCAGCATGACATGCGGCACCACCGGATCTACCATTCATTATACGCTCGATGGCGAAGATCCCACCCCTTCAAGTCCCGCCTATACCCAACCCATCATCATCGACACAAACACCACACTAAAAGCCATCGCATGCAAAGACGAATGGCAAAACAGCGCAATGGCGACGGCGAGCTACACCATCATGAAAGGATACCTTGTCGTTTTCAACCAAGACTGGGAAAACGGCATGAACGGCTGGACTTTCGTCAACGTGACGGGGGATGCTCAGTGGGAAATCGCCGATGAAGAGAATCATTATGCTTATATTTATGGTGCTGATGCCGGAGAGAATGAGGACTGGTGCGTTTCTCCTGCTTTCGACTTGAACGCCTGCGACAACCCAATACTCCGATTCAAAAGCGCCAAAAGCCATACCGGTACCAATCTGAAAGTCTTCTTTTCCAATGATTATGACGAATCATCCCCCATCAACGCCACTTGGATGCCACTCAACGCAACGGTATCTTCAGGCGGTTGGAACTGGACCGAATCGGGCGACATCGATTTAAGCGATTTCCATGGCACAAACTGTCGTATCGGATTCAAATACACTTGCACAGCCAGCAATGCCTCCGCTTGGGGACTTGACGACTGTTTGCTCATAGGACGACCTGCCACCTCTGCTGTTGCTGCGGTTCCGAACATTTTGGAAGGCTTCAGTTATGTTCTCGACAACGGCCCTTCGGAAGCACAACAGTTCACTGTTTCCGGTAACAATTTGGATGGTGATATAGTAATTACCGAGACAAGCCATTACGAGATTTCCCTTCTGTCCGGAAATGACTTTTCCGCCCAATCGTCCATAACCCTGCCATCCATAGGCAGCAATGTAAGTGCGACCCCCATTTATGTTCGCCTAAAATCGAATCTTGGCATCGGACATTACGACAATGAGGCTATCGTCATCCATGCTGAAAACGCCGACAGCCTTCATGTTATTTGCAATGGCGAAGTCACCGAAGCTCCCTCCGTTGAGGATTGGCGACGCATTGTTTCCGTTGAACAGCTTAGCGATGGGTGCCGTGTCATGTTTGCCGCACGATGCGACACGAACAATATTTCAGCTTATGCCGTCATGAAAGCGGAAGCCTCAGGCAAACCCGAAGGCACCCTATGTAACAGCAGCAGCATTGCCGGAGACGAATTACTTCCCAACACTATTGCGCTTCTTGCCGAGGACTATTATTGGGACGTCCACAACAACGGCGATGCCTTTTGCTTCACCAATGCTGCCGGCGACACCATTGGCTATAGCGGCAGTGGCACTAACTTTGCCAATGGATCGGACAACCGCCTATGGAACATTGAACCCAACACTTCCAATGGCAACGCCATGATTCCCTGCCATACCGCTTTCAACATCACCAACACCGCTTTCAGCCGCGGCATCGCCATGAACAGCGAGCATCATTTTGGCGCTTATGCAACGAGCAATCTGAATGCTTCCAACTACAACTTTTTCATCGACATCTTCATGCAGAGCGAAGCGGTCACGACCGTCATGGCAACACCCAGCTCCATTGAAGCCCTTGATTATTTGGAAGGACAGGGACCCTCCGATGCGCAAACCTATCAGTTACTTGCTTCAAACTTGATCGGCAGCGGAGCGATAGCCATAAGTGCAGACACGGATTTTGAAATCTCGCTCGACGGTTCCATCTACAGCAACACTTTGGAGATACCCTTTGCCGACGGCATCATTACCGGGCAGCCAATCATTGTCAGCGTTCGCATGAAAAACGGTCTCCATGTCGGCGTCCACCACGGCAGCATCACCCATCAGGGAGGCGGCGCCAATTGTACCGTAACGCTTTCAGGCGAGGTATTTGCCGATGAAAACCCACATATCGCTGAAGCCGTCATCCCTCTTTACATTCAGGGCAACAACGGCAACAACAACAAACGTATCCCTTATGCCTTCCGATTGACCCTGAGCAACTTACAGCCCAACGCCACCTACCGTTATATCAACCAGATGGTCGATAGCAGCGATGGCGCTACAGCAAGCGGCGTTGGCAACGTTATTTTTGCCAGTGGCGACGGTTTTTACCGCACAACAAATCCAAGTCTCGAAAACGATGGCAGCTATGGTGTTTTCACCACAGACAATGACGGAAACTATTCGGGCTGGTTCATCAGCGAAAGCACCGGCAACATCCGCTTCACTCCGGGCAACTCTATCTTCATGCGCCTCCGTCTTAACGATGGTAATGACGGCACTACCGCACAACATTTCCTCACCACCGACGACTCCGCCACCGTCATCAATTTCGGTGAAGAGCAAGAGGAGTATCAAGGCACCGCCGTCAGAGGCATTTCGGGCAATTCGCCTAAGGATTTTGTCTTCCTCTTTGACAACACCCAAGGAGAAGGTCGCCCCATTTACGGCACCAGCATTGAGACCACAGGCATCGATTATGCCAATATCAGCCAATACGCCGCATTCTACCGCAACGAAGTAGCCGGCAACAACGGACACTGGGGCGCCATTATTCCGAATGTGAATGCCAATGGCATCCGGCATATCGCCATTCACGGCCTTGACAGCGGCGAGTTGGCCGATTCCTACACATCGGCAGACGGAGGATGGGGAACGGCAAACACCGTCAATCCAAGTGGCGGCACTCATGAAGTCATTGTCATCAATCTAATCGGGCTAAGCCTTGACGATCAGGATGAAAAACAAATTGCCATTGGCAACTTCGGACATGAAATCCGGATCAACAATTCCACTCCGGAAGCCTTCCGCATGACGGTTTACAACACTTTGGGACAAACAATGATGACCCATAATATCCATGGCAACAGCAGTGTACAAATTCCGCACACTCTTCCTTCGGGACTGTTTGTCGTCACACTCCGCAACGTCAAAACATCGGTGACAAGAAAAATAATGATCCGATAGAGACAGCCACCTTCTTTCTCCCTTTTACGGTGAGTTACGGCGCGAATGTGCCTTTCGCAAAATATCGCTACTTTTGCCATTGAATTCAATTGCAAGAGCAAATGGAAGAACAGGAAGAGAAAAAACGCTTGATCAGCAGTTTGGTCGTTCCAACATGCATCCTTGTGGTCATGTGGACGGTGATGCTGACCGAAAAAGTCTTTCATATCGACCTTGGAGGATGGGGTGTCACGCCGCACACGGCAAAAGGTCTTGTTGGCATCCTGACCATGCCCTTCCTGCACGGCAACTGGGAGCATTTGCTCAGCAACAGCGCGCCGTTAGCCATATTAGGTATTGCATTGTACTATTTTTACCGCCAAATTGCAAGTAAAATACTGTTTATCACCTACTTATCAACAGGCATCCTGACATGGTTCATTGCTGAAAACGGCACTCATATCGGAGCCAGCGCCTTGATTTACGGATTGAATTTCTTCTTGATTTTCAGCGGATTCATCCGGCGCAACCTCAAACTCATTGCCTTATCGCTGATCGTCATCTTTTTATATGGCAGTTTCGTCTGGGGGCTGATCCCATCGCTCATGATACCCCAGCATGTCTCTTGGGAAGGCCATCTTAGCGGTGCATTGGTGGGATTAGCCCTCGCCTATTATTTTCGCAAACAAGGTCCCCAACGAGAACCTGAAACAGACGATAAGGAAGAGGAAGAAAACGACGATGACCTCGATGATAACGGGAAACCCTACTGGGATGTTCCCGAACCCGACCGTAAAGACCTCACCGTTGTATATCGATTCAAAAAAAAAGATAAGGGAACAACTTCATCACAACATGCAAGAAAAGGGCTTGCCTTGTGCATTTCTACGCCTTATTTCTACATTTTAGGAATCCCCTACCCACAGCCCTTTGATCACAAGTTGCCAAAAAACACTACTTTTGCAGCATTAACCCGATTTAATATGACAAGGAAAATATTTTTTATCATACTCTCTATCAGCCTATTGGCTTCATGTGAAAGTAAAAAGCCCAAAGAAAACAACAAAGCTAACAGCACTCAAGTCACTATAAATCAAAATATTCCAAACTTCAACGCCGACTCCGCTTTTCGTTTTGTGGCTTGTCAGACCGATTTCGGTCCTCGCGTTCCCGGCACCGAAGCCCATGAAAAATGCGCTTTGTGGTTGGAAAAAACCCTATCATCGTTTGCCGACACAGTAATAGTACAGTCGTTTCGGGCACGATTGTACAACAAAAACACCATGAACGGCAAGAACCTTATCGCGTCCTTCCACCCCGAAGCCACCCAACGCATTGTCCTTTGTGCGCACTGGGACTCAAGGCCTTTTGCAGACCATGACACAGACGATGCCAACTGGGACAAGCCCATCGATGGCGCCAACGACGGAGCCAGCGGTGTGGGTGTGTTATTGGAAACCGCACGGTTACTCAAGCAACACCCAACCAACGAAAAACTGGGCATCGATATCGTACTGTTCGATTTGGAGGATTATGGACCTCCTCAATCCCAAGCCATGGAGTATTATGATGAAAACAACTATTGGGCATTGGGATCACAATACTGGTCAAGCAACCCGCACAAGACCGGATACCATGCCAACTTCGGCATTTTACTAGACATGGTAGGAGGCAATAATCCGAACTTTATGAAGGAATACTATTCGCAAAGCTATGCGAGTTGGGTCAGCAACAAAGTTTGGCGCAAGGCGCATGAATTGGGCTATCAGCATTGTTTTAGCAATGAATTGGGCGATCCCATCAGTGACGACCATATTCCCATGAATACCATTTCCGGCATTCCAACTATCGATATTATTGACCTTCAGCCCAATAGCGCAAACCAATCTTTCCCCAACGAATGGCACACCTTAAATGACAATATCGATGCCATTGACAAACAAACATTAGGTATGGTGGGCACATTGATTATCAATATTATATTTGATGAAGCAAAAGAAAAATGATCGGAAACTTCGGAAATATACACGAAGAATGTTTTTTTTCCTACTTTTGCTTCATTGAAAGATTAACTGACAAACTCTAACCTTTAATATCACATTAACTATGAAAAAAGTTTTGATTACTTTGGTTGCCGTTTTTGCAATCAGTCTTGGTGTTCAAGCCCAATCGAACTTGGGTCTTCGTTTCGGAAACGGAAGCGAACTATCGTGGCAGTACAACCTTAGCGATGCCAACCGTTTAGAATTCGACCTCGGTCTCGACGGTATTTTCAACAACAGCGATTGGCACTATTTCTGCTTTACAGGTGCGTATCAATGGCATTGGAACATTGTTGACAAGCTCGGCTGGTACGTAGGTCCTGCTGCACAAGTTGGTTTCTACTCGTGGAAAAATCACAACAGTGAACTCGCTGCTGCTGTCGGAGGACAAATCGGTCTTGATTATGTGCTTCCTATTCCTTTGCAGCTTTCATTGGACGTTCGTCCCATGTGGTATGTAACTGACAGAGAATACTACGGCTACAAAGATGGCTTCGGCTACAGCGCCGGCTTAGGCATCCGCTACGTGTTCTAATAACCACCGACAAAAAAAAGGGCCGCAATAGCGGTCTTTTTTTGTTTTACAAAGAGCCTAAACCTACATGCCTTTGATAAAAGCATCCAATTCCCTCTTTGAGGACTCATAGCTAAATGCTTCATTCACCATATAGTACTTGTTCTGATCTGAGCAATAAGGATAGGCGTATTTGGCAAATTCCAAACGATTGCTTTCAAAAGAAAACTTTTGGCAAATTTCAACAATCTGCCTGGAACACAACCTGTTAGAAGATACAATCTGTTTCGCCGTACTTAAACGCGAGCTATCGAATGATTCCTTCTGAATCTGTTTCACGGCTTCACTGAAATCCGCCTCATCCATACAAGGTCGCATCGGTTGAAAACCTCCCGGTACCGGATAAGAAGGTTGAGGCTGCCCCGACACCAATAAAGGCTGTGTCAATTGCGGGTGTACACCAGCAAAATTAGTTTGAAAGCCGAAAAATCCGCCCTGCTGGACTATCGTCAAATAGAGACTCCTGTCAGTGACCGTCACAAACCGGCCCATACTGTTGTGATCCTGGTTTTCCAGCTCCACACGCACGTACACATCGCCTGCCGGAACATTCTGCAAGGAAATGGAAGCCACAGAAAACTCCGTCTGAAGCACATCGTCAACGTAAATCCAAAAAGGAATACCAATACTTGAAACAACGTTCAATGTTGGATTTCCAACAGGGTGCGACCGATCTGCACCTATTCTGACCCGGGCATTCATCGGCAAGAACACAACAAACATTAGCAAAGAAAGGAATACTTTTTTCATGACATTCTATTTTTCAATTGCAAAGATAACATTTCCTACAACAAATTTGCTGCCATTTTCCTGATTAATCCAACAGAAGATGGAGATTGAGTTTCAAGATGCAAAAACCCTTGCATAAAAATCCCATGACCACGCAGAGAATCGCGCAGCAGAAAAGAATCAACAATCTTGTACTCTCGAAATCATTCTAAAGCAGCAAAATGCTACTTCATTTGGGTAACGACCATTTCGGTACGCCGGTTGATTGCCCGATTCTCGTCACTGTCATTCGCGACCAACGGCTGGGTAGCTCCATAACCTTTTGCTGTCAGTCGAGCGACTTCTATACCATTATTAATCAAGGCGGTCTTAACCACTTCTGCACGATCGGAAGAAAGTTTCTTGTTGTAGGCTGCATCCCCCACATTGTCGGTGTGTCCCGCCAATTCAACGCTCATGTTTGGATTTTTCTTCAAAAAATCGACCAACATGACGATGCCTGCATAAGAATCAGCCCTTAGCTCACTGCTATTGAACTCAAACAGAATATTCTGCAAAGACACCACGCTCCCTACCTCCAATTTATCAAGGAAAAGGTCCACCGCGAAAGGATGAAGCTCAGAATTGGCGGAAGGCGCCACATGCTGTTGCCGGAACAAATAACCCGGGCTGCTTACTTCGAGCGAATATGCGTTTCGGGCGGGCAAAACAGCAAAAAGACTACCGTCGGCGCTTTCAAACGCATACAGTTGACTACCGTCAACAGGATCGAAAAAGCGTGCAGAAGCAGGAATGGGCTCACGCGTTGTTTTATCAAATACATTGGCTTTGATATAGGTTACCGCCTCTGGTCGAAATGCCGCTTCCAATTCAAAGGAATAGATGTCGTATCCGCCATGACCGCCCTCACGAAACGAAGAAATAAACGCCGTTTTGCCGTCGGCAGCGACAAAAAAGTTGATTTCATCGTCAGGCGTATTGATCGGATAACCCAAATTGACCGGTGTTTGCCACTGACCGTCAGGTGTCCTCCGGCTCATAAAAAGGTCGTATCCACCCATGCCCACGTGCGTATCGGAAGCAAAATACAAAGTGTTACCGTCCGGATGAAGGAAAGGAGCCATTTCCGTTCCCTTTGTATTAATCACATTGCCCATGTTTTCTGGCGCCGACCAAGTACCGTCGGCATTTCTCTTGCAGCAGTAAATATCGGCATTTCCCGAACGTCGCGAAACAAAGTACAGCTCTTTGCCATCGGCACTCACGCAAGGCTGCGAATCCCAAGATGACGAGTTCACCGTTTCTCCCAAACTATGCGGATTGATCCATGATGAGGACGATGCAAGTTCGGCGGTGTAAATGTCGCAACGCATTCCCCGTTCCAACCCACATGCCGTAAAATAGAGCGTTTGCCCGTCTGCCGACACAAAAGCGGCTCCCATATTATCGTTATAATCCCATTCCAGACCAAACTTTTCGGCCATTTGCCATTGGTCGGCATCGGAATGCGACACATAGAGGCTCTCGTCCATGCGTTCATTGTCGCCACCTTTCATGCGGCGCGTAAAAAGCAGTTGCGTGCCGTCAAGCTGCAACATATTGACATACTCATCGTTCGAAGTATTGACATTGACACCAAGATTCTCAGGGTTGAAACGGACCGGATGGCTCACTGCCGACTGGCGGAACCGCGCCATCTCCAACATTCGGACCACGGTAGCGTCATTGTCGGCATTTTTGCCTCCTGCCTTACGCTGAAACCAACTCAGCAGGCAGGTCTCGCTGGCATAGTCCATCTTTTCGTCGTACAAGCGCGAAAGGGTGATCGCCATGGGAGGGAACAGCATCGAATCGATCGACAAAGCGCGTTCATAGACCGCCATCGCCATTTCTGGCTGACGGGTCTCCATGCCGATTTCACCTTTCATCATCCACGCATCGGCAAAATCAGGTTCAACGGAAATGGCTTTGTCAAGTTGTTTCAACGCCGACATATAGTCACGCTGATAGAATGCCTCCTGCGCTTCCTGAAAAGCTCTTTCCGCTTTCTTGGAATGCTGTGCAAAGGAATTGCCCTGCCAAACAAAAAACGAAAGCACAAAAATGACAATCAGCTTGTTGTATTTCATATTAACTTCCAATAAAATGCGACAAAAGTATTTTTGTCTTAACGCTTTTCTTCGGCCTTTTCGTCTTTGCACGTCCATTTTTTCAGATCAGCCCTAAAAATGCGCGTCGAAAAAGCCGGCGATGTTTCTGCGGAAATGTAACAGCGATATGCATCGATAAAGCATATCCCTTCGGTTTGAGTGCCCATCAGGTTGGGCATATCGAGACGACGCCCATGAGCAGTTAGAGCCTCTTCGTCAAAATCGTACAATACGAAAAGAAACGGCTCCCAAATCTTATTCACATAACCCACAATGGCGATGACACCTGTTTCCGGATTGTAGTCGGCTCCCGTCACCAAACCTTTGGAATCAAACCAGTTGACCACCTCGGCGACCTGATGCCCCGCTTGTTTGGAAAGGCGATAAAGACGGGTGGTACCGGTTTCCCAGCCCTTGCTGAAAAGATACAAATAGCGTTCTGTTGCAAACATGGCTTCACAATCGAAGTCATGTACCGTGCGTATCGAAAAATCAGTTTGGTCGGCAAACTCAAAGCTAATGGTATCTACCGTCAACAAAGCATCTCTACCATCGGGAATACCTTGTACCGAGAAAGTATAGATTTTTAAATCATCCCGCGCCCCCATGTTGTTGCCGAAATCGCCCACAAACACGGTCAATCCATCAAAACACACATCCTCCCAATCCACATTGTTCGCATTGGAAAGGGTAACTCGCTGAGCCGCATCGAAAGTTGAAGTGTCAAGGGCGTAAAGTATGGGCTCTCCCCCGCTATCGTTATGGGTCCACAACTTTCCGCCATAAAAAAACAACCCCGAAGTCTCGTCCACTTCCTTGGGCAACAGCGAAAGAAATTCCGGATTAAAAATGACGGTTGAATACGCACAAGAGCCGTCGTCGCTGACAGCTCTTGTGTTGTAGTTTTTTGCCAAACAATCCATGCAACCGACCGTTTGCGCTGTTGCGGTAAAGGTCAGGAGGCATAGAAGCAGAAGTGAAACTATTCTCTTTCTCAATCCTTTGGATAGATTACGTGTTTTGCAGCATTTAGCGTATTCTGAAGCAGCGAAACGATGGTCATGGGACCTACGCCACCCGGAACCGGGGTGATTTTGGAGGCCATTTTGCTCACTTCGTCGTAATCGACATCGCCACAGATACGGTAGCCTTTGGGAGACGTAGCGTCATCAATGCGGTGGATGCCCACATCAATCACCACGGCACCCGGTTTCACCATGTCGGCAGTCAGGAAATGCTGCTTGCCGATAGCCACCACCAAAATATCGGCCTGACGGCAGATTTCGGCAATGTTTTTCGTCTTGCTATGGCACATGGTCACCGTGGCATCAACGCCTTTGCGCGACATCAGGACCGAAATGGGCGTGCCTACAATATTGGAACGTCCAAGCACAACTACATTCTTTCCCGCTGTTTCGATATCACAGCGTTTCACCAATTCCATGATGCCGTTAGGCGTGGCGGGCACAAAGCAAGGCTGGCCGATTTGCAAACGTCCTACATTGACTGCCGTAAAGCCATCCACATCTTTTTCGGGAGCAATGGCGTTGATAATCTTTGTTTCATTGATATGCTTCGGCAGCGGCAGTTGAATGATATAACCGTCAATATCCTCATCCTTGTTCAAGAACGCAACCATGTCCAACATTTCCTTTTCTGTGGTTGTCACAGGAAGCCTGTACACCGACGACACCATGCCCACGGACTGGCAGGCTTTTTCTTTCGATGCCACATAGGTTCTGCTTGCGCCATCATCGCCCACAATAACGGCAGCGAGATGTGGGGCGGGCAAACCACGATCCAGCATATCGGCTACTTCAGCAGCAATTTCTTTCTTAATCTGGTCGGAAACAGCCTTTCCATCAATGATCTTATTTTCCATATCCTTAGTATTTATTCCTTTTGGTCGGTTTTGCGGCATGTCATTCTACTATTCTACCGGCAAACCCGCTTCTATTCTTTTTAATCCTTTGTGCTATTTTTTGAAATCATCTGTGTCGTCCGCCCATGGCGTTCATCATGCGCATGACCTTCTTCCCTTTTGATGTCGTCATCATACGCATCATTTTTGCCGTTTCCTCAAACTGTTTCACAAGACGGTTCACTTCCACGATAGAGGTTCCGCTTCCGTTGGCAATGCGCTTGCGGCGCGTTCCGTTAAGCAGTTTGGGGTCTTCACGTTCAGCAGGTGTCATCGAGTAGATGATGGCTTCGATGCTCTTAAAGGCATCGTTGTCAATCTCCTCGCCTTTCAACGCCTTATCCATGCCTGGAATCATGCTGGCAAGGTCTCTGATGTTACCCATCTTCTTGATCTGCTGAATCTGTTTCAGGAAGTCGTTGTAGTTGAACTCGTTCTTGGCAAGTTTCCTTTGCAAGCGGCGTGCCTCTTCCTCATCGTACTGTTCCTGCGCCCTTTCGACCAACGAAACAATGTCGCCCATGCCGAGGATTCTGTCGGCCATACGTTTGGGATAGAACACGTCGAGCGCATCCATCTTCTCGCCGATACCGACAAATTTAATAGGCTTCTCAACCACCGTACGAATGGTGAGAGCGGCACCTCCGCGCGTGTCACCGTCCAATTTGGTGAGCACCACGCCGTTGAAGTTGAGCCTGTCGTTGAAGGCTTTTGCCGTGTTCACGGCATCCTGACCGGTCATGGCATCCACCACGAACAAGGTTTCCTGAGGATTGACCGCATTCTTGACGTTGGCGATTTCATTCATCATCTCCTCATCAACAGCGAGACGACCTGCCGTATCGATAATGACGACACTCTTACCCTGCTTGCGGGCATGTTCGATAGCGTTTCGCGCAATCTGCACCGGATTTTTGTTGCCTTCCTCGCTATACACCTCCACTTCCACCTGTTCGCCGAGGACTTTCAACTGGTCGATAGCAGCGGGACGATACACGTCGCCGGCCACCAACATCACCGTCTTGCCCTTTTTGCGTTTCAGGTAACTGGCTAATTTTGCAGAGAACGTGGTCTTACCAGAACCTTGCAAACCGGCAATCAATATGACCGCCGGCTGGCCTTTCAGATTGATTTCAACGTGTTCGCCGCCCATCAGTTCAGCCAATTCATCATGAACAATTTTCACGATCATCTCGCCCGGCTTCACAGAAGTCAGAATCTGCTGCCCCAAAGCCTTCTCCTTGATGTTGTTGGTAACATCCTTCGCAATCTTGTAGCTGACGTCGGCATCGAGCAACGCACGACGAATTTCCTTCATCGTGTCCGCCACATTCACTTCGGTGATATATCCCTGCCCTTTCAGAATCTTAAAAGAGCGCTCTAATTTTTCACTTAAGCCTTCAAACATTTTCTATCAGAAATTTGGCGCAAATTTAGGAAAAAAACCAAAACCACTTCTCTTGAAACCAGAGACACTTGCAAAATTTCGTCAAAATGCACCCGAATCATTGCGCCACCCTGACAAACACGACAATCTCTATCGACCGTCATCGTCCATTGAAATGCGGACTTTAAGATCGTCTATTCGTATTGGCTCATTACCGTTATTCCACACGTAAACACGCAATTGAGATCCCATCAATACCTCTGAAGGAAATCTTTTGTCAATTTCCGAGCGATACCAGTTTCCTATTCCCGATGGTTCAAAATAATTCATATAGGATTCAGGCTGCGCACCTCCTTCCAACACCACCACCAATGTACCGGTATTTTGTGTTTGGTACCGACAAGATGCCACAATACGAATCATCGACACAGCATCAACATGTTGCAACAGGCTGTCAACCGGCACTAGGAAACTGTTTGAAAACCCTTTAGGTCCGACATGCTCGCAAAAGCCATCCTCATACGGAACAAGGCTGTTCTTTGTTTTGTCCGTATTGCCATCATAATGATACTTCCGTTCAAACAACAAGATTCCCTTTACCGAATCCGTCTTGTTAAAAGGCACCCGTCGAGGTGAAACCAATGGCAGATGTTCGAATTGCAGTTCAAGCTCTTTTTTCACAAACCTTTCATTTCCATTCCGCACCCTGATACGCCTGATGCGAGGTTCTATCACTCTCGATTCCGGATGACGCACAAAGGGGTGAATCCACAAACCATCCACAGCCGTGGACGGAAGAAAGCGATAGGTGAAGATATTACCATCATCATCCTGATAATCAATATGATATATTTCTCCTTTATAGAAAAGTTGCTTCCACCATCCCAAAAAGGAAAGATGCGTATGCAATTTCAATCGCAGCACTTCATTTTCAACCTCAGGAATCTCCATCCACTCACCGAAAACTCCCTCCTGCATCTCATCAAGATATGCCGCAGCAAACATGGGCTGTTTTGTTTTTTCAAGCAACAGAAAATCAGGATATTGAATCATTCGGTAATGTTTCAACAAGTTGTGTACCACCAAAGGCTCATCATTGAGAAAATAACGTTGATCAAATGTAACGGATCGCTGTTCAACACTCCCAAAATGCCACAACACCTTTTCAACACCATTCGTGTCATAATGTTGTGCAGCCTTTCCTGATGCCCATCTTGACGTGGAGGCTCCCAGCTCTACCGTTGCCCGTGGCTGCCAATTCAGATTGTTGGCGGCTGCCATTGCATGTTCCCAAGGATAAAAGTCAATGCCGTCGCCTCCTATGGCCTTTGTCACTGAATCCGGCAAACGGTCTTCAATAATGGCTTCCGCAGACATTTGGCGAAAACGGCTTTCCGCGTCGTTATAGTTGAAAACATAATCACGGAAATGCGCCACACGATGAAAATCAAGCCTGTAATCGCCAAATCCGAAAACATTGCGCCCATTCAGCGCAAACAATCCCGCGCAAAGCAGAAAACCGGCAAGAAACAGCCATCGTTTTCTTTGTTGCACAAGCAATAAGATCATCCAGTACGCCGTCAGAAACTCGAAAATGACCAGATAATGAGACAGATCTTCGCGAATGATGGCATGTTTCCATGCGCTAAAAAGCGGAATCAGCAGCATTACCGAGACTATTCTCGTGTTCTTTTCACCGACTATGAAGGGAAAAACGAACAGCAGAAACAAGGCCGGCAGCAACGCCCACCAACTGTTTTTCGGATACAATGCCAATGCACCGCCGTACCCCGTCACAAGATGGAATTGTCCGCCAAGTGTCCGGAAAAAAGACAAAGGACCCCAATAAATTATCGAACCAACGAGAACACCCGTTAAAATTGCCAAGACAGCCTGAACCAGCAACGACTTCAAATCACGGTGCACATGAAAATACGACAGCCATGCCATAAATGTCACCGCAGCCGCGCCTACTCCTATGGAAGTCTTAATACCCAATCCGGCAACAGCGATCAGTGCGGCAGGAATCATGAAACCGTTCCGTTCCACATGAATGCCGTGTAGCAACAAAGCGGCACAACTGAAAATGATGATACCGTCAATGGAAATGAAAAAGCAAGCAACCAATAGCGCAACGGCAGCCTTCCACAAAGCGATGCCATGGTCTTTCGCCAATTGGATCGCCGAGAGGATGAAGATGATTTTCAGTAAACTGTAAACAACAATAAAAACCAGTAAATTGCCGCCTTCGCAAGCAGGAAGTTTGAGCACCGCTAAAGGACCGAGCGGATAAACAAGTCGGGTGAGCACGGCGTAATCATAGGAGAAAAGCCAGTTCAAGCCCCACTTGTAGGAATCGTCCAAACCCGTTCCATAGTCAGGCGAAATGGCCGGAAACGTCAGAATGGACACCATAAACACGATAAGAACAACCCCTATCAGATGCCACCACAGAGGATTATCGACGTTCAGCTTATGATGTTTTTGTAACCGAATCATAGTTCAAAATTGCAGGCATAACAACCATTTGCCGCACACATTGCAGTCTTTCTGTTTGCGAGGCAAAAATAACAATTATGACGGACTCTGCGAAAAGAAACGTTTTGTCTGACTTCTCGAAAAAGATTATCGCCATGATTGCCATCCGATGGTATTGCCTCGCAAAAAAGCATTATCTTTGCGCAACAAAAACAGAAAAGCCATGATAAAGGAGAATTTGACAAGCATCAAGGCGACCCTCCCCGACGGAGTAACGTTGATTGCCATATCGAAGACCAAGCCTGTCAGCGATGTGCAGGAAGCCTACGACGCCGGACAAAGAGTTTTCGGTGAGAACCACGCCCTTGAGATGCGCGACAAGCATGAAGCCCTTCCCAAAGACATCCAATGGCATTTCGTCGGTCATTTGCAAACCAACAAAATCAAATACATCGTTCCTTTTGTCACGCTGATCCATTCCATCGACAGCAGCCGACTGTTGGAAGCGGTGAATGCAGGAGGAGCAAAATGCGACCGCGTTGTAGATTGTCTGCTCCAGTTTCACATCGCATCGGAAACCACAAAATTCGGGTTAGACATGGATGAAGCCAAGGCCTTGCTTGATTCTGACACATTCAAAAACATGCACAACATACGCATTTGCGGTGTGATGGGAATGGCGACCTTTACCGACGACGAGGTGGAAATCCACAAGGAATTCAAGAACCTGCACAGCATTTACGAGACCTTGAAACAAGAGTATTTCCACCAAGCACCTTATTTCAAAGAGATTTCCATGGGCATGTCGGATGACTATCCCATCGCCATAGAAGAAGGATCTACCATGATCCGATTGGGCAGCAAGATTTTCGGGGCTAGGAACTACAACATTTAGTTTCCATGGCGCTCACTTATATATTATTCTTGGCCGGTTTTTTTGCCCTCATCATAGGAGCCAACTGGTTAATTGACGGAGCCACATCCTTAGGCATTCGCGCCAAGTTATCGCCGCTTATCATCGGCCTTACTATCGTTGCTTTCGGCACTTCGTTGCCCGAGTTGATCGTCAATGTTTTTTCCTGCGCCAAGGGAAGCTCGGGAATGGCCATCGGCAACATTGTCGGCAGCAACATCATGAATATCATGCTCATCCTAGGTATTGCCGCGCTCATTTATCCGCTTGATGTCAGCAGGATTTCCATCCGAAGGGATATCCCCGTGGGATTCATCGCCACAATGCTTTTATTCTTCATGGCGAATGACTTTTTCATCGGTTCGCGTCACTCGCTCAACTGGATTGACGGCTTTGTATTGTTGATAGGTGCCGGAATCTATCTCTGGCTGACCATCGTAAAAAGCGAAGCGCCTGTTACAGACGTGGAAACCATTCAAATTCCATTGCCGTGGACAAAGACAATCGTATTCCTCTGCGGCGGCATTGCAGGCATGTACTTAGGAGGAGAATTGGTGTCGCGAAACGCACAAATCATCGCCGAATCATTGGGAATGAGTGAATCCATGATCGGATTAACGGTTATCGCCATTGCCACATCGCTGCCCGAGCTGATCACCTCAATTGTAGCCGCCATCAAGAAAAACACGGGCATAGCCATTGGCAACGTGCTGGGTTCCAATATTTTGAACATTTTTATCGTATTGGGTATCAGTGGACTTATCACCCCTTTGAATTTCGACCGACCGATGAACATCAACCTGCTCATCCTATTCTTTGCCCACTCGATCATGTTGCTCTTCGTCTTTACCGGAAAGCCGAAAGACCGCAAGATTTCACGCTTTGAAGGTTCCATTATGGTACTGGTGTATGTAGCGTTTATGGTGTTCTCCATTTCTCAAAGCGGTTCCATTGGGTAATTCCCCAATAGAAAACCTTCAACTACCCAACATCTTGTTTTACTGTATTTTTCAGCACTTAATAACAATTTCATTTCATAAAAACAGGCGACCCGATGAACGAGCCGCCTGAAAAAAAATAATGCCATAAAAAAACGTATGTGTTATGAAAAACGGATGACGTGTCATCCATCCCATAGGATTCAATCAGCCAACTGGAATGCTGCCTTCACGGCCTTATAGTCGCTATAATCCACATCGCTGCGCGACTTGTAGAGGTTGGCGGCAATCACAACAATCTTAAAGTCATGCTGTTCAGGGCAGTAGTCATCGACCATATCATTCTCCGTCCAGAAAATACTGACACCCTTATCGTAACTTGAAACTTCCAATGACGAAGAATAAAAATACTCTTGCCCATTATCCATCTGCGAGTAGTAGAAAGTCAACGGCAGCTGACGCCATGTGTTTTGCTGGCTCATATAGACCAGCACAGCGCCATGGTCGGTGATTTGCGGAGTTATCGCATCGAAGTCGATATCGACACGCCACGAGGTGTTATTATCCCAACGCCAGTCATTGGGATAAACTGTAACCGTGGAAGACGCCACATTGGCATTACCAGCAGGACCTTGCGGGCCACGGCAGGAATACAAAAACATTACGGCAAGGAGTGCCCATAAAAGAGATTTGAAGCTTTTCATTGTTATAATGATTTTAATTAGACTATCAGATTTTCGAGTGACAAAATCACAATAATCATGCCGAACTGCAATGATTATCGTTTTCTCACCTCAAGAACATGATATTTCAAGGTGCGTATCGGATTTATCAATTTTGTATTTTTGCGGCGATGAAAAACAAGCTTTTTTTACCGCATGTATCGGCTTTGATCGCCATGTTTATCTGGGGTGGCTCCTACGTCTGGTCATCGCAGGTTTTCAAGGTACTGCAACCCGGTACCACTGTGTTGTTGCGATTGATCATCTCCAGCATTTTTCTCCTACTGATCAATATCATGCTCCGCCGTCCCATCAAAATCGCTCGGAAAGACATCGGTTTATTTTTCATTGCCGCCGCATTGGAACCCTTTCTGTACTTCATTGGCGAGAGCTACGGCTTGATGCGCGTTTCGCCCACCATCTGCTCGGCCATCGTCGCCACAATTCCCTTGTTTGCTCCCTTTGCCGCTTTTTCCATTTTGCGCGAACGCATCAGCGGCTGGAACATCCTCGGATTGGTTGTGTCTTTTGTCGGCATTCTGTTCATGTTGGTCAATAAAAACATGCAACTGACCGCCTCTCTATCGGGTATTTTGTTCTTGTTCGGTGCCGTTATCGTCGCCGTATGTTACAGCATCGCACTGAAAAAGCTCACCTACCGTTACCATGCCCTGACCATTGTCACCATGCAAAACAGCATCGGTATCATTTATTTTTTATTTTTTGTCCTGTTGTTTGAAAGGAACCATTTGGGTGCCCTCGCCCAGTTTGACCAATACATCGTTCAAATTCTGCTGCTTGGCATTTTAGCCAGTTCGGTTTCTTACGTCCTTTACACCCATGCCGTTGCGAAGTTAGGTGTAGCACGTTCCAACGTCTATACCAACCTCATTCCGATTTTCACTGCCTTTTTCAGCTACATCCTCATTCATGAGCAAATCACGGGCATGAAAGCCACCGGCATTTTCATCGTCATTTTCGGTCTGATTCTCTCCCAACTAAAATTCAAAACCTCTACAACCCCATGATTACCAGCAAGACGAACCCCAAGATCAAGAATATCGTAAAACTGCAAAAGGCTTCCGAGCGTAAAGAGCAACAGATCATTGTCATCGAAGGCCGCCGTGAAATAGAACGCGCTCAAGCCTGTGGTTTTATTATCGAGCAGTTGTTTGTTTGTCCCGAATTGTTCCGTTCCCCTTTAGCAATACAAGCCCCGATTATCGAAGAGGTTTCTGCCGAGGTTTTCGACAAAATCGCTTACCGCGAAGGCAGTGACGGTCTGCTGGCGTTGGCCAAGCCTAAATTCAAAGATTTAATGGATTTCAAACCCGGCCACAATCCTTTGATTATCGTCTTGGAAACGGTTGAAAAGCCCGGTAATTTAGGTGCCGTGCTGCGTACCGCCGATGCAGCAGGCGTTGATGCCGTCATTGTTGCCGACCCGATGACCGACCTTTTCAATCCCAACACCATCCGGGCGAGTATCGGTTGCATTTTCAGCGTGCCTGTTTACGCCTGTACCACGGAAGAGTGCATCAGTTGGTTGAAATCCAACGGGATAAAAATTTACTGCACCTATCTCAAGGCTTCCATTGACTATTTGGATGCCGATTTCAGAGGCCCTACAGCTTTGGTCATGGGCACCGAAGCCACGGGGATTTCCGAAGCATGGGTCAAGGCTGCCGACCAAAACATCATCATCCCGATGAACGGCATCGCCGACTCCCTGAATGTATCGGTCACCACCGCCATCGTCACTTTTGAAGCCGTCAGGCAGCGACGGAAATAAGCCTTCCTGCCATGACTAACCAGCCTTTCCGAAAAGACTTATTTCTGCTGCACCTTTCGGTGTTTTTGCCGGCTTCACCGGTGTTTTGGGACGACTCATCAACCTGAACGAGGCCATTCTTGTATGGTACCGCATGGCCATAGCCGCTGTACTCACCGTTATTTATCTACTGATTACCGGCAACTTAGCCAAGTACCTTTTTCGTGACGTTCTGAAAATCGGAAGCGTAGGACTGTTGCTGTGCCTGCACTGGGTGTTTTTCTATGCCAGCATCAAGGCTTCGAATGTTTCTATCGGCGTCGTTTGTTTTTCGATGGTTGGATTTTTCACCGCCTTGTTCGAGCCTATCATCAACCGGCATCGTTTTTCGGCTCGTGAATTTCTGTACAGCCTCCTCACAGTGCTCGGCATCTACCTGATTTTTCAATTCGATATTCGTTACCGTTTCGGCATTCTTCTCGGCATCCTGTCAGCGGCATTGTATGCTCTTTTTGCCATCGCCAATCAGCATGTGGGCAAACACTACGAAGCCAAAAACATGCTGTTCTGGGAAATAACAGGCGGTATTGTCGGACTCACCCTTCTGCTTCCCTTGTATCTCCACTTCATGCCCACAGATAAATATTTGCCTTCCGGTCAAGACCTGATGTACCTTGGTTTCATGGTAATAGTGTGCACTGTTGGACTTTGCTTGCTTCAAATCATCATACTGCAAAAAATCGATGCTTTTACGGTCAATCTGACTTATAATCTCGAGCCGATTTACGGCATCCTGCTTTCTTTCGCAATCTTCAATGAATACAAGGAACTGAACATCACTTTCTGTTTCGGCATCGCACTGATCATGCTTTCCGTTTTATTACAGACCCTGCACGAAACGAAGAAGCGAAAACAAAGCTTATCCTGACACCTCGGCTATTGCCCGATCTTATTACGCAGGTAATGTGGAGCAACAACCCCAACAAAGAAGACCAGCGAAGCAACCACCATGATATCGGCAATCAGGTAGGCCGAAGCAAAAGAGAAATGTTCCGAGATTACGCCACCGCACAAAATGCCAATGCCCAAACCGACATCCCACGAAGTTAGGTATGTGGAGGTAGCCGTACCCCGCTGACTGTTGGTCGCCAAATTAATAAACAAGGTGTTGAAAGATGGGAAGCACGTGCCGAAACCCAAACCGCACAACACAGCGACACCGAGAAAGAAATAAGGCATAATGGCCGCATTCCTCGCATTGACGGCACGGCACATTGACAACCCTAATAACGAAACGCCCAATATGGCAAGTCCCAACAAAACAGACTGTGTCACCTTGCCCCTATCCACCATCTGCCCGGCATAAAGGCGCGAAAAGATCAAGCCGACCGCATACACGGTAAAGAACAGCCCACCGCTGTATGGAAGCTGCATCTCTTTGGCGTACAAAGCGATATAGTTTGAAATCTGTCCATAGGCAAAGGCTACCAACAGCAATGAAACACCCGCAGGCAGCCCTTTCAGCAAAATGAAGCGGTCTAAGGACAAAGGCGGACGCTTGAGGGGCGGACGTACTTTTGTCGCTATCAGTGATGCGAACAATGTGGCCAGCAACCCACAGGCCAAGCAGGAATAAAAAATCACATTGAAAGAAAAATGCTCGTACATGAACAAGCCGCACATCGGACCAACCGCCATAGCGATATTGTTGGCTACGCCGTAAAATCCGATGCCCTCGCCTCGTTTTGAAGCAGGCACCACATCGATTATCAAGGTGTTGCCTCCCACCGAACTCAGCCCAAAAGCCAATCCGTGTATGACACGAATAACCACTAACAACGTGATGGATGAAGCGAAAGGATAGCTGCCGAAAATCAGTGTAAATGCCGATAATCCTATCACATAAATAGGTTTTCTCCGAAAAGTGTCCATCAAATAGCCAGAAAAAGGACGCACTACCAAGGTGGCCAAGGTGTAGCATGAAATGACGGCACCCACCACGGAATTACCCGACCGGAACATCTCGCGGATGAAAAAGGGCAAGACGGGCAATAAAAGGTAGAATGAAAAGAAAAACAGGAAGTTAGCCAAGCATAAAAAGACGTAATTCCTGTTGAAAAGTTTCTCCTCCATGGCAACAGATAGGTTTTCGAAGTGCAAAATTAGTCCTTTTTAGCATACATGCTAACGTTTTCCGCCACCAGTGCCACCTTCTCGCTTTGTTGGTATGCGGCGGCGGGTTTCATGCCGTTCAAATTCAAGAATGTTTCGTCGAGCACGGCAACAATGGCTTGCAAAGTCTGTTTACGTTCTGCGCTCCGCCGCAACTGACACTCCCACACCACTAAGGTGTTCCAGCCCATCGTTTTCAACTTGGTGCGGGTTGCCGCATCGCGTTCCTTGTTGCGTGCTATCTTGGAGGTCCAAAACGCACTATGAGTCTTGGGATGTGAAGCCAGCGGGCAGTTTTCGTGACCATGCCAGAAACAGCCATGTACAAAAATGACGGTACGGTACTTTCGGAGCACAATATCCGGCTTTCCGGGAAGACGTTTTACATTGAGACGATACCGAAACCCTTTGGAAAACAAATATTTTCGCACGATAAGCTCCGGGCACGTGTCCTTGCCCTTGATGCGGCGCATGATGTCGCTTCTTTTCTCCGGCGAAAAAATATCGGTCATAATGCGACAAAATTAGTCAATTTATGAACACTTCGTTTCATAAAACAATTATGGTCAATGGATTTAATCCCGTATTTTCCGGCTTTTTGGATAACGTCACTCACATGGCACCCTATTACAAAATTTTCTATTTTTGCGAAGCAAACAACAAGAAAATGGAACTGTTAGACTTGTACGACAACCAACTTCGGATGACCGGGCAGACCATAGCAAGAGGCCAACGCATTCCTAATGGTCTGATGATTCCCATTGTCGCCGTATTCGTCTATAACGACCAGGGTCTGTTGCTCATACAGAAAGTATCGGCACAAAAAGGCGGTTACTATGCCACTACAGCGGGTCACGTGAAAAGCGGCGAAACCGACTTTGTGTCGGCCATGCTGCGCGAATTGCGCGAAGAAATAGGGATTTCCGCTTCGAGGTCGGAGCTGCATCTCGTGAAAATCAGGAAATTCGACTACAAATTCACCTTTCTCTACACGTTGAAATGCAACATCCCCGCCGAATCCCTTCTCCTTCAAGAAGAAGAAGTGGAATCCGTGAAATGGATGAATCGCAACGAAATTGAGCAGCTTTGCAAAGACGGTTTATTTCAACGCACTCACTATCAACTGCTTTTGGATTGTCGCGATCGCATTCCGTTCCGAAAGGTAAAAACCACTTCATCGCCGAACAACACGGAGCGAAAATAGCTTTGTTCACCTAATGGTGCTTCCCATTTTGCCCCTATTTCACGCCGTACAAAACCTGCCAATATCATCCAAGCCATTGCTTGGCGTTTTCAAATACTATTTTTTTTATCTTTGCAAAATTATTACGGAATAATTAAGTTATAAACAAAACACAATCAATATGATAGCAAAAGAATTAATCAATCCGAAATCCATAGTTGTAGTTGGAGCTTCGTCTGATATTCACAAACCGGGCGGAAAGGTGTTGAAGAACCTGTTAGAAAGCCCATTCAAAGGTCAAGTTTACACAGTCAATCCTAAGGAAACCGAGGTGCAAGGCGTGAAGTGCTTTGCCAAGGTTGACGACTTGCCGCAAGTGGACTGCGCCATCATCGCCATTGCCGCGAAATATTGTCCTGCCACCGTTGACCTGCTCGCCCACGAGAAAGGCACGAAAGGCTTTATCATCGTATCGGCAGGCTTTGGCGAGGAAAACGAAGAAGGCGCTGCCTTTGAACGCCACATCACCGACACGGTCAATAGTGTGGGCGGCTCGCTGATCGGCCCCAACTGCACCGGATTCCTCAACAACAACTACTGCGGCGCTTTCGACACCCCCATCCCCACCCTCGACCCACACGGTGTCGATTTCATCACCGGATCGGGTGCCACTGCTGTTTTCATTAAAGAATACGGCATCAGCAACGGATTGACATTCAATAGCGTATGGGCAGTCGGCAACTCGGCTCAATTGGGCATCGAAGACGTTCTGGAACACCTCGACCTCACCTTCGACCCTGAAAAGAGTTCGCGTGTCATCATGCTTTACATGGAGAAGATCGTCAACCCGCAAAAGATGCTCAAACATGCCCGTTCACTGATATTGAAAGGCTGTAGGATTGCCGCTATCAAGTCCGGCGGTTCCGCTGCCGGCAGCCGTGCCGCCAGCTCACATACCGGAGCGTTGGCCACCTCTGACGTCGCCGTGGACGCCTTGTTCCGCAAAGTGGGTATCGTCCGCTGCCACAACCGCCAGGAACTGACTACGGTTTGCGCCATCTTCATGCACCCCGAAGTGAAAGGAAAGAACATGGCCGTCATCACCCATGCAGGAGGACCTGCCGTGATGCTCACCGACACCCTTTCCAACAACGGCATGGACGTTCCGCATTTGGAAGGTCCCAAAGCGCAGGCTTTGTTAGAGAAACTCTACAACGGCTCTTCCGTAGGCAACCCCATCGACTTCCTCGCCACCGGCACCGCCGAACAGTTGGGCCATATCATCGATGCCTGCGAAAACGATTTCGACAACATCGACTGCATGTGTGTCATCTTCGGTTCCCCCGGACTTTTCGCCAACTGGGAGGTGTATGAAATGCTCGACAAGAAGATGAAGACCTGCAAGAAGCCCATCTTCCCCATCCTGCCTTCCATCATCAACGTGAAGGACGAAATAGACGACTTTATCAAGAACAAGCACCGCATCAACTTCCCCGAAGAATGCGTGTTCGGTAATGCGCTTTGCAAGATTTACAACACCCCGAAACCACAGCCTGAGAATGTCGAAACGCCTCAAATCGACGTCAAACGCATCCGTGAGGTCATCGACCATTGCGAAAACGGCTACATCGACCCCGACAAGATCTACCAGTTGTTGGATGCCGCCGGTATCGCACAAAAGCAAATCCGTGTCGTGGATCAAAAACAACAGGCGGTGGATTTCGCCAAAGAGGTCGGTTATCCATTGGTCATGAAAGTCGTTGGTCCTGTTCACAAATCCGATGTTGGCGGCGTTACGCTGAATGTGCGCGATATCGAGACCGTACAAAAGGAATTTGACCGTCTGATGGCCATCAAGGACACCTACGCCGTTGAAATGTACCCCATGTTAGACGGCACGGAAGTCTATATTGGCGCCATCCGTGACAACAAGTTCGGACATCAGGTGTTCTTCGGTTTAGGCGGCATTTTCATCGAGGTGCTGAAAGACGTTCAGAGCGCTTTGGCACCCGTCAGCGCTACGGAAGCCAAGGATCTGATCCACAAGCTGCGCGGCTTCAAGATTCTGCAAGGAGTCAGAGGCCAGCAGCCGGTGAACATCGATGTGTATGCCGAACAGATAGCCCGCGTCAGCGCCTTGGTGCAAGCCGCTCCTGAAATTGCCGAAATGGACTTGAATCCCTTGCTTGGCAACCCGAACAATGTGGTCGCTGTGGATGCCCGTATCCGCATTGAAAAGTAACCGTCTGTTTTTGAAGCTGTTTCAAAACAAATATTTAATACTAAAAAATAACTAAGATGTTTCAGAAGTGTCCAAATGCAAGGCACCGAGATTGATGGGGAAAATCGTACTCAAGTACTTGATTGAACCCGAATATCGAAAGTAACGTAGCGGTTGGGCACTTCTGAGACACCGCCAAAACAACAAACAAGCCCTCAATGGTCACTTTCCGTTCCTTAGTCTATTTGGTTTACGCGGCTCTGATTCTTGTCACCTTTTTCGGCGACAAAATCCTACAAAGCAAAAATCGCAAGACACGTCTCATCGGCACCATCGTATGCCTGATTGCCGACTTTGGCATCTTAGGTTTCGGCATCTATCTCTACTTGGTTCACAACTTAGACCAAGCGGGATTTATTCTCGGATCCATTTTGTTCATCGTATGCATCCTGTGCCTGCTGGGACGACGTTGGCAAAACAAAGAGGCCGACAAACGCGACATGATTGACCGTCAACAAGATCAGTCACAATGAGAAAAAACGACATTATCACCCTCTGTTGCACCGCAGCCGTCATCTGTGGTTTTGCCTTGATTCCCGGCGCCTGGAACTGGTTCAACGCCACCACCAAAGCGCATGGCTTGCTGATGAGTTTCTTCAAGTTCGCCATTCTCGGCACATTTGGCGAGATGCTCTCACTGCGCATCCGTGAAGGCAGATATTACAAGGAAGGTTTTGGAATGCTTCCCAAACTATTGATTTGGGGCGTTTTAGGCGTTGTCATCGCCTCTGCCATGACCATCTTCAAAAGCGGAACAGTGACCCTGCTTGACAAAGGCTTTCATCTCCATAATGCCCAGCTTTGGTTTGCAGGAACACTCGGTTGGGGCAAATTCTTCGTCGCCTTGTGCATCAGCGTGCTGATGAATACGCTGTTCGCCCCCGTCTTCATGACTTTTCATAAAATCACCGATATCCACATTGCCGACACTGGCGGTACTTTGAAAGGATTTTTCAGCAAAAAGCTGAATATCAAAGAAATTATGGCAAACAGAATCGACTGGAACACCCAATTCGGTTTTATCTTTGCAAAAACCATCCCCTTGTTCTGGTATCCCGCCCATACCATTACATTCTTGCTCCCAAACACCTATCAAGTTCTGTTTGCCGCTTTTTTGGGGGTTGCTCTCGGTGTCATTCTCAGCATCAAAAAATAATTGCAGCGATTCTTCAAATTTTTCTTTCAAAAAATGCACACTTTCGAATAATTGTATTATTTTTGCGGTGTAATAATTTACTAATACACTAAAATTACCATACAATGATTGAGATCAAAAACTTGAATTTCAGCTACAAAAAGCTACCGGTATTCCGGAACATCAGCATTGACTTTGCGTCTGACAACATTTACGGTCTTTTGGGCGAGAACGGTGTTGGGAAGACCACTTTGCTGAAACTCATCTGTGGCCTGCAAAGTCCGAAGGCCGGAAGTTGCACGGTAAATGGCGTTGCCGCTTTTCCGCGCCTTCCCGAAACGCTTAGCGACATCTATTTCATTTCGGAAGATTTCGACATTCCCGAAAAGACCCCACTATGGAATTTCAAACGGCTTCTTCCCTTCTATCCCAAGGCAGACATAAAGCTGTTCAACGCACTCTGCGAGGAATTTGAGGTGGACAACCGCCGTCCCTTCTCGAAAATGTCGTACGGGCAGCAGAAAAAATCGCTCATCGCCACTGCCATAGCCCTGCGCACCCGCATCCTGCTCTTGGACGAACCTACCAACGGTCTCGACATCCCTTCAAAGACTTTGTTCCGTCAAATCGTCAGCCGCAGTTGCAACGAAGATACCCTTTTCATCATCTCGACCCATCAGGTGAAAGATGTAGAAAACCTGATCGACCCTATTATCATTCTCAGCAACGACGATGTGCTGCTCAAGGCCTCCCACTGCGAAATTAGCGAGAAGCTCTACTTTCAGACTGCTACCGAACAAAACCCCGACGCCCTTTACTGCGAACCGTTTCCAGGCGGATATGTCAATGTGTGTCTCAATCCCGACGGATTAGAAAGCCAAGTTAACATCGAAGCACTTTTCAACGCCACATTGCATCACAAAGACACCATCAAACAACTGTTTCACCCCCAACATCAATAACGACATGAATAACACATTGGATTTCAACAGACTACAAAAAGTCATTCGGTTCGATGCCATCAACTATTCCCAACGTTTTCTCAAAATGATGATCATTATCATTGTGAGCGTATTGTTTGGGGGATGGCTCATCGGCACAACTCAAAAAGTCAACATTAATGGAGACCAAAGGTTATCCTATTTGCTACTCTGCTTTCTCCTCACAACCGTATTTGCTCCCGAAAAGCTATACGGCGATGCCAACGACCGGCGCAAAGGCATCCGGTTCGCCATGTTGCCGGCTTCGGCCTTGGAAAAAAACATCAGCATGGTGCTCTACTGCGCCATTGTGACGCCCATCCTGACGGGTATCATCGGGTTGCTGACCGATAGCATTCTCGGACTATTGCCATTCGGCGCTTTCAAAGGCTCATTTTTCGCATCCCAAATCGGAAAGTCGTCGTCACTCATTGCTGACTTATTCCTTCAACTTATTTTCTACAGTTGCATTTTCAGTTTCGGCACCGTGTTGTTCAAAAAGCGCCAGTCCCTAAAAACCATTGCGAGCCTGATCGCCCTCTTGGTGTTGCTGATTTGCATCATCACTCCCTCAGTATTCACACTGTATGGTGAAAGGTTTATAGTCATGACAACCGGAACATTCTTATTACCACGTGAAAATGTCGAAGTGGTGAGCCTGATCATCCATTACATCTTCCTTGCCGTGTTACTTTTCGGCATTTATCACAGAATCAAGAAACAAAAATACTAAGCCATGGATTTCAATGCACACAAACCGATATACCTACAGATTTGCGACCAGATTTGCGACCGTATTTTGAACGGCGAACTGAAACCCGAAGATCGCATCCGCTCGGTCAGAGAGTTAGGCGCGGAATTGGGTGTCAATCCCAATACCATCATGCGTTCGTACGAACAACTGCAAAACGACGGCATTATCTACAACAAGCGTGGCATTGGCTACTTCATCGCCGAAAACGCCAAGGAAACCGTTATGGAGACAAAACGCAAACAGTTTATTGATGAGTCGATTCCCGAATTGGCAAAAAAAATGCAACTGCTCCGCATTTCCGACAAAGCACTGTTAGAATTGTTAGAACAGCACCATGTACGTCGATCCAAAGAATAACAAGTCGATGAGCAATTTTTAGTTCACATATTGGACTTATGCCATGACTTGTGACAAAGTGGTCATGGTCTGTTAGCGGTCACCGTCAAAAAGTTCCATATCATCTTTTGCAGTTTAATTTCGACTGCCTACACAAAAACAACAGGGAGGACGGCTTATGGCTGTCCTTCCTGTTATTGATAATATTTTGTGTCAAGCAAGACCGAGCTTACAGCAATGAAATCAGCACATAAAGCCAGTGTGCGGCGATACCTGCTGCCAAACCTCCTATGGTATGTGCTCCGATGGCCTTTGAAATCAGTTTACGGTAACCCAGCGAGTCGAGCATGGCGGCGTGGGTGGACAGGAAACCACTCCAGCACATGCCGATAGCCGTAAAGACGGCAATAGCGTTATTGTCGATGATTCCTTCGGAAATAAAACGAGGCACCAAACCAATGGCAGCACCCACTGCACCAAGGGCTGTCATGGGGAAAGAAATCAAAGCACCGCTCTTGAAACCAAAGAGCCATTCAAAGATGAAGTTGATTTTATTGGCCGCCCAAGTGATGACCGGAACGCCTTCGTAAGCCGCACCCATATAAGTGCCGTTCTCCCCTGAGGGACCAAACGTCAACATCATGACAAGGGTGGAAATACAAAGCACGCCCGGGATGATGGCAAAGCCGATACTCACTCCATCCTTGCCACCATCGAGCATGGAGTTGAGGAAACGCAAGAACGTACTGCCCTCGCTCTTGAAGGTGATTTGCTGTTCGTCTCCTGCAGCAACATCATCAATAGGCGCATCCAATTCGGGATAAGCTCTCAAGGTAAAGCGTTGCATCAAGCGGGTCGAAACAATGCTTCCGACAATGGCGCCCGCCAAGCCTATCAAAGCACCTTTGCCATAGCCCAAGCCCGTCATAAAAGCAACGACAACCAAGCCCATGCCGAAGGCCGTACCGAAGTTGGTGAGCGACACTAACTGGTATTTCTTGAAGTAACGGTTGAAGTTTTTGTCGTGGGCAAGGGTTATGATGGCCGGATTATCACTAAGGAAGGTCATCACCGCTCCCAAAGCAGCTACGCCGGGGAGGTTATAGAGAGGTTTCATCAGCGGGCGCAACAAGTTTTCCAGCAAGCGCACCACGCCAAATTCGGTGAGCA
Organism: Candidatus Limimorpha sp.; assembly: GCA_041842465.1. GTDB lineage: Bacteria > Bacteroidota > Bacteroidia > Bacteroidales > F082 > Limimorpha. The sequence goes on from JBGYXG010000001.1 coordinate 53,649, forward strand.
TCTTGCTGATAGCACCCATGAGTACACAAATCGCCATGATGTAGAACACGGTTTCCAACAACAGGTGATAAGCGGTCTGCATAAAGGTATTCAGCATATTCGGCAAGGTCATCTTCCATGCCAAAAGTCCGAAGAAAGCAAAAAAGAGGATAAGGAAAGTAAAAGCTTCAAAGCTGCGCTTTGTAGTGAAAGACAACTGGCGTTTCAGCAGCCTTTCCAATTTCAAGAAAAGCGACTCCGTCTTTTTCCCGTAGGAAAGCGTGCGTTTTGTTAGATTTCTAAATGAAATGCGTGGCATAAATGATAAGATTATTTTTTCAAGACACTATGGAGCAGGTCCACTTTCCATGTGAGACCGATATTGCCCTCAAACTTATTGTCGCCATCAACGCTGGTATGCGATCCGCACAGGTGGAGACGCAGACTGCGGTCGCCAAGCGGGAAATATTCAAAGCCAAGACTTTCAAAATCCACTTTGCGTCCCGGAATGACCCACTGATCGAACGGGTCCGGTGTAGTGTGCGCCTGAGCCTTGTTGAAATCGTAACCGGCTTTGGCAAAGATAATCCACTTCTTTCCGAGGTCAACTCCAATACCGTATATGGCCGTGAAATCCTGACCAAAGAAACGTTCCTGTTCAAATGAAGCACGGTTAAGCAAATCCAAGTACATTTCCACACCATCGAATTGCAATTTGTTGCCCAAAGAAATGTAATTGATGAAGTGTCCCGGTTCGTATTCAAGCATATTGACCGAATAAGCTGTCTTGAAAACGCCGAAATTACCATACCACATCAAGTTGTAAGCATAAATGCCCTCCATGGAGGATTTGATAAACGGAGAGTTGGTGACTTGGAAAAGGAGCCAGTTATTACCGGAATCATCCTTGTAGTTGACAGAAGCTCCTACCTCATAGCACACCACATTATTCCAAAACTCGGTTCCATAATAAATATCAATGGGAGCTGCATCATATTCCCATCCACCTATGGCCACCACCTGTTTACCGCCAGAAATGAAGAAATTATCGTTCAGATGCCAATTCAGATAAGCCCAGTCCGTACCTTGGAAAAAGGTATTGGCAAAACCTATGTTGGGCGAGTTGATGCGCTGACGCAAATGGTAGGAAAACTTATCGGTGATATTCCCGTCAATCACAAAATTGAGATATTTTCCTGCAAAGCCATGTTTTGTGCTGCGATCCTGAAAATAATAATCACAGGTAAAATCAGCGCGGGCTTCTAACCTCAATGTGTTTACAGAAAATACATTCGTCTGTGAATAAGCAAATTGCACTCCAATCCACTGCATCGTCATCAGCAGCGCAAATAACAAAATCTTTCTTTTCATACCCTATTAAAATAATGGCACAAAAATAAGAAATTATGTGATGCGAAATGGGGGTTGATGAAACTGCCGATAAAGAAAAGCGGGAGTAGCTTTTCAGCTGCTCCCGACCATTATCAATTCAGTAAGCGGTTACTTGATCTCGATATGTTGCACCAATTGCTTCTTTTCTTCGGGCGTCACCTTGGGCATGATGATTTCAAGCACCCCGTTTTCCACTTTTGCAGTGATGGACTCCCTGTGGATATCTTCGGGCAGCATCACCTCTTGACGGAAACGCTCGCACGAGAATTCGTGACGCAAATAACGACGCGACTCGTCCTTCTGCTCATTCTTGGTCTCTTTGGTCATTTCGACGATCAAGTTGTCGTCCGTTCCGATGAAGATTTTCAAATCTTCCTTACACAATCCGGGTACACTCATTTCGAGTTTGTAGTCTCCTTTGGTTTCGATGATGTTCATCTTGGGTTCTGAATACGACACGCTGTTCATATTCATCAGTTCATTGAACAATGTCGGCATGAAGTTCTGCGATCTACTTGCTAGTAACATGGTTTTAACCTCCTATTTTTTAATTGTTGATTTTCTTTTTTTGCGCCTTTTGCGCAGTCGTCTTTAAGAGATCAAATCCTGAACCAAGTCGAAAATAATGCAATTCAGCCTCAACAATACGCCATTTTGTCATTTATCATAACAAATCAAGGTTTGTTTATGCCAACATGTCGCATATTAAGAATCAAATCGTCATGTTGTCCCTCGCCACTAAGCGTTTGTAACGCGTGGCTTTGAAAAACTCAGTTCAGTTCGACAATCAGCAGTTCAACAAAAAAAATCTCACGCAGAATCTGCAAGTCTCATCCCCCGTAGTCATTCCAAACTTGATTTGGAATCTCCTGACGAGGATAACACGCCACACGGCTATTCATGAAGGGCTTATTTTCCGCTGCCGCGCGATTGCATCGCGTGGTCCTTGGAGTTTTATTACCATGCGATACAATCGCGCGGCAGCGAAGGTTTCCTTTAAAGAGATTCTGGATCAGGTCCGGAATGACAAATGCTAATGAGAATGGTCAGTTAACAACTTATCATCAACCCTTGAATCTTCTCATCAAAAAAGGCCGCCTCAAAACCAAGACGACCTTTTCAATCAATTGCAAGCAGTAACAAAAAGCCAATTATTTGGCAAACAGATCTTTAATACCTCCCAATGAGCCCAACACATTGGTAGCCTCATAAGGCAAATAGACTGTCTTGTTTTCCTGTCCGGATGCGACTTCCTTCAGAGCTTCGATGTATTTCACCGCCAAGAGATAGTTGACGGGGTCGGCACCTCTGTCGGAAACGGCATCTGAAATCTGACGGATGGCTGTGGCTTCCGCCTCGGCTTGAAGGATCTTGGCACGCGCCTCACCTTCGGCCTTCAGAATGTTGGCTTGTTTTTCAGCCTCTGCAGCATTGATTTCGGCCATCTTCTTACCTTCCGAGTTCAGGATTTCGGCTTGTTTCTCACCTTCGGCCTTCAGGATGTCGGCACGGCGGTTACGTTCTGCCTGCATTTGAAGCTCCATGGTACGGCGTATGCTTTCAGGAGGGGTAATGTCTTGCAACTCAACTCGGTTTACTTTCACACCCCATTTGTTGGTGGCATCGTCCAGCACGTTGCGCAGCTTCGAGTTGATGGTGTCACGCGAGGTTAGCGTTTCGTCAAGCTCCATCTCACCCACCACGTTACGAAGGGTGGTTTGCGTCAGCTTCTCAATAGCCACCGGAAGATTCTGAATTTCATAAACGGCCTTCATCGGATCGACGATCTGAAAATACAGCAAGGCGTTGATTTCCGTCATCACATTATCCTTGGTAATCACACTTTGCTTATCGAAATCGTACACCTGTTCGCGCATATCGATACGCAGGCTACGTGTCAAGGCTCCGTTCTGGCGGCGGGTGATGGTATCCTTCGCCCGCTCCACAACAGGCAGAATAATGTTGATGCCGGCGGTCAAAGTACGGTTGTACTTGCCAAGGCGTTCAATGATGACGTTCTCCGACTGAGAAACGATCTTGATCCCGCTGAGCACATAAATCACAACGAGGACGATGAGGACGATTAATACGGTTGTTCCCATGATTATTACTTGTTTTTAAGTGAATGATTGCGATAATAGCACATTAGAGTTTGCGCACCGTCAGAACGATACTTTCCATGCTGACGATCTCCACCTCCGCCCCTTTATTGATTAAGGTATTGTCAACCGAAACGGCCTTCCAATCGTCACCATCAACGGCCACACGTCCTGAATGCTTTTCCGGATTGATGGTTTCCGACACGACGGCCTTGCGCCCAATCAACGCATCGGCATTGGTTTTGACATCTTTGCCCCGCTTATCGAGAAAACGCAACACCACGGGACGCACAAACACAAAGGCAAGCACCGATATGATGGCAAAAACGGCAAGCTGCCAATACATGGAGGCACCTAAGTAAGCCGTTAGCGCCGAGCCTAACGCTCCGATGGCGAAACAAATGGAACCGAAACCCACCGTTGCAATTTCGATGATAACCAACACGATTGCGGCAATGAGCCAAATGAAATGTATCTCCATAGCATGATTTATTTTTAATGCTGCAAATATAAAAGATGTTTGTTTCATTTACAACAACCTGCAATATTGCAACCCGAATTATTTTGGGCTTCGCGAAGATAATCATCGCTATGGGAAACCATGCCCTTACACCCAAGTTAACCTTTTACATTTTCCCATTATTTCTTCTCATCAGATCACCTTCTCATCAAAATTCCGAAATCATCATCACGCAGAATGCGCAGAAAACGCAGAATGTGGCTTAAAAAAACACATTCAAAAATCCCACCCACCTAAAGAACCATTAACCGCTACCCGAAAATTCACTATCTTTGCAATTTCAATAAACCAAACCTCCATGAACAAAAAATTTTTGAACATGATAGCCCTGAGCGTCATCACTTTAGCTTCGTGTACAACGTCCCAGCAAAAAGAGGAAGCCGTTGTCGAGAATCCTTTTCTGAGCGAATACACCACCCCTTTCAAGGTGCCGCCTTTCGACCAGATCAACAACGACCAGTACCTACCTGCATTTGAAGCCGGCATCAAGCAGCAACAGCAAGAAATCGACTCCATTGTCAACAATCCCGCCTCCCCGACATTCGAGAACACCATTCTGCCTTACGACAAGTCGGGCGCCATCCTTGACCGTGTCAGCAATGTGTTTTTCAACCTACAGGAATGCTGCTCCGACGATGAAAAACAAGCCATCGCCCAGCAGGTGCTCCCCATGCTATCGAAACACGGAGACGACATCGCCATGAATCCAAAACTGTTTGAACGAATCGACTATGTCTATCAGCACCGTAACGAGGATAGTTTGGACGCTCAGCAAATCCGCGTTGTTGAGAAATACCATGACGACTTCATTCGCCGAGGTGCCGATCTCCCTGCCGAAAAACAGGCGGAATTACGGGCCGTCAACGAACAGCTTTCCACCCTGAGCCTGCAATTCGGCAACCACATTCTGAAAGAAAACGAACGCTTCAAGTTGGTGATTGACAACGAAGCCGACCTCGCCGGTTTACCCCAGTCGAGCATTGATGCCGCCGCAGAACAAGCCCAAGCCGACAGCATGACCGGCAAATGGGTGTTCACCCTTTCAAAGCCCAGCCTCATCCCCTTCCTGCAATACACCGACAACCGCGACTTGCGTGAACAAATCTACCGAGGTTATTTCACACGCGGCAATCATGACGACGAGTTCGACAACAAATCACTGATCAACACCTTATGCAAATTGCGCGTTCAAAAAGCCCGGCTACTGGGTTATGAAAGTCATGCCGCATACGTTTTGGACAACAACATGGCGAAAGACCCTGCCACTGTAGATCAGTTTCTGATAAACATCTTCAATCCTGCATTGAAAGTTGCCAAAAACGAACTTGCCGAAATGCAGGCCATCGCCGATGCCGAAGGTGCCGGGATCAAGATTCAGCCCTGGGACTGGTGGTATTATGCTGAAAAACTGCGCAAAGCCAAATATGCTTTCGACGAAAACCAGATCAAGCCTTACCTCTCGGTCGATAACGTGCGCGAAGGCATGTTTACGGTAGCCAACAAGCTGTATGGCATCACGTTTACGCCCAACACCCAGCTTCCCATCTATTACCCGGGCGTTGAGACCTACGAAGTGAAAGAATCCAACGGAGACTTCTTAGGCATTCTTTACATGGACTACTATCCACGCGCCAGCAAAGGCGGCGGTGCCTGGTGCACGAGTTTCCGCGAAAGCGGTTATGACATCAACGGTCAGAAAGAATATCCCATCGTTTCGTTGGTGATGAACTTCACCCCTGCCAGCGGTGACACCCCAGCCCTGCTCAACTGGGACGAAACAGAAACCATGTGGCACGAGTTCGGACACAGCCTGCATGCTTTCTTCTCGGATGGCAAGTACTCCCGCACTTGCGGCAGTGTTCCGCGCGACTATGTGGAACTGCCTTCGCAGATCATGGAGAACTGGGTTTCAGAACCTGAGGTCATCCGCATGTATGCCAAGCATTACCAGACCGGAGAAGCCATGCCCGACAGCCTGATTGCCAAGATTGAAAACAGCGCCCTGTTCAACCAAGGATTCAACACTGTTGAACTGATTGCCGCTTCTATTCTCGACATGAAGTTTCACGAGCTGACCGACACCACCGACATCGACGTCAACGCCTTTGAAAAACAACAGATGGACGCCATCGGTCTGATTCCGGAGATTCTACCCCGCTACCGCGCCACCTATTTCTCACACATCTTTGATGGCGGCTACAGCGCCGGATACTACGCTTACACATGGGCCGAAGTGCTCGACAAAGACGCTTTCAACTACATCAAGTCGTCGGGCGACCTCTTTAATCCCGAACTGGCTGCTTCGTTCCGCAAAAACTGCCTACAGGAATGTGGCAACGACGAAGGCATGGTGCAATACCGCAAGTTCCGCGGACAAGACCCTGACAACAAGCCCTATCTGAAAGCCCGTGGCTTGGAATAACCCATTGACTTTCAAAACAAGAAAAGCACGGCAAGCCGTGCTTTTCTTGTTTTACCCACATAAGCTTTCACTCTACCCTTTCAGCCGCCTCTCTGTTTTGCTTTACCCGTTTTGTCAACGCACCGATTTCTTTTGAAAAAATCCGGCTTTTGAGTGTTTGAAAAACACTATTTTTGTAGTCCCAGCGTTGATGAATTGTGAAATGAAGGCTACCATTGGCATTATTACATTAGGACTCCTACTGTTGTTTTCTGCATCTTATTGTCATGCAGAAGGAGATGATGGTGTCATTATCAATGCGAGGCCCAAAGTAGGTTTGGTGTTGGGAGGAGGTGGCGCAAAAGGCGCTGCACACATCGGCGTACTGAAATACTTGGAAGAGATTGGCATCCCCATCGATTATGTGGCGGGCACCAGCATGGGATCCATCATTGGAGGGCTGTACGCTCTCGGCTACTCCGCCGACGAACTTGACAAGCTGATTTCCGAACTGGACTGGTCCGTGTATATGAGCAACACGATAGAACGCGACAAAATGTCTTCAGCCGACAAATACAGGCGCAGCACCTATTTGTTAACCATACCGTTCAATACAAGTATGATTCTTTCAAAAAAGGCAGAGAAAGAGCCTGTCGCGCTGCCTTTGCCGGGAATGCCACGAAAACCGTCATTCATGTCTTCGCTTCCGAGTTCAGTCATTCGCGGATCGAACCTCATCAACCTGTTCAACAATCTGTGCGTCGGCTATCAGGATTCAATAAGCTTCTACGATCTTCCCATTCCCTTTGCCTGTGTAGCCACCGATATCACCGATGGAAAAGAATTAGTGATGCACAGCGGCAAGTTTCCAACCGCAATCCGCGCCAGCATGGCCATCCCAGGAGTTTTCGCACCGGTTCGCATGGACGGGCATGTACTTATGGACGGCGGCATGGTAAACAACTATCCTGCCGATGTATGCTATGAAATGGGTGCCAATATCATCATTGGTGTCGATGTGTCCGACGAACTCACTGACAACGATGAGAATCTGCAATCGCTGCCCCAGCTTTTCAATCAGCTGATGAGCATCGCTGTCATGGGCAAGAAAAAAGAAAACCGTGCATTATGTGATGTTCACATACATCCCGACATTTCGGGATACAACACCTTGAGTTTCGACACCGAGTCCATCGACACATTAATACAACGCGGTTACCGCGAGGCGAAACTGCATCACGATGAACTGATGCAAATCAAGGAAAGGCTTTCACAATGGGGATCTCCCACCACAACGCTTCAAGCGCCCAAAGCACACAATATCAGTTATGACACCATTGTACTACGCACCATCACCTTGAACAACACCACCCAAAGCGAAGCTAAATGGTTGCTTCGCAAAGGACGTTTGAAAGTGGGCAAGAAAATCCTTGGTGCCGACATCGAACATGCCGTAGGCATCTACAATGGCACCGGTTCCTACGCCAACATCACCTACAACCTGCACCAAGTCGCAGACACGCTGTACCAAAACAAGGAAAACCGTTACGACCTGACCATCGATTTCGACCCTTCGGCTCCCCATTCCTTTGGCGCCGGTTTTCGTTTCGACTCGGAAGAAAACGCTGCCGTACTACTCAACGCAGGTTATAACCAGCAACGTTTAGCCGGATGGCGTTTCTTGCTTTCCACACGCCTCAGCACCAACCCCTGGGTCAACCTCACCTTAACATGGGCCGGGCGTTCCTTGGCCAATTTCAACCTCGCCTTCGATTTCCACAGGTCACATTTCAAACTGATTGACAAGACCGGTCTCTATGCCAATATCAGCAACTCCTACAGCAGCCGAACCAAATTCTACATCTCCGAATTTCACTTAAGGCGGTTTTCTACAGAAGTGGGCTTTGAAGTAGAAAAGCTTTATTTCCACCAGCTTGAAAGCAACAGCTCCCCTATTGTGGGCTTCAACGAGAACTATTCTTCCATCACCAACACCTTTGGTCCATACGCCAAGCTGACTTTCGACGACATGGACGATGCCTATTTTGCCAAAAGCGGTGTCAAAACCAACATTTCATTGCATTGGCGCATCGACGACGATTGGTCTAAGCTGTCCTCTCCTGACGCCAACTTCTTTGATTTAGGGTTTCATCTGCAAAGCTACCTTACGCCATTGGGGGGACGCTTAACCTTTATTCCTGAAGTCCACAGCCGATTTCTTATCGGAAAAAACTATGCCTTCAACTATAAAAATCTGATCGGCGGACCTGTTTCCGGCCGCTACTACGACTATCAGCTACCCTTTATCGGTCTGAACAGTCCAAAAATCGTGGACGACCTTTGCGCCATCATGCGTTTCGACATCCGTTACAATTTCTATGGCCGTCATTATCTTCACGCCATGTTGAATTATCTTCACGCCGCCGACAATTTGGCCAACTTCATGTCGGTTGATTTATCGACCGACTTTCTAGGCGTTGGACTAAAATACTCTATCGGCAGCCCCATCGGTCCCGTTGACTTTGAAGTACATTGGTCGGAAGCCATCCGAAGTTTCGGAACATACATCGGCCTGGGATACGTATTTTGAGCTGTCTCAAAAAGCGCATCTGATCAGAAAGCAAGAAAGGGGAATCTATCCGTTGTGCTATGGAGACAGGCGTCACCACAAAGTGCGGGCAACAATAGAGAGGCTATGAAAAGAGTTTTGCATTGTTATCGAGCAATTGGCGCAACTGCTCTATTTCCTTGGTTCTGAGCCTCATCTTGGGAATAAACTTCAGGAAATTACCAATACGATGCATGTCGGATCCAACAAAGTCATACATGCCTTTATTCAGCATGTTGTGCGACTTGACCATGGCCGAATGTCCATAAGCACCAGCGAGAGAAAGGATGTTCAACTGAAAAAGATAGCCTTTTTCTTTCCAACGCTCATACTGCCCTTTCGAAGCATAGTGATAACGTTCGGGATGTGCGATGACCGGCTGGTAGCCTGCCAACATGATTTCATAGAGCATCTCAGAGTAATTTCTTTCGTACATCAAATACGAGGTCTCGCAAAGCACATGCGATCCTCCTTCATCAAGGGTAAGAAAGCCGTCTTTGAAATGTTCTAGAAAACGGGCGTCGAGCATGTGCTCCGCAGCAAGATGCAATTCAATGTGAACCGATTCTGCCACTTGGGTTTTAAAGGTCTTGAACTTTTCGATGATGGAAGCTTTTACATTGCCGGGGTATTCCTTCATGAAATGCGGTGTCAGGATCATTTTGCGAACACCTTGTCTTTCCAACAGCTGCAAGGCTTCCACGGCCAGTTCCGTCGTTTGAAAACCATCATCAACGCCTGGCAGGATATGACAGTGCATGTCACATGCCCCCTGAAAAAAACCAGAGGGCAATGTGTGTTTGAAAAACGAGAACATCATCGATTACGCGTCCTTATTTTTTTCATGAGCATGTTTATGACGGCGCGATTTTCTCTTGCCATCCTCTTCATTACCATAGCCATAGCCATAACCATAGCCATATCCGTAGCCATAGCCATAACCGTAACCATAACCGTAACCATAGCCGCGGCGTTTCTTGAACTTCACGGAATTAAGCACAATGGAAAGGTTGGGGAATCTATTGGTTTTATAGAGTTTATCAAGTTCGACCAACAAGCGTTTGTCGGTTTTACCCGCCCGAAGCACAAAAATTGTAACATCGGCAAGACGTTTCACGATCTCGGCATCCGCCACCATGCCCAAAGGCACGTTATCAAGGAAAACATAATCGTAACGTTCGCGCAAAAACGCCACCATTTGATCAAGACGATCGCTCATCAACAACTCAGCCGGATTGGGAGGCACGGGCCCCGCAAACACCATATCGAGATTCGGCACCAATTCGTCGGAATGAATGATTTCGCCCACATCGTCAATTTTTCCAGAAAGGTAGTTTGACACGCCGGCATGCACCTTGGAATCGAATACTTTTTTCATCGTACCTTTGCGGATATCCAAATCAACCAGCACAACCTTTTTATTGGCAATAGCAAACGTCGTGGCAAGATTCGAAGAAACGAAGGTCTTTCCGGATGACACCATGAAAGAAGTAAACTGCACTACCTGCGCCTTATCGTCCTTGTTTTTCATGAATTCCAGATTGGAACGCACCAACCTGAAAGCTTCGGTCACCGAGTCGCGTCCGTTTTCTTTAACCACTATGGTTTGTTTGGACAAGTTTTTCTGATAGGGTATTTCTCCAAGGAAAGGTGTTTTTGTTCCTTTTTCAACATCAGAACGGCTACGAACAGCCGTATCCAGCAGGCGTATCAGCACAATAATCACTGCCGGGATGAGCAAACCTATCAGCAGACCGGTAAGGACCCTCTTCTTCTGATTGGGCGCCACGGGTTTCCAATTGGGATAAGCCGCATCAATCACCCGACCCGGTTCTTCAATCTTGGGTTGATTCAGCAACAACTCTTCACGTTTGGTAAGCAGGTTAAGCAAAAGTTGATCCTTAACATTTTGCATACGCTCCACACTGCCAATCACAAGTTGGTTTCGAGGAACCGACTGCACCAATGCTTCAGCTGTGCGCTGATCCATATCAGCCGATTCTATTTTATCTCTGATAATGGACAAGTTGCTCTCCAACATCACCAAAATGCTATTTTTCAAAGTAGCCTGTTGAGCAAGAAGATTCTTTACTGTCGGATTGTTCTGCATACTTGCCTCTTTATACTTTTCCAACTCCGTGACATTAATGTTATAGCGCTGTATCAATGCTGTCACATCTCCTTCCACCGTACCTCCAGGTATGGTCTTTCTCGGATCAACATTTTTGACAAAGTTGAGCAAATAGCCGATGTAATTCGCCATGCTATGCAACTTCTTCAATTCCTGAGTGGCTTCTGCGCTGGAAGTCACATATTCACGTCCGTACGAACCGACATCGATCAGATTGTGCGAACGCTTGAAAGACGCCACCCTCTGATTGATAGAGTCTAGATCTCCAGAAAGATTTTCAATGCGCTCATTAATAAATGTTTCCGAATAACTCAAGATACGTTTCTGGTCGGCAACCGCATCTTCATTATACTTCTTGATCAACATATTCAAGACATCAGAAGCTCTTGTCGGAGACGTGTCACGTAAATAGAGGTTCAGAATGGTATTCTTCTCATCATCGCGTTCAACAGAAATATTGTGTCGATAAATAGCTGCAACCGAAGCCACCGAATAGCGCTGTACGGTAATGGGAACATTGTAAAAAGAACTGTTCAAAAACCAGGTGTAGTTGACAACGACACGTCCTACCGGAGTGTGAACGGTATCGCCGACATTTACCGTCATGCTGGGCACTTCTCCTCCAGTAAAGCCCGAAAGCATCACTTTCCGTTCATCAAGGGGAGTCACTGAAAAAGCAAAATTGGCGTCTTCTCCTGCATCAGGCAAAATCACCTCAACAGGAGAGGACTTGTAGAGATCCTTATTGCGTTTGGCAATTTTTGTCGCATAATAATACACCGTGTTCAGATTCAGTTCCCGAACAACATTCTCCACGAGATGTTGCGATCGCATGACAATCATCTCGTTGTTAAGGGTACTCAGCGCCATGCTTCCGGCAGTGATTTTATTCATCATTGCCGATGAACGCATGGATTCGGCATCGCCCGTGTTCTCCGATTTGATCAGCATGGAGGCTTTACTGGCATATATACGCTCTTCGCCACGCACTTTCCAATAAGCGTAACCTGCGCAAATCAACGCAGATAATACGAACCAGTGCAGATTGCGCAGCACAATCATCAAGACATCCTTGAACTGCATGCCGTTGTTGTCATTTCCTTCAAGGAATGACAAATCGTTGTTATCGTTTTGAGCAGTTGCCATTTTTCAACTTTATGGTTCTTAAAATAATAATAAAATCAGTTTCATTTAATTAGCACCCGTATTGGAATTGTTTTTCCTCGACCATCCGAAATAATTGTCAAGTAACAAATAGGTGGTAAACAACGATGTCACCGAAGTAATCGTGGTGAGCACCGTATTCCAATTATCCCTATGATAGACACTCTTAAACTTCTGCGTAAAGATGATGTCGTTTTGTTGCAATAAGAAGAATGGGTCATTGAAGACCTCAGAGGAGCGCGGATCGAGGTAACGCATCACCATGCTTCCGTTCACTTCGCGCATCACTCCTATCTTGCTACGTTTTGTATATATGTCCATGCCTCCCGAAAGGGCCAATGCCTCCAAGAATGTGCAGCGCTCGTTGGTAACATTGATCACCTTGCCGCCTTCTCCACTCAAAAAATAAATCTTGAAGTTCTTAAACCGCACATCCACCAAAGGATCTCCGAGATACCGGTTTTTTTCGAGGCGCATCTTGATGGTGTCTTGCAGCTGCAAACGGGTTAACCCTGCTGCATGGATTTCTCCCAGCATGGGGAACACAATATTGCCATTCACATCTACCAAATACCCCAAGCTTTGCATCCTTGTCACATCTTGCAAATCACCCATATTGAACGGCTTAACCGCCACCTCGTCCCCATCGTTGCTTCGCACCATGATGGTCAGCTCATCGTAGGGACAAATCTCCGCCTCGAACTTATCATTCAGCGGCACCCGGCTATTGTGATCCATATCCTGCAAATAACGCACGTTACGCACTGACACACATGAAGTTTGCATCATTGCAAATGTCATCAGGGGTAATACAACCCATAAAATGCTCTTTTTCATTCTATATCAATTATTTTCTGTACGAAATGGTTTTCAAGCTGCAAAAATAATAAACTGATTTGAATTACCTGAAAGTTTTTGTATTGGATTAGCTGATTTGATAACTATTGAGTTCCACGATGGTAATCAAAATACAATAGTTTTTTCAAAACAACTGTACTGCACAATGATTCAATAACCCAAATCCTGAATAACTGTGGTCAGGTCTTTCATTACTTTTGCCGGAACTCCAGCCACCAGAGTACGTGGCGGGACATCCTTTGTAACCACCGAACCCGTTGCAACCACGGCTTCATCCCCAATGGTTACACCTGGAATAATGGTAACATTCGGCATAATCCATACCCCCTTGCCAATGGTCGTCTTTTTTATGGAACGCGGATAAATCCTTTTCAAGACGGTATCTGACGGAATGTTGGCATGGGCTGTAATAATAGCACGGTCTCCGATTGAGGAGTGATCTCCAATACTTATCTGATCGGTAAACACCCTGTCGAATATGACTTCATGCCCGATATAAACACCTTTCCCAATTCTAACGCCACGCCAACGATGCATCACCGTTCTCCACGATTTAACGGGCGTGATGAAAATCAATTTGTCAAGAAAGAAGCGCCAAAAAAACTTAATGGTGTACCAAATCTTTCCAAAAAAGCTATCCAAACCATAAAACTGAAGTACCTCTTTTGCGGGCATATTATTTCTTCATTTGATTGTTATACAAATCTTTACAAGACACAAAACAAAACGCTTTTCTTTGAAAGAAGAGCAATTCTCGTTCAAAAACAGGAATTGCCTTTTCGCCCAAATTCTTAACTTTCAACTTGTGACGCAGCACATCGCCCAACAAATAAGAAAAGTAACTTGATGCTCTTCTTTCGATCTTGCCTGTGATTCTGGGTTCATCGATAAACTCATTGGGATGAGTCAGGAAAACAAACTGTCGCCCCGTTATTCTTGTTTCAAGATACAACGCGTGTCGTGTTGCACAATTCAGCCAAGGAGCAATTCTCATAAATGTTCCAATGTAGGGAAATCCCATAGCAGAAATCGGAATTTCCATCACCTCACTATTCCCTTTCTTAAAAATATCGTTCTCATTGACAAAATAAGCACTTCGCGGAGCCGTCAGCCAGTGCATCTTATTGGCTACCCCGAACGACATAAACATATCCATTCGCTGAGAGGCAACAGAGCTATCTATTTTAAAACCAGCCTCTTTCATTGCTATGGGAAAAGATTTATTAACACGTGCCGCTGGAGAACGAAACGAAATGATCTCTTCTCCAATAATGTCCTCGATGATACGTTTAGATTCTTTCAAATGACGAACCTGTTCATTGAACGGCAAAATGTCAACTGCTTGGCTCACCTCGTGAGTCAAGCCATGCGATCCTATTTCATGTCCTTTTCGGTGTGCCATTCTCACCAATTCGGGGCACAGACTTGCGACATGACCGGTAAAAAAGAAAGTTGCCTTTACTTGATACTTATCATATAAATCAAGCAAACGCGGCATCCCCTGCTTTTGCAGATATGCAGCCACATCATCGCTCAATCGATGATTCATGATGGATGTAGTTTCTACATCATTGGTTATCAAACAAATCTTTCTCATTTCCAATACAAACGCACCAATTTTGAATAGATTTTTTGGACAAAAGCATTACTACGCGACCAATGCTTTACGCGATTTCGCAAAAATTCACGCAAATGTAGCCCCATCCACCGAGGTATGCTATCCGTCCAAAGGGTATGGGCCAAAATCATACAATGTTGAGGGAATACCCCATTCTGAATGGCAGCTATCACCTGACGGGTAGAATGGAACGACAATCCGAAATAATTCTCCACCACATCTCTAACCGCATATTTGCCCCCATCCCATGCGTAGCCGGTATCACTTAGGTAATAAACCTTGGTAAAGTCAATTGAAATATATGGCTCGCCAATCAATCCATAATCCGATAATTGACGGACTTTCCACAAGTCTCTGTTATCGTATTTGCACGATGAACTGCCATGCATCGCCACCGTTTTTACCGGATAATACGTTCGAAAATAGCTTAGATTTCTTTCAAATTCCTCGACGGCTTTTCCCACATCTCCATTATTCAGATTCAAATCTTCATAATGATATCCGATTTCATGTCCTAACTGTACAATTTGACGAATGATGGTAGGATTGTTGCTTTGCTTCACGATGCGGAAAAAATAACTCGCAGCAATTCCCAGGTCATGCTCCAATCTTGCCATCGCCAAGGCGTTTACCGCCAATTCATCCACATCATGCCGCAGAACAATCGTCTTGCCTTCAGCCGGATGCTGCAAGAACTGTTCAAAGGTCTGGAAGGTATAACCGGCTGATTTTAGCGTTTTCAGCAACTCTTTATAGGTGGTTAAAGTAAAATCCATCGCTAAGTTTATCTGTCATATTTAGGAACCCTATCTCAAACTCTCAAGAAAGGATGATCAAGAACCCTCGTGGGATAAACACTCATTTCGTTTTCGGCTTATTTGATACGCATATGGAGCTTTTCCCTTCATTCATCATGACGATGACGACCTGATAATGTCTCTCATTTCCGCTATCACCTGTTTTCCGCGACTTTTCGTCAATCGATATTATAGTATTACTTAAAGGCAATTTTAATGGATTATCGTTATTATTGTATCAGTAAGCCATTGCAAAGATACAACTTTACCGGAACCGATCGCATCAAATGATAAAAACATCGGAAATCATCTGAATCTAAATTGATAATCTGGGTTCTCTTTCATTATTTTTGCACTTTCAGGATAGTTTTCGATAAACCATACAAAAAAGGCTGCTACATCTATTTTGTCGGCAAGCATGGTCTTCCGACGACGTTGGAATTCCTCTTTTAAATCGGACATGCTGAGTAGTTCGTCAATTTTTGAAAAGAGCAGCTGAGGGTTGGCGGTAGTGATGCCGTAGGTTAAGCCATATTTATGTTCGAGTTCTTCAAGCACGCTTATTTTCCCTGCAAAGTCATTAAATCGTACCGAAGGCACCCCTAACATTGCGGCCTCTACCGCCATACTCTGGCTATCGCCGATATACATTTTCGCAAAAGCCAGAATATGATGCATGTCAGAAGGATTGATATGCAATCGATATTGCTCAAATTCAGGTTCAAGCTGCCGTTCAGAGGTGATGTACACATTACCATACGGCAAAAGCATCTCAATTAGGTGGTGCGCCACATCGGAATTAATACCCCCTATACCCCCATCATGATGGGCATTGAGTTTGGCAAAACGGAGCAAAAAGTACACTTTTCCTGTTGTGAAATACTTCTCCACTACCCTTTTGTCAAGTGTGAAACGGTTCGGGTGCAAGTATGCTAATTTTTGATACCCCTCATAACCGGTCTTTTTCTTTTGCCATCGACCCGCATCCGTAACATTGGGACATACCAAGTCGGAATAGAATGGGAAAAACGACCATGCATACAGTTTAATGATACCATAGTCGTCATCAAAAAACTCAAAAGACGGAATACGGAACAAAGTGCCCAAATAAGCCATGACACCATCAGAACCAATGAGCATGCAGGGTTTTTCTTTTCTAACAACCTTTACAATAGCAAAGAAGCGCCGAACCACTACAGCTGCCCTAATCAGCTTTCCGCCTTTATCGGGACGCTTTCCGATACTATAGTATGGCAAGCCTTCATTGATGCAGAGTTGCTCAAGTACATCTTTAGGACGTATTACAACAACGACCATATTCCCTGTCTCTTTCAAAGCATGTATCGTATGCTTGAACATGTGGAAATGAGCAGGATGCCCAAGTGAAAAGAGGTAGGTTTTCATAGTTTAAAGTTTTTGTATGTCGGTATCATCAACAAGTGATGCGTCAAATCCTCCACTTGGGGACAATCCTTCTCTTGATAACCATATTCCCTACCCCAAATCAAGCAGTGCCTAAAATGTGTCTCCGACTCAATCCCAAATCGTCTAAGACTCATTTTTAACTCCATAGGATTGTCGCAATACAAGGGAAACATGAAGCAATTGCTCTCCTCGGGATTATTATTGACAATGCGAACTCCTTTTATATCTTTAAAATATCCTATTAAGTAAGCCGCAACAGCCTGCTGCTGTTCTTTTATTCGCTCCGTATAAGGCAATACCTCGTCATAAACTGCCGAAATACCTTTTGACATTTTTAAAACCTCTATCTGTTCTCTTGCTGAGGCTATTCTCTTGTTGTTACGTTTTAATAAAGGCAACGTCAAGTATGAATAAACAAAAGGCGTATACAACCAATTTAGAACTTGTAACTTCCTAAACAACCTCCGTTCTTGTTTCCTACTATATGGCTGTATTTCAGCCAACAGACACTCGACAACAGGTCGATATTCCAATCTATTTACCTTTAGCACTCCTCCTTCTCCAACGGAAGGAAACTTCCCCGCTCCTATGGAATAAACGGCAAAATCTCCCGTTTTTCCGCACTGCTTCATCCCAAAAGCATGAGCACAATCTTCGATGATCGGTATATTGGGGCACTTTTTCCTCACAGCGTAAATATCATTGGCAATGCCAAACAGATGACTTACAATAATGGCTGAGAGTTTGTCTCGTTTCTTTTGCAAGTCTTCCATATCCAGCACAAGGTCTTTCGTGACATCTAAAAATCCAACTTTATATCCCGCATCAGCAACTGCATTCATCACGGTATGGCAATTGTATGCCATCACGCCTACCATACTGCCTTGAGGCAATTGTAAGGCTTTCAATGCCAACAACAAACCTGCTCGATTATGATTTAACAAATACTCGCCACTCTCTGGGCAATAATGTTTTTCTCCCACACGAAAAACCTTGCGGTATTTTTTGGGGAAAGCAAAATATACTCTAGGTTGAATCATATTGCTTTTATCACACGAGCCGGATTCCCTGCTACAACCATATGAGGATCAACATCTTTGGTTACGACTGATCCTGCGCCGATCACCGCGCCTTCACCCACCCTTACACTCGGCAAAATAATAGCACCGGCACCAATCCATGCATCAGAGCCGATTTTAACTACAGGTTCCTTCTCGGGCATTTTTGACCTATTCCTTGACGAATTAGCGCCCGAAACAAGGACGATAATTACACCAGGACCAATTGACACCCTATCTCCCAAAATCAATCGACCTTTATTACGGACAAACACTTGGGAAAGTTTGAGGTCCGAAGGAAAATAAACAGATTCCCCACATACATGTCCTAATTTTCGAAAAGCCCAAATCCTGACTTTTAGCATCGGGAATCTTAACAACCGTTTATAAAGAAAAGCATTCTTAATTCTTTCTATAGCTTCAGAAACGCTCATTATCTTTTCATTATTTTAACACCTAGCTTTCCAATATCAAATAGCAGTGGAGAGCAAACATTAACGAAACGACCATGCTCCACTAACTCGCCGCCAAATTTCAACTTGAAATCGCGGACACCGTAGCCTCCATCATCGGGTTTGCCCGCGCCCATAAAATCAAAACGAGAAAAACCTTGTTCAGCCGCATAACAGATGCCAGCATAATTAGTCATCACGGAAGGGAAAAACACTTTATGGTTTTGGTCATCGCCACATGCCACCCAAGCATACACGGCACGATTCTTTAAAACCACGCACACCAATCCGCCTATCAGTTCGCCATTAGGTTTTTTCGCCATAAAAAAACGTGACGATGACATCTCTTTCAACCGATCGAAAAACTCGTATGGATAAAGGGGCGATTTCACTTTGTTCCGGTACAACTCATCCAACATAATATAGAACCTCGCCAATTCTTCCGTAGTCGGATTATTATCTATGACAAGACCGTTTTCCAAGGCTTTCTTAATATTTCGCCTACGATTACGATCCAGTTTTCCATTCACAACTTCTAACGATGACGTGTCCACTTGGACATTATAATGAGCCATATAACCAAATCCGCACCTTTCAAACACCACGCGCCAACGACTGTAATCATTGAAATTCCGCATTTCAATATAAATAGCCTTTTTTCGAAGGCAACGCTTCAATGACAGAAGCAACGCTTCCAATTCCTCGCATGAAACATCCTCTGCCAACAACGGGCCTCCCAAGATGATAGCACGTCGGGAAAAGAACTGTTTCAATTTGCCGCCATCTTTTTGAACATATCCCACGGCTAGGCCTCTCAACCTACCTGAATTCTCAACGGCTACAACGAAAGCCTCAAAAAAGGAAAGACTGTCAAAAAAAGCGAAAGCCTCTCGCGTTTGAAACCAAGTCGTGACAGCGGACTCATTAACAAGAGCATCCCAATCGGATTCTCTGATTTCTTTAACACCCAATAATAATCTCATTTCTTTTTTTCAACACATTATTGTATAGTTCCACCAATCTTTCCGCCACCTGCCGATTACCTAACCTATCAGCATCGATACGCTCTCGGCCTTTCGTGCGACCTTCAAAAACCACAGCTCTTGTCAGCAGTTCGGCAAGTTCAAAGGATTCACGGGATCCCGTCACAAAACAGCCGTCCAAACCCACAACCCTTTCCTTCACATCCCCTACATCGACACTGACAATCGGACATCCGCATGCCATGGCCTCCTTGATCACCTGAGGGGAACCTTCGGAAAGGGAAGTCATCAAAAGTGCATCGGCGGCATAAAATACATTGGCCACCTCTTCCCTATCGTATCCTTTCAGTTCCACTAACAGAACATTTTTCAACAGAGCAACCGCCTCTTTGGCCAATGCCGCATTTTTCACGGTATTGTCAAAAGCACCGGCAAATACAACAATCTTATCGTTTTTATGCCACCCCAACGCCATTCGCGCCGCTTCCTTGCTACGTTCCTCGAATCGCTCCAAATCAATCCCACAGGGCAGAATCATATACTTTTTCTTTGCTTTCGCCTTAAGGGCATTTTGTTTGGACACAAAAATATTCCATGCAGAAAGCCTCATGGCCATTTTCGACAAGCGCAATACCTTCTTCACATTAATATCGCTTCCATGATAGGTGGTCATCACCGGCACCTTTCGTTGCAAATTGGCCAACAAACCGCTCAACCCATAATGCGCATGGATGACATCCGGTTGTTCCCGACGGATGGCAGCCCCTAACGAAAGCCATGCTTTCAGGTAACCCCAAACACCCTTCCCTTTTATTCCAAACCTTGCCATTTCCACCCCAAGATGCTGAAGCGCTTGCAATTGTTCTTCAATAAAAGGGGCAAAACGGTTGCCCTTATCCGAAGCGACCACTAACACTTTCATGATTCCTTTTCCACCATTTAATAACCCACAAGCCCCCTACTTCCCAACTTATAGAACGCCCAGCCGAACTCCATTAACAGCACCACAAAATACCAAGACTTTACCCAGCGATAACTCTTAGCATTCAATTCAGACAATCCATACGCCCACATGACAATCAATACCGGCAACGCCGGAAAATGGAAGCGTTCCGAGTTGGCAAAACCGCTAAAGGAAATGATGGCCAGATAACCTATTACGAAAGCTCCCAACAAGGAAAAATCGCGCCATTTCTTCTCTTTAATGGCATAATAAAAGGCCAACAACACAAATATCCCCATGACGTTTTTCACAAAAGCCCCTCCATGGATCAACTGCTGGGCATACTGTTCATCCACATCCACCATGGTGGCGAAAGGCACCACAAAAGCCATGGGAGCCATCACCGCTCCCGTAGCATACTGTGCCCACTGGTTGCCACGAGAGGTTTGCTCCATTCTTTTATACTCTTGGTTTGCATGCCTGTTGTTCCATACTTCCTCCACCTCATTGATGATGCTTCCTCCAGCCAGTATTGAAACACCAATAACGACCCATAATGCCATAACAACTCGCCGCCCTTTTTTCACCATACGATTGGAACCAAACGCCAAAGCTGTAACCAATGAAAACAAAGCGACAATACCCACTACTGTCCGAA
>JBGYXG010000002.1:0-4845 GCA_041842465.1 Candidatus Limimorpha sp.
ATAAACGGGGGTTGCTGCATATGGAAAAACCATATACTTTTGCCACAAAATTCATAGCCGATGTTAGGCCATGTTGAACAACAAATCATATTTAATTATTAAAATCAATTCTTATGAAAAGAGTTAGCATCTTATTGGCGACAGCATTGTTCGCCTTGTCGGCAGGAGTTTTCGCCCAAAGCAGCTGGCAGACAACGGGCAACACCAACAACAATGGCGTTCTCGGCACAAAGAGCGGGTATAACCACCCCATCAAGATTGTGACCAACGGCATTCCGCGCATGTACATTGCGAACGGAGGAAGCGATGAGCACAGCGGCTACATCGGCATCAACACGACGACCCCCAAGCAACGCCTGCACATCGTAAACGGGAACATCCTGGTCACCCGGACCTCGGCGAAGGACATTGACGCGCCCGGCTCGACGAACGGCTCCATCCTTTTCGGCGATGCGGCATCCACCGCCTACCCCTACGGCAGATGGGGCATCGAGTACCTGAACCAGGACGGGGCGCAAGGCCTGAACTTCTGGAAAACATACGACTATTCGGGTGGAGCGAATTATGTGCTGTTCCTAAGCGAAAAGCCGGGTTGTGTCGGCAACGTCGGCATCGGCACGAAGAATCCCACCAGGAAGCTGTCGGTGAACGGCGCGGTGTTGGCCAAGGAAGTGGTCGTTTCCAACGAAAGCACGTATTGGCCCGACTATGTGTTTGCTTCCGGCTACGAGCTGATGAGCCTCCGCGACCTTGAGGCGTTTGTGAAGGCGAACAGCCGCCTGCCCGGCGTGCCTTCGGCTGCCGAGGTGGAGGAGGAAGGCATCAAGCTGGGCGAAATGAACGCCGTGCTGCTGCAGAAAGTGGAGGAACTCACCCGCTACGTCATCGACCTGCAGAAGCAGATCGACGAGCTGAAACAGGGAAAGGAGTGAGGAGATGAAAAGGATTGGAAAATTGGCCGTTGTCCTATTAATGGCATTTGCCGCAAAAGGCGTGGCGCAAACGACGGTTCCGGACATTGAACGCTGGCGCGGCGGATTCAGACAGGCCGAATCGAAAGATAGAATAAGCGAGGAAGCACTACATCAGGTGCTTGATGTTGAGGACTTTTCAATGTACAAACAGGCTCACAATGAACACGTCGCCTCAATTCCACTGTGGATTTTGGCAGGGATAGGGGCAGCTACATCAGTTGCATGCTGTGGCATGGGAATATATTCAAAGTTAACCTTTACGACAGATCCCCATCATCCTGCAACTCCTCCTGCGCCCATTTTCTTTGCCATTGCCGGAATTGCATTCGGGGCGGCGCTGCTGCCCGCAATACCGGCCTTTGTGTTGACCCCTCGACAGCCACAAGAAGCTGGATGCCGTTGCCGGCCGGTACAATCAAAAACCAAAACCGGTGTCGCTGAACATGGGTTTTACAGGCAACGGAATCGGAATGGTGTTGAATTTTTAAAACCGATAGACAATGAAGAATTTATTTGCAATAATCGTCTTGGTGCTGTTCCCTTTGATCGGGGAAGCCCAGCCTTTTGTGACGGCAAGGGAAGCCGAGATAGTGTCTTCAAGTTGGGTATAACTATTAAAAACAGATCGACATGAAAAAGAAACATTTGATCGGAATTTTGACTGGACTACTTGGGTTTGTTCAGCAATCTTATGGACAAATTAGTGAAGGTGGAGCACCTTACACTTTTTCTAGAAGTTTGGAATCGCAAGTTTCAGGCTATAATTTGATGGTCACCTTTCAAAATATAGAATCAAGTATTAGGGCGGACACTATTGAGGGTGATACAGTGGTTACTTTTTATGACCCAATAATAGGAGAAGTATTTCCTGCAAACATTAACCAACTTTCTCAAGGGACATGGGATGTTTTAGACAACAACGATAAAATTTGGAGATTAAAAGTTAATTCCAACGCGGGGAGTTACATGATGTTGATATTTAATGATTTCTATTTGCCACAAGGTACATCATTATACATCTACTCATCGGATAAAACGCAATTACTTGGTTCATTTACAAGTAAGAACAACAATCCCCAAAATAAATTTACGACCACTCCATTAAAATGCAATTCGTTAGTATTAGAATATTACAAACCAAGTTGGGTAACCGAACGTGAACATTTGAACATACAGTCAATAGGCTTAATAACAAAAGACTTTGAAAAGATAATGAACAAAGAATTAGGAGGGTCTGGCGACTGTATGATTAATGCAAAATGCCCAGAATATGAAAATTGGTGCAATCAAAGGCGTTCTGTGGCTTTAATAATAAGAGTTTTGCAAGGATCTGGGCAGATCCGTTGGTGTTCAGGTTCTTTGGTGACCAACGAGAGACGAGACGGAAAGCCTTTTCTTTTAACCGCTTTTCATTGTATTGATAATGACCCTGAAAATAATTCAATAGAGCAATCCGAAAAAGACGAGATTCAAAACTGGGTTTTTGTTTTTAATTACCAAAGCCGTGATTGTGATAATCCTTCAACTGAACCGAGTTTAATGTACTCGATTTCGGGAGCGGTCTATGTTAATTCTAATAAAAAATCCGATTACGCATTACTTCAACTACATCAAAAACCTCCGAAAAATTATAATGTCTATTATAACGGATGGAGCAATGATAAAGATGATATGACCAATACCGGCGTCTGTATCCACCATCCATCTGGTGACATCAAAAAAATATCAGAATGGGATAAAAAGACGTCGCTTCTAGCTAATTACTGGAAAGTTAAATATACCGCAGGAAGTACTGAGGGAGGTTCTTCAGGTTCGGCACTTTTCAATTCGTCAGGGTATGTGGTCGGACAACTGAAAATGGGGTTGGCAGCATGTGATAATAACAAAGCGGATTATTTTGGGCGTTTTGATAAATCATGGCATAACTTCGGTTTAAGTTGGGAATTAAACCCCAACGGAATACATACAGGCTCTTCTAAACATTACATTTCCAGCATGAGCGGGGACGAAACATGCAGAGACAATTGGTATTTTGCGAGTGGGAACGACCTGCACACAAGTTCAAATGTTAGTTTCTTGAACATATCAACTATTGGAACAAGGCAGTATGACGGAGCTTACAATGCTAAAAACACTATTGTCGCTGAAAGCGTAACTATTCAGTCAAGAACTTCTGTAACTTTTGAGGCGGGCAATGAAATCGTCCTGAAACCCGGTTTCCATGCAGAAGCAGGTAGCAATTTTGTAGCAAAAATTGGCAATTGTGCGAGAGGATGCGGAAACGACTTCAAAATGGCAGGTGGAGGCAATTCAAATCAACCCAAAGATGATATGACTATTGTTCAGAATGGACAGGGCATTGAGAGTGTAGATCTTGAACAAAAGAAAGAAATATCAGATACCTTATGCTTTGTTGACGAAGGAATAACCATTTTCCCCAACCCCAATGATGGTGGTTTTGAAATGTCTATTCCTATTAAGTCAGAAGAAATTGATAGAATTCAAGTGATTAGTCAAACGGGACAGGTTGTTTTTGAAAAAACCTTAAATATAGGTGCTGAAATAATAATACCAAACCCAGTTCCCGGTATGTATTTCGTTAAAGTTGTTTCAAAAAAGAAAGTATTCACTCAAAAAATGGTCATAAAATGAGAAATTTGATTTTATCCTTTATGCTGGTGTTTTTTATTTCATGCAATAAAGAGAGGAATTGTGAATTGCCCACACAAATTATAGGCACGGGAGAAATTATCCCAAACGCATTAGTTTCACAACCGCTTATTACTTGGGACATGAAGAACCAAGAACACATCATAAAAGCCGGCTCACAGAACGTTTTTAACCTAAAAGTAAGTTTTGATAATGGGAAAACCTATGACACAATTGACTTCAACCAATACACGCTTTTGGGAAAATACGCACGGGGGAGTTGTAAGGTGACATTTGAGAGAAATGTAACAAAAGAAGATGCTCAAAAGAAATATTTTTACAAAATAAAAGTACATCAGTGTGGGACGTGTAAGACTAATCGGGAAAGTATGAATCGGGTGCTCGTTCCAAAAATTCCTAATGACTACAATGTTTCTTTTACAATCGAATAGAAACATAGCTACACCTAATACCTGTACGCAGGCAGAGGGGCAGGCTTCGAAGCACAGAAAAGTGGTAGATTTAAAGTTCAGTTCTCTGTAAGAAGTTCAGTGACTAAAATCCACGCCTGCATGTAGGTGAAATCCGTTGAGTTTCGTTACGAAGGCATTCTGAAAGATCTGGCATCCGCAATAGGTGACACCATTCCTTACGTGAATGCAGGGAATACGGAGGAACAGTTTAAGGACATCGACATCTGCCCCGTGAAGCACAAGGGCCTTGTGAGCTTCTACGATGTGGAGCGGCAATGCACCTGCCGCTTGGCGGAGTGAGAAAAGCCGCAAATCCAAGTCTTCCCCGTGCCGCAGCCTTGTTCCGCTGCGGCACGGGGATTTTTGTGCCAAAGTGTCCTTTATTTATCCGTGATTCTTGCCGAAACGCCGCTTAAACGGATAAAAAGGAAAAAAGAAGGCGTTATCCCCATTTGTCGGGATGTATTGAGCGAAAAATCCTTAGAAATGGGGATTGTTGTATGTGGAAAACCGAAATACTTTTGCCATGAAAATTCATAGCCTTTGTTAGGCTATGTTGAACAACAAAACACATTTAATTGTTATTAAAATCAATCCTTATGAAAAGAGTTGGGATATTACTGGCGACCGCATTATTCGCCTTGTCAGCGGGAGCTTTCGCGCAAAGCAGCTGGCAGACAACGGGCAACACCGACAACAATGGCGTTCTCGGCACAAAGAGCGGGTCGAACCACCCCATCAAGATTGTG
>JBGYXG010000003.1:0-11396 GCA_041842465.1 Candidatus Limimorpha sp.
AAGAGTCTCATTTTTACTTTTTCATTTTTAACTTTTGTTCTCTTTGGAGGATTTGACAATGGCAACAAGTAAAGAAACAATTTCGCTGATTTCTGGAAAGATGGATAAAAACATCTCTTCTGAAATGTATGAGCTATCTTTTAGCAGTGATAGCCAGTATTTTGTCTCGTTAGCCTCTTTTAGGGCGATGTACATCTTATTGATGAAATCGGCCTTGCTTTGTGCAAACTTTGCTTCGCTGATTAAGGCTCCAATGGCTGTTCCGCTTCGTAGAACCTGCTTCGACAGGACAAATTCCCGTTTTTCTTCTTTTAGAAAACAGTACAATCTGATGATACGTAATGCGAAAGAATACGATTTTTCATATACAATATTATCCTTCATGCACAACAAACAAAATTTTATGACCCACAAAGATACAAAAAAGATAATCACCGCTTTATTTGTTTATCTCTTTTCATTTTTTATTTCTCATTTTTAATTTTTAATTTTTAATCGCAATGCATAACTATTTCAAGAAAAAATACGCCATGTCGGATCAGGGGGCGAAGAATCTGAAAAAATCCATTTTTTCGCACACCATTCTGAATCTGACCAAAATGTTTCCGCCCATCATCGGATTCATGTTTCTGTTCCAGTATCTGGGCGGATTGGAGGGCATTCCCGCTCCGGCGGAGCTGACCCTCGCGAACTATATCGTCATCATCGCAGTGATGCTGCTGGTGATGTTTCTCGTGGCAAGGTGGGATTATGTACGCCTTTACGACAATGTTTACAACGAGAGCGCCAACTTGCGCATCGACATTGCCAACCGTCTGAAAAAGCTCCCGCTTTCCTATTTCGGCAAGCGCGATGTGTCCGACCTTGCGGCAACCATGATGAGCGACTTGCAGCTGTACGAACAGATATTTTCGCACGCCGTGCCGCACATTTACGCCACAGCCGTCTCCACGACTATTATCGCGATTATGCTGCTGGCCTACAACTGGCTGCTCGGGCTGGCGGCATTGTGGGTCATCCCCGTGTCGCTGCTCCTCTTCAGCCTGTCCAGGAAGAGCCAGCGGAAATATATGGATGATATTGTGAAATCCAACCGCAAGGTGTTCGACGAGTTGCAGGAGGACATCGAGAGAATACAGGAAATCAAGTCATACAACCTGGAGGAGAAATCGCTCGAAGAGTTTTACGGCAAGGTCGATGATACCGCCCGCGTGAAGATGAAGGGGGAATTCTATGCGGGTCTCTACATGTCGTTTGCGGGTATGTTGCTGAAGCTCGGCATCGTTACGGTGGCAGTTGTAGGCGCAAATATGCTGATTGCCGGACAAATCGATATTCTCGTCTATATAGCCTATCTGATGCTGACGGCAAGCATCTACCTGCCCATCGAGGGCATTCTCTCCTATATGGCGATGATCGTGGCGCTCGACGGTGTGGTGGCGCGTATCAAAGAAATCAAGACCATGCCTGTTCAGGAGGGCAGGCAGAAGATGAATCCGGCAAATTACGACATCGAATTTCGCGATGTAGTATTCGGCTACGAGGACTACACGGTCATCAACGGCGTGAGTTTTACCGCCAAACAGGGCGAGGTAACCGCCTTAATCGGTCCCTCCGGTAGCGGCAAAACCACGCTCGCCAAGCTGGCAGCCCGTTTCTGGGATATTCAGAAAGGAAGAATACTGTTGGGCGGCGAGGACATCAGCCAAGTGGACCCCGAAACGCTGCTGAAAAACTACGCCATCGTCTTTCAGGATGTGGTGCTCTTCAACGCCAGCATCAAGGACAATATCCGTATCGGCAAAAAGGGAGCTACCGATGAGGAGGTCGCCCGTGCGGCCCGCATAGCCCGCTGCGATGAGTTCATCGCCCGCATGCCCGAAGGCATCGGCACCGTCATCGGTGAAAACGGCGAACGTCTTTCCGGAGGCGAGCGGCAGCGTATTTCCATCGCAAGAGCCATCCTGAAAGATGCCCCCATCATCCTGTTGGACGAAGCCACCGCCTCATTGGATGTGGAAAACGAAAGCCTGATACAGGAAGCCCTGTCCGAACTGATTAAAGATAAGACAGTCATGATCATCGCCCACCGCATGAGGACGATTCGCGGTGCGGATAAAATCGTGCTGCTCAACCGCGGTAAGGTGGAAGCCTCGGGCACGGACGGTGAGCTGCGGGTGAAATCGGAAGAATACAGGAGAATGCTTGAAAAGTCGATGGGATAAATGTTTGAATTTTGAAATTAATACGCTTAAAAATGACAGAATATGTTTCAAAAAGATACAAACCCTAAGACTGCCCGGCAGATGCTTCCGGCTGTTTTGTCCGGTATATTGGCCTCTTTGTGCTGGATTATCGGCGACCTGTTGATTGTGGGATTTACACCCGCACCCGAAAAGTATCCGTTGTTGTCGGAAACCTATGCCTCGCAAATAGACGTAGGACTGGCGACATTAATGCTCTCCGGCTCTACAAACAGGCTGATGTGGGGTGCATTGATGGCGGTATTCTCCGTGCCGTTTTACCTGTATTCCACCTTTGCCGTGAGCCGCCTGATAAAGCGGAAATTCATGATGCCCGTGTTTCTGCTTCTGCTTTTAGGCTTTGCCTATGCTCCGCTCGGACATGCCGCATTCTTTTATGTGGGCGAAATATACAAAGCCGTCATCAATACCGATGTATCGGCTCATGCGCAGCTGCTGCAAACTGCTGCCGGATTTGTCAGGATTTTAAAGATTTGCTGGACTGTATCAGCCGGATTTACGGCTGTCGGATGGCTTGTCTTCGGCATTATGGTAGCAAGCGGCAAAACGCTGTTGAAAAGGAACGCCGTATGGCTCAATCCCATCATGTTTTTTATAGGAATAGCTCTGCTGTCCCTTCTGCTACCTTCTCCGTTGAAAGACCGGATAGGCTGTGCCATATTCAACGAGGCACATTTGGTTTTCTTTGCCACGTTGTTATTCATCGTGCTGAGGAAACGTCATTCTGCGAATGCAAGAACAGTATCAAATTTAAATAAGCAAAGAGGCAATGGTAGGAAAAAACTGATTGATAACGGTATAAAAGGTTGGTTGTCGGAGCAATATCAGTCTGTAAAGAAGACCACCGTCGGTTTTCCCGACTTTGTGAATCCTCGATATCTGACCGGCGACAACAGGAAATACCTGAAGATGTATCGTTGGCTCAGCCCTTTTTATGATATGACCGAAAAGCTGGCTGAAAGGCTCTGGTCGCACCATCGCATTGCGGAGATGCGCCGGCAGTTGATGGACAAGTTGGAGTGGCGTAACGGTCTGTCGGTCCTGTGTGTATCTGTTGGCACAGGTAGGGACTTCGATTTTTTTCCTACCCAAATCGATGCCAAAACGTTGAAAATCTGCGGGGCGGACATCAATGCGGACATGATGAAACGCTGTCGAAAGAAATGGTCGGGCAAGTTGGATCTGACCTTGGTCAGATGCTGTGCCGAAGAGTTGCCGTTCCGCGATGAATGTTTCGACATCGTGTTTCATTTCGGCGGCATCAATTTCTTCAACGACAAGCAAAAGGCTATCGGTGAGATGATTCGCGTGGCAAAAAGCGGTTCGAAACTGTTGATTGCCGATGAAACGAACGACCTGATAAAGGGCGGATACAATAAGGTGGGTTTTTCGAGGCGTTATTTCAAGGATGCGCAAATCAATGTAGAGACTATTGAAAAAGCAATCCCGGAACACGTTACGGAAAAGAAAACAGACTACTTGTGGGACGGCAGGATCTACTGTATGACATTTAGAAAAGAATAATGGAATAGATTGGAAGTCATGGATAAAAATGCCTACGGAAAACGGATGAACCGTTACGACGATGTGCTCACCGCCTGCAAGTGGTGGTCGCGGATTTATATGCATTGGCTTTGGAAAACCGACGATAACGCCATCGCCCGCGAGCTTTTGTCCATGATTCCCGATGATTTTCGGGGACGAATCCTCGATGTGCCGGTCGGTACGGCCGTATTTACGGCGGAGAAATACGGACGGATGAAAAATGTCCAAATCATCGGATTGGATTATTCGCAGGAGATGTTAGACATCGCGCAGTTCGGAATGAACGAAACGAAACTGAGCAACCTGAGACTTGTCCGTGGCGATGTGGGCGACTTGCCATTTGAGGATAACAGTTTCGACTGTGTGCTCTCCATGAACGGCTTCCACGCCTTTCCCGACAAGCCGGAAGCGTTTGGCGAGACATTCAGGGTGCTGAAACAGGGAGGCATGTTCCTCGCTTGTTTTTATGTAAAAGGAGAACGCCTGCCCGCCGACTGGTTTGTTCGCAAGGTGTTGGATAAGAAGGGCTTTTTCGCCCCACCGCATTACACGTTGACGGAAGCCACGGATTTGCTTACGTCAACATATGGAAAACAGTGCGATATAAAAAATTACAGGTCGATGCTGGTTTGTAAGTGTATAAAAGAAAAATCATGAACGTTTACGAGTTTGGCACGGAAAACCGGCGGAAGCTCTTGTTTTTTAACGGTACTAAAAGATAAAAGCGTATGAATTTGGTGGAATTTTTCGGTACAAAGGTGAAGCCTGAACTTTGCAGGGGAAAATACATGTTTGCCCCGCTTGAAAATACACATATAGGTGGCGGTATCCATGCGATGCATGTCAAGGATGTGAATGCTTTTGTTTACCGCAATGCGGATGAGACCATTGCCATAGACTGCGGCTATAAAAACTCTGAAAACATGCTTGAGGCTTTGGCAACTCTAAACATCAGTCCGGAGAGCGTATCACACCTATTCATAACTCATTTGGATTTGGACCATGCCGGAGGTATCGATAACCGTTGCAGACAACTATATAAAAATGCAAAAGTCTATCTCGGCGGTACGGAAAGCCGATACGCCAAAGGACAATTGAGCCGGAAAAAAACAGGTCCTTTCGGCCTTAATACGCCCATTCGATTGTCTGATAATTATACCGTGTTGGAAGATATGCAAACGGAACACATCGGTAGCATAAAAATTCAAGCCATCTTGACACCGGGACACACGCTGGGGCATTTGTGCTATTTGGTGGACGACTGCTACCTGTTCACGGGCGACAGCCTTATCTTGGTACGAGGAAAGGGCTATTGCTTTTATAACCAATGGAATGTAGATAGCCAACTCGACATGCTTTCGTTGCAAAAACTGAAAAACATCGGCAATGTGGAGCTGATAATCACTTCACATTCAGGATATGCGAACCGTACGGATGAGGCTTTATCGCATATTCATGAAATCCCCAATTGGAAAGAAAAGGGTTTCGCGGTGAGCGATAATGCCCCTTACGACCCCTATAGTTAACCACAAAATATCAATTAAGATGAAAAGAATGATTTTGACAAGTTTGGTGGCACTTGCTTTTACCGCCACCGCATTCGCCCAGACGGGCAGAGAGATTGCACAACGTGTGAAAGACCGTCCCGACGGCGACACCCGCCAAGCGGAAATGGTCATGAAGCTGATTAACAAACGTGGCAGCGTGCGCGAACGCAAGCTGATTTCCTATTCCATCGATGTGGGAAAGGACAAGAAAGACCGCAAGTCGATGATGTTTTTCCAGTATCCCGGCGATGTGAAAGGCACCGGTTTCCTCACTTGGGACTATGATGAAATCGGCAAGGACGACGACAAGTGGCTCTACCTGCCTGCCATGAAGAAAACCCGCCGTATCAGCGGCTCATCGGCAAAGAAGGACTATTTCATGGGCAGCGACTTCACCTACGACGACATGGGTCGCCGCAACGTGGACGAGGATACGCACAACCTGATCGGCGAGGAAACCCTTGACGGACAGAAATGCTGGAAACTGGAATCCACGCCCAAAGACAGCCGCGACATCTATTCCAAAAAGATAGCGTGGATACGTCAGGACTGCCTGATACCGGTCAAGGTGGAGTTTTACGACAAGATGGGCAAGCTGCAACGCCGCTTGGAGATGTCGAATATCGAAAAGGTGGACGGTTTCTGGGTGGCGAAGAAAATGCAGATGACCAACGTGCAGACGGAGCATCAAACCGTTTTGGAGTTCATCAACCCGAAGTACAACCTGCCATTGGACGAATCGAAATTCAATGTAACCGTATTGGAAAAAGGAGCGATGTAATATGAAGATGACATACGACAACATAGTGAATCGATACGTTGATAAAATCATCAGTCCTGACGGACGACATACTTTTGAGACGAAAGAATCACTGTCTGCAGAATTGCAAAATTTCGCTTTGCCTGCTAAGACGGAAATATTAATTGATCTCGGTTGTGGCTGGGGTGCAAGTATCAATCCGTTTGTCCGAAGTTTTAAAAAGATTATCGGTGTGGATATTAGTGCGGCAAATATTCAAAAGGCACAGGAAATCTATAAGAATTATTCGCATGTCGAATTTCAGCACAAACCGATACAAAGTATTGATTTTAACGATAACTATGCGGATTTAATAGTCAGTTCTTTGGTTTTTCATCAAGTTTCAAAAACCGATAGAATTGAAACGTTTCGTAAAATATCGAAAGTATTAAAGCCGGAAGGGAAAATGGTTTTAGCCGATCAATTGATTATGTTTGATCCTCATAAAGACAATGAAAAATTTAATGATGTGTATCGTTATCTTTTGGAGGCTACTACTCCTCAAGGTATTTATGAGGAACGGATAAAACCGTTTATTCAGGATGATTATATTTATACATGGGAAGACATGCTGAAAAACACCCCTGAAGAATACCGGTATTATTCCATTGCCGATATGCAGACGGAGATAGAGGGTTCAGGATTGCAAATTATTAAAACAAAGGAGTTTACACCTTTCTTTGGAATGATATTAATTGGGAAGAAAGTATGAAAACAAAAATTAATCTCATCTTGTTATGCATCTTGTTGGCGTTTTCGGGCGTTTTGCAGGCGCAGGAATCCGACGAATGGAGCATCAAGGGCTTTGTGGACACCTACCATGCCGTGCGGACACAGAAAAACAGCGACTTGATGAGTTCGCGTACCCGCGTGCGCGGCGAGGTGGGGAGGCGTTTCGACAAATCGTCGCTCTTCGTCTCGCTCAATGCCACTTACAACGCTATTCTGAAAGAACGCACCGGCTTTGAGTTGCGTGAGGCTTACTTAGACCACGTCGACGACCATTGGGGCTTGCGTATGGGACGGCAATTGGTGATTTGGGGTGCTGCCGACGGCTTGCGCATCACCGACCTCGTGTCGCCCTTGGACATGACCGAGTTTCTGGCTCAGGACTACGATGATATTCGTATGCCCGTGAATGCCCTGCGGCTGTTTGTCTTCAACGATAAGCTGCGTTTCGAAGCCATTGCCGTGCCTGTCTTTCAGGGGTACGAACTGCCGGTGCAAACTGGAAATCCTTGGAGTATGTTGCCGCAAAATTTGCCGCAGCCCGTGGTTTGGAAAGCCGAAAACCGCCATTTCAGGCTCTCCGATGGCGAGTATGGCGGACGGGTGGCTTTCACCCTGCCCGGTGTCGATTTCAGCCTTTCTGGACTATACACTTGGAACAAGATGCCCGTCGTTCAATATGCACCGTCGCTGACGGAAATAGAGGTTTCGCCGCACTACTACCGCATGGGCTTTGTGGGTGGCGATGTATCCAAGCCATTGGGACAGTTCGTGTTGCGTGGCGAAGCGGCCTACAATATCGACAAGCATTTCAGCTACAAGCCGGAGGCGATGATGCAATCGCAGCAAGGCTTTCAAACCCTCAACTGGTTGGTGGGGGTGGATTGGTACGCCCCTTCCGAGTGGATGCTGTCGGCGCAGTTTTCCTCCGAAAACATCTTCGGTTATAAGGATTGCATCTCGCAGGAGCGAAACAACATGCTCGCCACACTTAATGTGTCGAAAAAGCTATTCAACAGCACCTTGCAACTATCCGACTTCACCTATTTCGACCTGAGCAACAAGGGCTGGTTCAGCCGTTTTGCCGCCGACTATGCGCTGAGCGACCAGATACACCTCATGGCAGGCTACGACTGGTTTGGCGGCGACAAGGGAATCTTTGCCATTTACAAGGACAATTCGGAAATGTGGGTGAAAGCGAAATACAGCTTTTAGTCCATGCAAATAGGATTTACTTATGTGTATAACGATAAATATAGGATATTTCAATGAATAACTTGCGTTTTTCTAACCGTTTTTTCAAATCAATTCAATATATATCATGATCAAACGTCGCATTTATAAAGTTTTACTGTTGTTTTTCGGATTGTTTTACGTTTCGACATTATCTGCTCAAACTGCCCGTATTGTCGGTTTGGTGATTGACGCATCGGACGAAGACCCTTTGATTGGTGCCACGGTATATATTCCCAAATTGCAGCGGGGAGAGGTGGCCGGGTGCAACGGTGAGTTCACCCTTTCAGGATTGAAGGCGGGCAGTTACGAGATGACCATTTCCTTTATGGGATACCTTAAGCAGACTCAAAAAATAACATTGCGAGACGGTGAAACACGGAAGGTGACCATCCGCCTCGAAGCCGAAGCAAAGTCGTTGCACGAAGTGGTGGTTTCGGCCAAAAGCGAGGCGCGCCAACTGCGCGAGCAGGCCATGCCGGTTACGGTACTATCGTCGGTGCAACTAGCGGGTTCGGTGAGTGATGTGAGCGACATTCTCGGTAAGACCATGGGTGTGACCATTCGTTCGCAAGGTGGGGTGGGCAGTGCCTCGCGCCTGTCGGTGCGCGGATTGGAAGGCAAGCGCATCGGGTTTTTCATTGATGAAGCACCCATGAACGACAACAGTGACTTTGTCGATGTGAACGATATTCCGGTGGAACTGATTGACCGTATCGAAATATACAAAGGCGTGGTGCCTGCCAAGTTTGGCGGTTCGGCCATGGGAGGAGCAGTGAACATCGTCATCAAGGAGTACCCGCCGCGTTATTTTGACGCCTCTTACACCATTGAGAGCTTCAACACCCATAAAGTCAGCACGGTGTTCAAACGCAATCTGGCCAAACAGGGCTTGGAGTTTGGCGGTGGCGGTTTCTACACCTATTCCGATAACGATTATGTCATGGAGTCACCTTATCATAAAAATCTGATTATCAAACGCGACCATGACCGTTTCGAGGCCCTGGGCTGGGGGGTTGGCATGAAAGCCCGCAAGTGGTATTTCGATGAGTTGGAAATCTCGCTGGAGGGCATTAAAAACAACAAGCAGATACAGGGCATCTATTCCAACATCCAGCAAGCGCATAGCAAGTCCATTGCAGGAGTGTTG
Source organism: Candidatus Limimorpha sp. (assembly GCA_041842465.1). GTDB lineage: Bacteria > Bacteroidota > Bacteroidia > Bacteroidales > F082 > Limimorpha. The sequence goes on from JBGYXG010000003.1 coordinate 9,268, forward strand.
GAAACAGCTATGAAGAAAAAGGACTTTATGGCGGAAGGCTTGGACCTGAATTTCAGTACTGCATTCGCTTTGACCCGTTTCAACTATATTGACACCGCCATGCACCGCTATAACTGGATGATGGAACCCTACATCCCTGTCCATCCTATGGGTGGCGAAACAGGTTCCGCGCCGTCCAATAGCACCATCCTGAAAACGCATGTGGGATCGAAACTCAACTTGAACTATATCATCACCGAGAAACATGCTGTCAACCTGAATGCGTTTCAAACCTATACACATGGCAATCCCACCGATACCCTCAAGGATGTAGCCCTCGGCTATAAGACAAGTTACAATAGTGACATGAACAGCGTGGTGGTTGGGTTGGGCTATGATTACAAGTCGCTCGACGACCGTCTGCTCAATTCCATTACAGGGAAGTACTATTTTTACTCGATGAACACCATTTTGCGCGAATATGTCCAGCCTCATTGCGAAAATCCCATTGATTTGAAAAAGCATTACTGGGGCATAGGCGATGCCTTGCGTTATCGTTTTGCCGAGGAGTGGATGGCTAAGATGGCGGTTGCCTACGAGGTGCGAACGCCTTCCGAAAGCGAGTTGATCGGCGACGGATATTTGGTGGCGCCGTCGGGCAATTTGCTCCCCGAACGCGGAACCAGTGTGAACATTGGAGCCATTTGGGATAAGAAAATCCTTCATGGCATGTTCCAGCTTGAAGTGAACCTTTTCGGCAATCACCTGCACGACATGATACGGCAGACACGGAATATCATCCAAACCCAATATGACAACTTCGGCGAGATGCGGTCGTTGGGGGCTGAAGCCGAAGTGAAATCGGACATCTGCGCTTGGCTGTACGGCTATGCCAATGTCACCTATCAGGATTTGCGCGATATGCGGAAATACGAGCAAAATAGTCAGGTCCCCAATCCCACTTACGGAATTCGTATGCCTAACATACCCTACTTTATGGTCAATGCAGGGCTGGAACTGCATAAGGAAGACCTATTTGGCGTGCGACACACGAATACCCGCCTTTTTGCCGATGCCGCTTTTGTGGAAGAGTACTTCTACGACTTTGAGCAGAGCATCTATCAGGAAAGGCGCATACCGCGCTCACTGCGTCTGGATGTAGGCATGGAGTACAGCATGATGGGTGGAAGCCTGATACTATCCGGAAAACTGGGAAATGCCACCAATGCAAAGCTTTTCAGTGAATTCAACTATCCCTTGCCTGGACGTACTTTTTCAGTACGGCTAAGGTATGTGATGAAATAAAATCTATTAATTATTAACTATTTAATTATCAATACAATGAAAAAAGGAATCATTTTTTGGATGGCAAGTGCCATTTTACTTGCAAGTTTTACCATGACAGGTTGTAGAAAACCAAAACCTAAATCGGAACCGACAGCAGGCAAATATGATCTGGCTGTAGTATCGATGTTGACCAATCCCGATGGAATGTCGGGAACCTCATGGCTACAGGTTATCGATGGTCTTGCCGAAAAGAATGTTACCAATGCCAAAGCCCAGCAGATTGGTTTCGGTATGCCGCCCATGGGAGTCATTGGCAATGACATTTACACCATTCCTGACTACGGAGCGTCCAACACTTTCACAAAATGGACCCGCGCTCAAGGCGGCTCATTGACGAATACGGCAGAAATGGAGTTGCCTGTCAGCAGCTATGCATCTCACGGACTTCTCGTTTCGGCAGAGAAGGGCTATTTGGGCACCATGACCGGCAAAGTGCTGATTTTCAATCCTACCACCATGCAATTGACAGGAGACATTGACATCAGTTCTTATGCTATCGAGGGAGTCTTGGTTCCGGCTATCGGCGCGCCATTTGTGGATGGCGACAAGGTGTATATGCCGCTTTGGCAGGTGGATGCCAACCGTATGCCTGTGGGTGATCCGATGATTGATATGCTCGTGGTGGACCTGAAAACCGACACCGTGATCAAGCGTATTCAGGAAACCAACTCAGGATTGACCAACGCGGGCTATCCATACGGCTTGCAGCACAACTGCTTCAAGGATGAAAATGGCGATATTTATTATATTGCCGGAGGTGCTTTCTCAATCGACCCCAAGTACAAAACAGGTATCCTGCGCAT
>JBGYXG010000004.1:0-4254 GCA_041842465.1 Candidatus Limimorpha sp.
CAAGGTGGACTTGCCGCAGCCCGAAGGCCCCATCACGGCGACAAACTCGCCGTCCTTGATTTCAAACGATACGCCGTTCAACGCCGTGGTCTCGATTTCTTCCGTGCGGAAGATTTTGCTTAGGTTTTCTACTTTAATCATAATTATTATCTTTTATTATATTGATAATCTTTTAATTAACTGCATTACATACCATTTACAACTTCATCATCAACAATCACAAATCATAAATCCAGAAACATTCTCAACTCTTAATTCTCATCAGTCATTCTTCAAAGAGTCCACCGGATTGGCGTAGGCGATTTTCAGGCTGTTGAGCACCACGGTCGCCCCGATAACGAGAGCCAAGACCACACTGCTGAGCAAGAAATACCAGAAGCTCAAGTTGATTTGCGCGGAAAAGAGTTTGAGCCAGCTTTGCGCGGCAAAATAGGCGGCTATTCCTCCCAATAGCAAGGCAATGAGCGCGATGCCGAGGATGTCCTTGACAAAAACGCCCATGACTTCGCCCGATGTGGCACCGTTGATCTTGCGTATGGCCATCTCGGCGCTGCGGCGGTTGGTCTCATCTTCAATATAGCCTATCAACCCAATCAGGGCGATGACAAGGGTGAAGATGCCGCCGATCAGCAGGGTGTTTTTCTGCTTTTTATAACGGTCGTACTCCTTGCGCATCTCCTCCTTATAGGAAAGCACATCCACCTCTTTGCCCAAATCCGCCTCTTTCACGATGCGGCTGACGGCCTCCAAACCTTCGCACGACATTTCGTGCAGCTTCACCACGACGATTCTCATGCCCGGCAGACAAAAACGCACGCTCGGCCGCGAATCAGCCCAAATCAAGGTGCCTATACGGTAATCCTCATACACTCCGCAAATCGTAAAGGCATCGTCGCCGGTCTGACTGTGCTCGGAAACCAAGATGCTCTTTCCCACCACGCCGTCCGACCAATCAGCGAACAAGGCCATCTTGTCCACAAAACTACGGCTCACCGCCACGTCCTTAGGACCGACAGGGGCACGCCCTTCAAGCAGTTTAAAGCCCATCAAATCGAAAAAGCCCTCCGAAGCCCAATATTGATCGGCCACGTTGAATAGCTCCTTATCGGAATTTGGCAGATAGATGTTATTGCCCGAAGCCCTTTGATACGGCAAATCGCTGCACGACTCCACTCCGGCCACATGAGCATCGGCTTTCAACTGATCCATGACATACGTGGCTTTCGTAACGTCCTGAATGCCCATCAGGTCGAAGAAAACCAAATTCTTGTACTCATAGCCCGGCTTGTCGTTCACCATCTTGTTGTATTGCGCCGCAATGACCAACAGCAAAGCGAAAAGGAAGGCCGAAAACGTGAACTGAAACAACAACAAAGTCTGTTTCCACCTCCGCTTCGACTCCCTGTAGTTGCGAAAAGCCGTAGAAACCGGAATTTTCACAAACAGACGGGCCGGCACAAAGGCTGAAACCAACAGCACCAACAGGCAAACGCCCACCACCACCCACCAAGCAGTAGGCGTAAACAAGTCTTTGACAGAAACATCCATCAGGTTGAATATCAACTTACTGAACGCCATAATGATAACAGCAGAAACGAACAACGACAGCAGGAAATGCCAGCCTGCCTCCTTGAAAAACAGCGCATAAATGTTGCGGACATCCGCACCGTAGCATTTCCGCACGCCCACCTCCTTTGAACGCCCCACCACCGAATAGAGGGCGATGAGTATATAATTGAGCACGCCGGCAAAAATGAGCAGAAAAGCCACCATCGAAAACATGAACATCATATTCCTGACCTCCGACTTGGCAAGATGCTCCTTGGCGAAAGGCTTCAACTCATACCACAACTTTACGCCGTTCTTCTCAATCTCCTCAAGAGGCTGGTTCTTCTCCTGCATCTGCCGAATCGCCGCAGTAAGTGAGTTAGGGTCTATGCTTTCGGCCAATTTCACATAGCCATGGTAACGGTCATTACCTACCCAGTTGTTGCGACTCCATTCGGAATAGGTCTCCAACGAAATCAGCATGTCGTCAGTAAAAGACCCATTTTTTGGAAAATCTTCATATACTCCGCCTATTGTCAGCTTCAGTTTTTGATTTTCATCGTTGTAAATGATTTTTCCGATGGCTTGTGATACACCCCCCAACTTTTCGGCAAAAGATTGTGACACCATGACCATATAGGGCGTACCGAGTACTTCGGCAGCATTGCCGTATAATATGGGACGGTTGAAAATCTTAAAGAAGCAGGAGTCGGCAAGGAAACTCCCTCCCGTGATGAGGTTGTGGTTTTCATCGTAAAACTTATTGGAATTAAACATTACGGTGAGCCTTGTGGCTTCTTCCACACCTGAAATATAGGTCTTGAACCCCGGTGCCACAGCACCGCTAACCTGAGCAAACTCCTTTTCTTCACCTTGTTGATTAAATCCCGAATAGATTTTATAAATTCGATTCTTGTCTCGGTAGTGGTGGTCGTAGGTCCACTCAAAACACACCTTGGCGATGAGAACGATGCCGATGGCTAATCCCACGCCCAAGGACAATACCTTAATCAATGTGTTGGCTTTCTTGTTCACGACAGTATATTTTATTGTTGTTATAGCCTATCGGTAGCATATCCCGTGCCAAAAATGTATTTATTTGACATTCAACCATTTGCAAAATACGCACAAAAAAAAAAGTGTAAAGTTTCTTTACAGTGGGTGTAAAGATACTTTACAGTGAGAGGAAGAAAAAGAGGCGAGACAAGGGTGGCATGACAGCGTTCAAACGCATATCTTTCCATTGGCACATATTCCACACAAGCCCCCTCCCTTTCCGATCAACTCATAGAGCCACGCAATCACAACCTTCAAATAGTTTATTCATATTCATCTATTGAATATTTGCCTATGCTTTTTTACTCCTTTTAAAACCAACCGCTTCTAATTTTTGCCGAAAAACAACACTTAAAATCCAAACTGTTATCAGGATTGCCAACAAAACAACTTTCTCCGTATTCAATTCAGGAAAGAAGTTGTTAAGGGAGTGGAATGAGGCTACTGCCAATAGCGAGTTTGTTTTTTCCGCCACCAATCCAATGCCCCAACTCCCTAACATTAAAATAAAAAAGAAAATTAAAGTTGAAGAAGAGGTGAAGTTGAAGTTCAAATGCCATATAAACCACAAAATTGTCATGATCAGTATCCCTGCAAATCTTGGTAAAGGAGCCAATAATTGTTGCAAAAAGCCACGCCAGCCAATTTCTTCCAATAAACCATAAATCAACACTGTAAAAATGGTAATTATCGGGAACGTTCCCCTTGTGCAATATGCAACACTTCCAATTAATACCACAGGTAATATCCAATAAATTGAGAAAGGGACAATGATGTTTTCAAAACCACCTTTCAGGCTTATCTTGAAATGGATGCGGAATAACTTAACGGCCACCAATGCACCAATTGCAGGTCCAATACCCTGTAATATTGTCACTATAAAAGTGCTGTTAATCCTGCTAACAACTCTGTCTTGTTAGTCAAATATCTAAGTAAAACAGCTATCACATAAAAAACAATAATAGCAATGACTGCTATTCTTTTGTCAACTATTCTTTCTATTTCTTTCTGAGTGTTCATATTGTTGCTTTTGTCATCTTTACACTTGGCCATAACGGTCGGGCGATTTGCGAAGTGATTTGCATTTTGCAAATCGCTTGTTGGTGGACAGTCCCTTCGGGCTTCCCACCCAACGTATTATTTATTTACGCAACAAATATACAACATTCGTATATATTAAACTTATAACATTCGTATATTATTTTCCACGTTATTTTCTTTTATCCTAATACAATTCTATAAATCAGCGAGATACAGCAACTGTCTCCGATGAAAAATTTTTGCGTTTGCGAATGTTTTGCTATTTTTGCAGAAAATATTGCCTCGTGCAAATCGAATTCCTATTGACAGAATATGAAACTTTACCCGCACATTACGAGCGTTTTGTCAACTACAATGTGTTTGTTTCATATCGTTGTGTGGTCATACCGTGTCGTTTTGGGGAGAGCGATAACGGTTCCGGGCCTTGCGTTCGGGTGTTTTTTCGCGCACCGCTTGCACAAAACTCGCAGCTGCAAAGGTACAAAACTTTTCGATACGAGAGCGGTACACCGCCATTGCATTATAGCCCGTGTTACAGGCCGTGCTTTTTATCGTCCGTTATTACAATTCAAAAGAAACAATTACGTTTCCTGTTCCTAGTGCTCCCTC
>JBGYXG010000005.1:0-62958 GCA_041842465.1 Candidatus Limimorpha sp.
CGGAAGCCCTTTCTGGGGAGTCAATGGCGGCATAGGTTTTGGAAGGAGTGATGGCAATTTGGGCGGCGGGCTTTCCGTAGGGTACGGCTCGGGCGGCTGGAGCTTCGGGGCAAACGGCTATTACAATCGGATGCAGAAACCCGTAACAACATACGGAGAAACGGTTTCTGTCGCATCAGAAGATATCCCGGCAATCAAGCAGCAATACGCCGATGATTGTCTTGAGACAGTATTGCGTTGGCAGGAAAGCACCGGATTCGGAGCCGAAGTGTTGACAGATCAACAGCTGGCACAATGCTTAGTTGCAGGAGACGGTGATTTTGGTGGAACTTGGTTTGGAAAATCCAGTTTGAATTACCAAAAGGCCAAACAATGTGGGTTTGCATATTACGAAGAAGGGAAGGCCTCTAACACAATATTAGATGAAGCATTCATTAAGATGAAAAATCAAAATGGTCGAGTCATTATCAATGAAGCTACCGCGACAGGTGGACATTCGGTGGGGATAAAAAGCATCACCGAAATGAAGCACACAAACATTTGGGGACGTACCACAAGCGGCTATAGAGTTGTTGTGATGGATCCATTTTACGGTCAATATCGGGTAGAGCCTCATTACAACATAATTTCCTCAAAGGGTTTATCGATATTCTTTTACTAATCACCAAATGCCACGAATCATGAAAAAATCTATCTTATTGATTGTCATTGTATTATCTCGCACAGTACTTTGCATGGCTCAAGATGCCAGTGGAAAGATTGCACAAAAGGATATTGATAGGTTGAACAAGTTAGCGTTGGATGATAAAAGCAAATCATTGTTTTCCAAGCCGTTCTGTGATACTCCGTTCATTGTGAATATCTTTCATGTTTATGACCCATTAAAGCCAAACAGAGCCGACATTAGAGCCGATATTGAAGATGGGACTTTCTTGAGAAGAATAGAACCAAGCTATTACAAAGTCCGAAAACGATTAGTATTCCAAAGGAAGATTCTCAATTCCGATGTGATTCTGTTTTGTCCAGACAATGAATACATCGGGTTTTTCTCAGAGGGAAAATTTGGCTATATAAAAAGCAAATGCGATTATCAGATTGCAAAATTAGCTATTGAAAATGAGCTGATTTCCATTTATCGAGTAACTAAGATTGATGCTCGGTATCTTATTGGGATAAACTCAAATAAAGACGTTTACATCTTTACGATGAATTGGGACGAGAGTGTCACCATATGTCCCGCTAAGGATTACATTGACGACGAATGGCCTTATTTGTTTGATATTGACGAACATGGCTACAGTGTGTCCAAACATTCTAAATCTATTCCGTAAAGATGACTTTGCCATTAACTGGGGCGGCGTTATGCCGCTCCAGATTTCACTAAAACGTAAGAAATGGACGACAAATGGTTACAAATAGAACTCATCTTCGCCACTATTGAGGGTTTGTGCAACGGCAGCCAAGCCCTGCACTACGTCCTCAAAGACCACCTCGGCAGCTGGACCACCATCACCGACAAGCAAGGCAATGTGGAGCAGCGCCTCAGTTTCGATGCTTGGGGAAGCCCGCGCGACCCGGAGACGTGGAGCGGCAGCCTTATGGGGATGTTCACAACATCATGGCTAAAATGAAAGCCAAAAATGCGGTCCGGATTTGCAACACCCGAAAGGGTCCGACATCGTTCTGGACTCCCCATGAACCAAACTGAGTGTTTGGGATGCTGGTGTGGGTTTTGAACGGAAGCGGAAATGCTTATCTATCTGTCGGTGTTTTTGAAGGCGCAAAATAAAAAGCCCGTCTCATAAGAGACGGACTTTTTCGTCAGTAATCGTAGTTGCCGTCAACTCAGTTTATGGCTGAGAAACGGTCTTTGCCAATGCCGCAGAGCGGGCATTTCCAGTTGTTGGGAAGGGCTTCAAAAGGAGTGCCCGGAGCAATATCACTGTCGGGGTCGCCCTTTTCGGGGTCGTAAATGTAGCCGCAAACGTCGCAAATGTACTTCTTCATGATGGCGCGATTAAAATTGCAAATGGCTGGTCAATAGTTCTCCGCCTTGATTTGGAAGTAGGACTGCGGGTGGTTGCACACAGGGCATAGCTGGGGTGCTTTTTTGCCTACAACGATGTGGCCGCAGTTGCTGCACTCCCAGATTTTGTCCTCATCGCGCGAAAACACAAGGCCGTCTTCAATGTTTTTCAACAGGCGGCGGTAACGTGCTTCGTGTTCTTTTTCGATTTTAGCCACCATCTCGAACAGTACGGCGATTTTGGTAAAGCCTTCTTCGCGGGCATCCTTGGCCATGTTGACGTACATGTCCGTCCATTCGTAGTTCTCGCCGTCGGCGGCATCCTTCAGGTTGGTCGGGGTGTCGGGCACTTCGCCATCGTGCAGGAGCTTGAACCAAATTTTGGCATGTTCTTTCTCGTTTTCGGCGGTTTCCTCAAAGAGGTCGGCAATTTGGTTGAAGCCGTCTTTCCGCGCTTTCGAAGCATAGTAGGTGTACTTGTTGCGCGCCTGCGACTCGCCGGCAAAAGCGGCTTTCAGGTTGGCTTCTGTTTTAGAACCTTTTAATTCCATTGTTTGTTGATTTTGAGTTTAAGTATAATGTGATTTTTGTCATTGTCAGGATTGTCCGGTAGATGTTCTGTACATGGAAAAAGCCGACGGCCGATGGTCTGGGTAGGGCTTATGCAGTCTTAACGGCTTCCGCCAGCGTTCTCCCCATTTCGTACAACCGTTCTTCGTCAGCTTCACGGATGGGGGCGCCTTTCACCTCAATATAGTCTCCAACGAGTTTCCAGTGGCCTTCCTCGGCGTATTTGGCGAGGGTCTTCAAGCCGCCACCGCTCCAGCTCATGCCACCGAACAAAGCGCATGATTTGTTTTGGGGCTTGAACTCGTTGATGGTGTGGACGAGCATGGTGAGGTTGGGATAGAGGCTGCCGTAGTGGGAGCAACTTCCAATGGCGAGACCTTTGTACTTCCAGATGTCGCTCATGATAAACGAGGCTTCGGTCTTCGAAATATCATAGATGCGTATTTCCTTGATGCCGGCATCGGCGGCGCCACGGGCAATCAGCTCTGCCATGCGGCCGGTATTGCCGTACATGGTGCCGTAAACGATGACCAGACCTTCTTCGCTTTCCTGACGGCTCCATTGGCAGTATTTGCCCACCACCCATTCGAGATGGCTGCGCCAGATCAAGCCGTGCGAAGGGGCGATCATCTTGATATCGATACTACAGAGTCTTTCGATGGCTTTGAGGGTGGGGGCGGCTACCTTTGCCACGATGTTGGCATAGTAGCGACGCATTTCGTCCTCGTAAAAAGCAATGTTGACCTGATCGTCGAAAATGCCGCCGTTCAGCGTGCCGAAGCCGCCAAAGGCATCGTTCGAGAAGAGGATGTGGTTGGTGCTTTCATAGCTTACCATTGATTCGGGCCAGTGTACCATGGGAACCATGAAGAATTGCAGACGGTGTGTGCCTAAGTCGAGGGCATCGCACTCGGTGACAATCTTTTTGTTGGGGATTTCTCCGTAAAAGGCTTCCAATGGAGCAAACGTTTTGGCATTGCCAACAACTTGAATGTCAGGATATTCTTTTAACAAAGCGTTGAGCGATCCGCTGTGGTCAGGCTCGTCGTGGTTGATGACCAAGTAATCGATCTTGCGGGTGTCGATGACGGATTTAATGTTGTGCAGCCACTCACCCATGAAACCGATTTCAACGGGGTCGATCAGGGCTATTTTTTCATCGACGATGAGATAGGAGTTGTAGGAAACGCCTTCGGGCAGTTCGATATGGTTTTCAAAACGTTCGGTATGCCGGTCGTTGACACCTACATAATAAATATGGTCGGACAGTTGTATTTGATGCATGTTTTTAGTGTGTGTTACTTGATGGATGAGGTTGCTGTCGGGATACAGCGGTTCGGGTATTTCTTCAAAATCGGACTTGCCGTGCTTGCAAAGCGGACAAATGATATCGTCGGGCAGCTTGTCGCCTTCGTAAATCCAGCCGCAGACTTTGCAAATCCATCTCCTTTTGCCATTGGGCTTGAGGGTGGTGTGGTCCGGTTTTGGCTTGATGTGTTGCGCATAGTATTCGTAAGTCAGCGAAGGAGTGTCCGAAAGCATTTCGGCATCGAGAATGTCGGCGATGAAAAGCGTGTGGGAACCGAGGTCGATTTGACTTATCACACGGCACGCAAAATAAGCGTTGGTGTGTTTCGGGATGTAAAGCACATGATTAATGGCGCGGTGTTCGCCTTCGCAGTCGGCGAATTTGTCAACGTCTTTCCCCGACTGGAATCCGAAATGTTGGAAGACCTTCATCGGGGTGTCGGTGGTGAGCACCGAAACATTGAACACCTTTGACTTGACGATTAGCTCGTGCGTATAGTTTTGCTTGTTGACAGTGACAGCAAGTCGCAAAGGACTGTCGGTAACCTGTTGCACGGTGTTCACAATGCAGCCGTTGTCCTTGCCGTCATAACACGAGGTGAGGACGAACAGCCCATAGCTGATGTCAAATAATGCCTTGTTGTTCATTGCTTTATCTTTTGTTGAGGATTAATTCATGCCGCTGTTTCTTCTCAGATATTGCAGGCGCTCGGTGAGTTTCAGATCGTCTTCACGGTTTACTTTGCCCTTGAAATCGGCAATGCAGGAGAATCCTTTGGATTGCATCCACGCTTCGATGTCGTTCAGCATCTGACGGATGTAGCCGATACCGTTGCGGTACAACACGCTGCAAATCTGCACGGAGGAGGCTCCGGCTAGAATCTGTTTGACGACATGGTTGCCGTCGTTGATGCCTGTGGAGGCAGACAGGTCGCAGGTAATGCCTTGCGCGGCAAGCAGCAGAATGTGGCGCAGTGTGGTGCTGTTTTCTTCACCCGACGAAAGGGCTTGTCCGGGCACCGCCTTCATGGAATTAATGTCGATGTCGGCATTGTAGAAACGGTTGAAGAGCACCAGGCCGTTTGCACCGTTGCAAGCCAACCAGAAAGCCATATTGCAGATGTTGGTGAAAAGCGATCCTATCTTGACGGAAACCGGAATGCTTACTAACTTTTTAACCTGCTTGAGGATTTCAATATACTCCTCTTCTATAGCCTTGGGATTCAGGTTTTTGTCGAAAGGAGCTATGGCGATGTTCAGTTCAAGCGCATCGGCGCCCGCATCTTGAAATTTCTTCGCGATGCTGGTCCATTCGCCCTTGTCAGTGCAGTTGATGCTGGCGATGACGGGGATGCTGACCGCTTTTTTCGCTTCCTTGATGAGGTTGACATAGTGCTCGATTTCGTTGCCGCGCAAAAAAGTCTTCAGGTATTGCTGGGCTTCCGGCATGGTGTTGTAAATGTCGGTGTAGCCTTCTTCCTTCTTGATGTCGGCCAGAATCTGCTCTTCGAATATCGATTTGAGCACCACGGCACCCGCACCGGCTTCGGCGCAGGCGGCGATGGTTTCGGCGTTTGCCGTAAAAGTCGAACTGCTTACAATGATAGGTGACTTGAGTTGAAGTCCTAAGTATGAGGTTGATAGATTCATATTGATAGTGTGTTGATTCGGTGAATAGTAGACACGGGTAGGGTGCCGTTTCGATTCACAAAATTAGCATTTTTTCCAATCGTATCGTCTGGAACAGCGATTTTTTTTACTTCACGCGATACGGACACTGGTTGCATCAACAAAATGGAGAGAATGCCCCCGAAGAAATTGTTGGCAATAGCTTTTCTCAATGAGTTGATAAAGAATATCGATTTGCAGCATGTTATGAAATAGCTTACTTTTGCACCCGATAACAAACCTAATCCATTAACACGACAAAAAAGGAGGCAAAAATGAAAAAGTATGAATGCACCATTTGCGGCTATATCTATGATCCGGAAAAAGGTGATCCTGATAGCGGAATCGCTCCTGGAACCCCGTTCGAGGAAATCCCGGATGATTGGACATGCCCGCTCTGCGGCGTAGGAAAGGAAGACTTCCAGGTCGTAGAATAACGAAATACCATTTTGAAAATCCAGTAGGTTTTGCCTGAAACTCCGGCAGAACCCTTTTGGCTATTGGAAACTAGCCAAATCATCATGCAGTTTACAGCCGGTGGCGCATGACATCAAAGGTTGATGAAAGAAACATCGGCATTCTATTAATCCTTTAAATGATTGAAACAATGAAAATAGCATTACCTACAAAGAATGATGGCACTATTGACAACCATTTCGGACATTGCCAGTTTTACACAATCTGTACCGTTTCCGACGATGGAAAAAGCTTACAGTATGAACGTTTGGATTCGCCGGTAGGATGTGGTTGCAAGAGTAACATAGCTTCCACCCTTCATGAAATGGGTGTCGGCGTGATGTTGGCTGGGAATATGGGTGACGGAGCTGTCAATGTATTGAAAAACAATGAAATAAAAGTTGTTCGCGGATGCTTTGGAAAAGTGGAGGATGTCGTCAAGGACTATTTGAACGGTAAGATATCCGACTCTGGCGTTGTTTGCTCGGAACATGAAGGGCATGTGTGTGGCAACAATATTTCCATTGTAGGAATGAAAACGGACAAGTGATCTTTTAGGAAGTGATTGTATAAATCTGCCTATTGTTTGTCAAATCGCGAACTTTTTTTCGTATCTTCCTAAATTCAACGTTCTTTGCACTCCGAAAGCAAAGTAGATGAAAAAGGCATCCGTCATAATGACCATTACTGGCTCTGACAGCACGGGAGGATCGGGGGTTCAGGCCGACATCAAGACCATTTCCATGTTGGGAGGACATCCGGTATCGGCCATTACCTCGGTCACCATGCAGAACACCTTAGGTATTCAGGAGTTCTACGATCTTCCTGCCGCCATTGTAGCCGGTCAGATAGAAGCCATTATTGACGACCTTGAGCCTCGGGTGTTTAAGATAGGTATGGTGAGAAGCCCCGAAGTGCTTGAAACCATCGTCGCTTCGTTGCAACGCTATCGTCCTGCGCATACGGTGTATGCACCAGTGGTGGTGTCGAGCCATGGCGATGTTCTGATGTCGGACTTGATGGTGGCGAAAGTGTTGAAGCACCTTCTTCCGGCTTGTTCGTTGGTCACTCTTAAAAGAAGTGCGGCATCTTTCATGCTGGGGCATCCGGTGGAGACCGTTGAGGAGGGCATCAATGCCGCTATGGAACTCATCGAGAAAGGGTGTGGCGCGGTGCTGATACGAGGCTTCGATACGCCGACAGCCACCCTTATCGATGTCCTTTTGATAAAGGGCGACCGCGAGCCTGCCTATTTTGCTTCACCCTCGGCGGCGGATTTCAACGCCCATGGTGCTGGCAGCAACCTTTCATCAGCTATCGCCGCCTATTTGGGGCAGGGTCTGAATGTTCGTGACGCTATTGTTTGTGCAAAGACGTTCATCAACCAGCAGGTGGCCTACGCCTGTGACTTGCAAGGACGAAGCAGTGAGCTGTATAATGCGCTGATCAACAAGATTTCGGCACATCACAAAACGAACAACGACGTGCGTTTCTATGCTGATAGTCTCAACGTTAGCTGCCGCTACTTGGCCCAAGTGACCAAACGCATTGCGGGAAAGACGCCCAAGACCCTTATCGATGAATACCTGATTAAAGAGATTGAGATCCAGCTGAGTACCACAGGAAAAACCATTCAGGAAGTGGCTTATGAGTTCGGTTTCAGCTCACAGGCACACTTTGCGAAGTTTTTCAAGAAGATGAAGGGCTTGACCCCAAGCGAATACAGAAAACAAAACGTAAATATTCAATCATAATACTAAATACTATGGCAGAAAATAGACAAGAGCTTAATCGCAATCTCGCCCAAATGCTGAAGGGCGGTGTAATTATGGATGTGACAACCCCCGAACAAGCCCGTATCGCTGAAGAAGCCGGTGCTTGCGCCGTGATGGCTCTGGAGCGCATCCCGGCTGACATCCGTGCCGCCGGCGGCGTGTCGCGTATGAGCGACCCGAAAATGATCAAGAGCATTCAGGAAGCCGTTTCCATTCCCGTCATGGCCAAGTGCCGTATCGGTCATTTTGCAGAGGCACAAATCCTACAAGCCATCGAAATCGACTATATCGACGAGAGTGAAGTGCTTTCGCCGGCAGACGACATCTATCATATCGACAAGAACAAGTTCGACGTTCCTTTTGTGTGCGGAGCCAAGAATTTAGGTGAGGCCTTGCGCCGTATCGCCGAAGGTGCCACCATGATCCGCACCAAAGGCGAACCCGGAACGGGTGATGTTATCCAAGCTGTGCGCCACATGCGCATGATGCAGTCGGAGATGCGCCGTATCGTCGGCATGACTGAGGATGAACTTTATGAAGAAGCCAAGCAGCTACAGGCACCTTACGAATTGGTGCGCTTCGTGCACGACAACGGCAAGTTGCCCGTGGTGAATTTTGCGGCGGGTGGCGTGGCTACCCCTGCCGATGCAGCGCTCATGATGCAACTCGGTGCGGAAGGCGTTTTCGTTGGTTCGGGAATTTTCAAGTCGGGAAATCCGAAGAAGAGAGCTTGCGCCATCGTCAAGGCAGTGACCAACTACAATGACCCCAAGATGCTTGCCGAACTTTCGGAAGACCTCGGCGAAGCCATGGTTGGCATCAACGAGCATGAAATAGAGCTGTTGATGGCCGAACGCGGCAAATAACCGATTCGTTTTACTGTTTCCGAAGAGATAACACATGGAAATCGCAGTATTGGCCCTTCAAGGCGCTTTTATTGAACACGAAAAGATGTTGTACCGTTTGGGTGCAACATCTTTTGAAATCAGGCAACGCTCCGACTGGAACCGCTCCAAGGACGGTGTCATCATCCCCGGCGGGGAGAGCACGACCATGACCAAGCTGTTGCACGGACTGGATTTATTTCAGCCTGTGCAAGAGGCCATTAAAAACGGACTGCCCGTGTTTGGCACATGTGCAGGAATGATTTTGCTTGCCAAGGAAGAGGCGGGAAGAAACACGCCGCTTCACCTCGCCACAATGGACATGGAGGTGTGCCGCAATGCCTACGGCAGGCAGTTGGGCAGCTTTTACACGGAATCGAATGTCGAAGGGTTTGAGAACAAGGTTCCAATGACTTTCATTCGCGCCCCTTACATCAAACGGCTGTGGGGTGAGGCAAAATGCCTGTCGGAAGTTGATGGTCACATCGTGGCGGCACGTCAGGGCAACCAGCTTGTCACAGCCTTCCATCCGGAGCTTAATGAAGACTTGTCATTGCACCGCTATTTTCTTGACATTGTAAAGGACTATAGGAAGTAGGATTCGGCGTTGTGTTGAGTGTCGTTCCGTGCCTGCCATGGAATCTCCTTATGAGTTTGTTCTGTTTTTGTTGTCATCCCGTCTCCCGATCATGGAAACTTCTGTGGAGGAAGAGCATTCTATCGGGTGAAACAGGATTTGGCGACAATTTTGTTGTAATAAAACAAAACCGCTTCTAAAAAATGCTACTTTTGCATCAAACATTAAAAGCAATCCACTATGGAAAACAAACCTAAGAATCAACTGAACATCGAACTTTCGGAAGAAATCGCCGAAGGTGTTTATTCCAACTTGGCCATTATCACGCATTCGCCTTCGGAGTTTGTCCTTGATTTTGTGAAACTGATGCCGGGAGCACCCAAAGCCAAGGTGAAGTCGCGCATCATCATGACCCCGCAACATGCCAAACGGCTTTTCAAGGCGCTGGCCGAAAATCTGAATAAATACGAAAGCAACTTTGGCAATATCAAGGATGTTGGCAGTGAAGGGATGCCTCCATTCACCATGGGCGGTCCTGCCGCCGAGGCGTAATCATGGTTTGAATGCATCAAAAAAAGCTCCAATCGGAGCTTTTTTTGATGGGAACAAGAAGTCGATTAGAGCTTGGGAGCTTGCTCGGCATTTTCCGTCAAAGCCTTGAAATAGGGTTGACGCTTGAAGCCGAAAAGACGGGCTACGACATTGCCGGGGAATCTTCTTACGGCCTTGTTGTAGCGTTGTACCATCTCGTTAAAGCGGTTTCTCTCTATCTGTATGCGGTTTTCGCAACCTTCAAGTTGAGCGTGCAGCGTCAGATAGTTTTCGTTGGCTTTCAAGTCGGGATAGTCCTCTGCTACTGCGGTCAATTGTCCTATGGATTCACCTAAAACATCTTGTACATTCTGAAAATCAGCTAACTGTGCATCTGTCATGGTGCCGGTTTCGAGTTGGATTGCAATGGCCTTGGAGCGGGCTTTGGCCACGGTTTCGAATACCTCTCGCTCGTGGGCGGCGTAGCTTTTCACGGCAGTCACAAGGTTGGGCACCAAGTCGGCGCGACGCTGATACACGTTTTCAACCTGCGCCCATGCAGTCTGCATCTCTTCTTGGGCTTTGACGAACCGATTGTAGGTGACGACGCCCCAAATGCAAAAAGCGGCCGATAGCGCAACAACGATGGCGATGATTTTTCTCATGGCGAATCAGTTCCTTGTTTTAGAGGAACTCCATGTTGTCCTTGGTGGTGAACTTCTCACAATAGTGGCACTTCAGGCGGATTTTGCCTTCGGGGTCTTTGGAGACTGAGAACTTGGTGGGCACGTTGTTTTCCTTATTGGTGATGCAGTTGGGATTAAAGCATTTCACAATGTGTTCCACTTCTTCGGGAATCTGCGGGGTCTGTTTCTTCACCACCTCGAAGTCCTTGATTTCGATGAGGGTCGCAATAGGGGCGGCCAGTGCGATCTTGTTGATTTCGTCAGCCTCAAAGTATTTGTCGGTGATTTTGATCAGACCTTTCGTGCCGTATTTCTTGCTTTCCAAGTTCATGCCGAAATAAATGGGTTTGTCCGATTTCTCCAAACCGAGTATGCGGACGACTTCGAAAACCTTGTCGGCGGGGATGTGGTCGATGACGGTGCCGTTTTCAATGGCGGTCACAATCAGTTCTTTTCTCTTTTCCATATTGTTGGTTGTTTATTGTTTGCGTGTGATTGGTGAATATCTTATGACGGTGTTATTTCAATCCCAAGATGGCGGAGATGATGGCTTGACGGGCGTAAACGCCGTTTTGTGCCTGCTGGAAGTAATAGGCGGCCGGGTTGGCATCGACATCAACGTGGATTTCGGTGACACGGGGCAGGGGGTGCAGCACGCGGCAGTTGGGCTTGGCATTGGCCAGCATGGAATTTCGCAACACGTATGAGTTTTTCACTTTTTCGTATTCAAGCGGGTCGGGGAAGCGCTCGCGCTGTACGCGGGTCATGTAGATGATGTCGGAGTGCGGGATGACGTCTTCCAATTCGGTAAACTGTTCGTACTCCAAATGGGCGTCCTTGATGTGTTGTTTCACGGCACGCGGCAGTTTCAGTTCGACAGGAGACACCAAGTTGAATTTCGCATGGAAGTTGCTCATGGCTTCGACAAGGCTATGCACCGTGCGACCGTACTTCAAGTCGCCGACGAGGGTGATTTCGAGGTTCTCAAGGGTGCCTTGCGTCTTGCGGATGGAATAGAGGTCGAGCATGCACTGCGTGGGGTGTTGGTTTGAGCCGTCACCGGCATTGATGATCGGCACTTTCGACACTTCGGAAGCGAAGCGTGCCGAGCCGTCGATGGGGTTGCGCATCACGATAAGGTCGGCATAGCCGGCCACCATGGTGATGGTGTCGCGCAATGACTCGCCTTTTTGAACACTCGTGCCGGCGGTGCTGCTAAAGCCGATGACATTGCCGCCCAAAAGCTGGATGGCGGTCTCGAAACTCAGACGGGTGCGGGTTGAGGGTTCGAAAAACAACGAGGCGATGATGCGCCCGTTAAGCAGGTTCTGATGCGGGTTGCGCTCAAAATCCTCTGCGATGTCAAGCACATGGCAGATTTCATCGGGAGAATAGTCGGTGATGGAAATCAGACTGCGATTTTTAAGTGAGATGGACATGGTTGTGTGTTTTTGTTGGTTCAAGATAATGTAGGTGTGATATGAATGGAAGTGCCGCTGTATCATGATGATACGGCAAAAAAAAGACGGCCAACGAATTGACCGTCCGCTTAAAAGTTATGAAAAAATCTACTATACTTGGCATTCCCCAAGAAAAAGCGATCTCCGGTGTAGGCTTTATTCCATTCATCGGACTGCAAAATTAGTTTTTTTTCATGAATAGCTTCATTATTTTGCATTAATTTTGAAGATAAATTATAATGCACTGATTAATAAATTGTTATTTTTGTTTTTTTAATCGAAGACTTGCATATCTTTCATCAATACCGCGCCATTTCCCCGTCAGCATTTTGTCCTTTTGGATCTGATCCAGAATCTTCCAGTCATTGGAATCATCTTAATGAAAGAATTATCCTCGTCAGGCGATTCCAAATTGATTCCGTGTCAAGCACGGAAAGACAGTGTTTGGAATGACCATGGAGAAGAGAGGATGTTGAATTGCTGACTGTTGAGTTGTTGAACTGAACATTTTCGCCATTCCTTCCTCACATGCAGCCGGAAAAGATATTTATTTTTATGCCATGAAAACAGGCAGGCTCTTGTTTGGTGTGGTGCTTTTGGCGGCGCTCTTGTCGTGCGGCAGGGCGAAGCTTGGCTTTTGTCCGTCCGCAAGCCTCGAACAGCGGTTTGTCAGTGCCCTCTCGCTCATGGTTTTGTTCTCTCAGATCCATGACATGGAGTGGTTTGTTCCCTAAGACAGCCACCGTTTCCTCCTGTTTTTGGCCGAAGCCCTCTACAGGAACGACTACAGTAAGACCAATCGCCAGGAACTTATGGTGGCAACTTGTTTCAACAACTTGGCCGTTTGCCTCCAATGACATCCTAGTTACCCTCTCCGTCCGCGCCCATTACATGAAAGGAGCGGGTTGCTATGAGCGCGACAGCATGGTGGAGGCCTGCTGCCGGCATCCGCTAACTGATGGGCAAAGGGAGGCGAATCGGAGGAAGTGGGGGGGGGAGGGCGATGGCGCTGACAGGCTGATCAACTTGGTCTACAACATGTCGCGCTATGACCAAATCATCGGGATCAACATCCTGCAGGACTGAAAAACGGAAGATGCAACTCGCTGATACATACATGCATACGCAAAAAAATGCAAAAAAAGGACTAAAGTTTGTCAAATAGAACAGAAATGCATATATTTGCACCGAATTGAAAGGACTGTCCAAACGGGACTTCGGCATCCTAGTACTTCAAAAACAAGAAAACCAAGTATGATTAGAAGTCCCCATAGAATAAACTGATGTCATGAAAAAAACACTTATTACTTTCTTATCCTTATCGCATTTATCATTTGCGATAATTTTTCCAAGTATAATACTCAAGCTCAAGTGATACATACGGCTACTTATAATGCGAACAATCTGTCTTTTCATAGCATTTCTGCACCTGACGGCAATACTTATTCAAAGGTTTTGCTGTCGGAAATTAGTGATAATATCGCAGAGCCTGGAAAGCCGAAACTTCCCGTACATACGTTAAAGTTGATGATTCCTTTCGGCAAGGAGGTCTCTGATATTACATGTACGAATATCGTTACGGAGAGTTTTTCTTTGAATAATCGTGTTTGTCCTGCAGAAGTTTGTGACTCGATAGGGCAAGTTTTTGCTGTACCGGATTCTGCCATTTACAATTCTAATAATGTATTTCCGCTAACTCCTATTATGAATTGGAAACAGGGTTATTTTGATGGTAATAATAATATTGTTTCTATAGGCATTTGTCCATTTGAATATTACCCTACCCTTGGCAAGTTGAATCAGATAACTTCTGTAATGCTAACAATTACTTATGTTGACGGATTTCGGGGTGGTATTCAAAACCAAACTCGTTTGCAAAAAACACAAAAGTTATATGATTCAATTCTCTACAACATTGTCGATAACCCAGAAGTAATTCCTATTTATCACATTCCTTCTACCCTTGTTGAAGAACTTGGTAGTACAGATGCTGGTCTTCCAGTGTATGAATATGTGGTAATTACGCATAGAGATTATGTAGAAGCGTTACATGATTTTGTTGGGTGGAAACGTCAGAAAGGCTATAAAGCAGGAATAATTACTATTGAGGAAATATGTGAAAACTATCCAGATGGGGATGTTATCGGAACAAACCCAATTTGTGATAAACCAGGAAGCGTAAGGCAATATCTCAGAGAGGCAAAACAGCAAGGGACGTCGTATGCCTTTATTGTTGGCATGAATAATAGTGATGAAGAAATCCGTTTTGGATTTGTAGAAAATGATATTGATTCGAACACATATTGGTTTAATAGGCCGTCAACTGACTGGTATTTTTCAGATCTCACTGGTGATTGGAATTTGGATAATGATGATAATTATGGGGAACCATACAAGATAGACACGGTGGGGAATCCAATTGGAGATAACACCTCCGCCCAGCCGTCATTATTTGTTGGTAGATTATTATGTTCATCGACTGAAGATATTTCAAACTGGGTCTCCAAATTGATAACTTATGAAAAAATCCTGGTAATGGAGATGCTTCATATCTTGTTCGCTGTTTGATGAATGAGACCCAATCCTTTTCAACAGAAAATATTGCAGAATACACAGCAAGCTATTTGCCTCAGGATTTTCAAACAGAAATTGTTCGTGAAATCTTATACGAGAATGGTTATTCCTATCCAACAGGATCCGAATTGGTTGATAAATACAATAGTGACAATTGGGGTTTTTGGTGTTGGTTTAATCACGGAGGGACAGGGGACAATGAAAGTGGGATTCTTGTGTCACAGAGCAGTAATCCTGAACGTGATTGGAAGCTTCAGGCTGAAGATGGTCATGATCATGCAAATGCCCCAGAAGAAGGTAACGGTATTGATAATCTTAATAACATCGGATTTCCATCAATAGTGTATTCGATTAGCTGTAGTGTTATGCCTTTTGAAAAGAACAAAAAAACCAGTCCGATCCAAAGAAGGAATTGTGGAGAAAGTTATACCGTCGGTGGTTTATTTGGAGGTGTAGCTTTTCTTGGATTCTGTGTCGATAATGGTACTGGATCATACAGTTGCCGGGATTTTGTCCGGGAATTGAATAAGGCCGCTTTGGATAACACATACTCTCACCTTGGAGTCCTTGAAAGTGTAGTGAAACAATGCAATAATTCTACTCAATTGCATTTTAGATACAACCATAATCTTATCGGAGATCCGGAGTGCCAAATGTGGACAAAGATACCTGATAACATGGAAGTTCTGATTGAAGCTTCCGATATGGTTAGTTATGTGAAAGGAAATGTTAGAGTTGATGTGGACGGGCTTAACATAGGAGAACAGGTGACAGTGACACTTTATAGCGAAGATGATATTTTCCAAGTAGGACAGTTTGTTGTCGGGAAAGATCATCACATAATGTTTGATAGCGTTTTTCCCACCTCACTAAAACCAATTTTAGTTACGGTTACTTGTTATAACCATTTGCCTTATGAAAAGTATATTCCTGTTACTGAAGAATGTAAAATGGAAATCGCATCTGATGAAGTTTGGATAAACGACATTTCCGTTGGATGTGATATAGTTGTAAAGAGTAATGCTACACTTACCATTAAATGCAATGTGGGAATGAACACTAATTGCAAAATCGAAGTAGCTCCTCAAGGCAAGTTGATAATTGATGGAGGAAAATTACACAGTGCGGTTCCGGGGTACCAATGGCAAGGGGTAAGAGTGTGTGGTACTGGTGTTGCAGGATGGCAGGGAATGTTCAATGGAGAATATACGCAAGGATATATTCAATTAAAGAATAACGCACAAATAAATGACGCAAAAGTTGCCATTGATCTTTGGGATGGAATACATCTGAATACAACAGGAGGCATAGTTTATGCTAAGGATGCTTCTTTTCGCAATAATGGCATGGCTGTTCGTGCGAAATATTTTCAGAATACAAATCCCATGAATGCATCCCATACTTATGATTATGCCGCTTGTTTCTATAATTGTGATTTTGGTGTTGATAAAGGTTATTCGGGTGAGGTATTTCGACATCACATAGAGCTTGTCAGTGTTAAAGGAGTAAAGTTCAAAGGATGTCGTTTCTATATCCAAGATTGTCCAATGGGTCTTTCTGCTAATGATAATTCGGCTATATACAGTTATAACGCCAGTTTTATGGTTGATCGTTATTGTACCGATGGTATGGTGCTTCCATGTCCCGAGGAAAATTATGTTCGCAGCACATTTAATGGCTTTAACATGGGAATAAATGCTGTACAGAGTGGAAAAAAAATCTCTAGTTTTACAGTTAAAAACTCCATTTTTAGTGATAATACTTATGGTATTCGTGTTTTAGGAAGTGCCAATCCCACCGTGCTGTTTTCTGATTTCATCATAGGAGACAATGGAAGATGTGGTGCAGGTGTCTATTTAACCGCCACACCAATCTTCCATATCGAAGAAAACTCTTTTACTAAAGCTAGCAATGCAAGCATTGATGTGGATTATTTTGGCATTGTTGCTATTGAAACACAAGGTATTAACGACATTTACCGAAATGTTTTTACTAATCTCACTTGCGCCAACTTTGCCAAAGGAAGGAACTTTATTAATAATAATTATCCTAATCAAGGGTTGACATATAGTTGTAACAATAACTTCGGAAACAGTATTGACTTTTTGGTGCCTTCTCCTCCTATCTTCTATTATATTAATGGGATTGCCCAGTGTCAAGGAAATGCAAATATTGCGAGCGGAAACACCTTTAGTCAGGATGGGGTACGGTGGCAGTTTTATAATGGTGGTACATCTTCTGTGACATATTATTATAATCAGAACAATCCGTTGGAAGAACCTCAGGATGGCTACATAAATAATGTAAAAAAAATACAAGCATCTTCATCAAACGATTGCCTTTCTCATTATGAAAATAATGGAGTCCTTCCTGTTTTGTCTTCAGAGCAAAGACAGCAACGAGAAGCCGACTATAACGCAGCCTTCGGTAATTACTTTAATACAAAGACTCTTTATGACAGTTATATTGACGGTGGGAGTACTTCCGAAGAATTGAGAGATATTTTCACAGCTCTTCCAGAGGATGCTTGGGAACTTAGGACCCAATTGCTTAATCATTCTCCTTACTTATCTCAAGAGGTGTTGAGGGCTGCAGCAGACCGAACAGATGTGTTTTCAGAATCTGTGTTATTAGAAATTCTTGCATCCAATCCTGAAGAATTGAGCCGTGACACCTTGTTAAAATATTTGGAGGACAAGGAAAATCCTCTACCCGAATATATGATCGATATTTTGAGAGAAGTGGCTAAAGGTAACACCTACAGAAGTGTTTTGGAATCACTGTTGGTTTCTTATAAGCATGGTTATTGCCTTGCTGCTCAAGACATCATTCGTAGCATTATGAATGACACTATCATAGATTTAGATGATTTGCGTAACTGGTTGGGTAACTTAAATGAGATAAATGCTGACCGTCAGATTGTTGCTTCTTATTTATCAGAAGGAAGGGACAGTTCAGCTTTTGCCTTGGCCAACTTGTTTCCTTCGCTTTATGAATTAGAGGGAGATGCCATGATAGAGCATAATGGCTATGTGCAGATGCTTGATTTTTACCGAACACTTGATCAACAAAATCGAACGATTTTTGAATTATCGGCTGATGAAACGAAAATGGTCGATAGTCTTAACACGTATGGAATTGGTATTGTGCAGACTATGGCCAAGGGAGTTTTGGAAGTTGTTGGTTCTTTTACAATAGTTGACTGTCCGGAGATTCTGATTTCCGAGGATGGTAATGGTGGTAGAGGAGGTAAAACGGTAATTAGGGAAAACATGAATAAAGCTACGGGGTTTTCAGTCAATGTTAAGCCTAATCCTGCCACTGCATGGACAGTCCTTGATTTTACTTTGCCGAATGAATATGATAAAGCAACGCTTACTGTGATGAATGCACTTGGCATCACTGTGTATGATACAGAACTGCAAGGCAATCAGGGTCAACATGTCCTTGATTTGTGCAATATGGCCGAAGGATTGTATTTCTATACAGTTCGTTGTAAAGAGTTTGTGCAAAACGGCAAATTGTTGATTGTGAAATAATTCGAATAAAAGATCAGAGAACTTTGAACTGACATTTACAAAATAGAAATCAGTCATATTAGGATGAAAATTAGACTCGTTATGAAAAAACTATTATTTATTATATGGATGATAGTCTATCAAATATCTGGTGCCCAGGTTCGCATCGACTGGCAGCAGTGTTATGGAAGTATGGAAAGTGATTATGCCGAAGGCGTTGTTAAAACGGAGGATGGCTATTTGGTTATTGGATATTGCAGTCAGGGAAGTGCCGGAACGGGAATGGTTGGCTGTGAGGATTATGGCACTGGGGACCCCGATGCTCCAGGAGCTTGGCTGATAAAGATTGATGAACATGGTGAACATCAAGTGCAGTGGCAGCATTGTTACGCCATTGGACCGACTTGCTTTGAAAAGGCTCACGGCATAAAAGGGAAACAAGAATATTTCATCATTGGAAATTCAAACAACGGTACTTCCTATCCGCAAGCATTAAATATCATGATAATCAAAATCAATGAGTATGGTGAGGTGCTGTGGGAGAAGGATTACGGTAATGAACATGGACTTATCTATGCTTCTGGTGGTTTGGCCACTTCAGACGGTGGTGCAATAGCGTATGCCCCCTATTTTACGGCTGGCGGCGACATCTCGCAACACTATGGAGTCCTCGATTCCTGGATTGTCAAAGTGGATAGCATTGGCCATATAGAATGGGAGATTACTTTGGGGAATGAGGCTTCGGAGTTTACAGGGGGAATTACGCAGGCACTTGACGGCGGTTTTTTGCTTGCACAGTGTGCAACCGCGGTTAATGGCATCGGCAACATCGGATGTGAAGACGAAAGCAGATTCATTGAGGGGGTTTTTACAAAACTTAGTGCGCAGGGAGAACTCGAATGGAGTGAATGTTACGGAGGAACGGCAATGGACAGTTTCATAAAGATCGTTGAGTTGGAGGATGGCTACCTGATTCTTGGTAATGCATGTTCGGAAGACGGTGATTTGGAAGGCAGTGGCTACCATTACGGCACCTATGGTGGTTACCCCAACGGGAATCGTCTTGATGACATCTGGCTGCTGCGTTTGGACACCGAACGCAATATCTTGTGGAGCAAATGCTATGGAGGTACCCAACGCGATGCCCCATCGCATGTTTTCCAGACCGAGGACGGAGGCTTTTTTGTATTCGGATACACCGAATCGACCGATGGTGATGTGAACAGTGCAAAACTTTTGCATCTTCAGCCATTTCCGATGAATGGCGGGGTGCTGTGGATTTTCCGAACGGATGCTTCGGGCGAACTGCTATGGGAGCGTTGTTTGGGGCTGGAACAGACCGGACAAACCGATGTTTACGATGTTGTCAAACATAATGATAGGGAATATACTCTTGCAGGTTCAACAAGTTGGTATAGTGGCGAATCGGATGGAGATGTGTGCTGCTCAAATAATGCAGGTCTGTATTTTTCATGGGATAATTACTGGGTGCTTCATATTACCGATACAGTAAATTACGACTTGCTGAAAGTTTCGGAACAATTTGATTCTCAAGAAAGTGCGCTGAAAGTCTATCCTAACCCGGCCAACAGTTCGTTTTCAATATCATTGACCGAGGATGCCTCAAAGACCGAAATAGAATTATTGAGTCTAAGTGGGCAGGTCATGTTGAGAAGCATCTTCCGTGGTAAAAATAATTGTCTTGATGTCGCTCATTTGCCTAAGGGAATGTATATTTTGAAAATCCGTAATAAGAATCTGTGTTGCATGCGAAAAGTTATCAAGGAATGAATACAACAAATAAAAATATTATTTTTGCTCTGAATTGTAATGAAATAATAAAAAAAATCATGAAAAACATCTTTACACAAATGACAAAAAGAATGGGATTTCTGATGACAATCCTGTTCGTGCTTAATTCTGCTCAAGCCCAAGTCCGCATCGACTGGCAGCAGTGTTATGGAAGCTTTAGTCATGACTATGGTCACAACATTATTCAAACCAGCGGGGGATTTTTGATCTTTGGGTCGGTGCACTCCGATCCGAATTCGGGAATGTATCACTGCGGCTCAAACATTAGCTATAGGGCGAATTGGCTTTTTGAAATAGACAATGAACTGAATGTCATCGGACAAAGCTGTTATGAGCTTTCTCCTCATGTGTCGTTTCATAAAGCGCTGTCCAGCAAATACTACATTACAGGGTTGCTGCGGAATAATCAAATGATTTTTAATACGGATATCCGGCAGATTGATGCGGAAGGAAATACGTTGTGGCAGAAAAACCTCGGCACCCCTTTAGGCGCTTTATGCAGTAGTAGTCAAGCATTAGGTCTTGCAACAAATGACGGTGGGGTTATTGCTGCCGCCAACTACGAAACACAGGGCGGCGACATCACTCATTCGTGGGGAGAATGTGACTGTTGGTTGGTAAAACTCGACAGTATGGGAAACAAATTGTGGGATTTAACCCTAGGCACCGAGGGAGATGATTACTTGTATTCCTTGAAAAAAGCTACAGTCGGCGGGTGTTACGTCGGCCTGTACTCCTCATTGGCCGGAGCAGGCAATATTGTTTGTAACGGAGGACATGGAAGTGTACTATGCAAGGTGGACGCTGCGGGACAATTGGAATGGAATTTCTGTTTCAAAGGAATTAATATTCGTGATGTGCTGGAATTGGAAGACGGATATCTTTTAGCCGGTGACAGCGCATTTGCAGAACTTGGCGGGAACTGCCATGACGGTATCACTAGCTACGACTGCTGTTTGCTGAAATGCGATTTGGAAGGCAATGTGGTCTGGAGAAGATCTTATGGTGGCTCGTGCAATGAATTTGTGAAAAAAGTATTTCGGAACGAAGATGGCGGATATACGGTGTTTGTAAACTCGAAGTCATCGGACGGTGATTTGGCAAGTGCTGCAAATTTGGGCGTGACGGGTGACGAAAAGGGCAATATCTGGGTTTTTCGCGTTGATTCGACAGGCAATCTTTTATGGGAACGGTGCATTGGTAGCCAGTTGGGGCTGTGGGAAGAAGTGAGCGATGTGATTATGCATAACGATAAGGAATACACTTTAGTGGGACTGACAACTTGGTTTGAAGGCGAGGCTTCAGGTGATGTAAGCTGTACCAACAACAGCCTGTTGCCACAGTCATCCACCAATATCTGGCTGCTTCACATCACCGATATTTACGATTATGACGAAATCATTGAAAGTCCCGATGAAAGACAGGTTTTTTCGGTGATTCCCAATCCTGCCCTTCGGCAATTTTCCATAGTAGGTAAAGACGTGAAACAAGTAGCGCTTTTCAATCCGATGGGACAAAGCGTTTTGAAAACAAACTGTGATGACAATTCCAATCGTGTGCTCATCAATGTTCAGGATGTGAAACCGGGCATTTACTTTGTGCGTGTCTCTGATTCGCAAGGAAGTCAAAGTACACAAAAAGTCATTTTGGAATGATGGGCATGTGCGTTTTGATGATGACAGCAGTACTTTGAATAATAGCGGCGGGAAAAGAGGCGGGCTTCCATTGCTTGCCGTTAACCGCATTTTCATGTAGTAATGCAGCACAAGAATGACGAGGGTGGAAAACTGCATTTTGTTCTTATTCCTGCATTGTCTCGAGTAAAGCCACGGGACACTAGTACCAAGGCTTGGTTTCCTCTTTCTCAAAACCTTTGTAAGTGTCGGGTGTGTAAATTTCGCGAATGGCATCCACAATGCTGATGCCTTTTTCATCGGTCAGCATATCGGTCATCCAACTGATTTTTGACGGCAGTAACAAGTATGGATTCTTTTGTGTTACCGTAAACGCCTCCTTCTCCTCAGTAAACGTCAATGTTTTTAGTGCTTTGCTTGTGTGGAAAAGGTATTGATCGACAAGCGTAAAGGTTTTCAAATTGTCAATCAATTCCTGTTTATTGATGGTTCCACCTTGGATAAAGGGCAAAGGCGGCGTACACTCTGTCGTTAGCAACCGGACCACATACGATACCTTAGTCGCGGGTGAAGACTCGAAGGGATTGGTTCCGCATCACAAAATCAACCTATTCTTCAGAAGGGCTTTCGAAAAACAGGCAGTGGCGGTTAAAGGTTTGAGCATGATGAGAGATCAGAATTGTATATGTTGATGAACCTTCTGAGGACATGTGGTTCTTTCATTCGGCGTTTCACTCAAATCTCAGCTTGTTCTAAAGAGGTTGTGGCATAAAATCCGTTTCCATAGTCAAGAGTTCGATTCGGCTTCCGAATTTCTGAAACACTGACAATTTCTAAACTTCCATGACGGAGATTCATGCTTGTATTCCTTTTCTGTTCTCGATAAATTTGTCGATATCCTCCAATATCTATTGTCGGCTTTGTGTGTGCAAGGGGGCAAAACGCTTCCAAAGACTCTAAAAAACGCCATATCAGTTGAGTTCATTCATGGCTTCTGCACCGGTAAGTCCTTTTGCGACTTTGTACTGCCCAATACAGAACGAAATAAAAATAGGCCATGTCTTGTTTCCTCTTGTTCATGTCTCTTTATTGAGATTTGAACCTGCGCATGGCAAAATTTCCGTGTTTTTTTTCTATGTCTCTATCATATTTACTACTTTTGCATTCCTATCAAAGTTTTATCATGTTAGAAGAAATACTGAGACAGCTATTTATTAAGTCGTTCAAGAGTTTGTATGCTCAGGAGCCGCCTGTGCAGCAGGTCAATTTTCAGAAGACCCGCCCCGAGTTTGAGGGAGATCTCACCATCGTGGTGTTTCCTTTTTCAAAGATGGCGTCGCGCAATCCCGAGCAGTTGGCCAACGAGGTGGGTGCCGAGATGGTCAAGGAATCGTCGTTGATAGCGCGGTTCAATGTGGTGAAGGGTTTCCTGAACCTGTTGGTTTCCGATGCGTTCTGGCTTGATTTTTTCAATACCCATCATCAGGTTGAGCAATGGGGGAGAAAGGAAGTGGGCGGTCGCCCCATCGTGGTGGAGTATTCGTCGCCCAATACCAACAAGCCCCTGCATCTGGGCCATATCCGCAACAATCTGCTCGGCTGGAGTGTTTCCGAAATACTGAAAGCCAACGGGCAGAATGTCGTTCGGGTCAACTTGGTGAACGACAGAGGCATCCATATCTGCAAAAGCATGTTGGCATGGCAGAAATGGGGCAATGGCTGTACGCCGGAATCGACCGGAAAGAAAGGCGACCATCTGATTGGCGATTTTTATGTGCTGTTCGACAAGGAGTTTAAGAAAGAACTGAAGGAACTGCTGCCGCCCGATTTCGAAACGTTGGACGAGAAGCAGCAGGAAGCCGCCAAGGCCAAGGCAGAAGACACATCGCCATTGATGCAGGAAGCGCGCGAGATGTTGCGCAAGTGGGAAGCCGGTGATCCGGAAGTGCGAAATCTGTGGAATACCATGAATGGATGGGTATATGACGGCTTCGATGTGACGTATAAACGCCTTGGTGTGAGTTTCGAGAAAATCTATTACGAATCGCAAACCTATCTGTTGGGCAAGGTGCTTGTGCAGGAAGGCTTGGACAAGGGCGTGCTGTATCGCCGTGAGGATAACTCGGTGTGGTGCGACCTGCGCGACGAGGGTCTTGACGAGAAACTGCTGCTGCGGCGCGACGGCACCTCGGTGTATATGACGCAAGACCTTGGAACGGCGCAACTGCGTGTCAAGGAATACGACCCAGAAAAACTGATTTATGTCGTAGGCAACGAACAAATCTACCATTTCGACGTGTTGAAGCGCGTGTTGGTGCGTTTGGGGCGCGAATGGGGCAAGCAGATCGAGCACCTGTCGTACGGCATGGTGGAACTGCCCAGCGGCAAGATGAAGTCGCGGGAAGGCACAGTGGTCGATGCCGACGACCTCATGGATGAAATGGTGGCCACGGCAAAAGCGGTTTCCGAAGAACTGGGCAAGGCAAAGGACCTTACACCCGAAGAAGCCGACAAGCTCTACCACATCATCGGTCTCGGTGCTCTGAAATACTTCATTTTAAAAGTCGATCCCAAGAAGACCATGCTGTTCAATCCGTCGGAATCCATCGATTTCAACGGCAATACCGGCTCGTTCATCCAATACACCCACGCCCGCATCTGTTCGGTGCTGCGTAAGGCTGCCGAACAAGGCATTGCGTTGGAAAGCGAGGTCGGTGTGCAAGACTTGCAGCCCAAGGAAAAGGAAATCATCGTGATGATGTACGGATGGCCGAATGTGTTGAGTCAGGCAGCTGAAAACCGCAGTCCCGCCATGATTGCGAATTTCATTTTCGAATTGGCCAAGGAATTCAACCAGTTTTATCAGGAATGCAGCATCCTGAAAGAAGAGGATGTCAACCGCCGTCAGTTGCGGCTTCAGATATGCGACATGGTGTCGCGGCTGCTGCGTAATGCCGCCGGATTGTTAGGCATGGAAATGCCTGAAAGAATGTAAGTTGTGGAGCGGACGGGAGCGTTGCGGCGCTGCCGGATATCTGATCCGTCCAACGAATAAGGAATCATGAACGTCTTCTACATACCGGATGCCGATACCGGCTTGACAGTACTTTCGGAGGAAGAGTCGAAGCATTGTGTCAAGGTGTTGCGCATGAAAGAAGGCGACCGTTTCTGTGTGACGAACGGTGCCGGTTGCCTCTTTGACGCCGTGCTTGTTGACGCCTTGCCCAAGCGGGCGGGTGTCGAGTTGAGCAATAAGCGTGTGGGATACGACCATTGGGGCTTTCGTCTTGAAATTGCCGTGGCGCCTACCAAGCTCAACGAGCGCATGGAGTGGTTTCTTGAAAAGGCTACCGAGATCGGCATTGACCGGGTGCGCCTGTTCACTTCGTTTCATTCCGAGCGGCGTGCCGCCAATGTGGAGCGTTTTCAAAAAGTAATGGTCGCCGCCATGAAACAGTCGATGAAGTCGCGCCTTCCCGTCGTCGAAGAGGTCGTTTCATTTGAAAAGTTGCTCAAACAGCCTTTTGAAGGGCGTAAGTTCATCGCGTGGATTGACGGTAGTGTCACAAAACAGTTTTGCGACGTGTACGGCAAAGGCGAGAACGCCCTTGTGCTCATCGGTCCGGAAGGCGATTTCAGCCGCGAAGAAGCCGAACTCGCCATTGTCAATGGCTTTGAACCGGTCAGTCTGGGAGAAGCCCGTTTGCGTACCGAAACAGCCGCGTTGGTGGCTTGCCATACCGTTCAACTAATCAATCAGATGCAATGAAAAAACTGTTGTTGATACCGTTGCTTTTCTGCGCCATGCTGTTGCCCGCCCAGCCGTTGAGCATCGCCTTGCTCAAATACCGTGGCGGAGGCGACTGGTATGCCAACCCGACTTCGTTGCCTAATTTGGTGCGTTTCTGCAATCAGCAGATGGGTACCGACATCAGCCCCGAAGTGCCCGCCGTTGAGCCTTCAAGTCCCGACCTGTTCAACTATCCATTTATCTATATGACAGGGCATGGCAACGTGGTTTTCGATGCCGCTGAAGCCCAAAACCTGCGCGAGTACCTTGTTTCGGGAGGATTCCTTCATATCGACGACAACTATGGTCTTCGCAAATTCATTGAGCCGCAGATGAAAAAGGTGTTTCCTGAACTCGACTTTGTCGAACTGCCGTTTTCACACGAAATCTTCAAGAAGCCCTTCCTTTTCCCGGATGGGTTGCCTAAAATCCACGAACACGACGGCAAGGCGCCGCAACTTTTCGGCTTGATTTACGAGGGACGCTTGGTATGTATCTTTACATACGAGTGCGACCTTGGCGATGGATGGGAAGACCAACGTGTGCACAAGGACTCGCAGGCTATACGCGAAAAAGCCCTGAAAATGGGAGCCAATATTTTGCATTATGTGTTTACCAAATGATGTGCGGTCGCCTTTTCTTTCTTAAAGGGAAGAATCCGCTATGCGATATGGAAGAAAATAACTGACAATATATATGATCATGGACGAACAACAACAAAAGAGATGCTTGTCGTGCGGAGAACCGATTTACGGACGTTCTGACAAGAAGTTTTGCGGAGATGCCTGTCGCAACGCTTACCACTACGAACATAACCATAAGCAAACCAATATGGTGCGTAAGATCAACGCCATACTATCGCGCAACTATAATGTGTTGCAGGAATTGAATGTGAACGGAAAGACTTCGGTCACTCGACGACAATTAGTTGAAAAAGGCTTTGATTTTAAGTATTTTACACATATCTATACTACTAAAGCAGGTGCGGTGTACTATATTGTGTACGATGAAGCCTATCTGAAGAAGGAAGGAGGCGACGATGCGTACCTGTTAGTCAGGTTTGAAGAAAAATCCAACAATTGACAACTGAATTATTGATGGAAAACGACTATTTTTGACCTTTCAAAATTAAATGCGACAATGAAGAAATATTTATTTACGCTGGTAGCCACATTAGTGTGCCTTGTTACCGTTAATGCCGGTCCGGTCGATGTTGAAACGGCACGGAGTTTAGGCTTGAAGTTTATGAAGTATAACATGAGAATCGGGACTTCAGAGGCTCGGTTGAGCTATACCGCACGCACGCAGCACGGAAAGCCGTGTCTTTATGTGTTTTCGGTTTTGCCCAAGGGTTTCGTTATCGTTTCGGCTGACGACCGCGCCAAGCCCATTCTCGGTTATTCCACCGAAAGTAATTTCACAGCCGATCTTCCCGAAGGCCTGATGACGTTTTTCGAAAACTATAAGGCTGGCTTCGACCAGATGATGGAAAACAACGAAAGACAGACAGCTCAGGCTGCGGCCGATTGGAAACGTTTAGCTGAGACGGGACGTATCAACAATGAAAAACTTACTCGTGCTGTCGAACCGCTTTGCGCAAGCATTTGGAATCAGACCGACCTGTACAATAGCATGGCTCCTGTCGATTCCACCAGTCAATTCGGATACCATTGCAAGTCGGGTTGCGTGGCCAACGCTATGTCGCAAATCATGCGTTACTGGGAATGGCCACGTAGTGGAGAATCCAGCCACAGCTACCAATGCTACGGCTATAATGGAACGTATTACGGAGAATTATATGCTGATTTCGAACATGCTACTTACCGGTACGAACTGATGCCCGACTTCCTCGACTTCGCAAGTCCAAAGGCCGAAGTAGATGCGGTGGCGTTGCTTGAATCACATGCCGGCATTGGTGTTGACATGATGTATGGACCGAATGCAAGCGGAGCCTATTCTTTCCAGGTCTTCGACGCTTTCAGAAGCTATTTCCGTTATGATCCGGATATGCAGTTCTTGGATCGTGATGATTATAATGGGAATTGGGTGGAAAAACTGCACGAAAATCTTGATGGCGGGATGCCGCTTTACTATGCTTCGGCGGGAGATATGGGCGGACACGCCTATGTGCTCGACGGATACGACCAAAACGGCTTGTTCCACCTGAATTGGGGCTGGCAGGGATTCGACAACGGCTATTTCGACATTGACGGCTTCTATCTCACTTTCTATTCGTTCCCGTATTCACATCAGGCGATTTTCAACATGCACCCGGACTGGGAATACGAGTATGTGCCGAAACCGGTGGCCAATCTGAACGTTTCTCAAGGTGAGGGCATGACGGTGAATTTAAGTTTCGAGCCGACCTACCAAACCAATGGTGGCATTGCCCTGACTTCGTTGGATAGCATTGTCGTGATGCGTGACGGCATGGAGGTGAAACGTTATGCCAATGTGACCGATTCACAAATCACGTTTACAGAGGTCGTGCCTAAAAACGCTACCTATTATTATACGGTCTATGCCATTCAAGAACAGCGGATGAGCAAGGTGAGTCGCGACACCGTTATGGTGGGAGAGGGCTGTGATGTGCGTTTCGACTTGCATGATGCGGGCGGAAATGGCTGGGACATGTCCTATATCGCCGTACTTGACGAAGATGGCAAAGTGTCGTTGCGTGTGGGTTTGGAAGAAGGTGCCGAATATTCGTGCATCCTGATGCTGCCACGCTTAGAAGACGCCACGTTCTTCTGGTCGTACGACAACTGGACCTATTCGCATCATAGCTGCCAGGAGTGCTCTTATGAGATTTACGACTGGAATAACAATCTGATTGTCGCCTCAAACGGCACACCTACGGTTGGACCTATCATCACCCGTGCCATCGATTGCGAAACGGCAAAAGTTGAGGAGAACACCGTTTCCGAGACCATGCTTTATCCCAATCCTGCCACACATAACGTTCATATCGCTACCGACTTGCAGCAGGTCAAGGTGTTTGACGCATTGGGACAGCAGGTTTACGAGGGCACCCAACCCGATATCGACGTTTCCTCTTGGTCTTCGGGCATCTATTTTGTTCGGGTCATCACCGAAAAGGATGGAGAGCAACTCTTGAAACTCATGAAGGAATAAAGGGCAAAGCATAGGTTTTGCAAATAGAGATTGAATCATCAACAGGTATTGACTTCGATGAAAAAGACTGTATTATTGTTCGTTATGGCCTTGGCTTATGGGATTGGAGCCATGGCGTCACCGGTGGATGTCGAAACGGCGCGTTCACTTGGATTGCGTTTTATGAATGCGAACGCTAAGCAGAAAAGCACTTCGGCAAACTTGGCATATACGGCTCGCAATGAGCGGCAGACTCCTTGTTTTTATGTGTTTTCGCTTTTGCCGAAAGGTTTTGTCATTGTCTCGGCTGACGACTGTGCCAAACCCATATTGGGCTATTCCACCGAAAGCAACTTCACATTATACCTTCCCGATGGCTTGATGACTTTTTTTGAAAACTACAAGAACGACATCAGCTATGCCGTGGAAAAGGGCTTGAGCCCCGATCCGCAAATCAGCGCGGACTGGGAGGCTTTGAAAACAACGGGAAGGCTTGCGCAGCGTGGAAATCGCAGCGTGGCGCCTTTGGTGAAGACAACTTGGCATCAGACCCAGCTTTATAACGACCAGTGTCCTGAAGATGCCGAGGGCTACAACGGACATGTGAAGTCGGGCTGCGTGGCCAACGCCATGGCACAACTCATGCGCTACTGGGAATGGCCGCAAACCGGTACGGGAACCCACACCTACACCCACTACGATTATGGAACCTTGACGGCAGACTTCGGTGAAGCGGAGTATCATTTTGAAAAGATGCCGTTGTTTTTGGACTACACCTCGCCACAAGCCGAAGTGGATGCCATAGCACTGCTTCAGTACCATGCCGGAGTGAGTGTCGAGATGAATTACGGTCCATCGGGCAGCGGAGCTTATTCAGACGAGGTTCCGGATGCGCTACGGGATTATTTCAGGTATTCAAACGACATGCTCTTTGAATATCGGGAATATTATTCCGATGCGGAATGGATCAATATGCTGAAGCAGGAGTTCGATGCGGGGCGACCTTTGTATTACAGTGCCTACAGTCCTACGAAAGACGGTGTGCGTGGCGGTCACGCCTTTGTTTGTGACGGTTACGATGAAAACGACTTCATGCATTTCAACTGGGGCTGGCAGGGTTTCGACAATGGATTTTATAGCATCAACGCCATGACAATCACGCATCATGAATACAATTATAACCATTCTGCCGTGTTCAACCTGCATCCCAATGCGGAATACTACACCCTTCCCAATCGGGTGGGGAGCTTTTCTGCAGTGAAGAATGGCAATGCGTTGCATGTGAGCTTGAACGCTCCGTCGCAAACCGTTGGCGGCACGGCGCTTTCACAGCTTGATTCCGTCGTGCTGTTGCTCGACAACATGCCAGTCCATACTTTTGTGGCACCACAGCCCGGTGCTGCTTTGACGGTTGCACTGCCTTTTAACGGATGTACGGCCAATTATCTGACGGCATTTGCCGTCAATGCGGCGGGGAATGGTCTTTCCGCTACCGATACGCTCATTGCGGATGCGGTATGCCACCTGACTTTCCACCTTCATGATTCAAAAGGCGACGGATGGCTTTCGCCGGCGATTTCGGTCCTCGATTCATGTGACCGTGTCATTCAACGTGTCGGGCTGACCCACGGGAGCGACACCACTCTGAATGTCAATGTGCCGGACGATGCGTATGTCATATTGTACTGGAACTATTGTAATGTCGGTTACGAGGATGATGACGCCGAATGTTCTTTTGAGGTGTATGATGCCGATGGGGATGAGGTTTATGCTTCATCGGGAAAGCCGACGGTAGGTCTTATCGTGACCTGCCGCACCGATTGCGGACCATCGGTGTGCACTGCCCCATTTGATTTGGCGGGAGAATACGAGTGGACGCCCGAGGCGTTTGGCGTGCGCCTTACCTGGGACATGGAAGCACAATATGAGGATCTCGATAAGTTTTTGGTGTATAAGTATGTAGGCTCTTGTGTCGGATATGAACTGCTTGCCGAAGTATCGGGCACGGAACGTACGTTTTTCCATAAGGTAGAACCGGGTCGGCACGACTATCTGCTGACTGCCGTTTATCGAGCCGGAACACCGGATGAGTGTGAGTCCGATCCAGCCCCGACGGCGGCTGACCCGAATACGAATACAGTGCATGTCGTTGTGACGACAGTGCCTGAAAATGAAACTAAGATTGCCGCATGGCCCAATCCCGTTAGCGATAGAATTCATCTTGAAGGCGGCATTCGGTCGGTGCGTGTTTACGATGCCATTGGACAATGTGTTTACGAAGGTGTACAGTCCATTGTCGAAGTAAGCGGCTGGAACGGCGGCGTTTATTTCGTAAAGGCGGTGGATGATAACGGAAAGGAGCACACTTTTAGCTTGGTCAAGCAATAATATCATTGCAAAAATCATTACCATTCATTACTAAGCCGAGCGGATTTGGATTCCAAATCCGCTCGGAAAGCATATTGAGAAGTGGAAGATTATTTCAACAGCACTTCGGCAGCTTTCAGGGCTTCGGCAGTCACTTTGTCGTTGCTGAGCATCTTGGCAATTTCCATCACGCGTTCATCCCGATTCAATAGGCGGATGTGTGAGCGGGTGCGCTGGCGGTCGCTGTCCTTGTAGATAAAGAAATGCTGGCGGGCTTTGCTGGCCACCTGGGGGAGATGCGTGATGGCTACGAGTTGCAAGCTGTCGCCCATATTGTTCATGATGTCGCCAACCTTAGCCGCCACTTCGCCCGAAACGCCGGTGTCGATTTCATCGAAAATAAGGGTGGGGATATAGTTGTTGTGCGATACTACGCTCTTGATGGACAGCATCAGGCGCGAGAGCTCGCCACCCGATGCCACGCGGCTGATGTCGTCGGCAGCCATGCCTTTGTTGGCGGAAAACAAGAAACGAACAAGGTCGGCGCCATTGCCGGAAAAATCTTTTTGACGTACAACGGAAATGTTGAATATGGCGTGAGGCATGGCCAATTGCCGCACGAGCACGCTGACGTTATCCTCGAATTGTCGGGAGGCTTCGCCGCGGCGCTGGTGTAGGCTGTCAGCCAACTTGTTGAGTGTCTGTGTCTTTTCTGTTAACGCATGTTCCGTCCTGTCGATTTGCTCATCAATGCTTTCAAATGCGCTTACTTTCTGTGCGATACTTGATTGAAGGGTGATGAGCGCAGCAAAGTCGCTGACATGATGTTTCATCATCAGGCGGTTGAGCAGGTCGTAGCGTTCTTGCAGTCTTTGCATTTGTTCCTCGTCGAAACTGCTGTCTTGCTCCAGATGATCGAGGTCGTAGGCTATGTCTTTCAGCTCGATATGCTGTGCTTCAATGCGATGCTCAAGTTCGGAGGTTTCGGGAAGCAGTGTTTTCAAACGGCGAAGGGTGGAGGATAGCTCGTTGAGTTGCATCAGGATGGCGCTGTCGGAGTTGCTAACCAGTGTGTTGGCGGTGGCAAGCAGGGTCTTGATTTCCTCGGCATTCTCCATCTTGTGCAGGGTCTGTTCAATCTCTTCGTATTCTCCTTCTTTGAGTTGGGCTTTTTCCAGTTCGTCCAATTGGAACTTCAGGAAGTCGTTTTCGGCATTGTTTTTCTGTGCGGCGGTCTTCAGTTCGTCAAGCTGCTGGCTTAATGCCAGCAAGAAGGCGTATTCTTTTTTATAATGTTCGAGGAGGTCGTGGTTTTGGGCGATTTCATCCAGCAGATGCAGTTGAAAGTCGTTATTGGTGAGCAATAGCGAGTCGTGTTGTGAATGGATGTCAACAATTTGACTGCCAATGTCTTTCAGCGTTTGAATAGTGACGGGCGTATCGTTGATAAAGGCTCTTGACTTTTTTTGAGGGGTGAGTTCGCGCCGAAATGTGCAGGTGTCTTCAAAGTCGAGGTCGTTGGCATCGAACAACGGCTTGAACAGGGTCTTGTTGAGGCTGAAAGAGGCTTCGACGACACATTTCTTTTCTTTGTCGAACAACACATTGGCGTCGCCGCGGTCACCCAAGACAAACCCCAATGCTCCCAACAACAGCGACTTTCCCGCACCTGTTTCTCCCGTGATCACGCTGAAGCCACGGTCAAAATCCACCGTAAGGTCGTCGATAAGCGTGTAGTTGCTGATTTGAAGTTGCTGAAGCATTGTAACGCGCTGTTAGTAACCTCAATTTCCTTTCAGAATGGCATCGTAGTCGGAGGCTTTGGAAGGATCGATGGCTTTCATGATGTTGACCGCTTTGGTCTTCTCCTGTTGCGAACCTTGCGAATACACTTGTATGATTTCATTGCGTTTGGTTTCAACAATCAGTTGAAGCAGGTAGCCTGATGGGTTTTTATCATAAGCCTGCTGTAGGTTTTCCAACGCCTTGGTGATGACGGCGCGTCCTTCATCGGGTTTCTCCGACATGACATCGAGACCCAAGCGATGGTATTCGTACATGAACTTGCGGATGGGGCTGAAAGCCGGATTGGTCATGTTTTCGATGATGGCGTAACGGTTGCGTCGTTTGGTTTTATCCCAACCGGGATCCTGAGGAGCGACGTTGGCAATGCCTTCTGCCAGCTTGAAAAACTCTTCGCCTCCCATCTCCGAAAAAGTGTCGAAATCCATACCGAGTGCTAAGTAGATGTAAAAACCGATGGTGGAGGTCAAGTCCGAAGAGTAGGTGCTGGGATTGAAATCAAGCATCTGGCCGTCAATATATTCAAAGCTGAATTTCGTGTCGATGTAGTTGAAAACGGGGGTGTTGAAATTCGTCTTGTAAACGGGACGGCGTAAAACGATGTTGATGTCGCCTGCAAAATTATCGGTTTCGGTGCGTTCATTCACATTGATCAGGATGGAGCCTTCAATACGTTCGTTGGTTTTGAAATTGATATTGGTCCATTTTGTATTGTTGACAAATTCAACGAGTGCCGTCTGAAGGTTCTGAAAGACGGTACGGTCGCTGCCACTGATTTTGCTTGCATTGACACGAACGTCAAATTTCAGTTCCTGTGCATGTGAAATATTGAAAATCAACATCAAGGATGCGATCAATATGAAGAGGTATGTTTTTTTCATTTCGATTTCTTTTGAATGAAACGCAAATATCGTGTTTTTTGTTATGCCAATGGCGTTTTTTGCCGTTTTTTTACATAAAACAGCACCGTCACTGTATGAGTGGCGGTGCTTCTAAAATATTAAAACCATTAAAATTCGTCTTGGACTAGTTTGCTGGGATCGCGGAAATAAATCTCATCGTGAAGAAATTCATGAATAGCGATCAGCGTGGGTTTGGGAAGCCTTTCGTAGAACTTCGAGATTTCGATCTGTTCCTTGTTCTCGAACACCTCTTCCAAGCTGTCGTTGGTCGAGGAAAACTCTTCCACTTTATTGTTCAGCTCTTCTTTCATTTCACAGGCAATCTGATTGGCGCGTTTTGCCAAAATAGCTACGGTTTCGTAGATGTTGCCGGTGCCTTGGTAAAACTGATCTTTCTGGCGGGTAACTACCGTTGTCTCGGTTTTGATTTTCTTGAAATCCATTTGTTTTCTTATTGTAAGTTTTCTAATTTCTTTCTTGCATTGGCGGCAATGCCTTCCAACTCTTTCAAATATTTGCTTTCGGGGTAAAGATACATCAGCGTGTTGTGGCGTTCAATGCAGGCTTCGTAGCGTTCGCGCTGTTTTTCGGAAACGCTGTTTTCGGCATAGTCGTAATAGGTCTTG
The DNA here is from genome assembly GCA_041842465.1 of Candidatus Limimorpha sp. Lineage (GTDB taxonomy): Bacteria > Bacteroidota > Bacteroidia > Bacteroidales > F082 > Limimorpha. Next base: position 34,082 of record JBGYXG010000005.1, read on the forward strand.
GCCATGTCGAACAGAATCTCTTCACGGTGCTCGGTGTCCGGGAACTTTTTCAACAGGTTCTCAAACGAGGTGATGGCAGCCGTGTAGTTTTCCATTCTATAAAACAACATGCAGATATTGTAGTCTTTCTCCTCCAACTTTTCATTCAACTCTTTTATCATCCTATTGGCGCTTTGCAAGCTGTCGCTTTCGGGATAATGCTCTACAAACTGCTTCAACTGGGTGATGGCTTCGTTGGTCTTGGTCTGGTCGAGGCTCGAAATGGGCGACTGTTTGTAACTGCAAAATGCAGCGAGAAAGGACGCTGTCTCGGCTCGGTTTGAAAAAGGATAACCTTGAACGAAACGTTTGAAATAGTATTCGGCAACTTCAAAATCGTTGTTCTGATAGTAGCAAAGTGCCGTGTTGTAGCTGATATTCTCGCCCTTGGGCGTGCCGCGGAATGAGGCCTGAAGCAGGTCGAACAATTGTAGCGCCTTGCTATAGTCTTTCCGTTCGAAATAGTCCATGGCCACTTCGTACTTCATTTCGTTATCGGTGCTCATGGTGATGCGCTTGAAATCACTGCACGAAGCGCAGCAGAGAAGACCGAGGATGGACAATATGATGAGGTTGCTTTTTAACATGGCTGCAAAATTAGTCATTTTCAATGAATCACAACGTCATTTCGGCGCTTTTATTGCAAATTATTGTATTACGCACTGCGGATTCCGTAAAGTAAAAACGCAAGAACCCCTCCGAAGAGAAGTCCTTGCGTTTGGATGTTGTGGGATTCTAATTATTCAATCACGATTTTTTGCGTGGTCGTTCCTTTGTCACCCGACAGATGCAGGAAATAAATGCCTTTGCTCAGGTTTTCCGTTGCAATCCGGATAGTGCCTTCGAAGTTGTCGAAATGCTGTGACGACACGGATTGTCCAAGGCTGTTCAGCAAGGAGTATTCCATCATGCCGACGTTGTTCTTGCTCTCAATGTAGAGTGCGCCTTGGCTTGGATTGGGATAAATCTTGATGCTGCTCAGGATGTTTTCTTCGACCGAGACATTGTGAATGGAGACTTCCACGCTGCCTTCCGCCGAGTTGCCGTCGGTGTCGGTGACAACAACTTTATAGGTCGTGATGGCTACGCCGGTGGGCGAAGCGACAGGATTGGCGATGTTTGGATTGCTGAGGGTTTCAACAGGTGTCCAACTGTAGGAGTAGTTGCCGTTGCCACCGTTGGCGACCACCAGAAGTTGCGAACTTTCGCCCTCATTGATGACTTCGGGATCGGCAGTGACTTCGAGTGTAATAGGATTGTCGAAGATACAGCGGAGCGATGCCGCCCATCCTGAACGATTGGCAGCGAAATCGGATTTGAAGAAGAAAGTCAGTGCGCCTTCTTCGTTGGTGGCAGCGATGGTGCCGGGCGAAGTGGTGCCGGTAAACTCACCGATCGATGTTGCGCTGGTCGAAGAGCCATCATACACTTTGAGAATATCGTAGCCGTTTTCAAGGTCAAAGGATTGGAACGACACTTCAATCTTTCGACCGCTGCCGGTGGGTTTGATGGTAAGCGTGTATTGCTCGTCATTGCCGTAATTACCAGTTGCGCCGCCTGAATCGTAGAACATGGCGCTGCATGTGGTGATGATGCCGTTTTGCATGTTATAGGATTCGCTTGCCGTGATGAAGTCGGGCTTGGTGATGCTCTGGCTTTCTCCGTTGGCATTGGTCACCGTCAGTGTGACATCGAAAGAACCGACTTCGTTATAAACGATGTTGCTTGGGTTTTGCTGGTTGGAGGTGGCAGGAGTGCCGCCTTCGAACTGCCATGCCCACGAGGTGATGTTGGCCCCCCAAGTGGCGTCGGTGAAGTTGACACTGCCGCCTAATGGTACTTCGGTGACATTTGCTGTAAAATCGGGAATAATCCCTTCGCCTGCAATTAATTTGACATCCTGAATGGTGGTCTGATGGTCAGCAACGGTTAAGGTATAGCTCTTGGGATGATAGCCGCTGGCAGCATAAGTAACGGTGTAAGTGCCGGCCTTGATGGGACGGTGGTAGTCGCCTGCGGGCATGTGCGAAGTGACCGAAGAACCGTCTTTGTCGTGTCCGGCGATGGTGACGGTGGCTACAAGAGGTTGTCCGGTGGCAGAGTCGGTGACGGTGCCGTGGATGCCGTAAAGCGATTCTTCGAGATAGGAGAGCATGGCTTCACGGTTATAGTTCCAGTACATGGGCATGTCGGTGGCTGTGGGAGTCTTCGACATCGAGCATTCTATGGTCGATTCGCGGCATTGTCCGTAGTAATTCATGTAATCCTGACGGCTACCGGAGATGCTGTACCATTCATAACCGTTGGTGATGCCATGGTTTTGGCTCTGCATGTAGTTGTTGTTCTGGGCGTGGCAGAAATCTACATATTCCTGAGAGGTGAACATCCACCAGTCGTTGTCGGCGTGTTTGGGTGCGTAGGTATCCCATGGATAGTTGACCAATTCGGAACCGCCGTGGTAGTTGGCGCCCATGGTGAACAGTTTTTCCTGAGCCAGGTCCATAAACCACTGTGCTTCACTTTCATAGTGATTGGATCCATCGGGATGCGGCCCTTCTATGAAGTCGGGGAAGTGGCGGTTCAGGTCTTTGCCGTTGGCGTTGTAACGGGAGGCTCCGTACACGTTACTGTTGCCGCCGTGGTAGGTGCCGTCGGGGTTGGTGCAGGGACAGATATAGATGTCGATATTGTCCATGATGTTCTGCACTTGTGTGTCGTTGCTCGTCAGCAGGTAGTCGATGAGGCGGAGCATCAGCATCATGCCGGTCACCTCGTCACCGTGCATGGTCGAGGTGTAGAGAAAGCGGGGCTTGCCGTCTCCACTGCCGTTGTGCAGATGGGCAAGCAGTATTTTGCGGTTGCTCGGCAGGGTCCCCATGTCGATAATCTCACAGTGATCGGGGTGGTCGGTGCCGTATTGGAACATCATCTGTTCGTAGGTCTCGTAAGTGGGATAGGCGTCCCATTCGTAAGTAGCGCGGTTGCTGCCGTCCCACATTTTGTGTATCTCAAGCATGGACGGAGGTGTTAGTAAAGTAGGATGGAATCCCATCTTGGTGAGGGCGTCGTACTCATTGTTGTTAGCATAGCAAAACGCGGTTTGACCTTCAATTTGGTCGATGGTGACCGTGCTGCCTATTTTCATGACATCTTCAGAATGTGTGACAGGAAGGCTGAAGTAAAATTCATTGCGAGCGCGCATCATGGCACTCAGATCTTCTTGTGCCGAAGCACCAATGCCGGAAAGCATCAGCACCAAGGTAAGAATGATAGTGTGAAAGTGTTGCATTTGAATTGAAAAATTAAAATTGTTCTATTTTGATAATCTGTTTGGATTTTCAACATTTACGGTCAATGTGAGCCAAATGTCCGTCCCATTCCGCAATGATGTCGGCTTCTACTTTTTCATTGACAGGCACCAGCGGCAGTCGTAATGCGTTTTCTATCAGTCCGGTATGGTGGAGCAGGCATTTGACACCGGCAGGGTTGCCGTCGGCAAAGATGAGCTGGTTCATCTTCATCATGGCATAGTGCAGTTCAAGGGCTTTGTCGGAGCGGCCATTCATCTGTGCATGAACCATGGCGGCCATGATTTTCGGATAGGCGTTGGCGGCTACCGAAATGACACCCTGTGCACCGAGAGCCAGCAAAGGCTGGGTGATGCCGTCGTCGCCCGAAAGGACATCGAAATCAGCGGGTTTGTCGCGCAGGATCTCCATGATTTGCTGTAGATTGCCTGAGGCTTCTTTCACAGCGACGATGTTGGGGTGCTCGGCAAGTGCCACACAGGTGGCAGCCTCTAAGTTCACACCCACACGGCCCGGAACATTGTAAACGATGACAGGTACGGGACTGGTATCGGCGATGGCTTCAAAATGGGCTTTCATGCCGCGCTGGTTGGGTTTGTTGTAATAAGGAACCACGCTCAAAATGCCGGAGATGCCTTCGAAATTCTGTTTTTTGATTTGTGCGATCACGCTTTGGGTGTCGTTGCCGCCCATGCCCAGCATGACGGGAACACGGCTTTGGTTCGTGCCGACGATGATGCTCACGGCGCGTTTTTTTTCTTCTGCACACAGGGTGGGGGCTTCCGATGTCGTGCCTAAGGCGACCAAAAAGTCAACGCCTTGGTCGATGACGGAATCTACCAAAAGATTAAGTCCGGCTTCATCAAGACTGCCGTCAGCCTTGAAAGGGGTCACTAAGGCCACGCCGTTGCCCCGAAAAGGATGATTGCTTTTTTCAGTTTTCATAGTGTTATTCAATGTTCGGATCGGTTTACCGCTCCATCGGCTCTTTCCCTCCGGTTAGCGCATTCAGGTATTGATACAGCACTTGCACGTCGTTCACCCGTGAAGCGTTCTTGCTGTTGTCGATGACAAGGTCATAGATGCCCACATGCGGGCTTTCATGGAAACATACCCTGAAGTTGGCGCGCGGCAAGGTGCTGAGGTAGTCGCCGATGTCGAGATGCTCCGATGCCATGTTGACCAAAAGGAAAGTGGCGGGGAGCTTGCGAACATATTCCTGCTTCTCTTTTTTTAGCACGCTAAAGACACCGAAATCCTTCGGCGTGATCTCGTAATGCAAGTCGCTCTGCAACACGGTGTCGGAGATCTGATTGCTCAATACCACAAAACGACAATAGGCAATGCCAAACAATTGCTTCATGTTGCTTTCGATGCTCCTGATCAGTTGTTTTTCGCTTTCCTCCAAAATGATAATCACAGAGGAGATGCGACGCAAATCGGGGAGCTTGGCAACTGCCTTTCCTTTGATAAACTGCTCGATGGATCGTTTTAATATTCTATTTCTTATTTTGTCTAACATAATAGGCCGCAAAGTTAGTTATTTCGTTCTTTTATTTGGTTTTTTTGGATGAAAAAATCACAGCCTCATAAAAACAAAGGTGTCGGAGGTGTGGTGTTGGCCGGGAGGGTGATGTGTTCTCGGTTTCTTTCCATGCCTCGCAAACACCTTGCAATGCATCTGTATAGTTACATTCCCGTAATGGAAAGTTGCCTGACGATAAGCAGGTCCCTTTCATTGTGCCTGCAATTTTGTTCTGCGAAAGACCACTAACCAATGCCACATTCAAAACACCTTCGTATCTTTGCAAGATTTTATGGGCGCACAACACCGTGTTTTGCGGTTTTGTGTGTGCGGTAAGCGAAATACAGTCATTATGATGCGAATAACAGTTTTAGGATGTGGCACTTCACAGGGTGTGCCGGTCATCGGATGTGACTGCCCGGTGTGCCGGTCGAAAGATCCGCGCGATAAACGTACTCGGACATCCATTCTCGTTGAGACAGAGCATCTTACCATTGCCGTGGATGCGGGTCCCGACTTTCGCCAGCAAATGCTGCGCGAAAACGTCACCCGCCTTGATGCCGTGCTGATCACGCATGAACACAAAGACCATATCGGCGGACTTGATGACTTGCGTCCTTTCATTTTCAGCCAGAAAGCACCCATGCCGATTTATGCCTCCGCCGAGGCGCAAATTGAAATCAAGCGCGAGTATTCCTACGCCTTCGACGAGCATCCTTATCCGGGTGCGCCAGACTACCGGCTTATCACTCTCGACGAGACACCTTTTGATTTGGGCGATCTTCATATCGAACCCATTAAGTTACAACATTATACGTTGACATGCTATGCGTTTCGCATCGGGAAGTTTGCTTATGTAACCGACTTGAGCGAAATGCCCGAATCGGCCATGGAGCGTCTGCACGGCATCGATTATCTTATCATTGAAGCATTGGGGCTGAATAAGCATTATTCGCATCTTAATCTGTCGCAGGCACGCGAAATAACCGAAAGACTGAACGTAAAAAAGGCTTGGTTTACCCATCTCAGCCACCGCATTGGTCTCACCGAACAAGTGAATCGGGAGCTGCCCGAAAACATGAACTTGGCTTACGATGGCCTGAAATTTGAAATCCCAGAATGAAAAACATTGTCTCAAGAAACAAATATTGAATAACGATGAAAGCAACCTGTTCACAACGCTTGATCAAACTCGCCGACCTGAATCACCATCAGACTTTTTTCGCAGGCCGTTGCTCGGATTGGTTTTTAGAGAGTTCTTATTTTGCTGTGGCACAATATGTTGATGCGAAAGATACCGTGTTGTTGGTACTGCACGGCATCGACTTCAAGTTCCCGGTTTTTGCGGGCGATATTGTCACTTTCGAGAGCAAGGTGATTGCCGTTGGGCGCAGCACCCTTACCGTTTACACCAAAATGTACCGCAGCTGCGAGCCTAAAAAGGTGGCAACCGATGGCTTCGCCACTTTTTCCTATCTCGATGAGAACCATCATTCTAAGCCGCATGGCGTGGTGATCGTTCCCGAAACGGAAGAGGAACTTTGGTTGCAGCAACAGGCAAAGGAAGTATTGGAAGACTTCAAGCGTAGGGCAAAATCCATGAACCAGCACCTGAAATAGGAGTGGAAACTGTTTTATTGCAACACGTAAAGTATTTTAAATCAAAGAGCTAACTCTTTTGGATAACAAAGAAAGTGCTTCACAACAGGCTGCGACAGCACAGAGATGCTGAGCTGGTCGGTGGCTTCGGAAATATCTTTTACCGTACCGTCTTTGTAAACAATTTTGATAGCGGGCTTTTTCGGATGGTAGGCATGGTTCGACGAAATGCCTTGCAACAGCAGGTAGTCGGCCTCTTCGGATGATAGTGCATATTGTCGGGCAATGCGTTTCCTGATGTCTTCAATGTAATTGTCATCAAAAGGCCGATGCTGCATCTCGATACGGAACAGGTTGCGGTTCACTAACCTTCGGCTCAGTTCTGACAGCACCTTGTCCCTGTCGTAGCACCACATTTTCACCGCATTCATCACATCGTAGTCGTCAAGCTGACAGAACCAATCGAGAGCGGCAGCTTTTTCGTCTGTAGTGGCAAACTCGTCCTGATGTTTCAAGAAGAACGCTAAAGCTGGGGAAGCTGGCAGCTCGCGTTGCTGTAGCAGCAGCCGGGCGCGTTTGATGATTTTCATCAGCATGTATTCTGCGCTCAATACGGCCTTGTGCATATACACTTGCCAGTACATGATACGTCGCGCTACAATGAAGCTCTCCACCGAATAAACGCCTTTCGACTCAATGGCGAGGTCGTTATCCACAATCTCCATCATGTCCAACAGCCGTTCGGCGTTGATGCTGCCTTCTGTCACGCCGGTAAAGAAACTGTCGCGTTTCAGGTAGTCGATGCGATCGACATCCAACTGGCTGGAAATGAGTTTGGTCAGGAATTTCTTCGGATGGGTGCCGTTAAATATCGCTATGGCTTCGTCGAAACAACCGTTCAGTTCTTGGTTGAGGTGTTGCATCACCAACAAAGAAAGCTCTTCGTGCGAGGTGCAGCGCATAATTCTATTCTCCAAGGCGTGCGAAAATGGTCCGTGGCCGCTGTCGTGCAGCAAAATGGCAATGGAAGCACTGCGTAGCTCTTCATCGCTGATGTCGTAGCCCTTTCCGCGCAGCAAATGGATGGCGTGACGCATCAGGTGCATGGTGCCGAGGCTATGGGCGAATCGCGTATGGTTGGCACTCGGATAGACCATAGTGGTCAGGCTCACCTGCTTGATGCGGCGAAGCCTTTGAAAATAAGGATGTTCTATGATTTCGAAGTGCATTTCGTCCGGAATGGTCACAAAGCCATAAATCGGATCGTTGAAAATCTTTTTCTTGTTCAAAACCACAGTCATTTTGTTCGTGTTTGAATGGAATAATCCGCAAAAATAGCAAAAAAAGCACAATTTTTTTTCTGCAATGATGGGCTTTGTATAACAAATGCACGATTTTTGCGTTATCACTTCGTGAGAAAAAACTTCTGTAAACGAAAAAATGCAGCCTATTGGTGACACCTCTACTTTTTTGTGTATTAAATTTTGAAAGAATGGAAAAGACTACAATTTTATGGGCGGACGACGAGATTGATCTGTTGAAGCCGCACATCCTGTTTCTGGAACAGAAAGGTTACGAGGTAGTTGCCGTCAACAACGGATCCGATGCCATTGATAGGGTACATGAACGGCCCTTCGACATTGTTTTCCTCGATGAGCAGATGCCCGGTATTTCGGGCGTGGAGGCTTTGGAAGCCATCAAACGCGATTTTCCCAATCTTCCTGTAGTGATGATCACCAAGAGCGAAGAAGAACGCATCATGGAAGAAGCCATCGGCTCCAATATCGCCGACTATCTGATCAAGCCGGTGAACCCGAACCAGATTCTGCTTTCGCTGAAACGCAACCTTGAAAACCGCAAGCTGCGCAACGAAAAGTCGTCAATGGGCTATCAGCAGGATTTCCGCAAAATCAGCATGGATCTCAACAACAAACTGAACTACGAGGAATGGGTTACAGTATATAAGAATTTGGTGCGCTGGGAATTGGAACTACAGAAATCCACCGACGAAGGCATTAAGAGCATTCTCGCCGAACAGAAACAAGAAGCCAATAATATCTTTACGCGCTATATCGAACGCAACTATTACGACTGGATACAGGGAAAATCCGAAAAACCCATCATGTCGCATACCGTGGTGCGCGATAAGGTGCTGACACGTCTTGATGACGACGACAAACCGCTGTTCCTCATCGTGATAGACAACCTGCGCTACGACCAGTGGAAAGCCATCCAGCCGCTTATCGAGAATTATTTCCACGTTGATGACGATGCCATATATTATAGCATACTCCCCACAACGACACAATATGCGCGCAACGCCCTCTTCGCCGGACTTATGCCGCTCGAAATCCGTCGCTGTTATTCCAAATGGTGGGTGGATGAAGACGATGAAGGTACGAAAAACCAGTATGAAGGTGAGTTGTTGGGCGAACAGTTGCGTCGTTTTGGGAAAAACATCCGCTATTCATACAACAAGGTGCTGAACTTGCAAGGCGGCAAAAAACTATTCGAACAGATGGCCGACCTCATGCCCAACAAGCTGAATGCCATTGTCTATAATTTTGTCGATATGCTTTCACATGCCCGTACCGAGATGGAAATCATTCGTGAGCTGGCTGAAGACGAGGAAGCCTATCGTTCGCTGATGCTGTCGTGGTTCGAGCATTCCAGCCTGTTCGACATGATTCGATTTATCGCGGAAAAAGGCTGCCGCATGGTCATCACCACTGACCACGGCTCCACCTATGTAAAGAACCCGGTGCGCATTCTTGGCGACCGCGAAGTGAATACCAACCTGCGCTACAAGTACGGACGCAACCTGAAATACAATCCCAAGGAGGTGTATGAGGCCAAAGATCCCGAAAAACTGTTCCTGCCACGGCTCAACCTCAGTACGTCATACGTGTTCGCCGGTTCCAACGACTTTTTCGCCTATCCGAACAACTACAACTATTACGTCAATTATTACCGCAACACCTTTCAGCACGGCGGTATCTCCATGAACGAAATGCTCATCCCGGTGATATACCTCAAATCGAAGTAATAAGCATTTTCGTATTGATGACTTGGCGGTTGCGATTTTTTATAACAATTATATTATAACAAAAAAATCACAACCGCCATTTCTTGCATTGAAATTGCTATATTTGCTCGGAAAAACACCATGTAAATGAATCGAAAAACATTTGAAATCAATGGGATAGACGAGCTTTCTCGGGTGTCGGATCACCTGATTTCGTTGCGTGAAAAAAGCTCCGTGTTCGCTTTCTTTGGTTCGATGGGGGCCGGAAAGACAACACTCATCAAGAATTTGTGTCACAAGTTAGAGGTCGCCGATGAAGTGACCAGCCCGACTTTCGCCATCATCAACGAATACAGGACAAATGCAGGAGAATCTATCTATCACTTTGATTTTTACCGTATTAAAAAAATAGAAGAAGTGTTTGACATTGGCTACGAGAACTATCTCTACAGTGGCAACCTCTGTCTGTTGGAATGGCCCGAAATGATAGAATCGCTGATGCCGGATCAATACGTTAGGATCGACATTCAGATTGGATCGTCGGACGAAAGCCGCATCATCAGTTGCGAAATCGTGCAAAGCGTTTGAAGCCAACGTAGCAAGAACCGAAATACAACAGAAATGAACGCCAATCCGTTTTTGACCGTTGCCGAACTGAAAACAGTGTTGTCGGAAGCCAGCCAAGTGTTTGTGTTGGTGGATGACAATACGCGCCGTTGCTGTTTGCCATTGTTTGAGCGGCTTTGCGGCGTTTCGTATGTTTTGTTGGAGACCCCTTCGGGGGAATCGCACAAGAGCTTGCGTGAAGCCGAAGCCCTGTGGAAAGCGTTGCTCACACACCATGCCGACCGCAATTCGGTGATGGTGAATCTCGGTGGCGGCGTGGTCAGCGATTTGGGTGGATTTGTCGCTTCGTGCTACCAGCGTGGCATCGGTTATGTCAACGTGCCGACAACGCTGCTGGCCATGATCGATGCGGCCATAGGTGGCAAAACGGCAATCGATTTTGAGGGCTTGAAAAACCAGATTGGCAGCTTTTATTTTCCGAAAGGAGCGTTTCTTTGCCCCGATTTTCTGAAAACCTTGCCGCAGCGGGAACGCCTTTCCGGATTGGCGGAAATGATTAAATACGGGTACATCGCCCAGCCCGACTTGTTGGATGCTGATACCGGAAACTATGTGCTTCATATTCAAGAGGCGGCTATGGTGAAGTGGCGCGTGGTCAACGAAGATCCTTATGAACAAGGTCGCCGCAAAATACTTAACTTTGGCCACACCCTGGGACATGCCATCGAAAGCCGGTCGATGCATACCGATCAACCTCTGCTGCATGGCGAAGCGGTCGCCTTGGGCATGTATGCCGCCTTATGGCTTTCGGTGCGGCTTTGCGGACTTGCGCCGGAGGTGCTTGATGCCTATAGGGACATTTTTCGGCGTGATTTTGCATCCGTCAGGTGCGGTTTCAACGAAGGCGATCTTGAAGCGATTGCAGCCCTCGCTTCTTGCGACAAGAAAAACCGTGACGGAGAAGTGCGGTTTGTACTGCTGAAAGCGTTGGGACAACCGGTAATAGATGTAGCTGTGGATGCGGAAACCATCAAGTCGGCACTGTTGGAATTACAAAAATTCATGAAGATATGAATACTGAAATTGCCACCCCAAAACCCATGCTTGTGCTGCCCCCCAACAAGCCCGTCCGCTGTGAGGTACAGATTGAAGGCGGAAAAAGCGAAAGCAACCGCGCCCTCATGATTGCCGCTTATGGAGGATTCACCGTTGAATTGGAAAACCTGTCCGTTTCGGACGACACACGCCTCCTTCAGTCCTTGCTGCATGATATTGCCGAGGCAAACCCTGACACCTTGCAGACTTTGGACTGCGGTTTGGACGGCACGGCATGTCGTTTTTTGACCACCTACCTTGCCGGCAAGAAAGGGCAGTGGTTGCTGACCGGCAACGAACGCATGAGGCTACGCCCTATCGGGGCGTTGGTAGAAGCCTTGCGCAAACTTGGGGCAAAGATAGAATATGCGGAGCGTCAAGGAGCGGTACCATTGCGCATTATGGGAGTGGATCTGAGCGGTGCCGAAGTCCATATCGACATGAGCCGCAGCAGTCAGTTCGCATCGTCATTGCTTTTGGCGGCACCTTGCATGGAACAGGGACTGCGCCTTCATCTTGACGGCGTGCTCAATTCCTTGCCCTATCTCGACATGACCATTGAACTGATGAACCATTTTGGTGCTGACGTGAAACGTGACGACCGCTTGGTAACCGTGCAGCCCAAGCCTTACTTGGCACGTCCTTATGCAGTGCCGGCAGACTGGAGTTCGGCTTCCTACTGGTACGAAATCGCGGCTTTGAGCAACGATTGCGACATCTTTCTTCGTCATCTTGATACGCAAACGGCTCATGGTGATGCTGTTATGGCGAAATTAGCCGAGTCTTTCGGCGTGCAATCCGAGATCAGCGATTTGGGAGTGCGTCTGACCAAAAGGGTCGCACAAGCCAAAGCCTTTCAGTTCGATTTCGCCGCTACTCCCGACCTGTTTCCGACTGTAGCCGCCATTTGCGCCGGATTGCAAATACCCGCCGTGTTCACAGGGCTTTCTAATCTTGCCATGAAAGAATCGAACCGCATCGATTCCATGGCGGCGGAGCTTGGCAAGTTCGGAACGCGCATTGAAAGAATGGGGACGCATGAAATTCACCTGATGCCCGGCATCCGTCTTGACAAGTCACCTCGTAGCTTGCCACACTATTCCATGGAGCTGCCGTTGCGCATCAATGTACACGGAGATCATCGCATTGCCATGGCTCTTGCCCCGTTGTCCATGGTGCTCGGTGCCATTGCCATTGACAATCCTGACGTGGTGATGAAGTCGTATCTCAACTATTGGGAAGACTTGCGCAAAACAGGAATGACAGTCACAGCGGGATGGATGCAGTCTTGTTTTAATCGTAACTAGTCAGTCTGAACTTCATTCAGAAATCTCTTGCTGCCGTGCGATTGTGTTGCGTGGTAATAGGGTTTTAAGGTCCACGCGTGGAATCGCGCGGCAGCGGAAAAAATAAGCCCTTCATGGATGCTATGTGGCATGATACCCTTATCGGGAGATTCCGCATCGGGGTGCGGAAAGACTATGGGAGAATGGATGTCGAACTGTTGATGAATTAGGTGCCAAATATTTCTGCGTTTTCTGCGTGAGGATTTTTCGTTGAGTTGACCATCCTCATCAGTATCCGTCATTCTGGACTTGATCCAGGATCTCTTCATCATTGGTATTGATCGAATAGAAGAAACTTTCCTTTGTTTGGAAATTCCGTTTCTCAATGCTTCAAAACCTTTTTGTTGGGTGATGAATGTTATTTATTTGAATATTAACATGTTATTGTAAAAATTAAAATCTGCCCAAACACATTAATATCATATTACTCATTGTTTTCAAAGGAAAATCCTATTTTTGCAGCGAAAAATTAAGATTAGAAATGTCAGTTGATCTGTTCATCCCTTGTTATATCGACCAGTTTTATCCTGAAACGGCAAAAAACACGGTGAAGGTGTTGCGCCGTGCAGGAGTAGAAGTTGATTACAATCCCGAACAGACCTGCTGCGGTCGTTTTGCCTACAATGCCGGATACATTGACGACGCCAAGGAGTTGGGCGATAAGTTCCTGTGTGATTTCACAGGCGACAATCCCGTTGTGGCCCCTACGGCAGTATGTGTTGCATACGTCAAGGAACGTTTCTCGGAACTTTTTTTCAATACTGCAAATCATTTGAATTTCAAGAAGTTAGTCGATAATATATACGAGCTTACCGATTTCCTTGTCAACGTGTTGCATTACGATGACTTTGGGGCGGAATTTCTGCATAAGGTGACGGTTCACGATAGTTGTGGCGCTTTACGAGGTCTTGGGCTTGGCAGCGAGATACGTCAGCTACTTTCAAAAGTCAAGGGGCTTGAATGGGTCGAAATGAAGCAGACGGAGCTTTGCTGTGGCGCGGAAATCAATATTAAAGCCAATCACCCGACCTTGTCGGAAGGCATGGCCGGTCACAAGGTGCGCAATGCCATGAATACCGGAGCCGAATACATCGTTTCGACCGACTTATCATGCCTTATGCACCAACAGGCTTATATTAATAAACAAGGATTGCCCATCAAGGTGATTCATATTGCCGATGTGTTGGCGTCGGGCTGGGAATGAAAGGGTAATGATATATGGAAAAGAAAATGGATCCTCAGACAGGAAATATGAAAAGCGACAATTACTTTGTGCATGAAAGCAGCTATGTCGATAATGATGTGACCATAGGGAATGGAACGAAAATATGGCATTTCTGTCATGTGCAAAGCGGTGCTGTCATTGGCGAAAACTGTTCATTGGGGCAGAATGTCAACGTGGGCAACAATGTCAGGATCGGCAATGGCGTGCGGGTGCAAAACAACGTGTCTATTTACGAAGGTGTTGAAATTGAGGACAATGTGTTTTGTGGACCGAGTTGCGTATTTACCAATGTCTCAACGCCTCGCGCTCATTTTCCCGTGCATGGTGTTTATGCAAAGACACGTATTGAGGAAGGCGCATCTTTGGGAGCCAACTGCACGGTGGTTTGCGGACATACGGTGGGGCGCAGTGCATTGATAGCGGCAGGAGCTGTGGTAACCAAAGACGTGAAGCCCTATGCGCTGATGGCCGGCGTTCCGGCACGGCAAATCGGATGGGTGTGCGAGTGCGGTGTCAAACTGGATAATACGCTGACCTGCTCTTGTGGCCGGCATTATGTCGAGGTCAACGGCGAGCTTACGCAACGGTCCTGATAGTGAAAGGATTTTCCGCATTGACGGAATGGAAATAGAATAGGATGGGTGCTAAACGGTGCCATCAAAATGAAATAGAAGATAAAAAGCGAAATATGCAATTTAGAGATTTAAAGAAACAATACGAGGCCCTGAAACCCGAAATGGACAAAGCCATTGCCGAGGTCATGGAATCGGGTGCCTTTGTGATGGGGCCTGCTATCAAGGAAATGGAACAGCAGTTTGCCGATTATGTGGGCATGAAGTATTGCATCGCCTGCAATAGCGGCACTGACGCGCTTTTGATTCCGCTCAAGGTGTGGAACATCGGACCGGGTGATGCCGTGTTTGTGCCGAGTTTCACCTTCTTTGCTTCCGCCGAAGTCATCGCCATGCAGGGCGCTACACCGGTATTTGTCGATGTGGATGCCCATACTTTCAATATGGAACCAGCCGACTTGCAACGGAAAATCGAGCAAACTTTGACTGCCGGAAAATGGCGGCCCAAGGCTATTATTGTCGTTGACTTGTTTGGACTTCCCGCCGATTTCAACGCCATACGCGCCATCGCCGACCGCTATGGGCTGAAGTTGCTTGAAGACGGAGCACAGGGCTTTGGCGGCACTTTGAAGGGCAAGAAGGCTTGCAGCTTTGGCGATATGGGCGCTACATCGTTTTTCCCTGCCAAACCGGTGGGCTGCTACGGTGATGGAGGTGCCATGTTTACCGACAATGAAGAATGGGCGCAGTTGGCCGAATCCATCCATATCCATGGCAAAGGCTCCGATCGCTACGATAACGTGCGCATTGGCATGAACTCGCGCTTGGACAGCCTGCAAGCTGCCATCCTGAAAGTGAAGCTGAAGGCTTTCAAAGACTATGAATTGGAAGACATCAACCGCATTGCACAACGCTATACCGCGTTGTTGTCCGATGTGGTCAAAACACCCGTAGTGCCCGAAGGATATTGCTCAAGCTGGGCGCAATATACCTTGCAGCTGAGCGATGCCAGCCAGCGAGCGCCCTTGCAGGAGGCTCTTAAAGCGCTTGATATTCCTACGGCCATCTATTACCCCATACCCATGCACAAACAGACGGCATTCAGCTATTTGAACCCCGACGATAACCGTTGCCCCGTGGCAGAACGCCTGAGCCGGACCGTTATCTCGCTCCCTATCCATCCCTATCTTTCCGAAACCGACCAAGACCTGATTTGCCGTGAAGTGAAGAAGCATTTGTAATATATGAAACCAAAAAGAACCGTTTATGAAACTACTCAAAGGACTAACCTATCGCGACAACTACGAAGAAGCCATGGCGTATTTGTCGCAGGAAGAGACAAAACACGCCCCCTTTTTTAAATTCGAAAATCCTCCGGAGGAACTTCGCGAGCTGATTGCAAAGATCATGGAACCTCGCAGCCAAGAACGATCGAAATGGCTTAACGACTTTGCTTCACAATGTGCTCGAATAGAAGAGGGACAAGCGGATACTATTCTTGCAGAAAACCATTTGAATAACCTGCGTTATCTGAACCGCTATCTGCGAAAAGCGAACCTTCAGTTGAAGGATGGAGGTTATTTTGTGTGCGGCTTCGACACTTCAAAAAAGCACCAGGTGCAAATATACAGTAAGTATCCGAGATGGATTGCCCACATCGTTTTCTTCCTTGACTTCATCTGGAATAGAGTTTTTCCCAAATTAGATTTGACCCGGCGCTTTTATTACCGTTGCACGAAGAGAGTAAAGAAAGTCTATCCCCGGTCGGAGGTGTTGGGACGACTCTATTATTGCGGCTTCGGTGTGGTGGCCGAACGATATGTGCATGACCGCTATATGGTGATTGCGAGAAAGGAACGTAAACCTTGCATAGACCCTCATACTTACAGCTATTTCATCAAGCTCAAAAGAGTGGGTAAGGACGGTGAGTTGTTCTATGTGTATAAATTGCGCACCATGTACGCTTATTCCGAGTTTCTGCAGCAGTATGTCTATGAAAATAACAAGCTGAAAAATGGAGGTAAGTTCAAGGATGACTTTCGTGTGTCGGGGTGGGGAAGGATTCTTCGTCGTCTCTGGATTGATGAATGGCCAATGTTCATCAACATCTTTAAGGGGCAGATGAAATTGGTGGGTGTGCGACCGCTGAGTCAGCAGTATTTCAATTTGTATTCCCCCGAACTACAGAAGATGAGGGTGCTTCTAAAACCGGGAATGTTGCCGCCTTATTACAAGGATATGCCTGAAACATTGGAAGAAATACAGGAAAGTGAAAGGAAATACATTGAAAGCTATCTCAAGCATCCGTTCTGTACCGATTGGAAATATTTTTGGTGCATTGTCACTAATATTGTGTTTCGTCGCAAAAGATCATCGTAATTATTGAAAATCATTATGTTGTGAATGATTTGTTATTCCGGTTTGGGCGTTGTGTTTACAAGCAAGAGAAAGGGTTTTGGGCATTATTATAATGTTATTGTAAAAAAGTGCTTTTTTTCTTGCTTGGAAAAGGAAAGAGTTGTATTTTTGCAGTTCATTAAATGCATGTGAGTTTTGGCATGTATGGAACCAAGAGCCATATAATAATTTGGAATAAAGGATTTTAGCAAATTATCACTGTGACTCAGATGGCGAAGCTGTTTGCCGGTTTGAGATGTGTAATTATGCTAGCTACTTTAAAGTCGGTCAATGTGAAAGGTGTTCGTGCTGTAAATGAGATATCTGTTAAGACTCATGTTTCCTTTATCCTTTATTCCGTGTTGTAATTTATGTTGAAAAAGACTCTAAGGTAAGCGTGTTGTTATATGTTATTGACTAAATACCAAAAGGATATGGCTAACTGCGAAGATTGGACTACGGTCATAAAGCCTCGAAACAAATTGTTCGAGGTCAACCTGAAGGAATTGTGGGATTATAGGGATTTGATTTCGCTTTTTATCAAGCGAAACATCATCACGCAATACAAACAGACCATTTTGGGTCCGGTGTGGTATGTCGTTCAGCCCGCATTGACAGTCATTATGTATATGATTGTTTTCGGTGGTATTGCAGGTATTCCTACGGACGGTGTGCCCAGACCGTTGTTTTATTTGGCGGGGACTTGCATGTGGCAGTATTTTGCCGATTGTTTGACAAAGACCTCGAATACTTTCGTTACCAATGCCGGAATTTTCGGCAAGGTGTATTTTCCAAGGCTTACCATGCCGATTTCCGATGTGCTGGCCAACCTCTTGCGTTTCGCCATACAGTTAGGCTTCTTTGGCTTTGTTTATGGGATTTATGCTGTTATTGGGGATTCGGGTGCCTACTTTACGTGGCACGCCCTTCTGTTCCCTGTTTTGGTAGTGATGCTGGCTGGCCTTGCCTTGGGCTTTGGCATCCTTATTTCTTCCATGACCACCAAGTATCGCGACTTGCAGGTGCTGTTTTCTTTCGTTGTGCAACTTTGGATGTACGCCACGCCGATTGTTTACCCCCTTTCCAAGACCAATGGCATGTTTTGGTGCGGTATTCCGGTCCATAAACTAATGTGTCTCAATCCTGTTACACCTGTTATCGAAACATTTAAGTACGGTTTTTTGGGTTGCGGCGATTTCGTTGGTTGGCGTTGGCTTGCTTACAGCTTCGTTTTTATGTTGGTGCTGCTGGCCTTGGGCATCATGATTTTTAACAGGGTGCAGAAAAGCTTTATGGATACGGTGTAGATGAAATACCTTTGCATGCCTGTGAGTTTGATGGGAATTCCCCAAAATCCGTTTGTATTGTCTAAGCCGGGATACCAGCGCACCCGGATTACCGAATCGGATATTCTATACGCACATAATACAATCGGATATCGTTCAGGGGTAAACACTAAGAATAGGAGGCGGACATTGGAGTATTTAAAAAATAACAAAAAACAAGTTATTGTTTTACTCTTGATAGTGTGCCGCTCCCGTATCCTTTTTGGTCTGTATTCGTCATATAGAAGTGTACATGCGAAAAAGAAATCCCAATTGGATATGTATTTCGGAAATTAATACGGTTAAGATGAAGACAATTTTACTGCTTGGAGGCTATGGTTTTTGGGGTATGAATGTGCTGAAACACATTGAGGATAATTTGAAAAACCATTATCAGGTTGTGGTGATGGATAAATTTCCAACAAACCGTTCAAATTTGAATTTTGAGTGTGTTCTTCGATCGTATTCCGGTGATTTTTCTGATTCTGTGTTTTTAAAGAAAATTTTTGCGGAAAATGCTTTTGATTTGGTAATCCATTCCCTGAGCACTACAGTACCGGCCTTATCTTTGAATGCTCGGTATGATGTGGAATCGAATCTTATTCCAACCATTGATTTGCTTGATTGTATGGTTAGAAACGGGGTGAACGACATTGTCTATTTCTCTTCTGGAGGAGCAATATATGGTGATGCGAAAAGGGAGAAACATAAAGAAACAGAGGATGTTTTTCCAATTAGTTCTTATGGCGTTGTTAAATTAGCTATTGAGAAATATCTGATGCAATACGCTGAATTATATAATCTGAGGCCATTAATAGTGCGATTGTCCAACCCATACGGACCCTATCATTATTCCAAGCAACAAGGTGTGTGTAATGTGGCCATGGATGCAGCTTTATCACATGATACTTTTACCGTCTGGGGAAATGGGCGTGCCATAAAAGACTATATCTATGTGTCGGATTTTGTGACGATTTTGTTTATGCTGATAGAAAAAGGTGTCGTGAATCAGATTATTAATGTGGGTAGTGGGTCTTTGGCATCGGTAGATGATGTTTTAAATCACATTCGTAGATTGCTCCCAACATTTACTTGGTCATATGGAGAATCCTCAAAATTTGATGTGTCAAGATTTGAACTGGATACTGATAAATTACTTGGTATTATCGGTGATTATTCTTTTGTGAATTCCGGGAGGGATTAAGAAGACTATTGAAATGGGAACAGGAAAAGGAGTAGTCATTTGACGCTCCTGTTTTTTCTGACGGAATGAAATCGGGTTGAGTAGATTATGATACATTTGTGTGGAGATAATCTTTTTGTTCTGATGAAAGGAAAAACCTCGCATGAGGATTTGGCTTTGATGGCTCAGTGTGATTGTTTCATTTCCATCCAATGTGGCACAGTAAAGCTGACAGCATTGTTACAAGAAAAAGGCGCGTTGAATGTGGGTGATGATTCTCATGAGAAGATTTGTAAGGAGAGAAATGACAATGCCGTATATTATTAAGAAATAATCATTTATGATTGCTCCCTACCCTTCATCTCACTTTTAACCATTCCGGACATACGCGACGTGTGTTGAGAACCATTTTGAAAGCCCGGCCTAAAGAGTTTACGTGTTTCATGATGGAGGCTAGAGACAGGTAGAGTGGCGAATAGATTAAACGCATTAAACAAAAGCCTGTACAAACGCTTAAACACTTAAATAACAAAATGATCGCAATAGAATTTGAAAATATCTCCAAACAATACCGTCTTGGAATAATCTCCACACGCACCTTGAGCCACGACCTCAACCGTTGGTGGGCCGTCAACATTTTACGCAAAGAGGACCCGTATCTGAAAATAGGTTCGGTAAACGACCGTTCTGCGGCTGCTGATAGCGACTATGTCTGGGCCTTGAAAGACATCAACTTTAAGGTGGAACAAGGCGAAGTAGTAGGAATCATTGGTAGAAACGGAGCAGGGAAAAGCACCTTGCTGAAATTATTATCAAGGGTGACAGGGCCCACGACGGGTAGCATCAAGGCGAGGGGTCGTATCGGTTCTTTGCTTGAAGTGGGGACGGGGTTCCATCCAGAGATGACCGGCAGGGAGAACATCTATATGAATGGTGCCATCTTGGGCATGACCAAGCATGAAATCAAGAGCAAGTTGGATGAAATCATCGATTTTTCGGGTTGTGAGCGCTATATCGACACCCCCGTGAAACGCTATTCCTCGGGCATGATGGTGCGGCTGGGTTTTGCCGTGGCCGCCCATTTGGATCCCGAGATTCTTGTTGTGGACGAAGTGCTTGCGGTGGGCGATGCCGAGTTTCAAAAGAAAGCCATAGGCAAAATGCAGGATGTCAGTAAAGGAGAAGGAAGAACGGTGCTGTTTGTGAGTCATAATATGGGAAGTATGCAGCAGTTGTGCAAAAAGGGTATCTTGTTGGATAAGGGGCAGATAGCTTTTATGGATTCTATAAATAAAACGGTTATGGAATATCAAAAGGCAATCGTCAAAAAACAATTATATGTTACTGATGGACTATCTAAGGAGGTATTGCATTTGGAAAGAGCAGAAGTCCTTTCCAACGATATAAGCTGTTTCTTCCCATCATCGGAAATAACAATAAAAATGCAAGTTAGAATTTTTGGGTTGATCAGTTGTTTGGTTGTTGGTTTTAATATATATAGTGTTTATGGGTATCCCATTGTCAGGTCGGACTATAACGATATTGATAATATTACAACATTAGAGAATGGTGTATATGAATTTGTATTTACAATACCGCCCTACACACTCTCAAATGGTGAATACAAGGTTGTGTTTGATGTGGCCGATATCAATGTGAAAAATTTCGCTACAGAGAGTTCGAACTTGTATTTTGATGTTTTAATAGACAAAAAACATTTTGGCAATGTTTATAACGAGGTAAATGCGTTAAAAACGTCTGTTTGTCGCCCCAAATGCCTTGTTCATGTGGAAAAAAAATCAGATGCGTAAACATTTTGTTATTTTTGTCATAAAATAGTTTTTTATACCTTTGCCGGAGACAGAGGCAGACGGATATTTTTATCGCAAATCAACATGATTCGGGGGATAAAGACAGGAAGTTTATCTACATGTGATTAGAACATCCGGATCCTATGCAATTAGAACCTTTATTAATCGATTGGCGTCGTCATTTGTTTGGAAGTTTCTTGTGGTTATCGTGATCCCACACTTGCTACCACGTTTTTTGAAAAAATCTTGACAGTATTGATCGTGATTTAAATTGTGAATAGAAAAAATACAGTTACCATTCCACTACTTCCGCCTTTAAAAGAGTTTATGCCTTATTTGCAAGATATTTGGCAGCGAAAGTGGATTACAAATAATGGGCATTATCATCAGGAGTTAGAAAAGGCTCTTTGTGAATATCTGAAAGTACCCTACCTTAGTCTTTTCCTGACTTCATCACCTTGTTCATGTTGTTATATGTTACATATTGATAAACAGCTATATATGTAAAATATTTTTGTGTTTTTGGGTGGCGCAAGCGAAAATGAGACTACCTTTGCGCCATGTATGTACGCAAAAAGAAGAACCGTTCGGGCACCACAAGCGTGGTTGTTGTGAGCAAAAGCAGCGGTCGCTACAAGGAGATAAGGGCTTTCGGCACTTCATCGTCTCAGGACGAAGTAAATGCGTTATGCGATAGGGCTGAAAGCTGTATCCGCACTTGCGGCGGTCAGCAGGAACTCGATTTTGAAGGCAGGAAACGACGTGAACTCGAAGAAACAGAACGCCTGGTGAACAACATAGACAATGTTCTCATCAACGGCAGCCAGTATGAAGGGTTCACCATGATACCCATGATCGAACTTCAGGCAGCGGTACGGTCTTGGCAAAGACTTCGTTGTCGTGGCGGATTCCAGGCTTATGAACCGGGACAATGTCACCTTGCTGCGGCAGGCCGGCTACAAGTACGTGATCGGTGCAAGAATCAAAGGCGAGAACAAAACCGTCAAGGACTGGATACTGTCGCTTGAGAAGACGGACGGGACATGCCACGAATACAGCCGTGGCAACGGGGAACGTCTCATGGTGAGCTGTTCCGACAAGCGTGCAAAAAAGGACGGCTACAACAGATCCCGTGGCGTTGAGCGGCTGCGCAAGGCCTACAAGAGCGGACACCTGACAAAGCAGCAGATCAATAAACGCGGCTATAACAAGTTCCTCGAGATAAGCAAGGATGTGGAAGTGGTCATCAGCGAAGACAGGATTGCGGAAGACGCAAGATGGGACGGACTGAAGGGCTACGTCACAAATACGGAGCTCGGCGCGGACAGGGTCATCGAAGAATATCGCAGCCTTTGGACCGTAGAGCGCGCATTCCGCATATCAAGGGGGACACTGGAGATGCGGCCGATGTTTCACTTCACGGAAAGAAGGATTGAGGTTCATGTCTGCATCTGTTTCATCGCATATAAGGTGTACAAGGAACTTGAGCGCATCATAATGATAAAGGACATCAAAATGAGCGTAGGGCATGTGCTTGATGCCGCAAAGACCATCACCACGATACGGATTAAACTACCCGAAAACGGCCTTCTGTACACCAAGACCCTATTCCTGACCGATAAACACCGAGCTGTCAAACCGCTTTTTGACATGCTTAATGAAGAAAATTAATTTTGGGTGGCGCATTGACGAAGTCAGGAAATTTTGTGTTATAAATCGTAAGCTTGATGGTGTTTTAATGCATTGATTGACAATGTGTTCTTGTGATATTAGTATTGATTAAGTAACTGGATGTTATCATGATACCTAAAATCATTCATTATTGCTGGTTCGGCAGGGGCTTAATGCCAAAATCACAAAGGGATTGCATAAAGGGGTGGCAGAAGATTATGCCCGATTATAAAATCATGCGCTGGGACGAAGACACTTTTGATTTGGACAAGTACCCTTTAGCCAAGTGTGCCTGCAATGTGAAGAAGTACGCCCTTGCTTCGGACGTTTGTAGATACAACGTGTTGGCCAAATACGGTGGCGTCTATTTGGATACCGATGTGGAGGTTTTCCGTAAATTCGATGAATTTCTGTATTCTGACTTTTTTTCTGCTATAGAGCTTTACAACGAGTTTGAAACGGAAAATATCGTCGAGCAATATCTCAATCCCGATTTTACTGCCAAAGACCCGACACGGGATGTGCCTCGCTTAGAGATGCTTACCTCTACAATGGGAAGTGTGCCAAATCAAGAAATGATAGTGGCACTTCGCGACTATTACAATGCTATAGCAGCTTCTGACGACTTTGCTTTAAACTACCGACAGCATGTCAACAATGATCGTCTCGTAGCCCGTTATGCTACGAAATACGGTTTCCGATATATGGATAAAACTCAGCAGTTGGATAAAAATATGGTTGTTTATGGTACTGGTATCTTTGGTTATGCTTTCTCGCCGAATCCCGATTTCTCGGTTTCGTATCATCATAATGCGGCTACATGGGAGAGTGACAAATGGACCCGAACCCAGCGAATGAGCTTCTTTTTCGACAAATTAGGCTTATTGCCTGTTTATAAAAAATACAAGAAGTTTAAGAAGTTTATTAAAAAAGCGGTTTTGTCCAATAAATGATGTCGAATTATTTGAGCAAGATAAAGAGAAAAATAAGTAAGCTACTGCATCCGGTTGTGGGAGAGGTGTGGTGCTTGCATCGTGTTGTTCCTGTTCGGAGTGTTTTTGATAGTAATAGGGAGTTGGAAATCACGCCCGACTATTTGGAAAAGCTTATTTTAGACTATAAGAAAAACGGCTATGAATTTACTACCGTTGATACCATATTTGCAAAATCACGGCTCTCGTACTCTGTGAAAAGAAGGAAGTTGGTTAATGTCAGTTTCGATGACGGTTTTGCCGATATTTATCACAATGCCTTTCCGCTTTTTTGCAAATATCAGGTACCTTTCACCGTTTATCTGACATCGGATTTCCCGGATAAAATGGCAAAATTATGGTGGATGGCGATGGACGTGTTGATATGTGAAAAAGATGTTGTGGTGCTTGGCGATGGCACGGAGCATGTCTGTCGTACAAAGGAACAGAAACAGCAATTGTTTGAAAGCCTGATGGACCGTATTTACAATGCGGGGAAAATGCCGCTTGCCTGTTTTGATGAATTGTTTCCCCATGTCTATCCCCAATATGAAGATAGATTGAATGAACTTGTACTGTCATGGCAGATGCTGGAGGAGATGGTGGCAAGCGGTTTGTGTACCGTAGGATCGCACACCGTTTCTCATCCCGATCTGACCAAGCTCGATTCCGAGGAGTTGAGGCGTGAGATAGCGTTTTCGGCGTGCCATATCTCTGACAAGCTCAACTGCAAGGTGATTCATTTTTCCTATCCGCATAGCTTTGTTGACGCAAGAATAGCGGCGGAGGTACGGAAGGCGGGTTACAAAACGGCTGCTCTCGGCTACGGAGGAAGTATTCGTGTTGGTGATAGTCCGTATATGTTGTTTCGAAAATATATCAAACAACCTAATTAGAAAATTTATAGATGGACAAGATCATTGCGGAGGATTTATTCCGTTTTAATAGGAAGAAGGGCATGATGGCTCTGTTGAAAACTGCCTTGTTCAAATTGGAATTTCGGCACGTTTTTCTGTTGCGTTGGTATCAGAAAAGCCGTTTTAAGCTGCTATCCCGCTTGTTGTTAAGACGTTCATGCCTGTTGACGGGTATTCAGATTGGGTGGAAGACGAAAATAGGGAAAGGTTTTCTTATTGTTCATTATGGAGACATTGCTGTTAATAACGCAGTAGTAATGGGGGATTATTGTACCATATCACATGGCGCTACCATTGGCATAGCAAGTCGTGGGCCCAGGGCGGGTTGTCCTACGTTGGGCAATTATGTGTGGGTGGGTTCCAATGCGGTAATTGTGGGTAATATCACCATTGGCGATGACGTATTAATCGCACCACTGGCGTATGTGAATGTTGATGTTCCCTCTCATTCCATTGTTATAGGAAATCCGGCAAAGATAATTTCCCGAGAACACGCCACGGCGGGCTACATTACAAATGTTCCAAACATGTAATTTGTAAACGGTAATGAGGCAAAAGGTAGTGAAGCGTGACACGACTTTCGATACGATGAAAGGCATCGGCATTTTGCTGGTTATGATAGGGCATGCCTGGGAAATACCGCTTGAAAAGCGTTTTATCGTTTATTCGTTTCACATGCCTTTGTTTTTTATCATTGCCGGTTATTTCTCAAAATCCTATGCCGATGGGCAAAATGATTTTACAATCGTAAAACACTATTTTAAACGTTTAGTGCCGCCTTTTGTTTTTACTACGATGCTGACGTTCATGTTCTTTTGCTTTAATGGTTTTGCCCAAAATGATTTTACTCCGGCAATTCGAAAGCTAATGTCGCTGTTTTGGGCGGATGTTAACGTTTTGCAAACGGGTTTTGGTCCCGTAAATATAGGAGTAGTTTGGTTTCTTCTTGCTTTGTTTTGGGCAAAAACTTTTTTGTTGTTTTTGTCACGTTGGGGAAAATGGGTATTGCCCATTTCTTTTGTGCTCTCGGCAGGTGCTTTGCTGTTGCACAAAGTGTTTCCCCATTCGGTTTGGTGTCTGTCGTTGGGTTTAGTATGCCTTCCTTTTGTTGCATTCGGTTGGTGGTTGAGGCAAAACAAACTGCCACTTTGGATAAAAGTATGTTTAATTCTTGCGTGGCTTGTTGCGATTAAAATTTCACATCTCGATATTTACAGCTACAACTGGGGACGCTATCCTTTAGACGTAATAGGAGCTTGCGGAGGAACGTGTTTTTTGTATTTGATTTGTAAATTGTTGAACAAAGATTCCTTAAAACGCTATATCGGATGGCTTCAAAAAAGTTTGGTGTATTTAGGGTTTATTTCGCTTGCCATTATGTGTTTTCATTGTTTTGAAATGGAGACGGATCTTGGCAATTACCTTAGGGCTTTAGTCGGAATTAATATGCCTGTTTGGGCTTTGTACGTTTGGCGGTATGCACTAACTATAGCCCTTGCTGTGGCTGCAGTTCATGTGCCCAAAATAAAGAAGATATTTGTATGAAAGCACCCTTGTTTCTAGTTTCTATATTAATGCCCTGCTACAACAACACTCCCTATGTGGCTGAAGCCATCGAAAGTATGTTGAACCAGACATTTACCGATTTTGAGTTGATTGTGTTGGACGACTGTTCTTCGGATAATTCGGCAGAGGTTATCAAGGGCTTTGCCGACAAACGGATAGTCTATCATCGTAATGGACAAAACTTAGGGCTTGCCAACAACTTAAACATCGGGTTGCGATTGGCTCGCGGGCAATATATTGCCCGTATGGATAGCGACGACATTTCATTGCCGGAAAGGTTGCAAACACAAGTCGATTTTCTGGAGGCTCATTCCGACATAGACCTCTGTTCGTGCGGTATGGAAATGTTCGGACACGACAATCAGGTGTGGATACGTGAACCCGATCCCGAAGATGTAAAGATAACTATGCTCTTTTACTCTCCCGTGTTGCACGCCTCGGCAATGTGGCGTAAATCATCGTTCGATAGGCACGGCTTAATGTACCGGCAAGAGGCATTCCCTGCCGAAGACTACGACCTCTGGGCAAGGGCAGTGGCAAGCGGTTGCCGCTTGGCAAACATTCCCCAAGTGCTTTACCGCTATCGTATTCACGGCGAGCAAGTTACCAAGACCGATGACAGAGCTGCCATTCGAGATAGAGAAATTAAAATCAGATATTTACAACAGTGTCTGCCGTCTCTCTCAGCAACCGATTGTGAGCGTTGTGTCGATAATTTCTTAAAACCATTGGAGAGTACGACAAACGACATAAAAGAGCAAAGGACTTTGTATAATGCTATAATTAAGGCAAATAAAAGTGATAAGTTTTTTGACCACGACAGGTTAAAAACCAGACTGAAACGATTTTATCAAAATGCTCTCATAATACAACTTGAAACAGAACCTTGTTCGGTATCAAAATTGCGTTATTCGTTCGATTTGAGGCTTAAGCAGTTTATGTTACTACTATTCCCTTATATTCAAATGCTTAAATATAAAAACATCTCCATCATAAAAACTTTCCGTCTGTGGCTTAAAATGCAGTCTCCCAAAAGAAATTTTGTGGTCGTGCATCGCAAGACAGGTATAAATATTGCAAAAAGTGCAAAAATACATGTTGCTAACGGCAGATTAGCTATCAACAAGAGTTGGTCGAAAGGCGACCCTTTTGCAAGTTATCTATTTATGGCAGAAGATGCGACACTAAAAGTTGAGAATAGTTTCGACATATATTCGGGAGCAAAGATTTATATAAATCGAGGAGCAGAGTTCTCTTTGGGAGGTGGCTATATCAATCACAATGTAAATATCAGCTGTTTTAAGAAAATAGAGATTGGTAAAGGTGTAGTGATTAGCGAAAATGTAACCATACGCGACAGCGACGACCACGAGATGGTTGGTTCGACCAAGGCATTTACACAACCTATAAAGATAGGCAATCACGTATGGATAGGGTTAAATGTTACAATTCTCAAAGGGGTAACCATTGGCGACGGAGCCATAGTAGCCGCCGGCTCGGTGGTAACCAAAGATGTACCTCCGCATAGCATAGTGGCTGGAGTACCGGCAAAAATTATAAAAGAGAATGTGCAATGGAGATAGAAGAATATCGCTAAACCGCCCTTATAAAAAACAGAAGTCTTAAAAATGCACCTCCGAAAATATAAAAAATAAGAAAATTGCATTTTTTTAGTACAAATATTAATTTTGTATTTTATAAAACTAAAAGTAATAAATGAAATTTTCCATAATAATCCCTGTATATAACGTCGAACAATACCTGCGAAAGTGTTTGGATTCGGTATTGGAACAGTCGTATGAGGCTGA
Organism: Candidatus Limimorpha sp.; assembly: GCA_041842465.1. GTDB lineage: Bacteria > Bacteroidota > Bacteroidia > Bacteroidales > F082 > Limimorpha. Next base: position 62,032 of record JBGYXG010000005.1, read on the forward strand.
CTACGAAGTGATTTGCGTAAACGACGGCAGCACCGACGGCAGTTTGGCTATTTTGGAGGAGTATGCAAGGCAACACAAGAAGATAAAAACAATAAACCAAGCAAATAAAGGACTTAGTGAGGCACGTAATGCCGGATTACGTGCAGCCCAAGGTGAATATGTATGGTTTGTCGATAGCGACGATTGGATAGAACACAACGCTTTAGAGATACTACACAAAAATATTGATAACGAAGATATTATATGTTTTAATGGTAAGCGATATTTTGAAGACGGTACCCAAGAGACACCCGATAAGGGAATAGATATTCAAGCCATTTCGGGATGGGAATATTACAATCGTTATGCCCTAAAAACAAGTAAGTTTCATTTTGTGTGCGTAGTGCTTAGAGCATACAAGCGTAACTTTTTGCTGTCGAACAATCTGTTCTTTGAGCCTGGTATATACCACGAGGACAATCTTTTTACGCCCATTACATTGTATCAAGCTAAAAAGGTAAAGTCGATACCCGACTATCTATATCAATACCGTATTCGTTCTGGCAGCATTACACAAAACATTAATTTAAAACGCATTACCGATACCATTATTATCGCCAACCGCCTTGCGGAGTTTTTTATACCTAAAACGGATATTGATAAAACGGTGGTTTACCGTGAAATAGCCGGGGAGTATTTCTCTGCCTTTCTACCAGAACGGGCAAAAATATATGGATTTGATTATAAAAAAGTTTGCTCTCTTATGAATTGGGGGAGTTACCGAGAAGTAAGCCAGTATCCGAGACACAGAATAATTTACAGGCTAATCAGCATAAGTCCGAAATTGTTTCATTGGTATTTGAAGTTGGAAGGAATTATTAAAAAGCAAAAGCAGTTAACCAATTGATAAAAAGAGACTTATAAAACAACAGCAACAACCTGCTGATA
>JBGYXG010000006.1:0-41267 GCA_041842465.1 Candidatus Limimorpha sp.
GGGGATATTGTTCAGATATTTAGACCACCGAAGAACACCTATGTTTGAAAAAGAAATAGACAGAGCAACTATTGAGAGAGGACTTGGATGGCAGTTGTACGATTGGGCGATGTTTGCAATGTACACAAACCAGTATGCAACAGACGAATACAAAAAATTCAAGAGGGAAACCTATATGCAGCCAAAAGAAATAGAACAACTTGTTTTATTTTTCTCAAAATATGCAAATGCTTGTAAATCAGAGTAAAAAAGAGATTAAATATAAGGAGTATTGCTTATGCTGTGGAATGCAAAAAACGGATGTGCAACTGTTGGTAGGACAAGTATGTATTACGTTTCCTTTGGGCGTGGGGAAAAACCCTTGATTCTGCTTCCCGGTTTGTCGGATGGATTGACCGCTGTGAAAGAAAAAGCACTGTTTATGGCGAAGCCTTATAAGTGTTTTTTTGAAAAGTATTCGGTTTATATGTTCAGCCGAAAAAACGATCTCCCCGAAGAGTATTCAATTAGAGAAATGGCGGCCGATCAGGCAAAGGCAATGAAAGCACTCGGTATTGAAAAAGCATTTGTGGTGGGAGTATCGCAAGGCGGTATGATTGCTCAATATTTGGCGATTGATTTTCCCGACATGGTTGAAAAACTTGTTCTTGCGGTTTCTGCCCCACGTGTCAATGATATGCTGCGGGACAACATCCGTTATTGGATTGAACTGACAAAGTGTCGGGACCATAAGCAATTGATGATTGATATGGTCGAAAAAAGCTATTCGGAAAGTCGTTTGACCAAGTGCCGAAAATTTTATTCCATCCTTGGACGAATCGGAAAGCCTAAAGCATACCAGAGGTTTTTTGTGAATGCAAATGCCATTCTTCATTTTGATGCATATCAGGAAATCGAAAAAATAAAATGCCCGACGTTTATTCTTTGTGGAGCAGAGGACAAGATTGTCGGTGTTCGGTCGTCTTATGAGATGAATGAACGGATTCCCAACAGTCGGCTTTATGAATATGAAGGATTAGGTCACGGCGCCTATGACGAGGCATCCGATTTTTATCGCCGCATCTTTGATTTTTTGGAAAAGGATTGAAAGAACGTCTTGTGATACCAAGCATTCGGGAGAGCTTAAGTTCAAATTGGAAGTGTATAGTCGAGGGGCGTTCAATACATGTTACGGAAACAACCCATACGTAGCACCTATAATGCTATTTGTTATCATCTTGCAAGACACAAGAAATGAAAAACGCTTTGTTCTTCTTTATACAAATGTGTAGCATTAACCTTGAGTTAAGTAGATGAGCATTTTGGTTTGCGTATGGGACTTGTGACTACGTGACAGGGTCTTTGTTAGTGGTCATTGTCAAAAAATCCTGCGTCAATTTTTATCGTAGTTTAATTTTAAACAGTTACTTGTTTAAAAGATAATCAAAAAAACTCCTAAAGGGGCTTCTTGTTATTCAGAGTCTGAAGGATTATAAAAACGGCTGTGTTTCAGATTAACACAGCCGTATTCTTCCGTTATTGTTGCATCCAGGCTTCTATGTCTTCAAGCTGCAAGGCTGGTGTTTCCAATTTGTTTTTCTTGCGGATGCCGTTCAGTTTTTCGCGAAGAGCTGCCGGTTTTTCAGATTGCAACATTTCAACCGATGTGTATCCGTTGCCGGCGAGTACTTCTGCCCATATCTGAGGCACGCCAATGGCGATGAAATCGTTGGCGGTAGCTTCTTTTTTCACTTTTTCGGGGCGCATCATGGGGAAGAGCAGCACTTCTTGAATGGAGGTCTGTCCGGTAAGCAGCATTACCAATCGGTCGATGCCGATGCCCATGCCTGATGTGGGTGGCATGCCGTATTCGAGGGAGCGCAGAAAGTCCTGGTCGATGAACATGGCTTCGTCATCGCCGCGTTCCGACAGCTTCATCTGTTCTTCAAAACGTGCCCGTTGGTCGATGGGGTCGTTGAGTTCGGTGTAGGCGTTGGCCAGTTCCTTTCCGTTCACCATCAGCTCGAAACGTTCCGTCAGTTCGGGATTTTCACGATGGCGTTTGCAGAGTGGCGACATCTCGACAGGATAATCCGTGATGAATGTCGGTTGAACGTAAGTGCCTTCGCATTTGGAACCGAAAATTTCGTCGATGAGCTTGCCTTTACCCATGGCGTCGTTGACTTCAATATTGAGTTGTCGGCACACATCGCGCAGTTGCTTTTCGTTCATGCCTGTAATGTCGATGCCAGTCTTCTCCTTGATGGAGTCTATCATGGTGATGCGCTTGAAAGGACGCTTGAAACTGATTTCGTTATCGCCTACCTTGACAGTGTGCGTGCCGAATACTTCGGTCACCACATGCTCAATCATGGCTTCGGTGTAGTCCATCATCCAGAGATAATCCTTATAAGCCACATAAATCTCAAGTCCGGTAAACTCAGGGTTGTGCGTGCGGTCCATGCCTTCGTTGCGGAAGTTGCGCGAGAACTCGTAAACGCCGTCAAAGCCGCCTACAATCAGTCGTTTCAGATACAATTCATTGGCGATGCGCAGGTACATAGGCATGTCCAAGGCGTTGTGATGGGTCACAAAGGGACGTGCCGAGGCACCGCCTGGGATGGATTGCAATACTGGTGTTTCCACTTCGAGGTAGCCGCTTTCGTTGAAGAAATGACGGATACTGTCGATGATGCGTGTACGGGCAATAAAGATGTCTTTTATCTTGTCGTTCACTACTAAATCGACGTATCTCATGCGGTAGCGCAGCTCAGGGTCGCTGAACGCATCGTAGGTCACGCCGTCCTTTTCCTTTACGATGGGCAGGGGGCGTAGCGATTTGCTTAAAACGGTCAGTTCTTTCACGTGTACTGAAATCTCACCCATTTGAGTACGGAAGGCAAAGCCTTTTACACCGATAAAGTCACCAATGTCGAGCAAACGTTTGAAAACAGTGTTGTACAGGGTCTTGTCTTCGCCGGGGCAAATTTCATCGCGTTTGATATAAAGCTGTATGCGTCCCTTGGCATCTTGCAGTTCGCAAAACGAGGCAGCACCCATGATGCGGCGGCTCATGATGCGTCCGGCAAGACTGATGTCTTGAAACTGCTCCGAATCGTTGTCGTCAAAACGTTCCAATATTTCCGCCGAGTTGACATTGACGGGGAAAGCCGCTTGAGGGTACGGGTTGATTCCTAATTTGTACAGTTCGGCTAACGAATTTCTTCTGATTTGTTCCTGTTCGCTTAACATGGTTATGTGACTTGAATTTGATTGCAAAAATAGCAAAAACTTAAAAGCGACCCGCTCAAAGTTGAAATATAGTCCGTATCTTTGAAGCTCCATTTTGAGATATTATGCAATTCAAAGAGGTCATCGGACAGGAAGAAGTAAAGAAAAAACTGATATTGAGTGCCAAGGAGAACCGTGTTCCTCATGCTCAGCTTTTCTTAGGTCCGGAGGGATGCGGCAGTTTTGCTTTGGCGCTTGCCTATGCGCAATACATACTTTGTCCTAACCGTGACGGACATGATAGTTGCGGTGTGTGCCCCTCTTGTCGTCAGATTGCTAAATTGGCGCATCCTGATTTACATTTCGTAGTGCCTAATACGACCAATAAATCGGTAAAAAAAGACCCCGAGACATCCCTGTTTATTAGTGAGTGGCGTGATTATGTCATTGAAAAAAAGGCTTATGTCGATCTGGTTTCTTGGTATGCAGCTATCGACCTTGAGAACAAGCAGGGTTATATCAACGTCCGCGACGCGGCCACTTTGATGCGTAATCTCAGCATCAAGTCTTATGCAGGAGAGTATAAAGTCGTCATATTATGGATGGCGGAACGGATGAACCTTGATGCCGCCAATAAGATGTTGAAGCTGTTGGAGGAACCGCCTGAAAAAACAGTTTTTCTGTTGATTGCCGAAGATCAGGATTTATTGTTGGCCACCATCAGATCGCGTGCTGTGCTTGTTAAGATCCCTGGTATTGAAACCGAAGCGGTTGAGCGAGCCTTGGTTGAGCGCAAAGGCTGTGATTCTGTTTTGGCACACAATGCCGCCATCCTTTCGGAGGGCAATTGGCTGAAAGCATGTCATTATGTCGAGGAAGAGGAAGACATGAAGTATTATTCGCAGACGTTTCAACAATGGATGCGCTATTGCTTCAAGGCGAGTGTGAGCGAGTTGGTGGATTTCTCGAATAATATCAGAAGCATTGGACGCAAAAGGCAGCAGAATCTGTTAGAGTATGGACAGCGTGTTGCACGAAACTCGCTTCTGGTCAATAATGGGCTTGTGGACAAAGTGTTGCTGCCTGATGACGAAAAGCTGTTCAATGTCAACTTTGCACCTTTTGTCAATCCGAATAACATGGTTCAGTTTGTTGAGTTGTTGGAAGAAGGTATCCGTCAGATTGAACGCAATGGTTATGCACCTTTGGTTTTTATGGATATTAGTCTGAAACTGACGAAACTACTGAGGGTGAAGTGATTTTCTGCCAAACCTGATACGGTTTCGGACAAGGCATTGTAAGTAATAAAAAAAGAGACCAATTGGTCTCTTTTTTATTACACGTATTAGGTGTTATGAATTACTTGCCAACGTAGATCAGCACGCGGCGGTCGTATTCTGTAGGATCAAGTTCCTTGACGCCGCCAACGGGTTCGAGGATGATGTTTTCTGCAGGAACGCCCATTTCAAGAAGTTCTTTCTTAATCTTGTTGCAGCGGTTCTCCGACAATGTCTGGTTGTAGGATGACGAAGCTGTGGCACTGTCAGCTGAACCTCTCAGGTGCAGTTTGTAGTTGTTTTCCTTGGCAGCCTTGGCGATTTCACGCAGGTTGACACGATCTCTTCCTGACATCAGCTCGTAAGAATCCAAGTTGAAGAAGATGGAGAAAGGATAGCTGAGCGTTTCGGTGCTTTCGCTATTGACGAACTTCACGATGGTGTCGTGAACGGCCTCAGGTGTGGGCTGGTTGGCCAATTCGTCTTCCAGATTCTTGATGCGATCGCGCATTTCGCCCATTTCCTTTTCGTAGTTGTAAGGAAGATCATAGACTCTGGAGAAGTAGTAGGTGAGGCCGAGAGCGGCGGTGTACATGTTGTCGGCTCTTTTCGGTCTGAGGTATTTGCCGTCATATGTTCCTTCAAACTCATAAGTCCATGAGTCAATGGTCCATCTTTGGAAAGTCCAATTGAGATCGAGGTTCAGGTCAAAATGCTCGCTGATTCTGAAATTGTTGCACAAGCCAGCTCCCATTGCCAATTCGAAATTGGAACCATCTAATTTGTTTGCATTTTCTTTGCTGGCATTATGGATAATGGTTTGAAGAGCAAAGAGGTCTTTCGAAGTATGGGCGGCGCCTGCTCTTAAGTACAGGACAGGAGACCATACCTGATTGTAGCTGTAGTAGCCTTGGAAGAAATCAATGGGCCTTACCATGAAGTCAGCTTGTACCCTGTGATAGCGCAATGAAGTGCTGTAGATCTCAAAACCGTTGACAGTCTCAACTGGGGTTGGATTGTCACCATAGAGGAATTGGATGCCATCCAGCCCGATGTGTCTGCCATTGATATAGCTGTTGATTTTGGTGTTGCTATATCCAACTCTTACGCCGGTTTTGTGGTTGATCCATTTGCCGAGATAAGCGTCGAAACCAAAAGTGGGTTTCCCCCATTCAACTTTGGTATAGCTGTTTGCGAATCCTTCTGGCGTTCTCATACTGCCTTGCCACCAGTTAGCTGTGACATCAGCGCTGATGAACCAATTCTTTCCGAATCTGGTGGTCAGATAACGAACTGAATCAACATGGCCTGCTGCCATAGTAACAGAAGCAATGAGAACCGTGAACAATGTGATAAATGCTTTTTTCATATTAACTCCTTTTTATTTGATTGTAATTAGTTGATTTCAAATGATTTCAAATTGGGGAAGTCCATTTTTCAAACTGCAAAGATACATTTTTAATATTTATGTCGTCTTTTATTTCTGGTTTTTAACAAAGTAATTAATAATAAATTTATTAATCGATTGATTTTTAGCTTCTTATTGTGTTAATCGTGTTCCATAATAAGTAATAATACCTATTTTTATAGTCGTTCCAATGTGTTATAAACTAAGTTTTTCACATAAGGATGATAATCTGAGCAAAATTGCTCATTGATACGGTTGGCTACAACAACGCAAATCGTCATGCATTGATGTCCCATCAATTTACCTAACCCATACAGGGCGGAGGATTCCATCTCAAAGTTGCACACACGCCATCCGTCAAAACTGAAAGATTCAATTTTTTGGTTGTTTTCAGGGTATGCCAACTCTGCACGCAACATTCTGCCTTGTGGGGCATAAAAGCCGGAAGCAGTGGCGGTAATGCCTTCATAGTAGCCACCACTTAATCTGTCGAACAATGCTGTTGAGGCTTCAACAACGTAAGGTTTGGGCAAGAGGTCGGAATAGTCCATGTGAGAGATGAAAGCATCGCGCATGGCTATTTCGTTGACTTTTTTATGCCCTCCATAAAAATACAACAACCCATCGAGACCAATGGCATAACGTGTAGCCACATAACTGTTTTCGACAGGAATATCGGCTTGTAATGCGCCGGAAGTTCCCAATCTTACAATATTCAGGCTACGGTGGGTGTCTTTTATCTGACGGGTTTTCAGGTCGATGTTTGCCAAGGCATCCAACTCGTTCATGACAATATCGATATTATCGGTGCCCATGCCTGTTGAGATGACCGTAATGCGCTTGCCTTTGAAATATCCCGTCCGCGTTACCAGCTCGCGGTTTTGCCGCTTTACCTCAACTTTGTCGAAAAGAGAAGCTACCAAATCCACGCGTCCCGGATCACCGACAAGAATAACGTTGTCTGCAAGCTGGTCGGGATGAAGGTTGAGGTGGTAAATGGCACCTTCACTATTCAGAACAAGTTGTGATGCTGGTATGGTTCTCATCAATTCGTTTTGGTTTATGTGGCAAAAGTACACTTTTTTTATTTTATACATGTTTTTTCCGGAAAAAATCAATTTTTTTTGCCGTTTTAGAGCTTTTCTCCTACATTTGCAAAAGATAAATCAACTGTTATTTGAGGAAACTATGAAGAAAAAAGTGTTGTTAAGGCTGTTTGTCGTGGCAATGTTCCTTTGTCTTGCAAGTTGTCGTCCGACAGCATCGCACTATAAGAAAAACCTAAAAGACCATGTCGGACAAAGTCCTTCCTTGACGATTTTTCGGTATGAGGATGTATTGTTCAATATCGATACTGCTGGTTTTCAGTCAGAATTGAAACGCATTCGGCCCGATTACATGCCCTTTCTTGAAGGAGACCTTGATAATGAGATTCTTGTGGGCTATCTGAAGGATTTCATCATTGACCCCTCAATGCGTGATCTTTATAATAAGGTGAAAAGCAACTACCCAGACTTGAAAGTTGTCGAATCTACTGTGGCATCGGTATTTCGGCATTTCAACTATTATTATCCTGATATTAAGTTGCCGGATACGGTGTTCACTTGCGTTTCCGGTATTAATCCGGAAATACCACCCGTTCAGATTGTCGGTAACAATCTTATTGTTTCATTGGATTGGTATCTGTCTCAGGATGAGATTTACAACCGGATAGGCATGCCGTTGTACCGGTCGGTGCGCACGGTGCCACAGGCTATCGGTAAAGACATTGCCATGCAATTGTATTATGAATATGTGTATCAGTGGCGCAAGCAGGGCGATCTTCTTGCTGAGATGATGAATATGGGGCGTGTCAACTTTTTTGTGGAGGCCTTATGCCCCGATCTTGCCGATAAAGACTTGCTGGGCTATTCTGAGGAACAGATGAAATGGGCGCAAGAGAACGAAGGTGAATTGTGGGCTGATATCGTGGGCAACCAGCGGCTTTATACGACGGGTCTCGATATGTATCTTACCTTTTTTGGTGATGGTCCTTTTACGCAGGAATACAGCAATGATGCACCTGCACGCTTGGGAGAGTTCGTCGGGCTGCAAATTGTCAGAGCTTACGTGTCGAAAAATGAAACTACTTTGCAGCAGCTTATGGCCGAAAATGACCTTCAAGCTGTTTTTCAAGCTTCCGGATACAAACCCAGAAAGTGATCCCGTATTCCGATAGTTTTTTCGTATGTCCCAACATATCTCTCAGATTTACATTGCGCAGAATTATTGGGATTTTATTCTATGACAAAAGGCGAAGTTCCTTCTGCGAGTTCTGCGCATTATGCGTGCGAGATTATCATTCTGTTCGCCCAATTATTACACAACGCCAAAACGGAATCATACTTTTTTTAATTGAATATCAGTGTGATATTCATTTGTAAACGGTTACTAACGACTATAAACGTTTTTCATACGAATGTATGGCATCGGATGCTGCATCTTTGCACTGTCATTAAGCAATTGAATAAAGAATCATTAATACGTGAATACCATGTTAGTAAAGACTTATGGATGCGCGCTCTTCGGAATCGATGCGATTCAGGTCACCATAGAGGTGAACATCGACAAAGGGATACAGTTCTTTTTGGTCGGATTACCTGACAGTGCGGTGAAAGAAAGTCACCAGCGTATCGAAGCCGCCCTCACGAATCTTGGCTATAGCTACCCCAAGAAAAAAATCACCATCAACATGGCGCCTGCCGACATACGGAAAGAGGGGTCGGCCTACGACTTGCCCATCGCCATCGGCATATTGGCCGCTTCGGGACAGGTGCAGGACAAAGACCTTGACAAGTACGTTATCATGGGGGAACTCTCGCTTGACGGCACACTCAACCCCATAAAAGGCGCGTTATCCATTACCATTAAGGCGCAACAAGAAGGGTTCAAAGGGGTCATCGTCCCGAAATCGAATGCTCGTGAAGCTGCGGTGGTGGGTGACATTGATGTGTTTGGGGTTGAAAGTCTAACCGAAGTCGTGAAGCACTTGAATGGTACGGAAAGCATCGAGCCCGTGCGAATGGATCTTGAAGAATCGGATCGTGATGACCAATATGAGTTTGATTTTAGCGACGTGAAGGGTCAGGAAAACATCAAGCGTGCTCTTGAGATTGCAGCAGCAGGAGGTCACAATGTGATACTCATCGGCCCTCCGGGAAGCGGCAAGACCATGCTTGCCAAACGTCTGCCCACGATTTTACCACCGCTGACATTGCCCGAAGCCTTGGAAACCACAAAAATCCACTCTGTGGCGGGATTGATGGGAACCAACACCTCTTTGCTGACTACGCGCCCATTCCGCAGTCCACACCATACCATTAGCGATGCCGGCTTGGTAGGGGGCGGCACTTATCCGCAACCCGGAGAGATCTCGCTGGCACATAACGGCGTGTTGTTTCTCGACGAGCTGCCCGAGTTCAAACGGCAGGTGCTAGAAGTAATGCGGCAGCCAATGGAAGATCGTATCGTGACCATTTCACGGGCTAAAATTTCGGTGGATTTTCCCGCCAGTTTCATGTTGGTTGCGGCCATGAACCCTTGTCCTTGTGGGTTTTACAACCATCCCGACAAAAAATGTGTTTGCAAGCCGGGTGTCGTACAGCAATATCTGAACAAGATTTCAGGACCGTTGATGGATCGCATTGACCTTCATGTGGAGGTCGTTCCTGTCCCCTATAAGGATTTGTCGGAAAGGAAAGGGGGCGAAACGAGTGCCGTGGTGCGGCAAAGGGTGATCAAAGCGCGAAAGAATCAGGAAAAGCGTTTTGCGGAATTTCCGAATATCCATGCCAATGCGCAAATGAACACGCAACTGTTGCAGCGTTACTGCGATTTGGACGATGCCTGCCGCATGATGTTGAAAAAAGCCATGGAACGTCTTGGACTTTCGGCTCGTGCCTACGACCGTATCTTGAAAGTGAGCCGCACCATTGCCGACTTGGACGACAGCGAGACCATACGTCCCGAACATGTGGCGGAAGCGATAAATTACAGGAGCTTGGATAGGGATAATTGGGGGCGGTAAGATGAAGCATGAAAAAGATTCCTACTTCTCGTAGAAATGGTGTCCGCTCAAATATCGGAACGAGTTTTCAGGCATGAAATGTCGCACATCACGGCCTTCGCCGATGCAACGACGGATGAAGGTGGATGAAACTTCTATAAGGGGCGTTTCGAGCACAGTGACGGAGGGGTGGGTGATGAGGTCGCCCCCATCATAGCCTTTGCGTGGAAAAACCAACAGCTTGTAATCGGAGAGGATGCGTTCGTATGCTTTCCAACGGTGAAAACTTTGCAAACTATCCATGCCGCATATCAATACGAATTGGATGTCGGGATGTTTTGATGACAGTGCGGTCAGCGTGTTGATGGTATAGGACGGTTTGGGGAGCGAAAACTCCACATCGCTGACCTTGAAACGCGTATCGTCGCCGATGGCCAGTTGCACCATTTGAAGCCTCTCGTCGTCATCCAACAAATCGGTTTCTTTTTTTAGCGGGTTTTGGGGCGAAACGACAAACCAAAGAGCGTCGAGGTCGGAAAACTCCACGAGGTAGTTGGCCAGCATCACATGACCGTGATGTATGGGATTGAAGGAGCCAAAATACAATCCTACCTTCTTCATGGACTATGCTTTCATGATGAAATCCATCACGACCCGGAAAATATCTTGCTTTGCTCTTTCCAAATCGTCGTTGACGATGGTGACATCAAATTTTCCTTCGGCAAATTGGGTCTCCCAATCGGCCTTTGCGATGCGTTTTTCAATACTTTCCATGGTGTCGGTGCCACGGCTGATGAGGCGTTGACGGAGCACTTCGATGGAAGGAGCCTTGATGAAAATCGACAGCGCATCGTCACCATAATATTTCTTGATATTGCTGCCGCCAACCACATCCACGTCGAAAGCCACATGAACGCCTTTGTTTTGCAAGCGTTGCACTTCCGATTTCAGTGTGCCGTAGCAAGTGCCCTCATATACTTCCTCCCATTCGAGAAACTCATCGTTGGCGACACGGCGTTTGAACTCTTCAAGGCTGATAAAGTGGTATTCCTTGCCGTCTGTTTCGTTGCCGCGCGGAGCACGGCTGGTGGCCGATATTGAAAAACCAATGGTAGGTATTTCATGAATCAGGTAATCCAACAAGGTGGTTTTACCCGAACCGGAGGGCGCGGAAAAGACAAACAGCTTCCCTTTTTTTGTATGGTGTTGGATCATAGTATGTTGCAGATTTGTTCCTTGATTTTCTCTAACTCATCTTTCATTTGCACTACAAGGCGCTGTATGTTGACTTCGTTGGCTTTCGAACCAAGGGTGTTGATTTCGCGTCCCATTTCCTGAGCGATAAAACCAAGTTTTTTGCCGGCTTGATCTTCGTCGCAGGTGGTTTGAAAATAGTTGCAATGCTGGCGTAGCCGCACTTTCTCTTCGGTGATATCGAGTTTTTCGAGATAAAAAATCAACTCCTGTTCGAAGCGGTTTTCGTCATATTGTCCGTCTGTGGTCAGCTCGGAAAGGTTTTTCGCAAGCCGCTGGCGGATGGTTTCATGCCGAGTTTTCTCGTAAGGCTCCACCTGATCGAGCAATGATAAGATAAGCTGGACACGGTGCAACAAGTCTTTTTTTAGCGTTTGACCTTCCTGCATGCGGAAGGCATCCAAGGTTTCGAGTGCTTGTGCAATGGTGTCGGTGACTTTTTCTATTAACGCATCGTCGCACTTTGGATCGGGAACGGTAAATATGCCTGGCATGCGGAACAGCAAGGTGGCTATGTCGGCAGGGGGATCAATGCTGAGTTGTGTGCAGATGGCATTGACTTGTCGCTGAAAAGAAGCAACGGTCTCACAGTCGATGAGGTTGTTGTGACTTAGGTCCGAATCGGTAATGCTGATGTTGGCATCGACTTTGCCGCGCAGTAGGCGACCGCCGATTTGGTTTCTGAAATCAAATTCAAAAGCACGCAACTCATTGGGTTGCTTCATGTTGAGGTCGAGCTGTTTGCTGTTCAAAGTTTTGATTTCAACAACGATTTTTTTTGTGTCGTATAAGCTTTCGGCTATTCCATAGCCTGTCATTGAGCGAATCATATCAAATGCTTTACGAGGCAAAGGTAGCATTTTTTCCAACGAAAATACGACCCTGAATGGCGAATATTATTATTTTTGCACTTTGTCTCATATTGAAACTTCACTGACCAATGCAATACAAACCTTTTTTATTTTCCTTGTCTTTTCTACTTGCCAGTGGGCTTTCCACAGTTATGGCACAACAACATAAAACCACAAAACCATCGCGTTCGACCGTTAACATCGATGTGCTTGAAGAAGCCGATTCGGTCGATACGTCGCTTCCCGACAGTTTGCGCGAATTAGAGGAGAGGCGTTTTCAAGACCTGAACTCGGGGCGTGCCGTGGTGGAGGAGTCCGAAGTGTTGAAAATGTTCGACACCTTGGGCTATATCAAGTATTTCGGAGACAAGTACCTTGATATCGATCGCAAAGCTCTGAATGTTTATGGTTACAGTTATGACGAAGTCCCTGTGTTCGACGATAGTGTCTATATGCAGCGTATCGATGCTTTGGCCCGCGAAACCACGATGCCTTTGGTCTTCAACGCCCATGTGAAATCGTTTATCGATCTGTACGCTAACCGCAAGCGCAACCTGACCAGCCGGGTACTCGGTCTTTCACACCTGTATTTCCCAATGTTCGAGGAGTTGTTGGACAAGTACAATATGCCGCTTGAACTGAAGTATCTTGCCGTGGTGGAGTCGGCGCTTAATGCTACGGCAGGTTCCAAGGCTGGAGCCAAAGGTCTGTGGCAGTTCATGTACAATACGGGCAAGGTGTATGGTCTGCAAGTCAGCTCATTGGTGGACGACCGCTACGACCCCGTGAAGGAGACCGAAGCCGCTTGCCAGCATCTTCAAGACTTGTATCAAATGTATGGCGATTGGTTTTTGGTGCTGGCGGCCTACAACTCGGGTGCCGGCAATGTGAACAAAGCCCTTGTCAAGGCGGGCGGTGTGCGTGACTATTGGGCGATATGGCCGTATCTGCCTCGTGAGACACGCGGCTATGTCCCCGCTTTCATCGCCGTGGTATATGTGATGAACCATGCCGCCGAACATAACCTTTATCCGTTGGATCCGGGGTTGCTGTTGCATGGCACCGATACCGTCACGGTACGCGATTATCTCGACTTTGCACAGATTAATGAAATGTTGGGAGCGCCGTTGGCGGATATAGAGTTTTTTAATCCTCAGTTTGTCAAGAACATTATTCCGGCATCGCCTGAAAAGACCTATAGCTTGCGTTTGCCCACGAAATACGCATTGGCATTCGTGCAAAATGAAGACAGCATCTATTCTTTTAAAACGAGGGCTGGGCTTAATCGTGAAAAACTTGCCGACAAGGTTAAATTGGTCAGCGATCGCAGCGTGCACGTTGTTCATAAGGGTGAGAGTCTCGGTACTATTGCCAGGAAATACCAAGTCAGCGTGGCGAATTTGAAGCGTTGGAACGGACTGCGGCGCGAAACCATTCAGCCCGGCCAACGTCTGGTGGTCTATTCGTCGGGAGCACCTATGGCGCAAGCTGGCGACAAAGCCCCCGTGATGCGCTCGACCTCGCAAAAGACGCATGTCGTAAAAGCCGGTGAAAGTCTGGGTTCCATCTCGAAAAAATACCGTTGTACTGTTACCGATCTGAAAGAATGGAACAACTTGCGTAAAAACACCATTTATACGGGTCAAAAACTTAAAGTGTTTCCTCCTGCGCAAGGTTCGGAACAAGCCAATACGAAGAAGTCCGGAGGTTATGTTTACTATACTGTCAAGTCGGGAGAAACCTTATGGTCGATTGCCGAAAAGTTCGATGGCGTGACCGTGAACCAGATCAAGAAACTGAATGGATTGGGATCGAAAGGTGCAATCCGTGCAGGACAAAAATTGAAGATTCAAAAACTCTGATAAATTTATCATCATGAAAAGCAAGTCGTTATATATTTTTTTGATTGGGTTGATGGTTTTTGCCTTCATCGCCTCAGGATGTGGCAATAAGGACAAAACGCCGCGCAAAGACCGGTCGGCAGGCAATACTTCTGAAGTACTTGTCGTGACACAGAATGCGGAGCAGTGGAATGGCGGCATGGGTGATTCTATCCGCGCTTTTTTCACACAGGAACAATACGGCTTGCCGCAACCCGAAGCCATTTACCGTCTGCTGAATGTCAATGTGTCGAATTTTTCCGACCTATTCAAAAAGCACAAGGCCATCCTTGTGGTCGAAATCAGTTCTAAGTTGGATTCGGTTTTGGTGGAGACTGGAAAAGACCTGTGGGCGGCGCCGCAACGTGTCGTCAAAATTGTCGCCCCCAACCAGACCTCTTGGATTGAGGCGTTTGAGAAGCACAAGGAGAATATCAAACTGATGTATGATATTGTGGAGCGTGAACGCATCATGTCGTTGTTGCGCCCCAATACCGATGCCTCACTCTATGATGCGATCCGTAAAAAATTCGGTTTTACGCTCACCGTGCCGAGAGGCTTCGCCATTGCAAAGAACGACTCTGACTTCATGTGGCTGCGCAGGGAGACGGACAAGTCGAGTTTCGGCATTATCATTTATGCCCAGCCCTATTCCGATACGCTTCAATTTGACGCCAGCAACCTGATTTCGACACGTGACCGTGTCATTGCCGATAAGATTCCCGGACCTACCGACGGTTCGTTCATGACAACAGAAAAAGAGTTTGTTCCGCCTTTGGTGAACTATGTTAACAACTTCCCGTCAGGCTATGCCGCAGAGATGCGCGGCATGTGGTGCCTGGTGGGCGATTATATGGCGGGACCGTTCATCTCGTACACCTTTGCCCATGCCGGAAAACTTGTCACTGTAGAGGGTTTTGTGTATGAACCCAATGCCAAGAAACGCGACCAACTGCTTCAATTGCAATCGATTCTGTTCAGCTTGAGTTTTCAGGATGAGCAGGTGGAGCAGGAAGCAGGATTGTGATATCCTGACAAACAGGTATTAGATATCTGTTTCGGTTATTTCCCGTTATCAAGACCCAAAATGGAGTCGAAAACCTTCTTTCCGTCGGAGGAACGCAATCCTTCGATATGGAAACTGTTGTCCGAGAGCGCATAACGTAAACGTAGCATTTCGCCAAGCACACATTCCGATTGGTATTTGATGGTCATTTTCCCGATGCGTTTCTTGTGTGTGTTGAGCAGTTCAAATACATTGGCAATCCAATCGAAATAGCAGGCGTTGTTCACATGCCCATTGAAGTCTATGTCGGAAAACTCGACTTTACGGCAGGTTTCGCTCATATCGCTTGTATCGCTGTCATCGTAGATCTCGAAATCGGGCAGGATGTCGTTGAGGATGGCAGTGTTTGTGAAAGGATCGAGAATATTGGGACGGACAATGCGACGTGTCTCATGGTTGATAAGGGTCCAGTCGGTGCTGGTTTTCGCAATCGGCTCTCCTTGGCTGTTGCTGAATATGAAGTCGCGTAAGGCGACAACGCCTTTGTAGCCTTTGTGCCATGATTCCAAACGGACGGAGTCTTGCCAACGCGGCTGCCGGTAAAACTCGGCCCGAATGCCCAATAGTACCCAGACCGCCTGATGATGCACCATATAGCTAAATCCGAAGCCAAGGTCTTCGGCGTGCTGCCACGCGGCTTCCTGCATCATGTTGGCCAATGCGCGGAGCGACATGTTCCCGTTGCAGTCAATGTCTTGCCAAGTGAGCGTGTGTGTTGCGTGAAAAATAGCAGAATCGGTCATCTCATTTTTTCTTATAGCTGACGGTAATGACACCGAGTATGGTTTTCTTAGTGGTATGGATGCGGTTGTTTTTCAGAAGACCAAATACTTGGCCATTGTAAAATAAAGTGTCATTGCGGAGATCGAAGAGTCCCGGCAGTTTCTCTTCAGAACCTTGGAATCGCATGGTTGAATCTTGCGACAATACAATGCAGTTGTTTTTTTCCATCTCGCCGAATTGCTTCACCAATTCCGGAGTGGACTTGCTTTCGTCAAACTCTATGTTGATGGTATCGGTTATCCACGTCCCGAAAAGTGTATCACGGTGTTTGCACCCATCAAGCAACAAGGCGGAGAATACAAGTGTCAGGAGAAGAAAATGCCGCATAATAGATCTCTTTTTGGCAAAATTACGCATTTGGATTGATATATTGTGTATTTTTATTTCCCAAATATTGATGGATTATGTCAAAAACATCACAGATACAATGGTTTAAGACGAAAACAGAACGAGATAAGATTTATGTGTTCGATCCTTTTCGACGGCGTTATTGCTTGCTGACACCGGAGGAGGAAGTGCGCCAGAAAGTGTTGTATCTGTTGGTGGAGCATCTTGGTGTGCCGGCCGGACTGCTTGCGGTGGAATATTCCATCAAGGTGAACGGTTTGGACAAACGTTGCGATGCGGTGGTGTTTGGGAATGATGGTAACCCTCTGATGATTGTAGAGTGCAAGGCTGCAACGGTGAAACTTGAATCTAAAGTGCTCGAACAAGCCGTGCGATACCATTCGACCCTACAACCGAAATACCTTATGCTTTACAATGGAAAATCCTGTTACTGCTTTAAGGTCGCCAGCGGCGTGATGCAGCCTTTTGACCATATACCTGACTATGCGGAGATGATGGCAGAATGATGCTTCCCGGTTTGCCAAAAAAGGTCGCCGATACGTACCGGCGACCCAACCATTATGAAGATAAAAAAAACAACTGTTTTCCGTTCAATCAGCCGCATTTGGAGTGCCCGCAGTTGGTGCAGAGCATGCAGCCATCCTGATAGATGACACTGCTTTGCCCGCATTGCGGACAAACCAAGCCTTGTACCTTGGTGCCATCGGCGATGTATTTCTTTAATGCACGGGCAATGCCGTTTTTCCATGTGTTGATATGGTCTTCTTCCACATTCAGGTTCTGGACAAGCTCGATGACATAGGGGACGGGCATGCCATGGCGCAAAACGCCAGAAATCAGCTTGGCATAGTTCCAGTATTCCTTGTTGAAGGAACGCGACAGCCCCTGCATGGTGACTTCGTAGCCGTCCTTGTCTTCGTATTGGAAGTCATAACGCGAAGGATGTCCTTTGATTTTTTCGCGTATGATGCGGCCTTTTTGCACATACGACGGGATGAGGAACCCTTCGGTATTGCCAAGAAAGATCTCGTAAGGCTTGTCGTGCAGTATTCCTACAAAGGCGATCCATTTCTCGCTGTTGTTCTGGAAGCGCACCACGTCGCATTCAAGTACGGCTGGACGGGGAGGTGCCGAGGTTTCGCAGAAATCGTCGGTGCGTGCGTCGTTCTTCTTGACCTTGGGCATTTCTTTCTTATCGTCTTTGGCGACAAGGACACCGTCGCGGGAGCCGTCACGGTAAATCGTCATGCCCTTGCAGCCGCTTTCCCATGCAGTCTGATAAATCTTGCTCACCAATTCTTCCGAAGTGTCGGCAGGTACGTTGACGGTGACACTGATGGAGTGATCGACCCATTTTTGCATACTGCCTTGCATTTTCACCTTGTTCACCCAGTCGATGTCGTTGGAGGTGGCTTTGTAGTATGGTGACTTGGCGATGATTTCGTTGAGTTTGTCGTCGTCGTAGTGCATCACTTCATCCACGTTGTATCCGTTGACTTCCAGCCAGGTGAGGAATTTGTGGTGGAACACGTTGTATTCTTCAAAGGCATTGCCCACGCTGTCGTGGAAGGTGATCTTCGCGTTCTTGTCATTCGGATTCACTTTGCGGCGGCGTTTGTAAACCACCATAAACACTGGCTCAATGCCTGATGTGGTCTGGGTGCAAAGGCTCACCGAACCGGTAGGAGCGATGGTCAGCATGGCGATGTTGCGGCGGCCGACACGAATCATCTTTTGATAGAGATCTTCGTCAAGGGCACGCAGACGGTTGACGAAGGGGTTGTTTTCTTCACGTTTGGCGTCATACATGGGGAAGGCGCCACGTTCTTCGGCGAGGGTCACCGACGAGCGGTAGGCTTCATGTGCCAGCAGCTTCTGCACCTCGGTGGAGAAGTCAATGGCTTCGTCGGAGGCATAGCGTTTGCCCAAGGCGGCCAGCATGTCGCCTTCGGCGGTGATGCCGATGCCTGTGCGTCGTCCTTCCAAGCACTTTTCCCTGATATTGAGCCAGAGATGATGCTCGATGCGTTTCACCTCAGGGTCTTCGGGGTCGGATTCGATTTTCTTCAGTATGGTGTCCACCTTCTCTATTTCAAGGTCAACGATGTCGTCCATCATGCGTTGGGCGATGCCGACATGTTTGGCAAACAGCTGGGCGTCGAAGCGGGCTTCGGGGGTGAAGGGATTGCTTACATAGCTGTACAGATTGATGGCGAGCAGGCGGCAACTGTCGTAAGCACACAACGGGATTTCGCCGCAAGGATTGGTGCTCAGCGTTTTGAAGCCGAGGTCGGCATAGCAGTCGGGGATGGATTCGCGGATGATGGTGTCCCAGAAAAGCACACCGGGTTCCGCCGATTTCCAGGCATTATGGATGATCTTGTCCCACAAGGCGCGGGCATCGATTTCCTTCACGAATTTCGGGTTGGGCGAATCGATGGGATATTGTTGCACATATGGCTTGTTTTCCTTGACACAGCGCATGAACTCGTCAGTAATGCGCACCGAAACGTTGGCGTTGGTGATTTTGCCTTGAGTCATCTTGGCGTCGATAAAGGCTTCCGAATCGGGGTGCTTGATGCTGATGCTCATCATCAGGGCGCCGCGCCGACCGTCCTGCGCCACTTCTTTGGTGGAGTTGGAGTAGCGTTCCATAAAAGGCACAATGCCGGTGGAGGTCAGGGCGCAGTTTTTCACCGGGCTTCCCGTCGGGCGGATATGTGACAGGTCGTGTCCCACACCGCCTCGGCGTTTCATGAGTTGCACCTGTTCCTGATCGATTTTCATGATGCCGCCGTAGGAGTCCGACTGTCCCTTGTTGCCGATGACGAAACAGTTTGACAGCGAAGAGATTTGCAAATCATTGCCAATGCCGGCCATGGGGCTGCCTTGGGGGACGATATAGCGGAAATCCTTGAGCACTTGATAGATTTCGTCTTCCGAAAGCGGATTGGGATACTTGCGCTCGATACGCGCCACCTCGCGGGCAATGCGGTGGTGCATCTCGTCGGGTGTCAGCTCGTAGATGTTGCCCTCGCTGTCTTTCAGGGCATACTTGTTCGCCCAAACGTCGCTAGCCAGTACGTCGCCATGAAAATACGACATGGCTGCAGCTTTCACCTCATCGATAGGATGGATGGTGTATGTATTTTTTTCTTCTTCCATGATGGAAGTTGCGGGAGTATTGCGGTATTTACTGTCATTGTTATCAACAGTGTCAGCCTCTTCCTTCGGGTCGAGTTGAGACGCATCGAAATAGGTAGTCGTTCTGGATTTCAGCAGCTTTTCATGCGATGGAACACTTTCTTTGAGACATTCCGGTTCTTCCATGTCACTGAATAGGTCAAGCTCATGATCCTGATGCATAATCTCATCTTTCATATCGTTGATATTTAAACAGTTGAATAAATAATAGGGTAGGTTTTTGATCCCCGTTTCTGAAAAGCTAAATTAGACATTTGGGACCAATCAACGGACTGTATTTTTTGAAAACCGACCTTATTTTTATCAACAAAAGATGTTGATAAGTTTTTTAGCTTTGAATGTCAATGCAATGCCCTTTGATCGGTTCTTCCGGACAGAAAGAAAAGGTTTTTTGGCACGGTGCCTTTCCGGAGAAATGTTGATTGTTGAACTGAATATCCTCATAAAAACACCGTCGTTTTGGACTGATACGGAATATCCTTATAAGAAACCCTTGCTGCCGCACGATTGTATCGCGTGGTAATAAAATTCCAAGGATCATGCGATGGAATCGCGCGGCAGAGTAAAATAAGCCCTTTATGAATAGCTGTGTGGCGTGTTGTCTTCGTCATGAGATTCCAAATTGATTCCGTTCAAGCACGGAAAGACCGTGTTTGGAATGGCGGCGTTTGGAAATGGCCCCAAAAAGAAAGCATGGCCATGTTCGTTGCCGTTTGTCACGCCTTCTTCGTCCATCATAGATGTCAGAAATCGAGGTTAAAGGAAAGGTAGTACTTGGGCTTCTTGCTGACGTGCCTGTCTTCAATGCCCCAAGCCACGTCGCCTCGTATGAAATAGCCGAGGATGGTGGTGCGTAATCCCATGCCGATGCCCCCTACAAACGGATCTTTTTGTTCGGTGACACTGATGTTGAGGTTGCCGTCGGAATAGTGGGTGGTGTAAAGCGAGTTGTTCAAATCATAAGGGTTCCAGCCTGTCCATGCGGTTCCGACATCGCCGAAGGCAACGATTTGCAGGTTTTTGACAAAGTCCCAGTTGAGGGGCTGTTGGGCGAAATAGCTGAATATGGGGAAACGCAGCTCGCTGTTGAGTACGACAAAGCTGTTGCCGTTGCGGATGTTCTGCTTGAATCCGCGCAGGTTGGTGGCGAGGGTTTGATAGGCGTAGTTTTGCGATAGATCAACGGGTGTCCTCGGGTCGAACTGGGCAAAAATCCAGTTGTCAACGCCACCCATGTAATAGATGAGGCGACGTTGCCCGAACGAAGTGCTGCCGGCAACCCTATTCGCCCAGATAAAATTGCGGTGAATGCGCGTATAATGCCTGTAGTCGAAGCCGCACACGATGAAGTTACGGGTATCCGAAGCAGCCATCTGATGGTATTCGGCGAAGATCTTGCCGCGGGCACCGGTGTAAAGGTTGGTCTCGATGCGCAAGGTGTTGTCGTAAACCAACTCGCCCCGAAAGCCTATCCAGTTTTCCATGCGGTTTTTCTCCCTTAAACTCTGGTCGTCAACGGCGAGCCGCACACGCTCGTCGTTTCGATAGCTCATGGTGCCTCTGACACATAAGATTTCGCTGAACGGATAACTCAATGAGAAGAAGGCTTCGTTGCTGAAAGTGCGGTAATAGCCGCGGCTGCCGTTGTTGTTGTCCGTGACAAAACGGTGCAGGGTGAGCGACTTGTCCAAACGTCGGCTCAGGTCGCTATAACGGATGATGTATTCGTTGTTGACGAGTGAGGTGTTCAGTTTTACGCCGATGTCGATGCGGTGGTCTTCCATGAGGTCGGTCAGCGTAGTGCCGAGAAATACGTTGAGGCCTTTGTTCAGATAGATAGGGGCATGACCGCCGGTAAACGGCTGGTAGCTGCAGTTGAGGCTCGTGAAGTCTATCTGGCTGATGAGTTTGTTGGTGAACAGCTCTACATAATAGTTGTGCTTGCGCAGCAGGCTGTCTTTTGCCGGATGATGGCTGTCGCTGTTTTGTATCGGATTGACATTCAAAATATTGTCGTCCTCTGAAATCGGATTTTTTTGAGGAACAGAACGGTAGCTTGCCTTGAAGCGATGAGGGCTGGTTTTTGCCAAGCTGTCCTGACGTTGCTGTTCCACCATTTTTTGAAGCCGTTGTTGGGCAAACGGGTTGAAGGGAAGGTTGTCGGCAGCGGCGCTTTCATTTCGGTTGACAAGATAGAGGCGTTCTCCCGACTTGTGGCGCAAGAGCGCGGCAATGCGCTGTTCTTTGGGCTGGTAGGAATAGGCGAGGATGCTCGATGTGAAGCGGGTGACGGGTCGGGTATGGGTGAAATAACGGTAGTGCACCGTGGTGTCGATAAAGTGGATGGCGCTGTCGAAACGGACTTCGTAAAGGTTGTAGTAGCCGCTGCTGTCGTTCAGATAAAGCAGGCTGCCGTCGGCAAAAACCGTGGGCTGCGTATTGTTCGACAGTTTTTGCCGCGTGAGATTTTGCAGTACGGGGCGTTTGGCGGCATAGTCGTAGGCGAAAAGGTCAAACTGCTTGCCTTGCGTGATGGGTTGCGGTGTGGGCGTCAGGCTGTCGTTTTCCCGGTTTGAGCTGAAAATGATGTGTTTGTCGTCAGCCGAGAAAACAGGTGTCAGGTCGGTGTGGTAGTCATCGGTGATTTGTTCCCAAGTGTTGGAAAACAGATTGTAAACATAAATGTCGGGTTTGCCGCGTCGGGATGCGGAAAGCACGATTTTACGCTCGTGATGGGCGTAGGAAAAAGAAGTTACCTTTTGAAATTCAAAAAGATAGGTCTTTCCTACCTTGCCGCTTTCAATATCGAGGTGGCAGAGCAGCACCTTGCCTTCTTCTTCGACGATGAACGAGAGAATGTCGCCGCGCGGATGCCAGGCAAGGAGGGGATAGGAGGTGTCGATGAATTTGTCGGAGTGAAAACCGTTTTTATAGAGCCGTTTGCGGCTGCCGGTCGCCATTTCCTCAATCCAAATGCCAATCTTGCCTTCATCGTTGCTGACATAGGCGATACGCTTCCCGTCGGGACTGATTGCCGGTTGAGTGAAAGTGCGGTATTTCCTGTATTTCAGCCTCATTTGTTCCGATGGGACTTGCTGGGGCAGATGTTCGTAGCGTTGCAGAACGGAGGCATACCATTGTCGGGTGAGCTGCTTGTAGTTTTCGCCGGTGACGATACGCAAGGCTTTTTTCACATTTTGTGTGTTCTCGGTGAGTGAAAGCACATCGCCGACGGCTCTTGCGCCATGGTTTTGTTCGATAAAGTTCCAGAAAGAACATCCTGCAATGCCGGCATCTTCACCTTTCAACTGGTTGATTTTTCGATAGTCGCCTGAAACAATTCCGTTTTGCAGCCGGTTTTCCTTGTAACCGTCCCAGTCATCGGCAATAAAGGCGCAAAGACCGTTCTGAAACCACTCGGGCACATCGTAGCGGTAGGAGCTTTTGATTTGTGAGCCTATGGAAGTGCCGTTCAGCAGGTGGCGGAGGAGCAGCGAGGCAATGGCAGAGCGTATCTGGTTTTCGAAATGTACATAGTCGCCGTCGAAATAGAGGATGGCTTTTGTGCCGCTAATCTTGGTAACGCCGCCAATGTTGTTCCAAGCCTCTTCTTCGCTGTCGATGTTGCTCTGCTTGAGGTCGGAAAGGCTGTTGAAAAGGATGAATTGGATTTTCTTCTTGAAATGGCTTCCTGTCTTGCGTTCCAACAGCGGAATCTGCGTGTCGGCGTACCGTTGGGCATAGCGGGCCAGCTCATCGCCGCCTTGGTAGAAATAAATGTCGAAGTTGTCGGTGCGGTAGTATGACCAACTGAATACGCCCCACTGCACGCGGTTTTTCCCGAAGTCCATGTTCATGCCGTTGTAAAACTGCGCATGACAGGACAAGGCGGACACAAACAGGAGCATCGCCGTAATCAGGCGCAACCCTTTTGCAGAGCAACGGCAACCGTGTTGATGCTTCGACATATCGGAACTTTAGAAATGACCCGACAAAAGTAGTGATTTTTGGAAAACACGATCCCTTCTTGACAGTCGTTGGCAACCTTCACTTCTTTTTTCCCCTTTCGTTTCTCTGCTGAAAAAACACGTATCTTTGCCCCAAATTGCAAGACTTATGCTGAAAACGAAATGTTTCTGCTTTAACGCCTTTGGCGAGAATACTTACGTGGTGTATGACGAAACGGGCGAGTGTGCCGTTGTCGATCCGGGTAACAGCAATGCGTACGAAGCGCAGCAGTTGTATGACTTTTTCGATGAGAACAAATTGACACTCAAGACCATTTTCGTGACCCACGGACATATTGACCATGTGGCGGGTATGGCGGTGTTGAAAGAAAAATACGGGGCGGAAATCATCGCACATCGTGATGCACGAGGCTATATTCAAACGGCTGACCATCAGGCTGCCATGTTCGGTTTTGGCGGGGTTGCCAAGCTCCCCATGCCTGACCGCGAGATCGAAGAGCACGAAGCCGTGGCAGTAGGGCGTGGTTTTCTTGAGGCGATTGCTACGCCGGGACATGCCGAGGGCAGTTTTAGTTACTATGCCGAGGCGGAAGGCGTGGTGTTTACCGGCGACGCCTTGTTTTGCCGCAGCATAGGTCGCACCGACTTTTTGGGTGGTGATTTCGACACCTTGCGCGACAGCATCCGCCGAAAGCTGTTCACGCTACCCGCCGATACCGTGGTGCTTTCCGGACATGGTGAACCGACCACGATAGGAGAGGAGAAAGACTTCAATCCATTTGTGGCGGTGTGAGTGCGGGGTGCTTCACGAAGAATCCGCAGAAATATGGGAAATTTGTTCTACGACAAAGAGCGAAGCCTATTCTGCGTGCGGAAGTACAGAAAAGTACTATCTTTGCGGTTCGAAATCGAAGTGAGAAATCACATCATGTTTTATTTAATTATTTATTAACATCAAATTTCATTTTATGTCAAGAAAAAACATTACATTATTCGCCATGCTGATGGCAACAATTATCCTTTTTCCGGGATGCAAGAAAGAAAAGACAGCGGAGTTAGCTGCAACACAAGCAGCCTCCGGCATGTTATGTTTCAATTCTCCGGAAGACTTTGCCGAAACACAACAAAAAGTTCTCGCCATGAGCGAAACCGAGCGCCGCGAATGGGAGCGACAACAGGGCTTCAAATCGTATGCCACCAAGTGTTATGAGTTATTTGAAGAGTTAGAAGCAAGGGGAATTGAATCGGATGAGGACATCTGCAATTTTGTAAAAGAGAATCCGGATTATTTTTATATACATGTTGAAGACGGGGAAGAGTATCTGGCTTCTTATTTGGAAGGGTCTCCTTATTACAATTTTGCTAATGAGATGCAGCTGCTCCAAGTTAGCAACAGCTATTGGAAGATCTTTGATGAAGGTATTGTTACTGCCAATGCGGAACAATTGAATCTGCTTCTCACCTTAAACCATTATCAAGATGCCATTTCATATTCAGAATTATCTTGCCTTCCCATTAAAAGGTCAGTGATATTTTCATCTGTTACTCAAGAAGAAAACACACGAGATAAAAATAAGTTTTGGTTAGACGTTGATCAGCCGCAATTTATCCGTTACATTGCACAACGATCCAATTGGAGGATGGGGAACAGAAACGTTATTAGAGCTGAATTTATTGAAGATATGACCTATGATCCAGATCCTAACAATCCTAACATTCCTCCCCTTGTTCAAGATGAAGTGTGGGTAATGGATAGACCGTATCATAGGGTTTCAGGTATTTGGTATTGGTGCCAAAGAACCATTACTTATAATGTCGATATTGCATATAAAATAAATGGAGAAGAACAATCATATCATAGACAACATCCAGGAGACGGCGTTCATGGATTCTCTTCTCAAATATATTGGAACTTTTTTATTCCGGGAGATAATAGTTTTGTCTTTACAAAACTAAAAGGCTGGGCAAAGACTCCCGACACTCCGCAAATCGATATGAAAATAGAAAGATAACAATATCTAAGAACCAGTTACTCCTATGCGCAAACACAAATTCACCCTCGTTATTGCCATGTTGCTCCCCATCGTGGCGGCACATGCACAGAACGAAGACCCGAAAAGCCTTCCCTACATCAACAACCAGTTCTGCATCAGTGCAAAATACGTCAAATATTCCGGTTCTCATTCTCCTGTTGGCCTTTCATTTGAAACACTTTATGGGTTCAACAATTGGCTTGAAGCCGGAGCCTATATTGATGGAAAAATTCTTGAAAGAAGCGGCTATTACGGCATTAATTATGCAATTGAAGCTAAAGCGCACCTGTTTGCCCTCTTAGCCGATCCGTCTTTTTATTATGCCGACTTGTATGGCATAGGAAGGCTTGGGGTAAGTACACATCATCTTCCCAACTATTCTTCTTCAGAAGGGGATGTCGAGGCAAAAAACTGGAGTTCTTTTTACCATTCTTTGGGCATAGGAGCTGCTGTAAACTTTTCGCGCCACTTCGGTTTCTGCTACGAGCTGAACTGCTTCCCATTCTATGCCAACAAAATGCTGAACCACAGCTTCGGCATCCAAATCCGCTTCGGCGGACCCAAGAAGTGGCGGAACACAAGACAATAGCAGAAAAGTGCGGAAGTACGGAAAAGTACTATCTTTGCGGTCTCAAATTCAGAGTGAAAAATCACATTGTTTTATTTAATTATTTATTAATCATTTTATGCCAAGAAAAAGCATTACATTATTCGCCATGATGCTGGCAACAATTGTCCTTTTTCCGGGATGCAAGAAAGAAAAGACAGCGGAGTTAGCTGCAACACAAGCAGCCTCCGGCATGTTGTGTTTCAATTCTCCGGAAGAATTTGCCGAAGCGCAGCAAAAAGTGCTCGCCATGAGCGAAGCCGAACGCCGCGAATGGGAGCAACAACAGGGCTTCAAATCGTATGCCACCAAGTGCAACGAGTTGTTTGAAGCATTTGAAGCAAAGGGAATTGAATCGGATGAGGACATCTACAATTTTGTAAAGGAGAATCCCGATTATTTTTATATTTTTATTGATGAGGATGGGGAAGAGTATTTGAAATCGCATTTAGAGGATACGCCTTATCCTTTTTATGCGAATGAAAGGAGGCTATTTGCTATCCATGATACTGTTATTAAAGTGTTTGAACATTACATGATTAAAGCTGCCAAGAATGATATAAACATGCTTTTGCATCTTGAAGAAGGTGTTTTTGATGATGATTTTGATTATTTTGATTTTTCCAGCAATGATATTTTATCAAGGGAATATTCGTGTGATTGTGATATTACAGAAGCAATTTTTAGGACTACAAAATCAAATAACAGGTTATATGTTCGGTTTTATATTGGTCCTACGGGTGTTTTAAATAATTATCGTTGTGGCTATCGTTTGCGTCCTTACCATCGTATTGCCGGAATATGGTATTATTGTTCCAGAACGATATCATATAATTTTTCTGTAAATTGGAAGTACAAGGATAGTTTAGCTTATAATAGTCCTTGGGTTTATGGAGGCAATTCAGCATCAGATGTAAACGGTACAGGATCTAGTTGTATTGATGGTTTTTTATTAAATGTTTATCTGCCAGTAGGTGCGTATATGAATGATCTGCAATTTGTTAGTTTTAATGGATGGGCAAAAACTCCAGACACGCCTTCTTGTACCATAGTCTGTCCTAATTTATGAGAAATTGCATTTTTATTTTACTGCTTGTCTGTATTGGCTTATCAGATATACAGGCCCAGGAAGCCTCTCTA
The DNA here is from genome assembly GCA_041842465.1 of Candidatus Limimorpha sp. Classification (GTDB taxonomy): domain Bacteria; phylum Bacteroidota; class Bacteroidia; order Bacteroidales; family F082; genus Limimorpha. Next base: position 27,075 of record JBGYXG010000006.1, read on the forward strand.
CAAGCTGATAAAATCAACGTAAACAAGGTGGCTTATTCGTTGGGCTATAGCCATATATACAGCTATTATGAGCAGGATTTCACTGACAATCATTGGAAAAAGAATTTCTGGTCGCACACGATGGAATATGACCGGCAGCTGTTTCCATGGTTAGAGGCAGGTGGCTACTTCATGTACTCAATGAAGGGCTACGAAGGGTTTTGGCTCAACATGACTGGAATAGGGTTGAATCTGAAACTCCATCCCATAGGAATGTTCTACAAAAAACCGACATTTGTGGATGTTTATGGGTTTTTCAGAGGTGGCATAAACTACCGGTTTGTTTCCAATGTTTCAGAGAAGATCTACTCTAATGCAAACAACGAGAACAGATGGTATTCCTATTTTTCACCGGGTGCAGGCATCAGTTTTTTCAACCATAAAAGAGTAAGCGTTTTCTTGGAATACAGCACAAGCAAATGCTTCACAAAGACCTACAGCATAGGAATGTCATGCCGGTTTTAGTCAGCCCCTTGCGCGAGAAAGTTGCAGCTTGGACTTTCGCTTTGGCGGACCCAAGAAGTGGCAGAACACAAGACGATAGCAAAAAAATGCGGAAGTATGGAAAAGTACTATCTTTGCAGTTCGAAATCGAAGTGAGAAATCACATCATTTATGGATAATAAAAACATCAAAAGTTTCATTATTGCTCTAATGATCATCCTTAATAATGGCATTCTCAATGCTCAAATAGTTGATTTTCATTATATTAAAAACCAAATGGCGGTAACTCTTGCTTACAACAAAACACAGTTGATACCGATGACACCTCCTTTTGAGGTCTTTGAAGGAATTGTCAGAGGAATTAATGTCGGAACATTGTATGGCATCAACGGCTGGTTGGAATGTGGTATTGCAGTTGATTTCAACATTTGTAATCGACTCAATATACAGTTTCTCGGATACGATAAACCTATAGTTTCCTACATGTCTGTTTATCAGACTTGCATAGGTCAACAGGCCAAGGCTCATTTGCTTTCGGTATTTTGGGAAGACTTTTCCTTTTTGGATTTGTACCTATCTGAAACCATCGGGATGTCTTGCGTTTTTGTTCCATACTGGGTGAAAGCCAAGTTTGGCTTTTTAGCCCAAGGTGGTGCCGGTGTGGGTATCAATCCAAGCCGTCATTTCGGATTTTTCTTTGAATACGGACTCAACAACCGCAGAAACAAATATACGCTGTTAGGCCTCAACATCCGCTTCGGCGGACCCAAGAAGTGGCGGAACACAAGGCAATAGCAGAAAAGTGCGGAAATACGGAAAAGTACTATCTTTGCAGTTCGAAATCGAAGTGAGAAATCACATTGTTTTATTTAATTATTTATTAATCATCAAATTATCATTTTATGCCAAGAAAAAGCATTACATTATTCGCCATGCTGATGGCAACAATTGTCCTTTTTCCGGGATGCAAGAAAGAAAAGACAGCGGAGTTAGCTGCAACACAAGTAGCCTCCGGCATGTTATGTTTTAATTCTCCGGAGGACTTTGCCGAAACGCAACAAAAAGTTCTCGCCATGAGCGAAACCGAGCGCCGCGAATGGGAGCAACAACAGGGCTTCAAATCGTATGCTACCAAGTGTTATGAACTACTTGAAGACTTTGAAGCAAAAGGTGTAAAATCAGATGAAGACATTATCAATTTCGTAAAAAAAAATTCCGACTACTTTTATATCAGAGAAGAAGGTGGTGACAAGTATTTGAGTAGTTATTTGGAAGAAACACCATTTAACTACCTGGCAAACGAGAAACAAATGTTGCAAATTGGTGACATGTGTGCTAAAGCATTTAATGAAGGCGCAATGTGGATCAAATCCGACAATGTTAGTGTCTTGAATGCAATCACTTATTATGATAATCAACGCCAACGTGAAGGGCTGACATGTTTTGATACTGAAAAGATTCTTCCCGAAAAATTTGTTGAAGACATACATCATAGTTTTGAGCAACCAAGTAAGAAAGATTATCCATACAACAATGATGATCAATGGAAAGACACCGATACGGATACGTATAAGTCGTACATTTCCCAAAGGATTACGCACCACAATTGGTTTTACATGGAAGCAAATAGGAATGTAACGAAATCTCGGGCCTCTGGGATAAGTGTCTATGATCAAGTTTTAGGAGGATATGTTTTTATATTCACATATGAGACACTTATTGTCCCGTACCATAGAGTTTCAGGTATTTGGTATAGATGCCAAAGAAACACCTCATACGACATAAGTTCGAGTTGGAATATCCCCCTTGACAGTCAATGCGATTACCATAATAAGGGGACAGGAAGTGGGTTTTTGACAACGGTTTTTCATTATTCAGGGCCTGAGCATCCATATATTGCTGATGGTTTCAAAATCAATGCGTTCTCAGGTTGGTCAAGTACATTAGATACACCCAAACTTACTTTCCCTAGAATAAAGACAAATTGAGGGTGACCCCAAAGTCCTTTTTTTGTAATCTCTATAATATTGAATATCAATAAGTTATAAAATCAGCAAATTCAAATTTGACCTATTTTGGTCACCCTCTTTCAACATCTAAACAAATGAAAAAAACAGTATTTGCACTTGTTTTCTTGTTCAGTACAGGCCTTGTTCTTGCACAAAACAATTCAAGTGCCCAACCTTTCATCAAGGGGCAGTTCAATCTCAGCCTTTCGGGTTTTAACCAAACCATAAACAACCATGTTGGCCCTAAAGCCGAATTCTTATACGGCCTTAATGATTATTTGGAAGTTGGCGTGTTTTGCAACGCATTAATCATTCTATTTAGCGACGGGAGCCATCCGAATTATCCCGTTTATCTTTGTTATGGCACAGAAGGGAAAGCACACTTTTTTCCGGCCATTATCAAACCGTCCTTTCATTACATAGACCTTTATGCGGTTGGAAAATTAGGAGCAGGAACCAATTTCCCTAATGGTGAACCCACTGTTACTCGCGGAACAGGACCATATTACTCCATTGGAGCCGGAACTGCCATTAATTTGTTTTCAAGGCATTTTGGTCTTTTCTATGAATTTGATTATGGTCGTAATAAGTTGAGTACACACACATTCGGCTTCAACATCCGCTTCGGCGGCCCCAAGAAGTGGCAGAACACAAAATAATGACTAACGACCATGACCGGTTCTGATTGTCAAAAGAGCCGGTCATGGTCTTAAATCCTTGAAATATATCTTTCAATCCATGAAAAAAACACCCATTCTTCTTCTTTTCGCAGTGCTTGCCCTTAGTGGCTGCCGCAAGCCGGTCGGCAACTATGAGCATCCCGATTTTGAACCTGTTCCCACCTTGAATGCCGTGCTGTCGGAAAGCCGGCCCGTATGGGTGCAGGTATCGATGGCGCAGGGCTTGGAATCGGTGCATCCTGCCGTTTGCAAGGATGCCGAAGTGCTGCTTTTTGTGGACGGACAGTTCGCCGAGAACTTGCATTTCGATGCCGAAAGCGGCCTTTACCAAGGCGAAACTATGGCGCAAGCCGGCCACGAATACGCCTGCAAGGTCGTTCTTCCGGGCTACGACACGCTTTTTGCCCAGACCACAGTGCCCGAAAAGCCTGTGGTCACCCATGTGGAAATCATGGAAAACGCCACCGTTGACGAGGAAGGCGGCACTTGTCCGGCCGTCCTCCTCACTTTCAAAACAAACCCCAACCAACGCTTGTACTATGATGCCAGCATTGAGGCTTTTTTTCAGACCCACTATGTCCAAAACGGGGATACTACCGGCCATTCGGCAGTACATGGTTCCTTGAACGGGTCCATCAACACGGATGACCCTGTTTTGCTCAACGAAGGCTCCGGCCGTCTGCTTTTCAGCAACGAAATCATCAGGGACACGACTTATACGCTTAAAGTCAACACCTCATTCAGCTCTCACGGCTACGGAGGACAGCATTCCGGCAGCATTTTAGTCCGATCGGGCTATGTAGTAGTCAATATGCACGGTCTTTCCGAATCCTTCTTCCAGTACCTGAAAAGCCAAGAAAGTTTCTATGCCCCCGATGCCCACGCCAATCTTTTTCTCGGTGTCATTACCCCGCTCAACCTTTACGGCAATGTCGAGAATGGCAAAGGACTTTTTGCCGCCATCGCACCCATGTCCTGCGACACGCTATTTATCAATCCCCAATGATTCCCATGAAAAAAGCATTTCTTTTTCTGTGCCTGACGGCCAGCCTCGCCATTCGTGCGCAACAGGCTCATATTTCCGGTTTTGTAAACGATGCCCATAGCGGTGAACGTGTCATCGGGGTCAACGTGTATTTGCACGACCGTTCGCATGGCACTTCCACCGATGCGAAAGGCTACTTCAACCTCAGTGCCGATTTGCCGGCCTATTTGTGCCTGTCGTGCATCGGCTATGCCGACACCTGTTTCAAGGTGGAGCGTGTGGGAGACCATCCCATCAGCATCCGTTTGCGTCCTTTGTCGGAGACTTTGCAAACCGTCGAGGTGAGCGCCAAGCGGATGGAACGCCAGCCTTTCAACGCCTTGACGCTGAGTGCCAAGAACATTGACCAGCTGCCCACCTTGGGCAGCCGTCCCGACATCATCAAGGCGGCGCAGCAACTGCCCGGCGTCGAGCCGCTTACCGAAGGGTCGAGCCTCATGTTGGTGCGCGGCGGCAACCCCGGCGAAAATCTCTACCTCTTGGACAATGTGCCGCTCATCTATGTGAACCATATCGGAGGATTCATGTCGGTGTTCAACTCCGAGATGATCAACAGCATGGACATCTACAAAGGCGGCTTCCCCGCCCGCTTTGGCGGCAAGCTGTCTTCCATCGTTGACCTCACCGCCAAGAAAGGCGATCCTTCGCGGGTGAAAGGCAGCCTGAGCGCCGGCATCACCGATGTCGCCTTTGCCTTGGAAGGCCCAGGCGGATTGAACAGCTCCAGCTTCATCATCACCGGAAGGAAGACCCTCACCGAACTGCTTCTGTATGCCGCCAGCGAAATCGCCATCGAGTCGGATGCGCAAGAGCACCATGTCATATACGGATTCCATGACATCAATGCCAAATACACTTGGTCGCCCGATGCCAAGAACAGTTTCGCTTTCAACCTCTATGAGGGCGACGACTACATGCGCATCTGGAAAAACAAGAAAGAGAATGGCGACATCGAGCGCAACAGCGTCGGCAATATCTGGGGCAACCGACTTGTTTCGGCGCAATGGAACAGTGCCGTCAGTGCCAAGCTGTTTGCCGCCAACACCCTGTCGTTCACACAATACCGCCTCAAGAACCAGTCCAAAGCCTACATGCGCAGCGACATGGACACCGTCGATTTCTTTGTCAAGGCCTCTTCGCGGGTCAGCGACCTCTCGATGCGTTCCGACTGGAAGCTCTTCCTCAACGCGTTCTGGACCTTGGAATACGGGCTTCATGCCTCATACCTCAACTACCGTCCCAACCACTTTGTCAGCAGCTACGCCAAGCCCTCCATCCCCGATATGTCGGGCGTTTCCGACAATGCCCTTTATTTTGATAACAAACTGAATCTCGGCACTTGTGCTTCCGGAACTATCGGCTTGAGGCTCAACAGCTATTTCAATGGCTCGTACCGAAACTTCGCTTGGGAGCCGAGATTGAATTTCAACTTCCGCATCGGCGAGAGCCAGCTCAATCTCACCGCCATGCGTGTTACCCAAAATGCTCATCTGATGATGGCCCCGGGTGCCATCATGAACAACGAGGTGTGGGTGCCTGCCGAACAACGCATCAGGCCCGCCTGTTCCGACCAAGCCTCCATAGGCTGGCAACGCGACTTTATGGCCGGACATATCGGCATTGAAGTTGACGCATACTACAAGCTGCTTCGCAACTTGGCCACCTACCGTGAAGGTATCAGTTCCCTTATCGGCGACCCCGACTGGCGCAACAAGGTGGAGGCGGGAGGCAAAGGAAAATCCTACGGTCTTGAGATGATGGCCAAGTTGAATTTCGGGCGCTTGAACGGCTATGTCGGCTACACCTACGCCCATACTACGCGGCAGTTTGAGCACATCAACCAAGGCAAGGAATACGTGTTTGAATACGACCGTCCGCATTCCATCAACCTGAATGCCAATTACATGCTGACAGAACGCTGGTCGTTAAGCGCCTTATGGACTTTCCAGTCGGGACTGCCTTTCACCCCTGTTATCGGCGTGCAGCATGTACCCTCCATCTCTCAGGAAGGAGAAGTGACAATGACGGAAGCCTTTATTTATGGAGAACGCAACAGCCGGCGCATGAGAAGCTACCACCGTCTTGATGTGGCGGCGAAGTGGAAGACTACCACTGAAAAAGGGCGCAAGGCGGAATGGACTTTCTCGGTGTACAACGTCTATTGCAGGCAAAATCCGTACTATTATTATTACGGCGACAAGAAAGGCGATCCGCTTGACTGGGGACAATATCCCGACGACCCGCCCCAACTATGGCAACGCTGTTTCTTCCCCGTCATCCCGTCTGTCTCGTACAAGGTGTGGTTTTGAGTCCTTTTCGTTGGTTGTTGAACTGTTGTTTTTTGGGGATAAGAAGTGTCAATTATTTCTGCGGTTTCTGCGGATTTTGCGTGCGGAAATATCATTCTGCCTATCAAATCACGCGAATAACGATTAAAAATCTTATTTTTGCTGTGAAAATAATGGTCAAATGCGGCAACGTTTTTTTATACTTGTTTTTCTGTTTTCAGGTGTTGGTGCGCTGTTTGCGCAGGACGACCTGCAACGGATTGATAGTCTGAAACAAGCCGTGGGCGGACAGCGTGGAGCCGATCGTGTTGAGACACTGATAGAGCTTTCGCGAGCTTTCTTCTCCGTGTCTTTCGACGAATGCATTGCAACGGGAGAGCAAGCTGTTCGTGAGGCCAACAATCTTGGCGACCGCCTCTTGGAAGCCCGCGCCTTATGGAAGATGGGCTTGCGCTACATGTACCATTATGACCTCGATTTGGCCAAAGACAGCTTTTTGCAGTCGATTCGGCTTCAGGATACCGTGGTACCTACCGACTTGCTTGTGGATGCCTTGAACTATTTAGGTCGTACAGAACTGTTTATGGGGCAGATGGATGCGGCTTTGAACACCTATTTAATGGATATGAGGTTTTCGGAAAAGTTGGGCGACACCATCAATTGCGCCGATGTGACCAATAACATAGCCTTTTTGTATTTCCAGCAGGGTGAGGCCGAAAGGGCTTTTGAATATTTCACGAGAGCGCGCCACATTTACGAAGCTTTCGGCGACACGTTGTCGATGGCGCATTGTGACAATAACATAGGCAATATCCGTTACAAGTGGAATGAGTTTGATGAAGCCCGCCGCTTGCTGCTGCAAGCCAAGCAAGTCCTTGAGTATTATGGCGACGATGCCGCATTGGCAAATGTGTATCAGAATCTCGGTACCATCTGCGCCAACAATGTGATCGACTATGATTCCGCATTGTACTGGTTGGAGAAGTCGAAGCAATACTGCGAGATGAGCGATGACAAAAACACCCTGACGGAAACTTTGATTGAAATTGGCAATGTGTATTTGGCGCAAGGCGATGCAAAACGGGCTATCGGCCAGTATGAGGAGGCTTTGCAAATGGCGCAGGATATTGATTATGGCAACGGACAGTTGTCTGCATTGACAAGTCTTGGCATTGCCTGTTGCAAAACGGGCGATTACGACACGTCCGTCCGTTACCTTCACCGTTGTCTTGAAATCGGGGAACAGTATGGCATCAAGGTGTATCGTCCCATGGTGATACAGAGCCTCATTTCGGATTATGCACATCTTGGACGTTTTGCCGACATGGAGGAAGAACTCTCGGGTTTGACCGGCGATTACGACAAGCTGTTGCATAAAAACAATATTCTGGCAAATATAAACTGCGACCTTGACAGAAGGGTTAGCCAGCTTTCACACCGTGAGGAACAATACGAACAGGAACTTGCCGACAAGGACGCTCGCTTTCGCCATGGACGACTGATTTTTCATGCCTTGTTGGGCGTATTGATTTGCCTATTGTTATTCGTGATGTTCTGTTCCTTGATCAGAAAGCGTTGATTTTCATCGGATAAAAAATATTGCCGTTTTTTTATTTGAATTGTTGTTTTGTTGGAATACCGATTCAAAATAAAAAGCTACCTTTGCGATGTTAAAATCAAAAAGACACAATAACCACTTAATAATTAACATCATGATAGAAAAAATCACATCATCGCAACAGGCTATCGATCTCGAAGCAAAGTACGGAGCACACAACTATCACCCGTTGCCGGTTGTCTTGGCCAAAGGAAAAGGCGCCAAGGTTTGGGACGTGGAAGGAAAAGAATACTATGACTTCTTGTCGGCGTATTCGGCGGTCAACCAGGGTCATTGCCACCCGAAAATCATCAAGGCTTTGACCGAACAGGCCGAACGTCTTACGTTGAGTTCGCGTGCTTTCTACAATGATGCGCTGGGTGTTTGGGAAAAATATGTAACGGAATATTTCGGTTATGAAAAGGTGCTGCCCATGAACAGTGGTGCCGAAGCCGACGAAACCGCCCTGAAACTCGCACGTCGTTGGGGCGTGGTCAATAAGGGCATTCCGAATGACGAGGTGGCCATCGTGTGTTGCGAAGGCAACTTCCACGGTCGCACCATCACCATTATCACCATGAGCAACGATCCCGATTCGTATGCCAACTATGGCCCGTTGACCCCCGGTTTTATTCGCATTCCTTACAACGACCCTGATGCCCTCGAAAAAGTGCTTGCCGAGCATGGCAAGAAAATCGCAGGTTTCCTGCTGGAACCCATTCAGGGAGAGGCGGGCGTGTATGTCCCCGATGAAGGCTATCTGAAGAAATGCTACGGCATCTGTAAGAAATACAACGTGTTGTTCATGGCTGACGAGGTGCAGTGCGGCATAGGCCGTACCGGCAAGCTGCTCGCTTGTGACCACGAAGGTGTGCGCCCCGACATCCTCATCCTTGGCAAAGCGCTTGGCGGCGGCGTGGTACCGGTCTCAGCAGTATTGGCTGACGATTCTATCATGCTGAATATCAAGCCAGGCGAACATGGATCGACCTTTGGAGGCAACCCCATTGCCGCCCGTGTCAGCATTGCGGCACTCGAAGTAATCAAAGAAGAAAACCTGATGGAAAAAGCCGAATACCTTGGCAAGATTTTCCGCGAGGAAATCTCAAAGGTCAAGTCGTCGATGATTGAGAAAGTGCGTGGCAAGGGCTTGCTGAATGCCGTGATCATCAAACCTAAAGGAGGCAAAGAGGCCTGGGACGTCTGTCTGAAGATGCGTGACTTGGGCTTGCTGGCCAAACCCACACACCGTCACATCATCCGTTTTGCACCTCCTATGGTCATCACCGAAGAAGAATTACGCGATGCCATCAAGATCATCAAGGAAGCGTTGATGTCGTTTGAATGACACAGGTGCGATTGAAATGAAAACGGAGGCCGCGGCCTCCGTTTTTTTGTGGATGATACGATAGGGGAATGGGAAAATCATTCAGCTAAGATCTTTGCCTTGGCAGTATCGTATTCTTCTTGACTGATGAGTTTTTCGTCTAACAATTGCTTCAATTCCCTCAGCCGTTCGGTAGCCGATTTTACGGAAGGGGTGACTTTGCTTGTACCATCCGTTCCCTTTTGCTTCTCGATGAGTTCATAACTGTGGACAGGATTGTATTTCATGGTCCAAAGAAAAGGAACCAATATTAGAAATCCGCCGATAATGGCGCCGACATCAGCAGATTCATCGCGCGAGAAAGAGGTGTTAAGTGTTTCGTATCCTTCTTTTTCAAGTCTCAGCATTGTAGTGCTACCGACTATTTTGGTGTCGGTGTGCGGATAAGGTGTGGTGCCGACCATTTCTCCGTTGAGATAAACCTTAGCTCCATTTGGTGTTGACTGGATGAGGGTCGTGCTGCTACAGCTCGCAAAAAAAATGGAGCCTGCTAAAATTAGTGCTACTGCTTTCAATGTGTTTTTTTTGACCATAGAATGCTTTTTTAATGGGTAAATGAAAATAATATCGAATGGCAAAAATAATAAAAAAGTTCAGTCCGCTTTCACTGTTCTTTTCAATATTTCTCACTTGGTTCGATGGCATCTTTTCCACCCGTGTTCCATGCCTTATGCCAAACGGAAGCGTGCCCCGTCCCCCCCCCCGTCTGTGTCAATGTCTGGTAATGACGGTGCGTTGTCACTGTGCAATTGTACGTTGTATGGGCGTTACGATGATGGGCTGCTTAGCCCGTGCCTGCCTAGGCACAACTGCAATAGTCGTGTGGTCTCATTCTCAGCCACAGAGATGACATTCGCCCAACAGACTACCTGCTTCCGTTTGCGTTCATTGGAATTGATGCGTTAAAGCATTGTGTTCCAGTTTGTTTCTTGTATGGTGTTATCTACTTTGCGCAGTTCCTTGCTCATTTTATCGACTTGTTTTTGCAAATCGGGCACATTCACGGCACTCATAATCTTGATTTCGGTGCGTGAGGTGCGTTGAGCAAGCAGGCTGGCATCGTTGAGTAAGCTACGGTAGCAGGCGATTTTTAGCGTAAGGCTGTCGCGTTGGGCCAATAGTTCGGTCAGTGTTTTGCCTCCGACTTGTGTCTTGCTGTTGGTAAGATTGATGTCGGCAATCAGTTTTTCCTGTGTCTTGAGACATTCGTCCAATTCTTTTAGCAGCGCCATCGGGTCTTCGGCGGGTTTTTCGCCTTCCTGAACCGTGGCATTTGGCCGACAGGCGCGCTCGAAGCTGGTCGATTCTGGTGCTCGAATCAGCACGTTCTTGTAATGCTTCTGCCAATTTCATGATGGTTGGCATTGTTGTTTGTACTGTGTTTTTCCTTTTATTCCAGACCTTTTATTCGGCATTCCGGATGTTTGGATTGCAAAGATAGTCTGTTTTGTCAATGATTGGCAATAATAATGTCGTTTTATCAAGGATTTTGACTCAATGGCGGTGTCTTGAATATTTGTTTTAAGATAGCCTCTTTTGTTGACCTTACACCTTGAGTTTCCTATCGTGGAAAACGATGGGTATTGCGGCTTCGTATTCTTTCAAGTCATTGATTTTCTTTACTTTTCTCCAAATAGAATGTGGGTCGTCGAAAGCGTTGGACAAGTACGACCATAATTCTTTCATGCGTCCTAAGACCTTTGGACTTCCACCCGTCCTGCAAAGCCTTTCTTCATACAGCTCAGCGACAAAGGCATGAAGTCTGCTTTGCTTGTCACCGCCATCCATTCCCTTGATTTGTTCGGATAGAAAAGGGTTTGCCAGCAGACCACGTCCCAACATGAAGGCCGAAATGGGTCGTACATTGCCGCCAATTTGCTGGAAACTGTCTATCGACACAATGTCGCCATTATAAACTAAAGGTGCTTTGATATTGGGAATCAGATGCTTGTATCGTTCTACGTCGGCGTTGCCTTTGTAAAGCTGTTTGCCGATACGGGGATGGACGATGAGTTCGCTGATGGGATAGGTGTTGAAAATATCGACAAGAGGAAGGATTTCATCGGGGGAGGAGTAGCCGAGGCGACACTTCACGCTGAAGGCGATGTCGATGTGCTGAAAAACCGTGTCTAACAGTTCTTGCACTTTTACGGGATAGGGAAGTAGTCCGCAGCCTCGTTTTTTGTTGGCAACGCGAGGGAAAGGGCAGCCCAGGTTCAGGTTGATTTCATGGTAGCCCATCTGCTGGCATTGTTCGGCAAAACGCAGGATTTCGGCGGCGTCATTGCTGAGAATCTGTGGGGTGAGCGTATGGATGTCGTTGCACCTTGGATCGATTTCTTCGGTTTGCAGGTTCTTGGCATGGTCTTTTTGAATGCCGCTGAAAAAGGGTGTGTAGTATTTGTCAATGCCGCCGAAATGCTTCTTGAAGCAGTTGCGGTACACCACGTCGGTGATGCCTTGAAAAGGGGCTAAACTCAGGGTGAAGTCGCTGTTCATCGTTTGCCGGAACGGGAGGTCTGTTTTTTTAATCCGTTGAGTACTAATTCAATAATTAAAGCAAGGCAGATGAGGCAGGTGACTCCGACGGCAATACGGTTCAGGTAGTCGTTGTGGCGGGCGTAGAATGTCAAGTGGCGGTTGGCCTTCAGGGTTTCGCGGATGACATCGCGTTCCCAGTATTTGGTTTTCTGCAAGACATCGCCGCGTTGGTTGATGAATCCCGAGATGCCGGTATTGGCGGATCGGGCGATGCAGCGCCGGTTTTCGATGGCACGGAGCTTCGAGAACTCGAAGTGCTGGCGATGTCCGGGAGTATCGCGCCACCAGCCGTCGTTGGTGATGACAAACAGCAAGTCGGCGCCTTTACGTGTAAACTGCGACATGTAGCCGCCAAATGCCGACTCGTAGCAAATGCCCACGCCGACTTCATGACCGTCGAATTTCAGGTTTTTGGCCACAGGGTCGGTCTTCAAAGTGCCGCGTGCCACAGCCATAGTGACGCTGAAGTTTTTCAGAAACTTCATCCAGGAAGGAACGGCCTCAACACCAGGTGTCAGCTTCGACTTGTTGCGGTGCTGCATGTCGTTCGTATCGATGAGCAGCGCCGAGTTATGCATGTAATAATAGGTGTCGGCATCGACGAATTTACGTGCGGGGAAATCGTCTTCCATTCCTTTTGGGACAAATTCAAAGGTCGTGGCGCCAATGACGATGGCGGTTTGAGGATGCCGTTTCAAAAAGGTCTGAAAATACCGCACCGATTGGGAGTTTTCCACCGCATTCAGCCAGATGCCTTCTTGTACTGCCGACTCCGAACTTACGATAAAGCGAGTGTTCGGGGTAATCACCGATTCGGCCAATTGGGTGTTGTAGTCGGCAATTTCTTTGGGTGTGGCGGTATATTGCTCCGACCATGGATCCAAGTTCTGCTGTACCACCACCACTTCGGTGTCGTCGCCCTGTTCTTCATAGTTCCGATACATTACTTTGCCGATGATAATGGGAACCAAAACCAACAGTAAGGTCGCCAAGGCAGGTGCCCAAACCCTTTTGAGGTTTTTTCTTTTAGAAGCAGAGATAATGATATTGACAATCAGCATGTTGGTGAGTAAAACCCACAGCGTTCCTCCTGCGCTACCTGTAAATTCATACCATTGAATCCAAGTATGGCAGGTGGAAAATACATTGCCGAGATTCAGCCAGGGCCATTTGACCGACCAATAGTAATGCAGCATTTCGAATGCCATCCAGAGCGGAATCAGCAGCAGGTTGCCCCAGCAGTTGTTGCACAGTTTTGTTTTGGCGATATGAAAAAGCCAAAACACGGTGGCCATGAACAGAGCATTCAGGAAATAGGCTCCGACAGCGGCAGGTGTGGCGTACCAGACCCACCAGGTTGTCAGTACGTTCCAAATGAAAAAAGCAAGAAAGGCAAGCCAAAACAAGCGGCCTTTGCCTACGTTGGCAATACGGTGTTCTGCCCACAACAGCGGCACTAAGGCAATGAATATCAGCGGCACAAAACCGCGTAACGGCCATGCGGCAGACAGTAATAGACCACTAATGACGGCCAATATGAAGTTCAGATATTTTTTCATTTTGATGGATAAAATTTGGCGCAAAACTACAAAAATCATGTATCGGAAATACCTATGATGGGTTGTTTTTGAATTATTTTGAGCTTATTTGATAATTGATTTTGAGTCACTTTGTTCATTGCCGAGTGTGAAATAGCGGGCAGTCCTAATGAAATGATAGGATGGACGAAAAGGGTCAAAAAATGCATCAAATAAGCCGTAAGTAAAATGTAAGAACTTGGTAATGATAATGTTGTGTGTTTTCGAAACGTTTTCTTTTATCAAATGATCTTTGTTTCCTGATGCAGCGCGAAAATTGCGCATTTTATCAAAGCCATCATGAAGATGAACCGGCAATTTTGTCAACAAAAAAGCATTGACTGGAAAGAGGGTCTCTTTTCTCGCTTCCTGCATGTACAAGGATGTTTTGCTATGTTTGAAAGGTCAGGGAAATACAATGTAAAATATGTAAAAAATAATTTTTTGACTAAGGGTAAATACAGTTTAATGAATATCCGCATATTTACCTTTTTTTATGTATCTTTGCCGAAAAAATAAGCAGCATGAATTTAATCGATTTTATAAAGGAATATCCCGATGAAGCGGCTTGCAAGGCAAAATTCAA
>JBGYXG010000007.1:0-33006 GCA_041842465.1 Candidatus Limimorpha sp.
ATGCAGTTCCGGTTCAGGAAAAACAAACAGTTTGTTGAAAAAGTGAACTTTCGTTTCAATAAAGATAACTTGATAGAATCTTTGGCTTTTTCGTTGACAAATGTTGCCCAACACGACATTCTCGACAATGAAGATTGGAAGAGAAACTCCAAGCTCACGTTGCTGACCTTTATGGAAGACTATCAAACGGCATATGCACTGGGACGTATTGATTATTTAGAGGGGATCTTTTCTGAAAACGCACTGATCATTTCAGGCTATAAAGTATTGAAAAAAGTCCACTCAGACGGAATTAGACTTCAGGGCTACACTCGTTTTGATACGCTAACCAAGTCACAGTATATTAACAGATTACGTATGCATTTCAAGAATAAGGAATACATCAATTTGAATTTCACACAAACTGATTTTGCCCAGGCATGGAGCATAGAAGACTTTTTCGGTGTAAGAGTTCGCCAAGAATATTTCTCCAGTTCTTACGGTGACGTCGGTTATCTGTTTTTATTGGTTGACTTAAGAGGTAAAGACCCCATTATTCATGTGAGAGCTTGGCAAGAGGACAAGATTCCGATTGATCAACTCTTCAGCTTAAAAGATGTTTATTAATTCGACTGATAGATTTGTTTTATGAAAAAGCTCTTCTCCTTATCTTTATTTGTTTTGTTCTTCAGTTTCTTAGCAAAGGCTCAGGATTATAAAGTCACAAGTGTCGATTACCTTCAAGGTGATATGTCCGCCAGAAAAACCATATTTACAGAAAAACTTGACGGCGGCCAACCTTGTGCAGTATTACGTATATCTACCCAAAATATCCTTGAAAAGGATCGCGATGCTTTTCAGTTTGAATGTGACATGGGTTCGGTGATCCGCGAACGCCAAAAAGACGGTGGTGAAATCTGTTTATGGGTTTCTCCTGGCATCAAGATATTAAAAATCAAACACCGCTTATTGGGAAATTACATCCTTAATATCCCTGAAGCCCTTGGCAGTAGCGTGCAGAAACTGAATACCTATCAGATTAATATCGTAGGATTGAAAGATTTACCAACAGAACCTTTAGCAATCGGTTCCTGCCAGGTCGTTTTCAGACCGATTCCTGAAAATGCGGTTCTTTACATCAATGGAGATTCGATTGGTCCTGGCATTCAAAGCATACGTAGTTTGGCCGGAACTTATCATTGGTCGCTCGAACATCCCTTCTATCACAAAAAGTTTGGAACCGTAGAACTTGAAAAAGGTCATTTCGACACTCTTGATATTATGCTTCACCCTTCTTATGGTTATCTGAAAATCACCGATGACTTTGGTCTGGATGAAGAAATAAAAGTCTATTTAAATGGGAATTTTGTTGGTAAGGTTCCTTTTGAAAGTGGAAGATTGGCTTCTGGAAATTACGAAGTTATGATGGAACGAAATGACCTGTTGCTTGCTTCGAATACTATTGAAATCAAGGATTGTCATGTGACAACGGAAGGTTTAAAGGATTTTATTACTGGAGGGGAAAAAATCGAAATTGAACCTATTGTGGAAAAAATCAAAATAAACTCTTCTCCTGATAATGCTACTATTATCATTGATAGTATAGTCGTTGGAACAACGCCTTTGACCATTGATAATCTGATAATCGGTCCTCACTTCTTGAAGCTTACCAAAGGAGGATGCAGCCCGCATGTTCAAGAAATCCATTTAGAAAAAGATAAAGCACTGAACCTTTCGATCACACTACAAAAAGGGTGTAGTGTTACTATCTCTTCCGATGCTGAAGGAGACGAAGTCTTTGTGGATGGCAAATATATAGGAGAAACCCCCGTGACAACGGAGCAGGCTTTTGGTTACCATTCTTTTTCCGTCCAACGAGATAAACACCTGTTAGAGAAAAGTTGTGTGCTGATGCCAACAGATAAAACCAAAACAATTTCTTTTTCCTTCGGTCAACTTGTCAAGGTAAATACCGAAGAGAAAAGAAGTAAAATCTACGTTGATGACAAATATATAGGACGGACTCCGGTTTCTGTTTATCTTACAAATGGTCTGCATACGCTTAAAGCGACCATAGGATGGAAAATAGGAGAAGAACACATCAATATTGAAGAAGACAAAGCATTGGAACAAGTTCTCTTGAAAACCCATTTCCAAAGTCCTAAAGGCTATGTTTCAAAAGGCTTTTTCTTCCTCACGGGCAATATGGCTATGGTGACAAAAAGCAATCCTGTATTTGGCTTTTGCATTGGCGATACCAGGGAGGCAGGATGGTTTGTCAGTTTGATAGCAAGTAAAAACTTTTCATCTTACAAGTCTTATCAATCAGATTTTTATGCAGATGAAAATGGCAATATCGATAATATTTTACCGCTCTATTCAGGAGAAAAAAACGCATTAAGAGCATCTGCCACTATTGGTGCGATAATGAAGATTGCAGGCCCCGTCTATCTCAGATTCGGAGTAGGTGGAGGTATGCGTCAGTACGCATGGAAAACACGTGATACGGACAAATGGGTAACCATCCAGCCATACAGTTGGAAAAACCTTGAGACCTCTTTGGGTTTTCAATGCTGTATCTATAATTTTGTAATCCATGCCGATGCCCTGATTCCCTTGGACGTTTTGACCGAAGGGAAAAAACTATTTGAAATTAGAGTCGGATTGGGTCTTTGCCTGAAACACAATAGATAAAACCTAATACTATGAATAAGAAATACTTGTTTGTTTTTTCTCTGTTCCTTGGCCTTTTCTTTATTATGGGTTCTTGCATTGAAGAGCCTGATGTAATTGTTGCCTCTCCCGAAATAGAGTCAGAAAGCCTCTCTTGTATGTCTAATAGTGCACGCATTATTGGAACCTACTCTTACCCGACAAGATTGAAAAACATTCTCCTTCATGTTGGCGAAACTAACGATTTGCAACATTCTGGATACTCCGTTGCCGATTTGAATGATAATGGTTTTGAAGTCTATATTTCAAATTTAAAGCCAAACAAACAATATTATTATTGTTATGAACTGATTACCAGTATGAATTCGATCAAAACAGAGGTCAAAAGCTTTAAAACAACATCATTGTTGACAAAGTAATGGTTTGACATTCTGTTGTTTCTGAAATAGTGCACCGATCATTGTAGAGAAGGCGTAGCCCGAATGGAATTGAATAATCTAAAAAAGGTTGTAATGATACAACTATTTTCAAAACTTTCCGTATCTTTGTATCGTCAATTGATACATTTGTATTCATATGAAATATTTGAATATCAAGAAGGCACTGGCTGCGTGGAAAGACTTGCAGCCGCTGTCAGAAAAGGATAGAGAGAGACTTAGCCGTCGCTTCTCCGTGGACTTCAACTACAATAGCAACCATATCGAGGGCAACACGCTGACTTATGGTCAGACGGAAATTTTGCTACTCTTCGGCAAGGTGATTGGCGAGGCTGATGTACGCGACGTGCAAGAGATGACAGCGAGCAACGTGGGGCTGCGGATGATGACAGAGGAGGCTGCTGTGAAGGAGAAGCCGCTAACACAAAACTTCATCCGCACACTGCATAAGACCCTGTTGCGCGAGGACTATACCGTCTATCGAGACCTCCTCGGAGACGTACAGACCAGTTATGTAATCCATGCGGGGCAATATAAGACCCGCTCCAACAGTGTCATCACCCGCTATGGCGACCGCTTCGAATATGCTTCACCAGAGGAAACATCAGGTCTGATGACCGACTTGGTGAACTGGTATAACGCCGCTGAGCAAGAAGGCAAGTTATCACCCGTGGAGTTAGCTGCGCTGTTCCACTACAGGTATATCCGTATCCACCCGTTTGAGGACGGAAATGGACGCATTGCCAGACTGATGGTGAACTTTATCTTAACCCGCCATGACTATCCAATGATTGTGGTACGCAGCCGCAAAAAAAGCGAATATCTGGAGGCTCTCCATCTGGCCGATTTGGAGGTTGGCCCCATACCAAGCGACGGAGCCCGTGCCGACATCCACGACATCCGCCCGTTCATGAAGTATTTCAATGAGCTGATGGCTACGGAGGTATATAACGACGTGCTCTTTGTGAGTGAGCATGATGGGAATGTGTGGTGGTATGACGGTGAGCGGATAGCATTTCGAACCCCGAACTATACGAAGATTCTGAATGCCATGCGCACGCAGCCTACGCTTACGCTAGCTGACATGAAAGAGGTCACAGGCGTCAGTATTGCGGCCATTCAGAAGCTCCTCGGCCAGTTGATACAGAAAAAGTACGTGGAGCGTGGGGAGAAGGACGGAAGTTGGCGAGTTTTTGTGACACAGTGAAGAGAGGGAGGAGATGAAACCTCGACTCGCAGAGCATAAAGTCCTCACACCACGTTGACAAAGTCAGGGGGCGGAAGGAACATGTTGTCGCTGATACACAAGGTCTTTCCGAGACGGTGGTGGTTCACTATACGAACTTCCACAACACTATTGGCGAGTTGTTACTTAGTCGATCCTCAAAAAGTCATTTTGTCAAAAAGGGGAGGGAAACAGTAAGGGTGTGATTCCCATTTCGTGGTGCAAATTCTTTCCAATGACCCTCTGGAACCACCGTTCAAAAAGGTCAGAAAGAAGCCTCATGGCTCTTTTGAAGCTGTATGCAGCGGCAGCCGGCATAACGTTGACCTCGTCTCCGAACACTACACTTCCCCGTAAAAGTTCCTCCCCAAGCGGTGGTCCGACTTGAGGTGTCCGATGACGGGTTCGATTCCCGCACGCTTGCAGAACAGGTCATGCTTCTTCCGTTTCTCGTAGCTGCTGTCTGTTTTCCCGGGCGTGTCGGGGATGACCACTTGGAGTCGTCCCGGATAGCTTCTGTCCCCTGTAGCCACGATCGCCTGCCGGCACCTTCAGCCTCCTGCCGGTGAGCCGTTCCGTCTG
Source organism: Candidatus Limimorpha sp. (assembly GCA_041842465.1). Taxonomy (GTDB): domain Bacteria; phylum Bacteroidota; class Bacteroidia; order Bacteroidales; family F082; genus Limimorpha. The sequence continues at coordinate 4,897 of JBGYXG010000007.1, forward strand.
TTCCGGTGCGGAGTCGACGGTGTGTCCGTCGTACTCGTTCCGGAATGACATGGCTCCGATAATCAGCCCTCCCATCGCGCGTGCTACCGACACCTTGTTGCCGAATTACTCATGGATTGTTCATTGTTAAAGGTATTCGTGAATGCTCCGCATTTCGTACTTCTTGTGCTCCTTCCCCCTGCCGATGCAAAGCACCTCCGGCTCATGGAGCGAGTACACCTTGTCCCTGTCATTCTTCTGCCGGGCGAGGACACGCCACCACAGCTCTATCTCGCGCGCGTACCCGTCATGAAGCCCGCGTGCCGCGAGGTTCCTCTCCGTCTCCTTGAGCGGGATCGGCACGGACGGACGTTATCCTGGCTGTACAGAACTTTGAAACGATCCTCAAACATCTCCCAATTGATCATGTTGGCCAAGATTTATAGAGGGCGTTTCGCGTCGAGCTGGTCTTCAAGGGTGAAGAACATGGATTGCCGGTTTGTCCGGGGCGGTTTCCTGTACATGATTTCGCCGTATTTATGCGACATAAGATACAACTTCTTGGTGAATCATACAAGTGAAATTCTATATTACTTTATTAAAAATCAACAGATTAAGATGTTTTTGAGGGACGACTATTTATCGGATGGCTTGCCAACAAATTCTTATAGATCAAGAAGATCCTAACTGATGGCGGGTTCAGGAGGCGGGAACTTGCAGATGCTTTCACGAAAAGGTAGGGATCGGATCTTCCCCCGTCCTTAGACTGGACAAATCCTCAAAAAATGATGGCATTCCAAAGAAATAGATTGTGGAAAAGTCTTTCTTTGGGCTTATGGAACTTCATAAGAATCGCATCAGACTCCGAGTTCTACTCCGAATCATGAGAGGCAATGAAACAAATCACTTTCCCACAAATTATGTTTAAAAAACTAAGACAATAAGTTCATTGCAGCCTCTTACTCAATCACTTCTCATAAAATTTCACCACCCTGGGTTCTATTTCTTTGTATTCTTTGGCACAACGTCCAACAGCTGCACCGATAAAAGTAGGATCACAAATGATATATGTTTTATCATCCACTGTTAAATAAGATCCAGCAACTTTTTCATTGAAATGAACTGCCGTAGCTAAATGTTTGGGGAAGTTCAACATCACGACATCCAATCCTACCAACTCGCGAACAAGACAAGAAAACAAAATGGATCGGTCTTCACAGTCACAATACGGATAAAAGAAGGTCTCATCAGGATAGAGAGGACGTTCATACCCAAACTGGTCATCATCAGTGGCATATTCAAAGCCCGTCTGTACAAAATTAAGAAGAATATTTACAGCGTCAAGTTCACTCTTTCCTTCAATAGCCTTCTGCAACACAGGATACAAATCCTCTTTCAGCACATTGCTCATTGAAGCCATGGAATAGTAAGGCCATTGCGCGCTAAGTGGGTAATCGTTGAAAAAATCAAGTAGATTCCGATTGGTTTCCACTGTGACTTTCACATCAGGATAACGCTTGGAAAACACCGTTCTTTTTTCCGTCCTTTCAACATTCAGCTTAGGTTGTGTCAAGGCTAACGACAATGGTTTTTCTTTAGGAAAAGCATGATCAAAAACACTCATACCTGCATCTTGAAGCGATTTGTCCAAAATGTAGAACTTTAGGTTATCCAACACAAAATACTTGTAACGGTAAATCTTTTCGGAGGAACCCATTAACAAGGTCAACTTATCACTGGCACGTGCGATGCGCATTTGGTATCCCGATTGTGTCAGCAGGTACATCTGCATGACTACAGCTTCGTTGGTTTTTGCTCCACAATATCTTTCCGCTACGTGCTCAGTCAGTTTAACATAAGCCCAATCGCACAGATTGCGTTCATCGCGCTGTTGAAGACATTCGGCAATGATGTCATCAAAATAAGAATCCGACAACAGAGTCCACATTTTAGCAACACTTTTCTCAGAAATATCTCTTAACTTAAGCGTTTTGTCTTTCTCGAAATGGAAGGGGAAAGAGGATCCGTATAAATACAAGGTGTATGTCGCTGCCTTGGAAATATTCCTAGGTTGTATAGGTTCAAGGGGTTGTGGTCTTTCTATGGGTTTGGGAGCAACCAAAACACCTTCAAAAGCGATAGGTTCTGCTTTTACAAAAGGAACTGGAACGGGGAAGGGATTCGGAATAGGAGTTGCTTCCTCTTGGGTTACAGTATTGGGGGCTGGAATTGGATCGGGAACCGGGACTTCTTCCTGTAATGGATCAGGAATGTTAATAGGGTCAGGAATTGGGATGGGTTCAGGATCAGGTTCAGGAACCGGTGTAAACTTGGGAGTCTTCATAGGAAGAGGAGGCTGTACGAGTTCTGGGGCAATTCTTGGGTCAGGTAAGGGATCCTCGGGTATGGATTCATTATCGGCATAGATAGGTTGAGGCGGTTTCGGCTGCCATGGAATCTCTTCGCTTGGATGAACATCGAAAAATTTCCATGCTTCTTCCATGAACTTTGCATACTCCTCGTTAGCCTTACGGCGAAAATCTTCATATTCGTTCTGAGCTTGCCGTTTGAAATCTTCAAACTCTTTCCGCGCATCTGACTGTGAGTCTCTTATTCTTTTTTCCCAATCCTCTTCAACTTGGGCATTAACAATTGCAGTCAGTGTCAATCCGAATAATAATAGTATCCATCTTTTCATAACAATGATTATTTAATCCAAGATTTTGTTCCTATGACAAGACAAAATTAGTCTAAAAAAGTGAATCTTTCTCAAAATTAATTTAAACAGGGCTGCTGACGTTGCCAAAACAACAAACACTATTTTTCCGAAACGATCCATCTGCCATTACTCCAGCTTCATTTTGTAAAGGCTTCGCTTGTCTTTGTCAACGACTCTCCGCTTGTCCAAATAGAGGTAATAGACATCACCGTTGTACACTTGAATGTTTTGCGGGAAGCTGTGGTCGGTGAGGCGAATCTCACGCTTTACCTTGCCGCTTTCCAGATCGATTTCTTTCAAAGTGACGATGCCGTCAGTGGTGAACTGGGCATAGCATCGGCCTGTGGCTTGATCCATGATGATGTTTTTATCCCATCCCTCACGTTTTTTTTCGATTCCGAAAGTGCCTTTTTGTTTGTGAAAATCAATCGCATATTGTTGTTCCAACGCTCCTGACTTATCAAAATGACAGAGAAAACCGTTCTCAAAATCAAACACGAACACCGCATTGTGTAAAACGAATATGGGATTATAAACGGGTTGCAACATCAGGCGTTTTTTAACATTGAACATAAAGTCAAGCTGGTCTTCAGGAAGATCATCGCGCAGATTGCGAAACAAAGCGTTGTCCTTGTGATTATTGGCCAGCAAAAACCATTGGTTGTCCCGCTCCCAATTCAGAGCCATTTCCATTGTACTGCCGGAAATCTGGCGCATTACTTTTTGAACTTTGGTTGCCCTATCCACGGCAATATACCTTATCTGTTGTCCGTATGCATAGCGTTCTTCCTTCACAATTACATCGCTGGTTGCGGCAACAATCGGTTTCAGTTTGGCATTGAAGTTTTCCTTTTTGTTACCGTATAAAAGATAAAGATTCTGGCCATTACAATACACCTGATAGGAGGAATCCTTACTCAGCAGATGCATATTGCCAAACACATCTTGGTACAACTCATCGAATTTGCGCTTGATTTTGAACTGTGCCAATGTATCTTGGTTATGGTTCAGGAAAAGTAACACATGATGGGCATGATCATCTAAAATCATGAAAAGACCTTCCTCCCTTGCTTTGTAATCCGAAACCCATACCTCCTTGTTTTCGTAGGCCAAATGCGGTGCATGCTCGATGACAGCGACCTCAGGCAAGGGATTGGACTTTGCCCGAAGCGTAACGATTGCAACGTTCTTGACTTCTCCAACCTCCGCCAAAGTGCGTTGGTCCACACGAAAAACTTTCCGTTCAAATCCAAGATGAGAGAAATACAGCCCTCGTCCTGCCGGGTGGCGACACGAGCCATGCCTTCGCGGTTGGTAACGCTCCTCAATCTGTTTTCGGTATCATAGATGGCTACATCCTTAATGGGGCGGGCGGCGGAATCGCAAACGAATATTTCAATAGTCAAGACCTTTCCTTCCTGCCCGAACAAACAGCTAAAAGGCAATAGGAACAATAAAAGTATGCGTATATTTCTATGCATGGCAAAACGGTTTTACAAGAAGGGCTTTTGATGAAACAACATCAAAAATCATGCCCTTGGATCCTAAAAGCTGTACTCGAATTGACAGAATCAAAATAGCAATTACAACTATGCGTGTGCAATCCTTTTTTCGGCGATAACATTCCAATTGAAAAACAAGAGGAGATCAGCAAATCAACCTCTTTCATTTTTTTCCATGGCTCTTTCCGCTCTTTTCCTATGAAAAAGCCGTCCGGGTGTCTTGGGCATGGTTATTTTTGCTATTTTTGCTGTCCCGTGCAATATGCCGTTGCACGGGCGTTGTGTTTTCCGGTTTCACTTGGAGTTGAATCAACGAAAGGTGAAGCCTTGAAGGCTTTCAGACGCGGACAACAAACGACAAACAATCAATAATCATCATATTCAATTGAAATGGACACAAAAATTGCCATGAACCCCAATCTTCTGGTGCGTTATTTACAAAAGCCCGCATCGGAATTTACTCGCGCCGACATTATCCGTTACTGCGAGGAGAATGAAGTAGAATTCGTCAACTTCCACTACTGTGGCTGGGACGGTAAACTGAAGACCCTGAACTTCGTCATCGAGAGTGCCGAACATTTAGAGAGCATCCTCTCCGCTGGCGAACGTGTGGACGGATCAAGCCTTTTCCCCTTTATCGAAGCCGGAAAGAGCGACCTGTACGTCATTCCGAAATACAGAACCGCCTTCCGCAACCCGTTCAGTGAGATTCCTACCGTCGATCTGCTCTGCTCGTTCTATAACCGCGAAGGCGAACCTTTCGAAAGCTCACCGGAATACATCCTGCACAAAGCTCACCTGGCATTTCAGGAGACTACGGGTCTGAAGATGGAAACCATGGGCGAATTAGAGTATTATATCATCGCCGATGACGAGGAGATTTATCCTGTTGCCGACCAAAAAGGCTATCACGAAAGCGCTCCTTTCAACAAGTTCACCAACTACCGTGTCGAAGCCATGCGCCTGATTGCTCAAGCCGGCGGACAAATCAAATACGGTCACTCCGAAGTGGGTAACTTCACACACGGAGGAAAGATCTACGAACAAAACGAGATCGAATTTCTGCCTGTCAACATCGAAGATGCCGCCGACCAGTTGGTGGTGGCCAAATGGATCATGCGTCAGTTGGCATACGAATATGGCGTTACGCTGACTTTCGCTCCCAAGATTACCGTGGGTAAAGCCGGCTCAGGCATGCACGTCCACTGCAAGTTCACAAAGGATGGCAAGTCGATGATGCTGAAAAATGGCGAGTTGACCGACGAATGCAAGAAAGCCATCGCCGGATTTATGGAAGCCGGCACGTCGCTGCCCGCTTTCGGCAATCCCAACCCATTGGCATTCATGCGCTTGGTGCCTCATCAGGAAGCTCCCACCTCGCTCTGCTGGTCGTTCTCGAACCGCAGTGCCTTGGTGCGTGTTCCGCTCGGATGGGTCAACAACGGCAAAGACATGGCTGCCTCTTGCAACCCGCTTGAAAAGCCATCGGCAAAAGACTTCTCCGAAAAGCAGACCTTCGAATGGCGCGCCTCTGACGGCACCGCCGACATGTACCTGCTGATGGCCGCCTTGTGCGCCGCTGCTCGTCATGGCTTCGAAATTCCCAACGGACTTGAAATCGCCGAAAAGACCTACGTCGGTGTCAACATCCACGACGAAAGCAACAAGAAAATCCAAGAGTCACTCGAACAGCTTCCCGATTCTTGTGTCGCCGCTGCCAAGGAACTCGCCAAAGACCGCGCCATCTACAGCGCCAAGGGCGTGTTCTCCGACAATATCATCGACTATATGATCAAGTTCTTGACCGACTTCAACGACGCCAACCTGCGCGCCGAACTCGGCAACGACATCGAAAAGATCATGAAATTGGTCAACGATAACATCCACGTCGGATAATCGTTCCGACACCTTAATTCTACAAGAGGGCGGCCTGTCGGTCGTCCTCTTTTGCTTTTTGTTTTGCCAAAAACCATTATTTTTGCACGCTAAGCAATATCTCTGACAAGAACATGCACCGCGCAACTCCCGATACGAAAACAACCTCATGGAAGCCCATCCTATTCGTAGGATTGCTGTTATTCTTCATCGTCAACCTGTTGCAAGCCGTTTTCACTGAAATCAATGCCGACGAAGCCTATTATTTCCTCTACGGCGAGCATTTGGACTGGGGGTATTTCGACCATCCGCCCATGGTGGGACTGATGACCTTTGTGAGCCATGCCCTATTTAACGGCAATCTAAGCGTGCGATTTGTCACCGTGCTGCTTTCCTTGCTGACCGGCATCGTGCTATGGAAAAGCCTTAACGAAAACCATCCGGACAAACACAAAGTTTGGGTGTTTTTTACCCTGCTTTTTTCCGTGGTCATGTTCAACATCTATGGATTTATCACCACACCCGATAGTGCTTTACTGTTTTTTTCCGCTTTGTTTTTTTTAGAATACAAACGGTATCTGAATGACAACAACTTGAAAACAAGTCTGTGGATTGGCGTTCTGATGGCTGCCATGATATACAGCAAATACCACGCCCTGTTACTGCTTGCGCTTGTGGTACTGTCGAACCTGTCGCTACTCAAAGACAAGAGATTCTGGCTTTCATGTGCCGTAACCGCCCTATTACTCGTTCCCCATCTGGTCTGGCAGGTTGAAAACGATTTTCCCAGCTTCAAATACCACCTCATGCAAAGAAGCACGCCTTTTCAATGGAGTTTCTTGCTTGAATATCTTCCGAACCAGCTGTTGGTCTTTAACCCGTTCACTTTCGGTGCCATGGTTTATGTGTTGTTCAGATACAAGCCGGACGATCGCTTTGAGAGGGCTTTGTTTTTTTCCATAGTAGGTTTTCTGGTCTTTTTCGCTTTCATGACTTTCAGGGGACATGTCGAACCGCATTGGACCATGGTATGTATGATTCCTACGATTCTTTTGCTTTACAAACATACGTTGAACGACCCGAAACTGCTGCGTTACACAAAACGTTTCATCCTGCCTTCCCTGCTGCTCATCGTGGCCATGCGCGTCCTGTTGCTTACACCGCTTTCTTCTCGCTTCGGATTCTATGGCAACAAAGCATACTATCAAGCCATTGAGAAAGTAGCGGAAGATCGCCCCGTCGTCTTCAACAGTTCGTATCAAGAACCTTCTCTCTACCATTATCACACCGGAAAAGCGACCTCCACACTAAGGAGTGCATGGCTTCGTACCACGCAATACGACCTCTTGCAGATGGATAGGGATTTCATCGGCCGTCCGGTGTTTCTTTGCGCTCCATGGGGACAGTCACAGGAGTTTCATGTGGACGACACCGTGTTTCATGGGCTGTTTGCCAACCATTATCTTGCAGCCAATAGATTAAATATCAATGCAAAAATTGCGGGCTTCGATTCCAAAACACCAGCGGTTTTCCATTATGGCGACACCATTGCCGTTGATTTCAGCATCGAAAATACGCTTGATACAGTCATTCCCTTCACAGATAACGACTTTTCAATACTTCTGTACGCATTGTACGAAAACGGATATAAGTTTCGGGAATGCCATCACGAAACCATCACCGAAATCAAAGGAAAATCTGTGGTTAACGGTCGTCTCTGGACCTTGGTTGATCCGAAAATTCCAGAAGGAAAACAACGGTTTACCATCTGCATAGGAGACGTTTACACCTTTTACGACAACGATGCCTGCTACTATGATATCTTTATTGAAGAATCAACAGCACACCAACAATCAAACGAATAAACCGAATTTTCCCCCTTCAGGTCTTTTTTCATTCTTTCGTCCGATCCGAAAAATGCTTTGATATGCCCGGATTGAAAAAACAAATGCTGTCGCCGGCTTCCTCTATGCTTTGGCGCACTTTTTCGAGCGATGCGGATGAATCGGTGTAAAGCCCCGATTTCTTTTCATAAAGTTTGTAGTTGACCTTTTTCGTCATCGGCGTCACGTTGGGCATCACCACATTGGCACCGGCCAGCAGCCCTTTCTTGCGTCCTTTGGGGTCGAGGGTTTCCAAAGCTGTTGTCGAAGCAATATTAATGGTGGGCATGATGATACGCAGCAAAGCAATCATGAGCAGGCTCTTTCGGAAACGTTTTTCAAAAGGCCAAAGTATGGCACGGCTGTCGTAGAGCGGGGTTTCGCTGTGTTCGATATAAGGTCCCATGCCGACCATGTCGATGTCCATTTCACGGAAAAACATTAAATCATGGGCAAGATGCGCCTCACTTTGCCAAGGCAACCCGATCATCACACCGGTACCGACCTGATAGCCTGCAGTGCGCAAATCCTCCAATGCCTGTAGCCTGCTCTCAAAAGAATGGAAGGCATCGTGTGGATGGATCTTGTAATACAAATCGCGCTGCGAGCTTTCGATACGAAGCAGATAACGGTTGGCTCCCGCATCGAACCAACGGCGGTAGGTTTCCAGACTTTCCTCTCCACAGGAAAGCGTGATAAGCAGGTCGGGAAAAGCCGTATGAATGTTACGGATATATCCTTCCAACTCTTTCACAAAAGCCTCTCCCAGCAGTTCTCCGCTCTGGATGACGATGGAACCGAATCCGCTATCATAGGTAAAACGCGCCGACTGCATCACTTCGTCCGCCGTCAATGCGTAACGCACAGCCATGTCGTTCGATTTGCGAATGCCGCAATACAGGCAGTCTTTCCTGCAAATATTGGAAAGCTCGATCAGGCCGCGCAGATAAACCTTGTTGCCCACCGTTTTTTTCTTGACTTCCTGACCTTTATCAAGGATACGCTGCACATCGTCGGGGTCGTCCACCGACAACAATGCGACAAGGTCGTCAAAACCAAGTTCGGGTTTTTCAAGCAGCGATGCAATAGCACTCATCGTTATTGTAATTGAAACGCAAAATTAGGAAACCCAAGGCTTTCGTCCTGTAACATTTGATACAAAAACCCAACAAGATGGTATCAACCCTTCCGGAAAGGCGACATCACGCGGTCGAAAATGCCCGTCATATAGGCAATGGCCATGCCGTAGTTGGTAATGGGAACACCCGCCTTGACCGCAATATTAGTTCTGTTAATCAGCTGCTTCCGCGTTGCCATACATCCACCGCATTGGATGGCTAAGGCATACTGACTGACATTTTTTATGGGCGACATGCCTGACAGGTAATCGAAACCGACTTCCTTTCCCGTGAATTTGCGTATCATGCGCGGCAGCTTTGACCGGCCAATATCTTCGCAATTAACCTGATGCGTGCATGATTCGAGAATCAGCACCTTGTCGCCGTCATTCAGTTTTGACAGGTAGGGAGTGCCTTTGATATAATTTTCGAAATCGCCCCTCATGCGTGCCATTGCAATGCTAAAACTGGTCAGTGGCACTTGTTCGGGGACAACGGAGCTGACATAGCCAAACACCTTGCTGTCGGTAACCACCAAGGCTGGCCGCGGCATTTTCTCCAAATAGGATTCAAGAAGGGTCTCTTTGATAACGGCGCAAAGACCGTCATTGTCAAGCACATCGCGTATGGCCATCACTTGAGGCAATATCATACGCCCTTCGGGAGCCTCGACATCGATGGGACACACCAACAGCACCATTTCACCCGGATTGACGAGGTCGCCAAGCAGCGACACCTTTTGGTAGGCGCTATCGGGTATGGTTTTTTTAAGGAAAAGAATGAGATCGTCCGCCTTGTCTTGCCATAAAGTACTAAATTCCAAAACTTTAGTATTCAATCCTTTTTCAACCATATTCTTAAAATCTCCGTTCAAAGGATTCAGGTCAGACTTATTGTGAACTACAAAAAAAGGCACCTTGTATTCGTTCAGCTTTTCTACGGTCATTTTTTCGGGAAGACCAAACTGGTTGTCGGTAATGACAAGGATGGCGCAGTCGATTTCCTGCATCACCTGCATGGAACGCTCTATACGCTGCTGCCCAAGAAACCCCACGTCATCTATCCCTGCCGTATCGATTAACACAGCAGGTCCAATTCCAAAAATCTCTATGCTTTTCTTCACAGGATCGGTGGTGGTTCCGGCTTGTTCAGAAACAATGGCCGTATTTTGCCCTGTAAAATAATTGATAAGCGAACTTTTACCGTTGTTGCGACGACCAAAAATGCCGATATGCGGCTTCAAATCCTTAGCCATGGTGCGTATATTTTTTCAATGATCTGACCCCCAGAACAGTTGTTCTGTCCCTTTCGACGGCAAATATAGCGATTTTTCCGAAATATGCGCAAAGAACGGCTACTTAAATCAAAGGGTAGGATAGAATGCGTCTTCGATATGTTCTATTTTTTTCTCCTTTCCGTTGAGAACAATGGAAACAATATCGAAGCGGGTCTCTACATCCAAATCATGTTCGATGATATAGGCGTCAGCCGTGCGCACGATGGAGCGTTGCTTGCTTTTGGTGACGGCAAGATCGGGGTCGCCAAACTCATCGCTGAAACGGGTCTTCACCTCTACCACGACCAACATCTCGCCATCCATGGCCACGATGTCAATCTCCTCATGACCATTGTGCCAGTTGCGGTCGATAATCCTGTAGCCTTTGCGGCTCAGGTATTCGACGGCAATGTCTTCGCCTTTCTTCCCTAATTCGTTATGTTCGGCCATGCCGGATGACCATTATCCGATGTTGCAACCCGGTGCAACCAGTTGCGACGGGGTGATAAGTACCAGTCGGCCATCCCTATCTTCGGCGGACAATATCATGCCTTCGCTGACCACGCCTTTCAATTTGCGCGGCTCGAAGTTGGCAATGAAACACACCTGCTTTCCAACAAGTTCCTCGGGATTCGGGTAATATTTTGCGATGCCCGACACAATGGTGCGCTGGTTCATGCCGTCCTCGATAAGGAACTGCAAGAGTTTGTCGGCCTTAGGCACCTTGGTACATTCGAGCACCGTGCCGACACGGATGTCCATTTTCTGGAAATCGTCGAAAGTCACTTGTTCCTTGATGGGAAGCGGTGTCCATGCATTCAGTTCATTGGCTTTTTTCGTGTCGTTCAATTTCTTCAATTGGGATTCCACCATGCTGTCTTCCACTTTTTCAAAGAGCAATTCCGCTTGTCCGATAACATGTCCCGAAGGTAACAATATGGTTTCTTTCGTTGCATCCCAGGAATTGTTGGTCAAACCTATCATGGCTTGCAGCTTTTGGGCGCTGAAAGGCAGGAATGGTTCGGCAAGGATAGCTAATTTTGCAACGATTTGCAACGAGAGCGCCATGACGGTCTTTACCCGTTCAGGATCTGTTTTGAACACTTTCCAAGGCTCGTTTTCGGTGAGGTAACGATTGCCGAGACGGGCAAGGTTCATCAGTTCAGACAAGGCTTCACGGAAACGGTAGGTCTCGATGGATGTGCCGACCTGTTCGGGGAAGGCGTTCATCTCTTTGACCACCGCCTGATCCGCTTCCGTCAGGTTTTCTAAGGCAGGCACAACACCATTGTAGTATTTGTGGGTCAGGACAATAGTACGGTTGACAAAGTTGCCGAAAATGGAAAGCAACTCGTTGTTGTTCCTATCCTGATAGTCTTTCCAAGTGAAGTTGTTATCCTTGGTTTCGGGTGCATTGGCCGTCAGCACATAGCGAAGCACATCCTGCTTGCCGGGAAATTCTTGAAGGTACTCATGCAGCCATACCGCCCAGTTGCGAGAGGTAGAAATCTTATCGTTCTCAAGATTGAGAAATTCATTGGCGGGTACGTTTTCAGGCACGATGTAGCCATCGCCGTAGGCTTTCAACATGCACGGGAAGATGATGCAGTGGAACACGATGTTGTCTTTTCCAATGAAATGCACCATTTTGGTGTCGTTGTCTTTCCACCATCTCTCCCAGTTATCACCCGTCTTTTCGCACAGTTCCTTAGTATTCGAGATATAGCCTATGGGGGCATCGAACCACACGTAAAGCACTTTGCCTTCGGCTCCTTTTATCGGCACAGGCACGCCCCAATCAAGATCGCGGGTGACGGCACGCGGCTGCAAACCGGCAGCAAGCCAGCTCTTCACCTGTCCATACACATTGGTCTTCCACTCCTTGTGACCTTCCAAAATCCACTCGTGCAGCCAAGGTTCATACTGATCGAGGGGCAGGTACCAGTGTTTGGTCATCTTTTTCACCAATGCGGCTCCGCTTAACTGCGAATGCGGGTTGATCAGCTCATCGGGACTCAACGAACTGCCGCATTTTTCGCACTGGTCGCCGTAGGCGCCCTCCGCACCGCACTTCGGGCAAGTGCCGACTATATAACGGTCTGACAAGAACTTCTGTCGTTCGGGATCGAAATATTGTTCACTTTCCTGTTCGATGAATTTTCCTTCGTTGTAAAGTTTCTGGAAAAACTCGCTGGCTGTCGCTGCGTGCATCTTGGAAGTAGTGCGCGAATAAATGTTATAGCTGATGCCCAGCTCTTCGAACGACTTCTTGATTAGCTCGTGATAACGGTCAACGATATCCTGAGGCGTGCAGCCTTCTTTCTCAGCCTTGATAGTAATCGGCACGCCATGCTCATCGGAACCTCCGACAAACAAGACCTCCGCGCCTTTCATTCGAAGATAGCGAACATAGGTATCGGCGGGGATGTAAACACCTGCGAGGTGGCCAATATGAACAGGCCCGTTGGCATAAGGCAAAGCCGTTGTTACTAAGTAACGCTTGAATTTCTTGTCTTTCGATTCCATGGGATGTGTTTTTTTAATTGAGCTGCAAAAATAGTGATTTTCAATATGCCACGCATTGCTGGAATATCAAAAACCACTCGGTGCCGTCGAAAACCTTGTCGTTTTCAACTTGATTTTTGCATCTTTGCAGCCATTAACTCCATCATTTCAAAACCCCAATGAAACGACTTTTTGATTTTAAGACGTTGATTGCAAGACGTTTGATCGCTCTTTTTCTGATTGCCTTTTTGCCGTTATCGGCATTCGCTCAAATGTCGGCCTTTCGAGAGCAACCGGTTCCTGTTTATCTGAACTTCGGCTCAGGTTTCGGCATCCTGCAAAGCTATGACGCCGGCGCATCGCCACTGCAATACCGAGGCATCGCATTCAACCTACAAACCGGAATGAGTGTCGAGTGGAAAAACTTCCGTTTTCTATGCGATTTGCAAACGGTGGGTGCCATGACACGCAACAGTTTGCAACCGATTTTGAAGTATAGTGCCTACGCTTGCGGTATTGACGGAAAACTCTCAGTAATCCATCTTCTTGCCGACCGGCAACAAAACCGTCTGCGTTTCTGGGGCGGTGGGGCTTTGGAAAGTTACTTCGACCTCAAGTTCTTTCCCGCCTTGATGAATGCGAGTTTCTGCATGAGTAGTTTCGTCAACCTCGATGCGGAAGGACGTGTGGAATATGATTTCAGTTTCGGGAAATACCACGAAGCCGGAACGCCTTGGCCTTGGACCGCATTCGGACAATTGTCCCTGCCATTGCTCTCGTCGGTGTCCCGTCCCGGATTTGCCCATATGGACAATTATACTTCCAGTATCCAAATGGCAAAAACATTATTTTCCTCCTACCAATCCCGTTTGAAGCCTCTTGCAGGCATCGCCACTGAAATCGGACTGGCATATCACCTGAAAAACAAAAACCAAATCGCCTTTTCCTATAGGTGGCATTATCTAAGCACAGGAAAAACAGGCTATTACCGATTCGACAATTCTGAGCATCTCATTAATATCGTCTTATTATTCAACCTCAATTGAAACGCATCATGAAAACCCTTCGACATATCACAACGTTCGTTCTGGCCATTCTGACCATGGCTTCCTGTCAGCGCGCTTTCATGGAAAAAGAACTTGAACCCAATCCGGTCAATGCTTTCGATTACCTTTGGAACAAGGTGAACCAACAATACGCTTTTTTCGACCTCAAAGGTGTCAACTGGGAAGAAGTCTATCAGACCTACCGCCCCTTGGTCAGCAACGACATTGATGACGACAGTCTTTTCTGCATCATGGGCGCCATGCTCAACACCTTGCAGGACGGCCACACCAACCTGATAGCTCCTTTTGATGTTTCGCGCAACGATTCAGTGTATTACAAGATGGTTGCCGAAAAGAACATCAACGGCGATGTTGTAGCACTCAATTACCTAACAATCAGCCACCATACTACAGGTAGTCTTGCGCATAACGCCATTCGCAACGGTCAAGTCGGCTATATTCGTTATTCTTCTTTCATGAATAGCGTAAGCGCTTATGATTTGCACTATATTCTGAACCGTTATCAGCATTGCGACGGCTTGATTCTCGACATGCGTCAGAATGGAGGCGGATCCATCGCCAACATCTGGACATTGCTCAGCCTATTCGACAACCACGGTCAAGAGCTTTATGCCACGCAAATCAAGTCGGGGCCTGGTCACGATGATTTCACCCAACTCGAAACCGTTCATGCTGCCGATACCGGACTGTTCGGACATGACTATTACCGTAAACCGGTGGCCGTATTAATCGACAGAGGTTCGTACAGCGCCACTTCGTTTTTTGCCGTCTGCACACAAGCATACGACAATGTCGCACTTATCGGCGATTTCACAGGAGGAGGTTTGGGATTGCCCAACGGCGGCGAACTGCCCAACGGATGGCATTATCGTTTTTCCATCACCCGCACCATCGCCAACGATGGCGGCAACTATGAGAACGGAGTTCCACCCGATTACCGCGTTCTTCTCAGCCCCGAAGCCACCGCAGCAGGTGTTGATAATGTCATTGAATTTGCTTGCGACTGGATTCAAGGGCATTAATGGGATTTTCAACCTTGTAACCCAAATTTCGCTACCGAAAGTTGTGTTATCTTTGACAAATATAAACCCGAAAAAAGGAAAAAAATGAGCAACTACAAAAAACTCTACCGTTCGATGACGAACAAAAAGCTCTGCGGTGTTTGCGGAGGTATTGCTGAATACTTTGAAATCGACCCTTCCGTAGTTCGGATACTATGGGTCATTTTTGCCTGTTTCGGAGGCGGATTGCTTGCCTATCTGATTTGCGCCCTTATTATTCCCAACCAGAACCAACTCAATCCGTAATTTCCGTATCGTCAAAAACAAACATATTTGTAACAACAAAAGACCGCCAAATGCGGTCTTTTGTTGTTAATTGAAACCATTCAGCGGCTGATAACAAACCTTGCACGGTAATTGTGAGCCGTAGCGGTATTCAGAAAATAAAAGCCGTTGGGCAACTGCGACACATCAATTCGTCCATGGGTATGTACGTGCAATACCTCGCTCCCCGTAAGGTCGAAAATCCGAACTTCCGCCGGCTCTTCTAAAGGAAGAACTATGAAATCGGCGGCAGGATTGGGATAAACGGTCAAAAGGTCTTTTTCTCCGTTTTCAGCCGTTCCGGTCACATCAAGGGTATTGGTGAAAAACCGGTAAATCTCAGTGAGATAGTCAATGTCGTTATGCTCGCCATCATACCAATAGTGACCGCCATTATTGACTTTCAGCAGGGCTACGCGCGAATCGTTGTCGCCGTTCAAAAACGAGTGCATCTCAAAAGTAAGACCGTCGGGGTGCGTATCGGGGTATAGCTCGACAACGGCTTGCGAATCGCAGTGGTTGAAAGCCCTCCAATATTCCGTGCTCGCTTCGGCACCTAAACCGACACTGTACGGACCGTATTGTCCGTAAGACACCGAAGCGCTGTCGTAACCGACAACAGCATCAGCAGTACCGTGAATCTGAAGCACATTGACATTGGCGACCGGTGTTAGCGTGCTCATCATGCTGCCGATATTGCCGCTCACAGCAGCAATGCCGTTAATGACATCGCCATGCTCAATGGCCATGCGGTGGCTCATGAAGCCTCCCAATGAGAATCCGCAGAAAAAGATGCTGTCGGTATCGATGTCATACTCCTCTTCGACCGTTTGCAACGTTTTGATCAAGAAGCCGGAATCGTCCACATCGGGATTGACATCAACACTCAAAACGTAAGGATTTCCCAAGTACGAAACAGCAGCATCGACATGAATACCGGCATTCCACGACGGCCCCATGGGGAAATTTCCCAAGTTCATCGGCAGCGAATAAGTCCAGTCCACCGCCTGTGGAAAAACCATTATCCAGCCTTTCGCTTCGGCAAAATCTATTGGATTTATGGCATTGAAAGCATTCGCCGCATGATCGCCCATGCCATGCAGACAGAACATCACGGGGACGGCATTGCCGGAAGAGTAAGCCGTTGGGACATATTCAAGATAATGGCGATCTAAACTATCCCAAACTATGGTCTTCTCAACAGGCTGTTGTGCCTGAAGGGTCAGTGCAAAAAGCCCCAATAACAGTGTAAAAATTGTCTTTCTCATAGAATAATTATAAGGTTTTGCCTTCAAAAATAGTATTTTCCAAGAAAATGAGCGACTTTATGCTTGAATTAATGTCATTTTCCCTCGTTTTCCGCTATCTCGAAAAAATGATCTTTCTCCAATTCTGACCTTACGATTTTGATTTCTTCGTAGCTGAAACTTTCTCCCAACACTTCCTTGGCCGCTTTTAGACCTAAGTCTTGCGTACATTCAAAGTATTCCCTGATTTCAGCCCTTTTCTCAGCAGCAACCAGCCCCGAAGCATCGTATTTTCCTTCTTTTATCAAGGTAATAATATGATTGTAAATGGTTGATAAAGAACAATTACGTTGTTCGGCGATTTCTTCCGGTGTCAGACCGTCGTCAAGCATTTGCTTGGTGACAGAATAGGTGTCTAACTTGGGTGTTTCAGGTTCTTCAATAGACTCCTCAATGGACATCTGCCCCGTCATTTTCAACACAATATTGATGATTTCGACACCGTAGCGATTCACGCGGTTTTTGCCCATGCCTTCGACATGACGCAAAGCGCTGAGCGTGACAGGTTGTTCTTTCGCAATCTGTTTGAGCGACTTAACAGGTGCAATACCCGATTTATTAAGCCCTGTTTCCTCCGATTTTTCATCACGCCAGTGAAGTAAGGCTTGCAGCAAGGGATCATTGCCATATTCGGCTTTTTTATCCTTCATGGCAATGCTTGCGTTGGCGGCCTTTTCTGCATCCAACAGTTTTACCGATTTGGTTTCTTGGTATTTCTTGACATTGAAACCCTCGGCACATGCGTTCAGACAACTTTGCTTGAGCAGCACATTTTCTTTGAGTTGTTTCAAAACTTCTTCCAACTGACTGTTAATAGCCTTGTTATCGGTTTTCAATGGCAAGTCGAACAGGTTTCCTGCAATGTCATCCAGCTTGGCTGCAAAATAAGACACGCCTTTGACAAGGCGTTGCTGGAGCTGGGCATTCTGCTCACAATGCTGCACATCGGCGTGAAGTGCCTCTATTTGCTTTTCGAACTTCAATGCCACCTCGACCATTTCCTCTCTCAACTTTTTCCTTTTATCTGACAGATTTTCAATAAGTTCTCTTTCAAACAAAGTATCATTACCCATGATGGTCTTCATCAGCCTGCCAAAGTTGCCATACAAGTCGTCAAAATTGATGAGGTCGAACATCGAGCGAAGTTCGTATTCATGGCGCAGCTTTTCGATTTTTTCAGGTGACGGCTCTTTCTCGGGCATTGTTTTGACGAAACCATCCACGTCGTGGTCGGATTTCAATGCGTATGGGGCAATCGGGGTCTTCAGCACAAGTCCTTCCAATGCAGTGCAACGGCTAAGGGCAACGTAAATCTGTCCGTGTGCAAAAGCCTTTCCGGCATCGATGACAACCTTGTCGAACGTCAATCCTTGACTTTTGTGTATGGTAATGGCCCAAGCCAGCCTTAGCGGCACTTGCTTGAAACTGCCGATTTCGTTTTCAACGATTTCATTGTTTTCCGGATTAAGGCTATACTCAAAGTTCTGCCATTCCACCTCCTTGACGGGAAAAGTGTCGTCGTCGCAACGCACCGTCAGCTCGCCTGACTCCTTGTCAAAACCGACCAGAACCCCTATCTTTCCATTGAAATAGCGTTTTTCGGGCGAGGGATCGTTTTTAACAAACATCACATGCGCACCGATTTTCAACTCAAGGCGTTCTTTGGTGGGATAGGACGATTCGGGAAACGTGCCGCTCACCGTGGCATTGAAAACAATAGGCTTGCTCTTGATTTCAGCCAATTGGGTCTCGTTGATCGTGTCGGCTTGGTAGTTATGGGTCGTCAAAGTGATGAAACCCTCCGTGTCATCAGGATCAAATCCCGGCTGGTAGCGGCTGTTGAGCGTTTCTACCGCCGCAGCATCGAGCCGGTTGCACCGCACTTGGTTGAGCAACCCGATAAAGTGCTCATCATGCTGACGGTAGATGTGTTCCAGCTCCACACAAATATAGGGCGTTTTTTTCAGCACAAGGCTACTGAAGAAATACACCGACTCATAGAAGGGTGCCAATAGCTCCCACTCATCGGCTTTTGCAATAGGAGCCAATTGATGCACGTCGCCAATCATAAGTAACTGCACGCCGCCAAAGGGCTTTTCGGAGCGACGGGCACGCCGCAACACGGTATCGATGGCATCGAGCACATCGGCACGCACCATACTGATTTCGTCAATGACCAACAAGTCGAGGCTACGCATGATTTTCAGCTTGGTACGATTGATTTTCTGAAATTGCGATGCCAAACTCCTTGCCGAAAAACTATTGGAAGACTGTCCCAAAAAAGTTTGTGGCACTTCGGGGAGCAATGGTCCGAAAGGAAGCTGAAAGAATGAATGTATGGTGACACCGCCTGCATTAATGGCAGCCACACCCGTAGGAGCCACGATGACAAGGCGTTTATAGGTCTTCGCAGCAAGGTCTTTCAAGAAAGTCGTCTTTCCTGTCCCCGCCTTACCTGTCAAAAAGATATGGGAGTCCGTGTTGTAAACAAGCTCCTCGACAAACTCCAACTTCCGATTGACGTATTTTGTGCTTTCCATTCCTCTCTGCTTTTTCGGACGGCTAAGATAAGAAGTTGTTTTGAAAGACAGGACGATTTTTGATAGAAAGCGCCATTGTTGACTTTTGCAATATCCATTCCTTTGGAAATAAACACGCACTTTTCATGGTGGCTTTTCAAAATAACGTTGTATTTTTGCATTCATGGCACTTTAACCGATTATGGTTTTGCAAATGGAACAACTATTAAATGCCATCAAGAGAATAGAACATGGCTTCAAACATATAGAGGAAGCAGGCAAGATCATTCTGGCTGACAAAACCCAAAATCATCTTGACCTTGCCGTGAAGTTATCGACGGACGGCAGCTATCAAGTGAGAATGTTGGCGACATTCCTTTTAGGGCAGCTCTCAACCGAGAATAACCGTGCCTTGGAAATGCTTGAAACCGATGTGGCGAAGGATGAAAACTGGCGTGTACAGGAGATATTGGCCAAGGCGTTTGACCATTATTGCGAAAAAACAGGTTATGAAAAAAGTCTGCCCAAAATCCGAGAATGGCTGGCGGATACAAATCCAAACGTAAAAAGAGCCGTAGTTGAAGGACTCCGCATTTGGACAAACCGACCTTATTTTCGCGACAATCCGACCATCGCCATTCAATTAATCGGCGAGCATAAGGCTGATGACAGTGAATACCTGCGAAAATCGGTGGGCAACGCACTTCGTGATATTGGGAAAAAGCATCAAGACGACATTATCAATGAAATCTCGCAATGGGATTTGACCGACAAAAAAGTCGCATTCACGTATAAATTGGCGAAAGGGAAATGAAATTGCCGATTATTAAGACATTAAACAGGGAGAGAAGGAACTTAAAAAGCTCCATTAAGTGAATTTATTGGGAAGAAGAATAAAAAAGACCTCTTAATTAAGCAAGAATGAAAGATTTGAAAATAGCGAAAAACGGCAAGCGTTTATTTTACGGATTATCCCCGACCCTGTTGGTATTTGCTTTGGCAACCTATACGGGATGGAAATGGGCTTGGCATACGGCTTTTATTCCGACATCATTCGTGACCCACTCTTTCATGTTGGCGTTCTCCATCGTGTTGATTCTCGCCCTGCGGAAACAAGTGGACTACAAGTGCTCCTTGCCAAAGTTCAAACAGACACTGAGACCCTTCTTATTCGGAATACTAACAACGGTAGTTAATGTTCCTTTGGCCATCGTGTCAAAGTTACTTGGAAACGGTAGCGAAATCCATCCCGTTTTGACCGCCATGACACCCCTTCAGGTGTTTGTTTTCGTATTCATCTACGCCAGCGTGGCGGAAAAATTTCTGTTTCGCGGCTTTCTGATGAATATCTTGAAGC
Source organism: Candidatus Limimorpha sp. (assembly GCA_041842465.1). GTDB lineage: Bacteria > Bacteroidota > Bacteroidia > Bacteroidales > F082 > Limimorpha. The sequence goes on from JBGYXG010000007.1 coordinate 25,329, forward strand.
CGCTGGAAAACAAAGGCTTTCACATCTTCAACCGGACAATCACCATGCCGGTATGGGTGAGTGCCATCACCTTCGGATTGGCGCATCTGATACTCTTTGCGACTGGTGCAAGTGCGCTTTTCATGTTCAGAATTGTGGTTTTCACCACCCTTTTGAGTCTGGTAGCGGGTTATTATCAGGAAAAGCACGATAACCATGCTTTCGCCATTATCGTCCACATTGCCGGCAACCTGTTGGGTCTGGTTGCCGCTATGATGATGAGTTTCACTGCATAGCTCTATCAGGAAACACTTTTGGATTTATCCATGCCCCCTTTGTTGTCTTTCTTGGACAGCCTTGGAAACAACTTCCTGAAACCGAGTAACAGGTGCGACACCTTACCTCCAAGTACGATAAGGGTGACGGCCGCAATAATCAGTACCAATCCGATACTTTCGCGCAAAGTCAGGGTCTCACCAAAGATGAGGATGCCGAAAAAGACTGCCGTTGCCGGTTCCAAAGCCCCTAAAATGGCTGTCGGAGTGGATCCGATATATTGTATGGCACGGGTGGTGCAAATAAAGGAAATGGTGGTAGGGAACACCGCTAAGGCCAACACATTGAACCAATGGTACCATTGCGAGGGCAATGTAAGGGCTTTTCCACCGCGAAGCCAAATGAGAAAAGCCACCATGCCTACGGTCAGCACGTAAAAAGTCACTTTCAACGTGGCAACGTCTTTCAACGCCGTCTGGTTGATACCGACAATATAGATGGCATACGAAAGTGCCGAAGCCAATACCATAATGGTTCCCGTCAGGCTGAGCGTGGCGCCGTCTTCGCCTTTATACAGCAAAGCGATACCACACAAGGCAATGCCGATGCAAAACACAGTCGCCACGGGTATTTTTTCATGAAACAGCAAGGCCATGATAAGCGCCACCATCACAGGATAGACAAAGAGCAAAGTGGAGGCAATGCCGGCATCCATGTAAGTATAGCTCGTAAAAAGTGTCAGCGATGAAATCGCCATCAGCAGACCCATACCGAGAAGCAGCCACCCTTCCTTACGGCTGATTTTGAAATTGCGACCGCGTGCCTTGAGCATGATGCCGACAATAGGAATCGCGATGGCATAACGGAAAAACAGAACGGAAGCCGCGTCCATACCGTCTTGGTAGAGCGGCAGGGCAAACAGCGGATTCATGCCATAGGTGGCGGCGGCAATGGAACCCAAGATATAGCCTTTGACTTTGGTGTTCATATTTCCAAATTAAAGTGCAAAAGTACCTATTTTGCCAATGCCGACAAGTCAAAAAACAGAAAAAGCACCGGTTTCCCGATGCTTTTTGCAGGATGGTCTTTCGTATCGTATCAATAGGCTTTCAATTTGTCGCCCGTTGTTTCGATGATGTGACGGTAAAACTCATCATTGTATTTCGGATGGGCACTGTTGATAGGCGTGTAGGTCTGTCCCTTAACTGCCTCACTGGGGGTGTTGAGGTTGCCATCCATATACTTCATGAACAACTGATGATAGAAATCTTTCCAGCCCATGCAAAGTTCTGTTGCTGCATTGGCAGAGAACTTGGTGAGCTTGAAAATAGCCTCTTCGATATTCTTCAGTCCTACAACGCTCTTATCCATTGCGGGAACAGCTTTGTTCACCCAGTTGGATTCCAGCTCGGACTGACGTTTTGCTATTTCAGGATGAATGTAGTCGTACTTGGTGTAAGCCCAGTTGCTCATCTGATTGAAAATCCAGAAAGCAGACGTTTCAGAATATTCGGTCATCGAGCCATTGCCCACACGGAAGCATTCCGGAATATCATTCATGCAGGAATACATGGGGCAATACACCGTGCTGGCAGCATCGTCAACACCGAACCAAATAATTCCGCCAAGGGGATACTGCAAATATCCACGGCTCTGCGCGATAAAGGAAAATCCGGTTTGTTGGGTGGCGGTAGTGCGTTCGTGGATGTAAGACACGCCATCGACTTGCCATTCCATCGGACGCCAGCGGTACGGGCAGTGGAAGGGTCCTGCACCCACATCTTGCGACATGTCGAGTTCGGTACCCTCAAGATGGTCACGCATGAAACTCATCATGTCGAGCACGCTGACCTTTTTATCGGGCTTCACCCATAAAGGCATTCTGTTGATGGGGAAGTTTTCGGGGGTCTGCACCTGACCTTCAACATAAGGCTTCAACCGTTTGATATCACGCCCGGTAGCATAGTCCCAATACTGTTTCATGTCTTTGTTGACACGGTTGAACATCGCCCACACGCGCAAATCACAGAAACGCGCACCACCAAAGTTGACAGGGTTATAGACATCGGAAAAAGAAAACTGCGCATCACTGCCCTCATAGAGTTTGTTTTCTTTGGCAAAACTGATGACGTCGTGCGAATAAATGCAATCTATCGTATTGTCTTTGAACAACTTGTCGATATTCTTATCCGTTATGCTGGTCTTGCATTTTCTGGAAGCCAACGGGAAAGTGGTGATACGAGCCTGGTTGGCGTGCCCAGAGACGTATCCGTCGGGGATGCGACGCGCTACCCATACGGATCCTTTGTGTTGCGGTCCCTTGCCAATCATTTCGAGGATCCATACTTCATCGGCATCCGAGATGGAAAACGACTCGCCCTCGCTGACATAACCGTATTTCGAGGTCAGTTCCGCCATGATTTTGATGGCTTCGCGGGCTGTCTTGGCACGTTGCAGCGTGATATAAATCAGGCTGCCATAATCGATAATGCCCTGTCCACCCCACAGGCACTCTAAGCCTCCGTATGTGGTTTCGCCAATGGCAACTTGGTATTCGTTCATGTTGCCCACCACATTGTAGGTGTGCAAAACTTGCGGAATCTGTCCGCGATACATACCGCCATCCCAGTCCCACACATCGAGCATGGTGCCGGGCGCATAGTCCGCAGCAGGGTAATGATACAGCTCACCGTAAAGAACATGGGCATCGGCAGCATACGAAATCATGCAGGAACCGTCTGTCGAGGCTCCCTTTGTAATCAGAAAATTCGTGCAGGCATTGGCATTTCTAACAAAAGCAAAAAGAACCAAAGCCACAATCAAAAAACCTGTTTTTTTCATATTGAATTGGATTGTATTTGTGTTCATAAAAACGTCACAAAGATAAGTTTTTTCAAGAAATCCTTCGTGATTCTCATGCGAAATCATCAAGTGCAAATCTAAATGCGAATTTTATCGATTGGTTTTTACACGGATGGATTGGATACCACTTCGATATCGAAAAGTTGAAAAAACGGCTTAAGAAGTATCCATGAACTTCTCAAGCCGTTTGAAAAAGTGGTTGAACAATAACCTTAACGTGTCACCGCCACACGCTTTACAACGACATCGCCACCTGTCGCAATACGAACGATGTACAAGTCCGATCCATATTCCGACATGGAAATGACAGCAGATCATCTCACAACGAATCTTAAGTTTTCGTTGCCGTTGATGACCATCATGTAGATGCCTGATGGATAAGTGCTCACATCGATATTCTGAGTGGCTTCAATCTTCTCGACAAGCTGTCCGAATACATTGTAAATCACCATATCCCTGACTTCAACACCTTCGATGATGATGACATCCGAAGCCGGATTTGGATACACTCTGGTGCCGTTGGCAGCATTATCGACAACATCTTGAATTGAAGCGCATGTCGGGCATGACATGGCAAATTCATTGGCATCATTTACGTCTAACGAATAAACTTTCCTGATGCAATATACATTTTCGCCTGTTGTGCCTTCATCAACGAAAGTGTCGATATGTACCGGTTTTGGGGTGAGACAAATACCATCCTTGAACACCATTGTGCCGAGAACGCCGTTGTTTTCCTCGATGTAGCCACAGAGGTTGAAAGAGTTATCGATGCCATTGTTTGCAAGGTCGTACCAATCAGTGCCATTATCAGAATAGAGACGTCCATATTGCTTACCGGTATTTGCACCGACAGGTGCGGGATATTCACCCGTCAGACTGAGCATGACAAACCAAATGCCTTTTGTGTTGTCGATGGCCACATATTCATTGAGAGGAATGTCGATATACATTCCACTGCCGGTGGTCGTGTAATCTTGGGTGTAACGCAAGTTTCCAGGTGTCGTTTCGTCGCCTTGATAAATCATGATTTTGCCGCGGTGTCCTTCGTAGTCGAACATGGCGACTTTCGTTGCCCTATAGTTTACATAAGGTGCAAGGACAGATGCCGGAATGTAGATAGCCCAATAGATAGGCGTGCCAGCCGTCAAGCCGATGCCTTCGATGCTTGTTCCGTCGTCATAATACAAATATTCGCCTTCGAGTTCCTCATTCTGCCACGAAACCGTCACATTGCTGCCAACCTTTTCAACATCCACGGTTTCATAACCTTCGTAGTTGTCACATGCAGCATAAACCCATTCGCATGTTGCCCAATCGCTCTGGCCTTCGTCGAAAACCGTCTGAACCGATGTTGTGCAGGTCTGACCTTCAACAAGATTATTTATTTCGAACTGACAATATGTTGTGGCCACATTTTGAGCAACAATTTGGTCTTCGAGCTTGATATTGAAACCGATGAAGTCTCTCTTTGCCGTGTTGCCGAGTACGACATTCTTGAGGTCGATCTTCACGCCGTCAGCATCGTAATGACGGAACGCGATGTAAACGAGGCGACCTGCATATTCACCGAGTTCGATGGTTTTTGTCTGCCATCCGTAGGCTGCTGTCTCTTCAAAAATGACTGTGAAATCGTTAGGATCCGTTGGGCTTGCCGTGGAAATGGCCACGCCATAATGGTCGAGATAATTATCCTGATGACTTGTAACTTGATATGTCAAAACAGATTTCTTGCCAATCATGACCTGTTTGGAAACTAAGAAATCGTTGGGCTGGATCGGCGAACCTTCCCATGAAGTTGATGAAGGCACAATAGTCCCAAGCACCGCCGAGAGGGTCAAAACCGATTTCCCAATTCCTATCGTCATGGTTGCCGTCAATCAAAGTCCAGCCATTGATATCTTGATTGAAAGGATAGGAAAACGTCTCGCCATATTCAGGTTGTTCCGGGTTTGCGTTGCTAGTCCATTGCGCCCACCCTGTCGGTGAAACGTGAAGGTTTTCAGGAGTTTCAATCTGGGCTTTCATATTGAAGAAACTGAAAACCACTAATGTAAGTAACAAGAAGAATTTTTTCATAAGGGTGATTTTTTGAATTTATACTTTTAATTCGTTGAGGTCACAAAAAAACTCCTTCTTCAGAGAAATTTTGTAAGGTTACATCTATTTTTAAACAAAAGACCGGCCTCAACTCAAAAAGCAGAATTGTGATTGAAAAAATCGTACTTTTGTCTATCAAAATTCATACATCATGCCTCATTTCAACCTTCGTCTCGCACAGCCAGAAGATACGGCGTTAATCCTTGATTTTATCACACGATTGGCCGCCTACGAAAAATGTTCCGACAATGTCGTTGCCGACATCCCCACCTTGCACCACTCCCTTTTTGTGGAAAAGTCGGCAGAGGTGGTCATCGCCGAAGAAGATGACGTTCCAATAGGTTTTGCCTTGTTTTTCCATAATTTCTCCACGTTCGTAGGACGCAAAGGCCTGTATTTGGAGGATTTATTCATCATCCCCGAAAAACGCGGTCTCGGCTATGGTAAAACCATCTTGAAATACCTTGCAAAACTTGCTGCAGAGCGCAACTGTGGTCGCATGGAATGGATTTGTCTCGACTGGAATGCCCCGTCGCTGGCTTTCTACCGGTCTATCGGCGCGGTGCCTCTCGATGAATGGACCGTGCAACGCCTCTCCGAGAAAAAAATGCATGAATTTTTGGAACAGACCACCTGACCGCTCCATACATACAGGAAAGGCGTCATTCCATCTCAAAATTAACGGTTCGGTTGAGCAATCGGCTGAACTCGAATGTCGTTTTGAACTCTTCCAGCACCCATTCCATCAGGTGTTTGTCGTACAACATCGTATCATCGATGTTTTGGACAAGCAGCCAGTCGCGTTGTTTGAAAAAGTCGGCATGTGGATGGTCCTTCGGATACCCGTTAGGTACGCGAACCATATTGTGCTCGGTATCGAGCGTGAAATTGTGCGCCTTTGCAATGGCATCGATAAAAGGCTGGCTGTTGAAAAGCAACGCATCGCGAAGGCTTTTCAACAGAATACGATCGGGCATATACATACCCGTGCAAATCAAACTGCGTTTCAGATAATCATCGTTTCGGGGCTGCAAATGGAAATAATAGCCGCTCAACAAAGAGGTTTTTCCATTCGGACATACGAACGCGCCAAAATGGGTCTTGTAGGGTCGCTTGTCGTGCGAAAAACGCAAATCGCGGTAAAAGCGGTAGGTGCAGTCCTTCACCGTCAAGCCTTGGCACGAGTCGTCGAACTTCAAGATGCCGAGAATCAACTGCTGGGTGAGTTCGCGGAACAACTTGTCAGCTTTCTGATAATGTTCCTTATGCCCGAGAAACCATTCACGATTGTTGTTGCAGGCGATTCCTTCCAAAAATGTCAGTATTTCTTCCATAATAAACGGATTGAGGAGCAAAGTTAGGCATTTTTCTGAAAACACCTTTCAGTAAAAAACTTCATTCTGTTCTTCGTAATATATTTATTGATAATAATTTATACATTTACAAACGGTTACTTTCGACTATAAACGGATAATCACCGAGTGGAACATGATTAGTGTCGTTACTTTGTATCGTCAAATCATTCAACTATTAACCACTTAAAAATTACAGTGATGACAAACATGAGAAATTCGGTTCAACTAATTGGCCGCCCGGGCACAGACCCCGAAGTGAAAACTTTTGAGAACAAACGCACAGTAGCACATTTCAACCTAGCCGTGAACAGCAACTACAAAAACGCCGAACAAAAACGTGTGGATCACACACAATGGTTCCCTATTGTGGCATGGGATAAACTTGCCGAAACCATGGGCAACCTTGTGAAGAAAGGCAAACAGGTCGCCATTGAAGGCTCGCTGCGCAACCGCGACTGGATGGACAATAACGGCGTTCGCCACCTGACAACAGAAATCCTTGCCAGCAGCTTCGTTTTAATCGATCCTGTAAATCACAATGCAACGAAAGGATAAAAAATTAAGTTGTAAAATTACAAGGAACATAATTTATTACTAACTTTGCATTACAGTATAATTGACGTGCATAAAATGGCAAAGAACAAACTTGTAGTTCCATTTCTGAAATGGGTTGGAGGGAAACGACAACTTATGCCAGAAATTAGACAGATGCTTCCTAAAGGAGTGGCAAATCATCCCTACTATGAGCCATTCATAGGAGGAGGAGCTTTATTTTTCGAACTGCAGCCTAAACGAGCTATTATAAATGATTATAATGAAGAACTGATCAATGTCTATACAGTCATAAGAGATAATCCAAATGAACTTATTGAGGATTTGAAAAGACATAAAAATACAGCAGAATATTTTTATGAAATTCGAGCTATCGACAGGCAACCTCTATTTAGTAATCTCACCAAGATCGAAAGAGCGTCACGAATTATATATCTCAATAAAACTTGCTATAATGGACTGTATAGGGTTAATAATGCAGGGGAATTTAATTCTCCCTTTGGGAAATATAAAAATCCTAATATAGTCAATGAACCCGTGATTAAAGCAGTGAG
>JBGYXG010000008.1:0-7513 GCA_041842465.1 Candidatus Limimorpha sp.
CGGAAGCCCTTTCTGGGGAGTCAATGGCGGCATAGGTTTTGGAAGGAGTGATGGCAATTTGGGCGGCGGGCTTTCCGTAGGGTACGGCTCGGGCGGCTGGAGCTTCGGGGCAAACGGCTATTACAATCGGATGCAGAAACCGCAGGTTATCTCTATCCAGACAGCCGATGCTAATCCCAACAATGTACCTTCTGTTCACCAAGGAGAAGGAACCAGCGATTGTGTCAAGAGTGTTTTAAGTTGGTTTAATGATGTTCAAGGAGGCCAATTGACCGAAGAGGATATTCAAAATTGTATCGTTTATTTCACTAAACAAGACTATGTTGAAGGCAGATGTACGTATAATGAGATAGGCACGGCGCAAGACCTTTCCAGTTTATACAATTATGCAAGACGAAAAGGCATGATTCCCGCATATCTCAACAAAAAAAACATGGATTATAATGGGATGTGTCACCAGCTCTATGATGCCATCAGCAATGGTGGATTGGTCATGGTGAACCTTGATGGCACTATGGGTCATGCAGTTGGTATTGAAACCATCACCCACAAAACAGGAACCAATATGTGGGGTGTGCCATATTCTGAATACAGTTTCAGGGTGATGAATCCTGCACCGATAAACAGTGGAGGAAGATATCGTCCAATGGCAGGATCCGACATCTGGAACGCCCGCAATGTTGGGTGGTTAAGAATACGATAAAGGAGGTTGAAATGAAACGGATTCTATTCATCATCGTTTTGTCTTTTTTGGCAATTGATGTGTTTTCGCAGGACCTTACGGAAAAGATTGCAACAAAAAGGGAGATCCGGTTGCAACACAAAGACATTATGCGTCAGTATAGTGAACTGTCACAAGTCCCTCCCGCCGATTCTGTTATTGTTTTTAATTTATGTACGGCATATTATGATGATACCATCAGCCTTAGTAAAGCGTTTGTAGAGACCGGTGAAATTCTGAATTACATTCATAGAGGAGATGATTGGTCTTTTATAAAAAAACTATGTTTCTGGTTGAAGAATAGAAGGTTAAAGGAACCATGGCCAAGGCGCTTTCGGGAATATGCCTTAATAATGACTTCGGACGGGAGTTTAATAGCTGTTTTTGACGGGTCTATGATCCGTAAGCATAATGGAGGATTCCAATCAGAGATGGCAAAATACATCAGCGCTAAAGGAATAACATTCGTTTTTACCTTACGTCGTGATATTTATAACACCATCATGAACCATTTTTGTTTTTTTGGGGTAGATCGGCAAGGAGGTTTTCATGTGTTTCACTATGACCGTTTCATTGTGCCATACTCTATGAAAATGTGTCCTATTGAAGAATTCCCCGATGAGAAATGGAGACATCTGTTTTACACTTCACGGAACAAAGCCTTGAAAAAGGAATATGGAGCATCGGAGAAGGGAAAAGCTGATAAACGATGAAGGTTTTCGGTGGACGGCATGTGCCGTCCACCGAAAAAACAAGTATTATGAAACATGGAAAAATGAGAGATTTGTTTAATTTAGCGGCGCGAACCGACTGCCTGCAAAAAGTGATGCTATGGCAAGATTTGACATTAGGAAATGAATTAACCAATGAAAGAATTGAACAAATCTATGGTTATAGGGCTGATGGAAATGATGGAGGATCACTATTTTATCGAACCAGTGTTAATTATCAAATTAGTGAACACTGTGGACTTAAGGCATACAGCAAGGGTAGTAAAACTCCTGTTCCCAATGACATTTGTGATATTATGTTTGAGGAAATAAAAAACGGAGGTAGGGCTATAGTGAATTACGACACAGAAAACGGGCATTCTGTAGGTGTTAGAAGTATGGTAAAAACTACCTATACTAGTATATGGGGTAAAGAATCTCATGGATATAAAATCATTGTCATGAATCCAACCCAAGGCAGAGGATATCGTCAGGTTGGATCAAAAGTAATTGTTAGCTCTAGGGGCGTTTCGATATTTTATTGGAGATAAATTGTGAATGATCGATTGTATGAATAAGATATTTCTTGCTATGGTGTTTTTATTGGCATCAGGTTTTTGTAAAGCTCAGGATGCCAGTGGTCTGATACCGAAAAAAGATATTGATCGGTTGAACGAGAAAGTCATTCGGCACTATCGAAAAAATCCGGATCATTACCCTCAGTATGACATTATAAAAACCATTAATGTTTTTTTTGTCAAATACGATGACACAATAGGACTGACGATGGAAAGGTTAAAGAGTGGAGAATTCTTGAAACACATCACTCCCTGCTATATGCGCGGGTATTTCTATGTGTTTAATCATAGGATAAATAACCCTTTCGACAAATTTCTTTCTTCTGATGTTTTTGTTGCAACAGAATCAGGTGAAGGCATCCTGCAATTTTCCAATTTGGATTATGGCTTTTGCAAGGTTAAGAGAAATGACTGCGATGAGGAATTTATTAAATTCGTGTTAGAAAATGGCATTGTTTCTTCTTATTATTTTTTTAGTAATGATGCTCGGTATGTAATCTGTGTCAACGGAAGAAAACGGATTTACGTTTTGATAAAAGAGCCTCATTCAATAAAAGTTTGGAATGTAGAAGATTTTCCTGATGACGAATGGCCCTATTTATTCCTTAAAGAGAGATAAGTCAAAGAGCAAACCACATTGACAGGACAGTAGAAGTCGTAAAAGACAGCGTTATTTCAAAAAAGATCATGACAATTTCACTAATTTAGCCCCCTCAACCCCCAATAAATGCCCAACTGCACGATACATACGACTTGCAACTGCGACCCCGACGCCTGGAGCGGCGGCTTTACCGGCAGGCCTAAGTTCGACCGGGGCTTCACGGGGCACGAGCACCTGTACGGCTTTGGACTGATTAATATGAACGGCAGGATGTACGACCCGACGTTCTCGTGCTTCCTCTCGCCGGACAACTACATCCAAAGCCCGGACTTCTCCCAGAGCTTCAACAGGTATGCGTATTGTCTGAACAACCCGCTGAAGTATGTGGATCCGGATGGGGAGTTCTGGCATATAGTGATTGGAGCTGCAATTGGCGGAACCGTTAACGTGCTTGCGAACCTGAAGGCTATTGATGGCGACTTTGGCAAGGGAGCGGCCTATTTCGGCATTGGGGCATTGGCGGGAGCGTTAGGGGCATACGTAGGTGGAGTGGTGGCAGGAGCGGTGAAGTTTGGCGGAGTAATGGGAGGATCTCTTTCCGGTGCTGCTGGTGGAGCTTCCTCAGGCTTTGTCACAGGTGCAGGCAATGCTTGGATGGGAGGAGCCGGTTTCGGACAGGGCTTGCTTTCGGGATTAAAATCCTCTGCTGTCGGAGCAGGCGCAGGAGCTTTTTTAGGAGGTCTTTCAAGAGGAGTAATTGATTATAGGAATGGGTATAGCTTTTGGGATGGGAGTGTAATAGATGAATTTGTCAGCGGAGGAACTGTAATAGATCCTGTTTCCAACAAGTATAATTCAAGCTTTGAGGCTGAAATGAATGACCAATTATTATCCGATAGGATGATGGATGAATTTGGAGTAAAGAAAGGAGATTTTGGAATTAAAGAGATAACAACTAAAGTTAACGGAAATTATCGTGTAACAACCGATGGCCGTTATGTCAATATTGAGAAAGGCTATGAAGTTGGTGGCTATACAAAAAGCTATACTAGTGGGGTTTCAGAAGTGCATGTGTCTCCTAAAATAACGTCTGCAAATGCTGTCGATTTTAGGGCAATCGCAGGTCATGAATTAATACATGCATACCATCATTATGCAATACCTAATTTTTCTAAGGTGTTTTCTGAAAGGGTTGCATACAGATATACGTATGACACCTATGTCGCAAATGGACAATTCTCAAAAGCAACATCGGTATTTGTTCAGGCAGCATTCTCCTATGATGGTGCCTTTTGGGGAGCTTATCCTAATGAATACCTCATACCATTCGTGTTAAAATTAGGGCATTAAATATGAAAAGAACAGCTTTATTTATTATGGTTTTGTTCACTATGCTGAGTTATGCGCAACAACCATTGGGCGGACATGTTTACAGGTTAATATCATCAGAACACCAAACAGAATGCAACATCCATTTCCTTAATTATGGGGAATATTACATGAGTATTTCCCATTTGGAATCGCAAGACATCGTTGCTGAATTTGTGTTGTCGTATGGAAAGTATGTTGCTTACAATGATTCTATTATGTTGAAAGATGAGGTGTTTGGGTATGATATAGAGCTAGTTGCCAAGGATAATGTCTTAGAAGTGTTTCACGCATTCGCCTTTATGCAAGGTAAGCGTTTTGTTTTATATGGTGAGACAGACGAGACTTCTGCCCCGGTGAAGGAGCAAGTGAAGTTGAAGAAGAAAAAAGACCTTGAAGATAATAACAAACAGCACCAAGGATCGTTGGCTTTAAATTATGGATTATATACATCTTCGTGTACTGATTATCGACTCGTCTTGTCTGCTGACAAGAAGTACAAGCTGGAATACCAAGATTGTATTGTTTCTGAAGGGGAATGGCGACAAAACCATAATGAGCTTCAACTAAAGGATCTTTTCCTGTCCCATACATTTTACATATTGATTAGCGAAAATGAATTAGTGGGTGATTTATTACCAGGTTTCTACCCTCAGCCATGCGTTTTTAAAAAAATTGAAGGCGATACGACAATTGCTCCCGTTCTTTCTCCTGCTAAAAAAGGTTTTGGATGTAGTAGGAAAAAATAGTTGTCACTGTCTGAAAACCCGTGCCAGCTTTCCCTATTAAGTCTGACTTTAGACCAAAAATCCTTTGTCTTCGTGGCGGCATGTTGGATTTGGGTTCTTCTTCGAGAGTAATAATGGCTGGAGCAAATATCCTCGACAAAAGTGACGGGGATTTTGAGGAAAAACCTACTTTTGCTGTTGTTTATGATAATTTCACTAATTTAGCCCCCCTCAACCCCCAACAAATGCCCAACTGCACGATACATACGACTTGCAACTGCGACCCCGACGCCTGGAGCAGCAGCTTCAGCGGTTTCCTCTCGCCCGACAACTACGTGCAAGCCCCCGACTTCTCGCAGAGCTTCAACAGGTATGCGTATTGTCTGAACAACCCGCTGAAGTATGTGGATTCGAGCGGGGAGTTCTGGCATATAGTGATTGGAGCAGCGATTGGCGGAACCGTTAACGTGCTTGCGAACCTGAAGGCTATTGATGGCGACTTTGTCAAGGGAGCGGCCTATTTCGGCATTGGTGCATTGGCGGGAGGCTTGAGTGCGGGAATAGCTGGCGGCGTAGGTGTCGCCTATTGCGGAGAGTCTTTTGCCGCCGGATTTTTGGGAACTACGGTGCAGGCCGCCCCAAGTGCATTAGGATTTGCAGGAGGCTTTTGTGTGGGAGGCTCTTCCGGTTTGACGGCAGGGCTCATCACCGGATCCGGCAACGCATGGATGCAGGGAGCCGGCTTTGGACAAGGTCTGTGGACGGGAGTGAAAACCGGGGTGTTAGGGGGACTTGTCGGAGGTACAGCATACGGCCTTGTCGGAGCTATGGGAGCAGGTTTAAAAGGGAATAATTGGTATGATGGATCTAGAGATTATGACATTAACCTAATCAACAGAAGCATGCCAAGAATTCAGCAAACTACGGACAAAAACTGTGTCGGAGCTGTTGTTGAATCTTGTTCTGCAAAAGATGGTACAGGAATTACGCAAGAATATATCAGAACAACAATGGGAGTCAAAGAATCTCAAGGATTGCAAGATCTTACTGCGATGAAAACTTACGTTGAAGAGGTAGGAGATGTTAAGTATCAAATATCGGGTGAATTAGACGAAACAAGAGGATTATTGGTACCTGAAAACTCTTTAGACAACATGTTAAATACAGACACACATACGTGGATTAATTTAAATCATGATAACGGTCATGTTGTCGTTTTGAACAGGGTGTATAAACCTATACATGTCAGTCCAAGGGGAAATATGATTATCGGTGACCATTGGATTTATGAAGTAATGGATCCTTGGCGTGGTAATTATGGCAATGTCTCACTATCCCAAATACAAGGTTCACAAAACGTGTTGTATCTAAAACTTATCAGATAGAGAATGATCATGAATAAACTATTATTTTCATGCTTCTTAGTGATGGTAAGTTTAGCATCGTTTGGGCAACACCATTATGGGGAGATCTCTCAAAACATGAGAGATTCGCTCAATAACGAAGTCTTTAGAATACTTCGACTTTCCGATTTCGAAAGGCCCAGACATGTTAAAGCCTTTGATGTTTTTTACATGGTATATGAGGGTTTTACGACCAAGAGTGCATTCTACCATGGAAACTTCACAAAGTTCATGTACCGTGATTATAGCAATCTTTCCAAAAACCAAGTGAAAATACATGCTGACGTTTACCTGTGTGATGTGAAAGGTGATGCGTTTGCTGTGTTCAATGGATATCAATTGTATTATTCAAGGGAACGTTATTTAACGCGGGAAATGATACGTTTGGGGATGAAACAGGTTTATAAACTAATCAATGTCTGTGGTATAATGTCACCTTATTTTGGAATTGGTACGGATGGCGAAGCATATATTATCCTGAGCTTAGAGGAAAAAACTTTTCGTGTGCAAGATTGTCCCGATGAACTGTGGAATGATAAGTTTTTGGAGAAGTTGGAGCTATCAATCCCTTTAGAGCAATTGAGAATAAAATGAAGATTGATAGTTCCGTTTCGGATTGGCGATACCGTCCTTAAAAAACAACCCGAATACATGATTATTAATTTGCTAAAATAGCCCTTTCAAAGCACCACAAATGCCCAACTGCACGATACATACGACTTGCAACTGCGACCCCGACGCCTGGAGCGGCGGCTTTGCCGGCAGGCCTAAGTTCGACCGGGGCTTCACCGGGCATGAGCACCTGTATGGCTTCGGATTAATAAACATGAACGGCAGGATGTACGACCCCGTGATGAGCGGTTTCCTCTCGCCCGACAACTACATCCAAGCCCCCGACTTCTCTCAGAGCTTCAACAGGTATGCTTACTGTCTGAATAACCCGCTGAAATATGTTGATCCGAGCGGGGATTTCTTTACGTGGAGCATCAGCCAGCACGGATTCAGCATAGGTTTGAACTTCACCCCTGCTGGAATTCCACTTGGTTTCGGGGTCAATGTTGGCTGGGCCGACGGCGGCTCGGTAGGCTTGTATGGCGAGGCCGCATACAGGGTCGGAGGAACGGGGCTGGGTGCTGGCGCCGGAGTACAGCAAAGTATGGACTTCAATTTCAATTCGGGCTGGAGCACCTCCACTTCGGTGTTCGCCTATGCCTCGTATGCCTGCTTCACAGCGGGAGGATCGGCGGGCTGCAACTGGATGGGCGGAAGCCCTTTCTGGGGAGTCAATGGCGGCATAGGTTTTGGAAGGAGTGATGGCAATTTGGGCGGCGGGCTTTCCGTAGGGTACGGCTCGGGCGGCTGGAGCTTCGGGGCAAACGGCTATTACAATCGGATGCAGAAACC
>JBGYXG010000009.1:0-8453 GCA_041842465.1 Candidatus Limimorpha sp.
AATGATCTAAAAGGTCACACGCTGTTATTGAATAGAACCAAAAATGAAAGAAAGCAACACGAAAAATGAGATTTTGGAGGTGGCCGTGAAATTGTTTGAGAAATATGGCTACGACAAGACCTCCATTGATGATATCGCCAAGCAAGCGCACAAGGCGAAAGGATCGATTTATTATAATTTCAGCGGAAAGCTTGATATTTATAAGGCGATTGTCGATCGAGAGTTCATGGCGATTAAAACCGGACTGGTGGAGGTTTGCGAATGCTTTGCGCAGCCGGGAGAGGAGTCCAAGCAGGTGATCCGCTATCTGTTGACAAGGATGGAACTGTTTGATAATGCTACGATGTATAAGCAAACGCTTGCCACGCAATATTTAGATTCGAATTCGCCCTTGATAAAAACGGTTCGCGAAATAAGGATTGGCTTTGACCAGTGGGAATGGGAGTACTTTGTGCGGATTTGCAACGAATGGACAACCGCTCAGATGTTCAATACGGCTATTTGTCCGGAGGCTTTTGCCGACATGCTTCAAATGGTGCTCAAAAGTCTTGAGTTGCATTTTTTCGCCAAAAACGATTATGTGAATGCCAGACAAACTTATGAAAACTTGATTATCATCATCATCAACACCATGTCTGGTGGAAAAGTAACAATGAATAACTAAATAAGCAATATACAATGAAAAACAAGGTATTATTCATCGCAATTTGTGTCGTCGTCGCATTGACATCCTGCCAGAAGAAGGGTTTGCATCTGTTTCAAGGTGATTATTCCTACAAGACCAGCGGAAGTGTCAAAATTACCGAAGTGCCGACCGAGAACGACAGCGTGTCAATGTCGTTTGACGTTGATTTGAACAACGAAATCGGGCATCTTGAAATTGTCACTTTAGACAAGAAAAACGATAGTGTTTTGGTCGTTATGAACGCTATGGGCGGCAAGGTGAACGTGGCTCGTGCCCGAGTGGAAAACGACAAGATACATTTTGCCGACTTTCCGAAGAAGTTGCAAATCATCAGCCTTAATCCGAGTTTGGAATTGGAGTGCGATGTGAGCGTCCGTGCCGAAGGAAGCATGTATAACGGAAACACTTTGCTCGTTCGAATGGTTTATGAAGGGACATGCCGCATTGTGAACAAGGAGTTTGCCATTTATGGTGCCGACATTACCATGGCGGCCACCCGGAACTAGAACCATAAGTCATGAAAAGGAAAAAAATCATATTGTTTTTTGTGTTCCCGTTGTTGCTGGCTGCTTGCAGAGGAGGCTCCGGCCAAGAGAAGTATCCGATGGCACTCATCAACGAACGCTTGGGGAGGGGAGGCAACGAGGAACGCATGGTTCCGGTCAGGACACTTCAAGTGGACACGGTCTCCGATATTGTGTTGCATACGTATGCAGGTACCATGGAAGAAAGCCGTTCGGTGGAACTGAGTTTTAAGTATGGAGGAGTGCTGGAGCAATTGGGCGTGAAAGAAGGTGATTTTGTTGAAAAAGGACGCTACATCGCCAAAGTGCATGCTTCGGAACTGATCAACTCTCAACGTATCGCAGCGGCTACTTTGGAGCAGGCCGAAGACGGCTATGCCCGGTTGAAAAAAGTACATGAGAGCGGGAGTATTCCCGAGATTAAATGGAAGGAAATGGAAGCCAATCTCGAAAAGGCTCAAGCCAGTGCCGATTTGGCCGACGACATGATCAAAGAAAGTGTGTTAAGAGCGCCGTTCTCTGGAATTATTGCAACACGTTATGTTGAAGTGGGAACCAATCTTTCGCCTTTGCAACCGATTGTCCGCCTGATTAATACAAATGGCGTGTCGGTGAAGATTGCGGTACCTGAAAACGAGATTTCACGGATAAAGATCGGTGATGAGGCTGAGGTTGTTGTTACGGCTTTGGACGATAAGCTGTACCGTGGAAAGGTGGTCGAAAAAGGAATGGTGGCAGCGCCCCTTGCCCATAGTTATGATGTGAAAATTGCCTTGGATAACGAGGACGGAGCTCTTTTCCCGGGTATGATAGGAAAGGTCTCGTTACAGTCAGAGTTGAGCAAAGGCATTGTCATTCCGAGCAATATCGTGTTGCTCGATGATAACAGCAAGTTTGTCTGGGTTGTGGAGCAAGGCAGGGCACACAAACGTCATATCGAAGTCAATGGATATTCCGGAAAGGGGGTTGTCGTCATGGACGGTCTCCATCAAGGCGATTCCGTCATTGTGGAAGGTTATCAGAAAGTCAGCGGCAACATGAAAGTGGTGAGCTATGGAAAGTGAAGGCGGTATCAGACGGAAAGGGAGCATTATCAGCGGAAGCATCCGCTACAAGCATATTGTCTGGATGATATTGGCCGTCATCGTTACTTTCGGCGTTTATGGACTGTTCAAAATGAAAAAGGACGAGTTCCCCGCATTTACCATTCGCCAAGGTGTGGTGGTGGGTGTTTATCCCGGTGCCTCTCCCGAAGAGGTGGAGAAACAGCTTACCCGACCGCTCGAACAATTGCTGTATGCCATTCCCGAAGTGAACCGAAAGACCACTTATTCGGTTTCGAAAGAAGGATTCTGCTACGTTTTTGTCAATTTGAATTTTTCGGTGAAAAACAAGGATGCCGTATGGACGAAAGTCCGTGACAAGCTGAATGAATCGAAAGCGATAAGTTTTCCGATGGGAGTCCTTGCCCTCGTCGTTGTCGATGACTTCGGCAACACGTCGTCGTTGTTGATCGCCATGGAGTCGAACGATAAGACCTATCGTGAGATGCATGGCTATACCGACGACCTCACCAAGCGGCTCCGCGATATTCCCGGAATGGGCAATGTGAAGGTGCTGGGAGAACGAAAAGAGGAAATCGCGGTTAAAATCGACCAGGAACGGCTGGCGTTTTACGGCATCAACCCCAAGACACTGTTGCTGAACTACACGGCGCAGAATTTTCTGACCACCAGTGGCACTATGGGAATGGCCGATTTCGATATTCCTTTGCATATTGAGACTCCGATCACTTCGGAAAAGGAGTTGGAGAACCACATTGTTTATTCCGATCCGACCGGAAATGTCGTCAGGTTGCGCGACATTGCTACCGTGGAACGACGTTACACCAAACCCACCAACGTAGTGAACTTCAATGGCAACAAGGCCTTGATTGTTTCCGTTGAGATGTGCAAGGGGTATGATATCGTGGCTTTTGGCAGAAAAATAGAACAGGTGCTGAAGGATTTTCAGGAGACCTTGCCTGATAGCGTGAACCTGTACCGTATCACCGACCAGCCCAAGGTGGTGAAAAAATCGGTCACTTCATTCCTGCGCGACTTGGTCATCTCGATGATCGTGGTTATTGCCGTTATGTTGTTGCTTTTCCCCATGCGCACCGCCCTGATTGCAAGTTCAGGTCTGCCCATTTGTACGTCAGTTTCCGTGGCGATTATGTATCTGCTTGGCATTGAGCTGAATACGGTAACGTTGGCAGCGCTTATTGTGGTGCTGGGCATGATTGTGGACGATTCCATCATCAACATCGACGGTTATGTGGAAAAGTTGCGACAAGGTTATGAGCCTTTCGATGCGGCAGTAAGCGGTGCCAAGGAATTGTTCATGCCCATGTTTATCGCTACAACGGCCATCTGCACCATGTTTTTCCCTATCAAATTCATCATTAAGGGATATTTGGGTGATTTCGTGCAACTGTTCCCTTGGACGGTCGCTTTTTCGTTGATGTCGTCTTTGGCGTATGCCATGTTGGTCATCCCTGCACTTGAAATTCGTTTTATCCGATTGGAAACGGATGAGCGAAAGCCATGGAAAATAGAACGAATCCAGCAGAGATTCTTTGTCGGTTTGCAGAACGCCTACGACCGTTTGCAGGCTCTTTGTTTCAAACGCCCGTTTTTTACCATAGGTATTGGCGTAGGTTCTGTCGTGGTCGGCATCTTGATGTTTTTGGCCATGAAAGTGCAGATGATGCCGATGGCTGAACGCGACAGCTTTGCCGTGGAAGTCAGATTGCCCGAAGGACAAAGTTTGGAGCAGACTTCCATGGTCAGTGATTCGTTGCAAAAGCTGATGCTGCAAGACAAGAGGGTGGTTTCGGTTACCTCCTTCATCGGCGAAAGTGCGCCTCGTTTTCATGTGACATACGCTCCCGGTGCTCCTTCGAAGAATGTGGCGCAACTGATTGTAAACACCACTTCGAGCCAAACCACCGAAGAACTGCTGAAAGAATGGGATGAGAAGTACCCCTGCTATTTCCCGGAAGCCATTGTCCGAATCAGGCAATTGGATTATCAGCCGGTTTCTTACCCGGTCGAAATTTTTGTGTATGGCAGTGATTATGCAAAGATGAGCGGCGTGTCTGAAAAGATTAAGGATTATATGCTTACCTTGAACGACGAGCTGCGCGGGGTTCATACCGACTATGACGAATACACGCCTGCCGTCAAGGTGACGATGAATCCCGAAGAATGCGCCCGTCTTGGTATCTCGAAGGGGACTTTGTCGCTTGACTTGGCGAGTAGCTTGAACGGTCAGCCTCTGACTTCCATTTGGGAGGAAAACAGAAGCATACCGGTCAATCTCTATGCCAACGAGCCATACGATGACATGGATTTCGATGCGGTGAAGAATCAATTGGTGCCTTCTTTCATCTCGGGTAACTGGGTGCCGCTTCGTCAGGTGGCCACCGTATCGCCCGAATGGCATCCCGCGCAAATTGTCCATCGAAACGGGAAAAACGTCATTACAATATGTGCCGACATGAAGTTCTGGAAGCCGCAAACCAACAGCATGAGAAAGGTGAAGGATTTTATCGATGCGGAAATCATGCCCACGCTGCCCGAAGGCGTTTCCATCGAATATGGGGGACTGACGGCCTTGAACGAGAGTGTGATTCCTGATATTCTAATCAGCGTAATTGTGGCCGTGTTGGTGCTGTTCTCTTTCTTGGTGGCCTACTTCAAGAAGATTAATCTTGCTGTGCTTACCTTGGGGTCCAGCAGCTTGTGCTTGTTTGGCGCTTTCTTCGGCGAATGGCTCTTTGGCCTTGATTTCGGGATGACCTCCGTGCTCGGCATCGTGAGCTTGATCGGCATCATCGTCCGCAACGGCATCATCATGTACGAATATGCCGAGACCTTGAGGGTGGACGAGGGCTATTCAGCCAAGGAAGCCGCCATGCTGGCCGGCAGCCGCAGGATGCGCCCCATTTTCCTGACCTCGGCAACCACCGCCTTGGGCGTTTTGCCGATGATTATCAGCCATAACCCGCTCTGGATGCCTATGGGGGTGGTGATTTGCTTCGGCGTGCTGCTCTCGCAGGTCATTGTGCTTTCTGTCATTCCGGTCATGTATTGGCAGATCTTCAAGAAAAAGAGCGAAAAGGACAAGATTAGTGACGGTCTTGTGCTTGTGTCATCTCCTTCAAATAATGAATCTCTAAAATGAGTAAGATGATGAAAAGAATATGGATCCTTCTGTTTGTAAATTGCTGTCTGTCAATATGCTTGTTGGCGCAAGAAGAATCTGCTAATAATAGTCGCATTACGAAGAGCGATACCCTAAGGCGTCTCTCTGTTCAGGGATGCGTGGAGCTGGCTTTGAGCAATAACGCTTCCTTGAAAAATGCCCGGTTGGAGGTTGGGAAAGCCCAAGCGACCAAAAAGGCGGCTTTTGCGGAGTATCTTCCCTCGTTGTCTGTCCAAGCTGTGGGTTTCGAGGCCAAAGACCCTTTGCTCCAATTCGGCGTTTCGGACATCGACAACGCCATGCTGAGGCAGATGTTGCAAACCTTGATTTCGGAATACGGCTACTTCTGGGGCTATCAGGATAAGGTTTCGATGTTGGAAAACGGAACCTTAGCCCATGCCGTGATTCTTCAGCCCGTTTATGCCGGAGGACGCATCCGAAACGGGAACAAACTGGCACGGTTGGGCATTGAGGCAGCCCGCTTGCAGCAGGACATCGTGGAAAACGAGGTGGTTCAACAAACGGAGTATATCTATTGGCAAATCGTATCACTACAAGAAAAAAAAGAGACTTTGTTTGTGCTCTCCACGTTGTTGGACACCTTGCACAAGGATGTCAAGTCGGCGGTGGATGCCGGATTGATTATGCCCAACGACTTGTTAAAGGTCACCATGAAAAAGAATGAGTGCGAGTTGAATCTCAAAAAAGTGAACGACGGCATTACCCTGCTTATGATGGCGCTTGGGCAATACACCGGCATGGACTGGCGTAATATGGAGCTGACCGACACCTTGGGCGGAGAGCCGGAACCGGAATCTTTTTTCTGTGAGGCGCAACAAGCCGTGGCCCAACGCAGCGAGACACAACTGCTCGATTTGGCGGTGGAAGCGGAAAGCCTGCAAAAAAAGATGACTTTGGGTGCTGCCTTGCCTTCCCTGGCCATTGGTGGAACGTGCATGCATCACACCCTGTTCAATAAAAACAGCTACAACATGATTGCCTTTGCCGTGCTGCAAGTGCCCATCACGGATTGGTACAAGACGGGTGTCAACATGAAGAAGCACGAGCTTGAAAAGGAAATCGCCCTCAATAACCGCCGCGACCTCACGCAGAAGATGGAGCTGCAAACCAATCAGGCTTGGTTTGCCTTGCAACAAAGCTGGCAGCAAATCGCCTTGGCCCAGGCCAATGTGGAGCAAGCCGAAGCCAATTTGAAAATCACCAAGGACTATTACGAAGCCGGACTTTCCACCCTTTCGGAACTGCTTGAAGCTCAGACCCTTTTGAAAAGCACCCGCGATGAGTACGTGGACGACTGTATCGCCTATAAAATCAATCTGCTCAAATACAGACAGTTGTGCGGGCGGTAGCAGGGGGGCGGCACCTCCTCAAAACCCTTTCACGTGTTGGATTTCGTCATTCAAGATGGAATACATTTGTTTGTGCTTTTTTGCGTAAATACGCCTTTGTTCGTTTGCGGGGTCGGGAGAGTCTTTATAGCAGGTCTTTCATGTTTTTGAAGTTCACCAGCTTGATGTCAGCTTCGGTATTTTCATAGTCACCGGCATATACCACGGCTTTTTGCGTTATTTTTGCTTCTGAGTGTCGTCTTGCCCGACTGCCTCGGTCCTGTCAAGGTGATGACCGGAAAATACCTGTAGTTTTCCAATAATGTAGGTGTTATGTCACTGTCAATCATATAGATATAATTGTTTATGCAAAATTGCAGTACAACTGCAAAATTACATAGTGTTTCAAATGTTGTGTGTTGTCATGGCAAAAGATGTCATTCTGCAGGTGTTTCATCTCAAGCGATGGTTCGACCTGCCATTCATTGGATGCTAACCGTTTATCGATCACCCAATTGTTTTTCGATCTCCTCGATACTTGGCAAGGAGGATTTGTAGTTCTCCGCCAATGTATCGTAAAGTTCGTAGGATGAGATGCCGATGGGGTTGTTCACATCGGCCAAAGTGTATTCGGCCACCACGTCGTTTTTGTCTTTACAGATGAGCAGGCCAATGGTGGGGTTGTCATGTTCGGTACGGATTTGCCGGTTTACAGCGGTCACATAAAATTTTAGCTGCCCGATATGTTCAGGCTTGAATTTTGTGGCTTTGAGTTCCACCACCACATAGCAATGGAGCTGCACGTTGTAGAAAAGCAGGTCGATGTAGAAATCATCGCCAGCCACATTCAGATGGACCTGCTTGCCATAGAAGCAAAAGCCCTTGCCGAGTTCAAGCAGGAACTTGGTCATGTGCTGCACCAAATACCCCTCCAACTCTGTTTCATCATGCTGTTCGCGCAACGAAAGGAAATCGAAAATGTAGGGGTCTTTGGTAAGTTGCTGTGCCAAGTCGGATTGCAGGGCGGGAAGCTGCTGATGGAAATTGCTCACCGCCTTGCCTTGCCTTTCATACAAACGCAAGTCGATCTGATGGTCCAACACCGCACGGCTCCAGTTGTTGGCGACGGTCTGCCGGATGTAGAACTTGGCTTCTTCCAAATCCTTGCACCGGGTAAAGATCTCAACATGATGACGCCATGGAATTTGAAAGAGAAAATGATTGCCGTTCAATTCGTCACCAAGTTGGTGACTAAATTCTGAGTAGAATAAATAGAAGCGTTTTATGTACTTTAGGTTCGTAGCAGAAAAACCCTTCATTGCAGGAAATTCAGCTTTCAAGTCCTTGCTGAGTGTGTCGAAAAAGCAGCTTCCCCATGCTGCATCTAACTGTTTCTCCACAATCTCGGCGCCCATCTGCCAATACAAGCGGAGCAGCTCGCTGTTCACTTGAATGGCGGCCTTGATCTGGCTTTGCTGGATTCTGTTTTTCAGCGACTTCAACCAGTCTTTACGCCAGTTCGGTATAAGTTATATTGCTAAAAGTCCCAATTGCCATGATTCTTCCACGTGTACCGGCAGAGCCTCCGGCTTGTTCTCGAAGAAACAATATGCCGTAAGTGCCGAGCACAGATTCATGATGAAATTA
>JBGYXG010000010.1:0-4597 GCA_041842465.1 Candidatus Limimorpha sp.
CATCATCCTCGATTTTTTTCAGCATGATGTCGTCATCGGCAAAGTCGTCGTGTTGGGTAGAGATGACAATGGTGTCGATGTGCACCGGCTTCCAGCCTTGCTCATATTCTACTGTAACTTGCGATTTGGAATCGGGGCGTAAGTATTTCATTTGGCGACCTTCACGACGGATAGCTGCCAACTCGCGCAGCAACATGTGGGACAGGTCGATGGTGAGTGGCATGTAGTGCTCCGTTTCCTTGCAAGCAAAACCGAACATCATGCCTTGGTCGCCCGCACCCTGTTCTTCGGGCTTTTGGCGTCCTACACCCTGGAAAATGTCGTTCGACTGCCCGTGCAGGGCAGAAAGCACTCCGCACGACTTGGAGTCAAACTGGTACTCTGCTTTCGTGTAGCCGATTTTTTCGATGACACGACGTGTTACGTCCTGAATTTCGACGTATGCGTCGGTTCTTACCTCACCGGCTACAACGGCTAATCCTGTGGTAACCAGTGTTTCACAAGCCACTTTTGAATTCGGATCGTGGCGAAGCAGTTCGTCCAATACGGCATCCGAAATTTGATCCGACACTTTGTCCGGATGTCCTTCAGAAACAGACTCTGATGTGAAATAGTAACCCATAACAAATTGTTTATTAGTTGGTTAATAATAAATTTGCGTGGGAAGTAGATGACTTAAATGGAAGGAAAAAGCATTGGTTTAGCATTTTTTCTTGTGGTTGCAATCAAATCAAATCTTTCCACGTTTGCGGCTGCAAAGATACAACATTATTTGATACGACGCATCATGAACTACGAATTTCATGAATCGCGAGCTCATGTCTTTTATGTAAACCACATTTTCTCATCTATTTAAAGATAGCAAAAATTTCAGACAAGTAGTTTGTCGGAGGGAAAAAATTGTTTTTTGAGAAAAACCGCCAAAACCTCTTGCGGAAATAAAAAGTAATGTTTACCTTTGCCTCCGATAACTAATCATAAAAACAACACAAACATGAAAAGACTTTACACATCAAAAAGCAAAGTCCTTCTCCTCCTGCTGCTGGTGGCGGCCGGGGCGGCGAAGGCACAAACACAGGAGTTTGCTCCGGTAGGGGCGGAATGGCACTATGGAAGACAAACCATGTTCACTTGGGGATACATAAGGATTTTTGTGACAAATGACACCATCATTGATGGACATACCTGTTCTATCCTTCACAAGGAAGAGCATGGCTTCAACTATTACAGCCAATCTCTTTATCATTTCAATACAGGTCGCGAATATTTTACCCAAATAAAAGATTCCGTTCTTGTTTACCGCAAGGGCCGATTCTATAAACTGTTCGATTTTGGTGCCGAAATTGGGGATTCGTGGACCATACCAGGCGAAGAAGAAGACGGCCATGTGATTGTGTGCGGAAAGGGGATTGAAATTGTCGATGGCAATGAATTGAGATATATCTTGATAGCTGACGAGTTTGGGTCGCCGTATGGTTATGGACACGGGATGGATGGCGTTTTCCCTGGTGATACGATTAAGGTGCTTGAACGCATCGGCCCTATCGGCAGTTACCTTCTTCCGATGCCGAGAAATGTGTTGGATTATGATGGGGAGGGAGGTAGGCTTAGATGCTATAGCGATGACATTGTTGAAGTGAATTACAGCCTGCCTTTCGTGTATTGTGACTATATCAATGACAACAACATCGGATTCGACGAGAATGTGCAAATATCAGATTATGGCATCTATCCCAACCCCGCCAACGAGTCTATTTGGATTAACACCTCGGATGACTCGCCAATTTCGGTATGCATATTTGACCCAGTTGGGAGAAAAGTACACTCAGAAGAGGTAGCAGGATCGCATTCCTACGAAATCAACATAGGTTTTCTGCCTTCCGGTTTATATTGGATTACCATTAGCAATGGCATGAACACCTTTTCATACAAATTCATTAAAATGTAAAAGCTATGAAAACGATCATTCTGAGATTCCTGTTGCTTCTGCTGACCATTTCATTGTTCGGAGACTTGTATTCGCAATACACTTGTGTAGTAGAAGATGATGGCGTGGATGTCTATACCATGCGCTGCGGCGAATACGTCCGGACCGGGAAGCTTGTGACAACGAAATAAATTGAACTGCGTTTGAAAAAAACTTCAAAACCCCTTGCGGAATTAAAAAACAATGTTTATCTTTGCCGTAGATAACTAATCATAAAAACAACACCAACATGAAAAAACATTACACATCAAGAAGCAAAGTCCTTCTCCTTTTCCTGCTGCTGGCCGTGGCGGGCGCGGCGGAGGCGCAGACACATGAATTCGCTCCAATCGGAGCGGAATGGTATTATAATTACCAAATGAATTGGATAGAGGGATATGTCAAGATAACTTCAGAAGCGGATACCGTCATAAATGGTTTCCATTTTAAAAAACTGGCAAAAAGCCGTCATGTTTACAATTATGTTGAAGAAATGAATCATGACCATGTCATAGGATACGAGTTTGTTTTGCAACAAGGTGATTCTGTGATGGTTTTTCGGAATGGACATATCTATAAATTGTTTGATTTCGGTGCAGGGATAGGCGATTCATGGGAAATTCCGCAAACATATCTGGCTTGCCCGGATTCGGTCGGGAGTGTCGTTGTTGTTGGAAAGGGAGTAGAAGAGATGTTTGGATTGAATCTTCGCTACATTGATATCAATGACGTGTCGGGAAGTTCCTGGGGGTACGGATTTCACGGCGACGTCCCATGTAGAGTGTATGATAGGGTTGGTCCGGTTAATGGTTACCTCTTTCCCGAACAATTATGTTTGATTGATGTCTGTGAAGGAGGGGCGCTAAGATGTTATCATGATGATGAAGTGATGGCGCAAATTGGCGATGTTGATTGTGATTATGTGTATCTTTCGCTGTCTGAACGAAGTGATAATTGCACAATTACGGTATTTCCTAATCCTGCACGAGATTATGTGCAAATTACTCTTCCCGCATTTGAAGCCCCATTTGTTATTATTGATGTTTTTGATGCCTTGGGTAGACAATTTGAAAAGATGAAAGTCATCGAAGGGGCATCTTACCTTGACATCAGCCATTATCCGACAGGTTTATACAGCTTGTCGGCGCGATCAAATTCAAATACATACCACGGTTTCTTTGTCAAATTGTAGTCTTAGAAATATCAAATCTAATCTGTCAAGAAACGTTTGTTATTCATATCCTTTTTGTCGGTTTGTAGCATTTTGTCCTTAAAAGCCCAGGAAGAATACTCTTGTCATGTTGAAGAAGATTCCATTAGCTATATTATGCGAAACGGTAATTGCGAACTGGTCAATGGGGGATCTTGGGATTATTATAAAAACATGAATCAATACATCCCTGATTTGGACAATCTTAATCCTCTCCATGTTCCTCCCATCAAAACAGTTAGGGTAAACGTTAATATCATTCAAAAGGATGATGGAACTGGAAATTTTGAAGATAATGAGGATACACGCGAAAGAATACGTCAAGTGTTTAACTGGATTAATGACTTTTATAGCAGTCGCGCCCCCTCGGATCCAATAGAATGGGTTACAGAGTTACCTGGTTACGATTCCAGAATACGGTTTAGTATTGGTGATTATGGTGAAGAACGGATATATTTCTACAGGAATACTACTTGGTGGAATTACCACTATACTAATTCGTGTGAACCAATTACATCGTATCTGCAGACATATTACCCCGAAAGGTTAGAGAATATAAATTTATTCATTTTAGGCAATCCAGATTGGCAGTATAATTTTGCAGATGCTAAAATGCCAAAATACAATGATTTTACCTATGATCAAATCGTTGCTGCATATTTTTGGAGACCAGTCAGTGATTGGGCATGTTCGATGTTATTAGCTCACGAATTCGGGCATACATTGGACTTAATTCATACATATACAGGAGGTGGGACAACCGCAATTTGTGACCAAGATAATCCTGATTTTTTAAAAGACATTTATGTAACTACACTTCCAGATGAATGCAATTGTCCTCATATTTGTGTTTATGATTCCAATGCGTATGCTATTAATGGAGATGGTATTACGAACAATTTAATGGGCGGCAATAAACAAGAAATGTACATCAGCCCCATGCAGGCAGGCCAAATGCACCGTGCATTATCTCTTACTTCCGCAAGAAAGTATGTAACATGTGAAAAATCAGATGTTCCTTTTGTGATTGTAAATGAACAGATTTGGGATTTCGATATGAAGCTGTATCAAGATTTAATAATTGAAAATGGAGCAGCTCTGACATTGACATGCCATTTAGTAATGCATCCTGATGCAAAAATCATTGTAAAACCTGGCGGCAGGTTGATTGTTGACGGAGCGACAATTGGTACGGACTTGTTTGAAAACAATCTTTGGCCCGGCATCGAAGTCTGGGGCGATAGGAGCACGCACCAGTACGCCGTCAACGGGAGCTACGGGCAGGGTTATGTGGAACTGAGGAACGGGGCGACCATCGAGAATGCCGTGTGCGCCCTGGCGCTGTGGCGGCCGGGCCACTGGGGCACCACGGGCGGCATCGTGCACGCCGAGGACGCCGTGTTCCGCAACAACCACCGTGC
>JBGYXG010000011.1:0-4439 GCA_041842465.1 Candidatus Limimorpha sp.
CTTGAAGTCAAAAACGAAATGGGTTTGTCGCGCAGTGAAATCAAACAACTTCAACACGGCGAAACCATACAACACAAAGACAAGGCAAATGAAATCTACATCATGCAACTTGACAAGGACACCAACAGTATTTCCTATGTCAAACAAACACAGATAAACCCACCTGATGAGATATTAGGCCAAAAACTCACACCACAGGAAAAAATCAAGATTCTGATGGGTGAAACCGTACAACTCTCCAACGGCATACAAATCCAATTGAACCTTCTCCGTTCCAACGGTATTGAATATAAAAACGCCAAAGGCGAAGAAATTTCATTTGATGTTGCCAAACACGCGGCTACACAACAAAACGACCAAAATGTTTCCAACAAACACCAAGTAAAATTATAAACTTAAAATATCACAGTCATGACTACATTTGACGAATACAAAACGAAAGTTTCAATCGCACAAGTAGCTGAAGCCATCGGATTTGAATTTGACAAATCCAAAGGCAAAACCCAACCGACTTACACCAGAACTGACGAAAGCGGCAACAAGGAGCAGATAGTCATCAAGAACCCTAATGACTATGCCAATCAACACTATTTCGACCGCAATTATAAAGGCGGCGATGTCATCAATTTCATCAAAGCACACCTTAATGAGTTTTCCCACCTCACTGGCAACAGTACCAACGAATATGTAAAAATCAACATGGTATTAAGCCACTTTGCGGAAATACCCTACACACCGAAGATTGAGACCCTACAAAAGGCACAAGAGCATAAGGAACTTGATAGAAGCCGCTATGTCGAAGTCACACCTACCACCAGCAACCTTATGTATCTGACCCGAGAAAGAGCACTCGATCCGACAACGGTTGAAAAATTTCTACCTCACATCACCTTACTACAAGACACAGCCAGCAAGGGTAATTTTACCAATGTTGCCTTCCCATACCATAGGCCAGGTAACAAAGAAGTCACGAACTACGAAATCCGTAATCATGGCTTCAAAGGTATGGCCGCTGGTGGCGACAAAGAAAATTCAGCGTGGATCGCCACCAACGCCGAAACCAAAGCTGGCGTAAAGAATGTGATTTTCTTTGAATCGGCCATCGATGCCATGAGTTTCTACGAACTCAAAAAAGGATACTATAAACTGGCTGAAACAGCGTTTGTTTCCATCGGTGGATATGTTTCACCCAACCAAATCAAGAATGTGCTCAATGAGTTTCCCAACGCTCGTGTCAGCACCGCTTACGACAAGGATATTAACGGACACCTATACGATGTCATCACCTATGCTGTAGCCATCGACAAAGACCTCCGTGTCACAAAAAACGACAATACATTTAACTTCAAGTGGGACAACAAGAGCATTCAAATTCCACAAGAAGAACTTACCCTAAACAAGTTCAAAGAAGAATCCGGACTGAAGCACCGCTTTGGCACGGTGTTCAAAGCAACTGGTGAAGCCAAGGATTTCAACGAGCAGCTTCAACATGTCAAGGCTGAACAAAAAGAACAATCGCAAAGCAAAGGGATTAAAGTATGAAAAACAAACAAAAAAATTACGAACCTTTAGAAGAAGGCTTCAAAAGCTGGAACGGTAACGAACTGGAAGAAATAGAATTTCGGCCCAAATTCATCTACTATTTCACGAAACATTTCTTTCCTTTCCTGTTCTTCCTGATGACAGCTTTTGCTTGTGTGTATGTACACGACAAATACGCCAAGTCGGTAATCTCACTTATCAGCATGATTCTGATGGCTTACCTTATGTTCAGGTATATTTCCATAATGATGTGTACCAAATGGACCGTGACAGATAAAGCCATCATCATCAAAAAAGGTGTGTTGGTCAAGACCACTAATGAGACAGAACTGTTCAGGGTTATTGACTTTGCGGAGAAACAAAACATCATCCAAAGCATTTTCAACAACACCGACCTATATGTCTATTCGTCAGACAAAACAGACCCACAGCTTTGTATCTTTGGCATAACCAAGAACAAGGAAATCTTCAATGAAATAAAAAGAAGGGTTAAAGTTCAGAGAGAACTCAACCAAATTCATGAAACCAATATCAACGCAAATACAGTATCAATATGAAAAACATATTTATAATCATCTTTTCCCTAATGTCATCATTGTGCCTACATGCACAAAATAGGGATCTTATTGTTATTGACCCCGCTCATGTAGCCGCTATTTCAGCCGCTGCTGCAATAGATAAAGAAGCCTACGAAGAAATCCAAGACAACCAAGATCAAACAAATTCGTTACTACTTGTAACCAATGTTGTAAACGCACAGATTAAGGCCATTGAGGACACCACACTAAACTACATGAAAAGAGTGCAATCCGTACTCCGTGAAGTTTACACACTCGAAATGATAGTGCAAAAGACTGTCAGAATTGGAAATAACATTGTAGAAATGGCACAACTGGCATACAATGACCCCGAACTTTCGTTTGTGGCCTTGCAGATGTCAGAAAGTTTCCACAACGAATTAATTTCCTTGTCTTCCTACATTTCAGATATAGCATTAGGTGAAGGATCAAGAAACCTGTTAAGCAACTTTGAAAGACTTAAAATTGTTACCCATGTTGACACAAAACTTAACAAGCTCGAAGGCATTTCACTACAAATGCTGTATCGCATGAAATACGCAAAACGCCACGGTGTTCTGCAAACGCTGTTTCCAGTACTGTTTACATACGAACGAAGAAACCAACAACTGGCAGAACAAATCGTAAACAATTTCCATTTCTAATACAATCATAAAACTATAATATTATGTCAGAACAAAAAAATCCAATGGTCAATTATCTCGGTACTTGCCCAGTCTGCGGAAAAGGACAGGTTGCTGAAGGGCCTACCGTGTACAGATGTTCCTATGCAGCCTCTATGGAGGACAAATGTGATTTCCACTTTTTCAAGAATTGCTATGGTGCTGAAATCACTCCAAAAATCGCAAAGCAACTTATCGAAGAAGGCCAAACGGAAGTCCTTGATTTTACCTCAAAAGCTGGCAAAAAATTCAAGGGCTACCTCAAAATCGAAGGCGAGAATGTCAAAATGGAGTTCGCTAACAACTCCGACAACCTTACCCTTTTGGATGCACCGTGTCCGATTTGCGGCGCACCAATGGCCATATTCAATAATGGCTACGCTTGTATGAATTACCATAAAATGGACGAAAACGGAGAAAAGAAGTGTAATCTTTGGATCAATAAAACCATAGCAGGCCGCCTTATCAGCCAAGAAGAAGTAGAACAACTTTTGCTTGAAGGACAAACGGATTTCCTCGAAGGTTTCACCAGCAACAGCGGCAACGATTTTTCGAGCCGCCTTGTCATTAACGACGAAGGTGCTGTGTCTTTTGACTCCACCATCTGCAAATGCCCCAAATGTGGCGGCGACATCAAGATAGGCAATAAATCCTATAATTGCTCCAACTGGAAAACCCAAGGCTGCAACTTCACCATTTGGCGCGAAATCGCCTACCGAAAAATCACACCAGAAGAAGTCAAGCAACTTTGTGAAAACAAGGCTACAGAGGTCTTGACTGGCTTTAAGAACAAAGACAAGTCGAAAACCTTCTCCGGCCAACTCATTCTTTCTGACGATTTCCAAGTCAAGATACTTTGATTCCATTTCACCGACAAAAGAACCCTTAAATTTTACGAAAATGAATCTACCTACATTGGCACAGGAAATCAGCGATACCACACGGATAGGTAAAGGCGATATCCAACTAATCATGAATAAAGCGTTTGCCATCCTCACACAAAACGGCAACACGCAAACGACACTTACCATCCCACAGTGTGGATCCACACCAGAACTTAATCTGCTTATTTCAAAAATCTAAACTCTATCAAAATGAAAAAATCAAACTTCTTATTTGCCTCAATCATTTTCTTTGGCTTGTGTGCTGCATCATGCACAACCCATAAAACAGCGGTTTTGCCAGCACAACCAACCACCAAAGACTCCCTTATGGTCGTCATCAGCAAAGAATACATCCCCACTTCCATTGTTGGAGAAGGTGGCAACATTGCCAAGCAAGAAAAAGCCAAAAGGGATTATGCCAAAAACCTTGACAGGGCAGAACGCCTTGAAAAAATTGACGGAATCCACATCAAGCGCATTCCGCGCGATGGCGACTCCATCTGTGACTTCGTGGCCGAAATGGGCGACATTCTGTTTGCCTATGACAGCTTTGAACTCACCTCTGAAGCCATTGACATTATCAACCAACTTTCAGCCGTTATCATTGACATCCCCACACGCATTGAAGTCATAGGACACACGGACGACCATGGCACAGACGAATACAACCTCAATCTGGCGAAAATGAGGGCTATGGCCGTCGGAAACAGATTACGCGACAACGGCATCACTGACATCACAGAGATTGGAAAAGGTGAATCAGAACCTATTGC
>JBGYXG010000012.1:0-5734 GCA_041842465.1 Candidatus Limimorpha sp.
ACCCCCATCGAGAAGGTGTTCTGAGAGGGGTACAATCAGTCGGCGACTGAAATGGTTTCACTCACTGACTGAAATGGTTTCAGTCGCCGACTGAATCCCGTTCAGTCAGGGAGTGAATAAAAAAGCATCGGGAAGCGTGTGTGCGTTTCCTCTGAAATGTAAAATAAAACTCAAAAAAGGACACTAAAAAATCGTTCGTTCTGGCATACAATGGGGGTATACCTTTAAAAAATCGCAAGAATAAGGTATTGCATGAAACTTTTTTCCCGTTTACCTTTGCGGCAAATGCATAAAAAGATATTTATAATAGGTATCATGGTGTGGGGGCTTGGGCTGATTTCCGCATACTCTTCCGTGCATGGACGTGCTGTGAGCCCCCCTTATTCGGGCATTGAAAAAGATTCGCTGTTTAAAGAGGTTTTGCTCGACGAAGTCGTTATCATCGGACGGCGCAAGCTGATCGACGTGAGGCGGGACACCACTTTTATCAATACCCACAACTTGCGAGTACATAAGGGGGCGAAACTGGAAGACCTCGTCAAGAAGATTCCCGGAATGGACTTTGACAAGGAGAGCAGACTGCTCTCTTTCAATGGAAAACGGCTTAACGGAGTCAACATCAATGGTCAAACATTTATGGGCAACGACATCGCAGCCGCATTGGAAAATCTGCCAGCCGACGCCATAGAGCTGCTGCAACTCTACAACATGCTTTCGGAGATGGAAAAGATGACAGGAGTAAGCAACGGATCGGAAGATTTCGTCTTGAACATAAAAACCAAAAACACATACAACGGAAGCCTCTCCGGTTCGTTGACCGCCGAACACGGAAACCACGGCAGGCGGCGGGACGAAGCGCAGGCCAACATGTTCAACGCCAATGGCGAAAACATCTCTATCATAGCTCGTAGCGATAACCTTGGCAACATGAATGCGCTGAAAGGGAATTTCCAGAATATGTTGTCGGGCAATATCGTGAAGAAAATAGGCCGGAAAATGACGTTGAACGGAAGCGTGTCCGTCAACTCTTTCCACAACGTAAGCGAGAGCGACGACTACGACGAGCAATACCTCTCATCGGGCACGAAGCACCAAGAATCATCCTCATTGGTGTCCGGAAAGAATCATAATGACTTTGCCAACTTTTCCATGAGCTACAAAATCGACGAGAAAACCCTTTTGAACGTCAACGCCAACGGAAGCCGTGGGCAAACGGTCAGTCAAACCGACAACAAGACGGAGCTGTACGAGAAGAATTCTGCCATACTTCCCCTGACCTCCGGCATGCTGCAAGTCAGCTCCACGAGCAAGGCTGCAAACTATAACCTGTCGGCCGATTTTACCCGCCGTTTGAATAAATCCGGAACCTCCGTCAGCCTGACGGCCGCCATCAATGGAAATTCAACCCGAACGGAAAGCGTCAGCCTGTCGCAAACCCGATACCATCGGTTGAAAAATACGGCGGGCAACGATTCTTTGCTTGTACGCAACCTATATCAAGAAACGCCCTCCAATCAGCATAACGGCCATGTTTCCCTGCTTCTTACGCAACCTGTCGATAAACGTTTACGCTTGCAAGCAGGCTATGGGGTGCTATGCAGAAAGACAGGCAACAACCTCGACAACTACGACCACATTGCGCAAACGAAACAACGCATAGACAGCTTGAGCAATGAAAGCAAACTCACCACAACAGGGCAGGAGCTTACGCTGAGGATGGACTATAAAGGCAAATCATGGCATATCACCGGCGGCGTTGTAATCGAACAGCAACGACGAGACATAAGCCGGAAAAATTTTTCTGCATCCATAGACACAACCGTCAAGGCAACGGAATACAAACCGTACTTCAGCGCCAAACGGCGAAAAGGCAAAGTGTCGATAGAGTTCAAATATAACGGAAACAGTACACAACCCTCCATACACTCGCTTCTCACATCGGGCGACATAAGTAATCCGTTATCCATAAGGATAGGTAATCCTCATTTAAAAGCCTCCTACCGGCAACAGTTCGGAGTCAATCTGGAAGAAAACAAAACCGGATTGACGCTTTCCGGTAATTTCCGGAATACGTTCAACGATTTCGCCGAGGAGGTGCTGTACAACAATAAGACGGGGGCACGCACTTACCGCACAGTCAATATCGACGGCAATTGGCTGGCAGAGGGCATGCTGCAATGGCAGAAACTGTTGGGGAAATTCCTTGTTTCGGCAAGAGCAAGGGCTTCTATTCAGAACTCGGTCGGCCTTTTCAATGAAAATGCTCAAACGGAAGCAACCAAAAGCAGGACGCGCACCACAGGAAACAATATCAACCTGAAATGTAGTTATCAGCCACAGTGGGGATACATCGAACTGAGCGGAGGATGGCAGACGTACCGTTCGCATAACCTCCTGACTGATACGCATCTCGAAACCAGTGATTATAACATAGGCATAAGCGGCAGCATAGAGTTGCCTTATAATATAGAAGCAAGAAGCGATGCCGGCTGCTATTTGCGACGTGGCACCTATGCCACAAGCGCCGACGACCAATGGCTGTGGAATCTGGCCGTTTCGTGGAGCTTCCTCAAAAAGAAGCAAGCAATGCTTTCTTTCAGTTGGAACGACATTCTGAACAGACGAAACAACCTTATTCGCTCGATAACCGCTTACAACTATCACGAATCCTATCGCCCGCAAATCAGAAGCTACGTGCTTCTATCCCTTAAATATAGTTTTAATCTTACCAGAACCCGGAAGAATCATCCCCATAAATAAGGATATAAATTCCGCAAAATCATAATTTTAAGGTATTGTATGTTTTTTACAGCACCATTACCTTTGTTCTGAAATAATTTATTTTTTTAACAGAATGAAAACAAGAAAAGGTGTATTGCCTTTAATGGCAGCTTTTATTTTAGGATTCAGTTCCTGCAGCAAGGACGACGGTCCTGCTTACAGTGCTACTGTATTGAAAAATACCGAATTGATGACAGTTTTAAAATCCAAAGGGTATATTTTCGACAAAGAGGGGAAGTTAGAGCTTAACGACAAGGTCAACGCAACGGTGTCGCTCGATTTAAGCGGAACAAAAATTGCCGACTTCACGGGGTTGGACATTCTTCCCAACCTCAAAGAGGTGAAACTCTCTGATAACGGCTACGGCCCGTCGTTCGATTTTGCCAAACTGCCTAAGCAGATTACCGGTATCGACCTTACGGGTAACGATATACACAATTATGATAATCTGGTAAAAGTGGAGGTGGAGGAAAATGGCGATGAAACAGTCACCAACCTACGCGACATCACTAAACTCTACCTGCCTGCGGAGGCTAAGTTCAACATCAAAGACCTCGTGCGTTTCTATCGCAAAAACGAAGAAAACATAAAGTCGGGCAAAATGGATGTAAAAATGATAGATGATAATGGCGCACTCTCCAAATACAACACGTTGCGCACTG
The DNA here is from genome assembly GCA_041842465.1 of Candidatus Limimorpha sp. Taxonomy (GTDB): domain Bacteria; phylum Bacteroidota; class Bacteroidia; order Bacteroidales; family F082; genus Limimorpha. Next base: position 3,444 of record JBGYXG010000012.1, read on the forward strand.
TTCCCGATGAGAAAATCAGGGCAAATTTAAAAAAACATTTTTCAAGCATCTTTGCCGACGACGGCATCCATATAGATATAAATAAGCAACTAAGCATTAAGGATAAGCAGAATGCTTGTGTTCTCAACAAATATTCCGGAGTCGATGCCGCAGAAACGCTGCAAGGCATACAATATATAGTGAACAGTCCTTATTGGGATGGCAAAATGCTGACAATCGACTTGGCTAACACTGCGAAATTACCGTATATAAAGCCCGGTTCCGGTATTACGACCATGTCGTTCTCGAACGTAGACGCGTCTGCAGGAATCGATTTCGGGGATGCCACAAACCTTACGTGTTTCCAATGGGTGAAGGTAAACGGTATCAGTGAGATCGACCTAAGCCACAGTGTCCTGTTCGGGCAAAGAAGTATCGAGATGGAACAGAACGGGCCTTACGGTTCTTCGTTGGCGTTCATAGATTGTCCGGACCTTAAGAAGATAACTCTTCCGGAAAAAAGCGGACTGAGAGCTTTCCGCATAGCATTAGCCAATCTGAAAAGTCTTGAGCAGGTGGACTTGTCCAAATTCAAATTGGTGTCAGAGTTCGGACTTGGCAATTTACCGGGAAAATGCTCCATTGTTTATCCTGTGCTGACAGAATTCCATACATACTCAAATTACACAGAGTTTGCTTGTACGCAAGACGTATTTGACAAGCAGTCAACGAAAGATTTCATCAAGAAATACTATAACATGAACCCTCCACGTCTGCGTGCAACTATAAATATATGGTGGCAACCCAAAATAAGAGGAATAAGATGGTCATCACAAATTCAATAATAATTAAAATAATAAAATTATGAGACAATTTATTATTTCTACCGTTTTATCGGTAATCGGTCTTTTAGGATTCGCAGTTAATTCTAATGCACAGTCAGGTACCTACAATGGCACGTTGAGCAATATTACAATGAATGGCAATTCATACAACAATGCACCAAATCAAAACTTCACGTTGACAAGCATAGGCGGCAATCTGTATAATTTGACGGGAACGGTAGGCCCAATCGGAAGCATGCCCGGAACTATTTATGTAGATCTTGATGTTTCTATCAATAACGGTGTAATCACACCGAATACGCCTATAAATGACCCTGCAGGGAAGTTAGTATTGTTGAATGGCGGGGTAAATATCACTATAAAGTTATCAAGCTTTACAGGTACGCTCGTTAACAATGAACTCCATTTCGTTCTTAACACGTACGCCGGTTGGCAAGTTTTTCCGGTATTCCCAGCCTCTGTCACCTTTGACGGCACTCTCCAACCATAACAAGAGAGAATGCTTATAAGATGTTATGTGGTGTCTTTGCCTCTTGATGCTTTTCTTTTTTGTTTTTTTTGTGTAGCAGTGATGGCCATAAAAAGAGAAAAACCGATACGGAATGTGTCAACGAGGCAAAGACTATATTATATTGTGAATAAGATATCAACAAAGAAAAGAGGAGTCTAAACTATAATATTAAATAACTAAATAAGTATGCTAATGAAATTATTAAAATGGAATATTTGTCTCTTGGCCCTTTTATTCTTGGGAATGTCGTCTTGCAGCAGTGATGAAAGATTAGAACAAAAGCCCGCCAACGAAGAATACCTCGAAAAGGCAAAGACTATACTGAACGGAGACATTGTGTTGTCAACAAAAGCCACAATGAGTGGTGTTGACAAAACTCTTCTTCCCCAAGGATGCCCTACGAAATTTAACTTCAAATGGGAAAAAGACAGTATGCAATTGTCACTCAACGGATTCTCCGTAGGTAAAATGCCGCTAATAGTCTACTTCTCTTGCAAATGCAAGTTCATGCAGCTAAATTATTATGAGAAAAATGAATATGGAGGCGACGGGTGGATAAAGTTCGTCGGTAAAGACGGAAGTGTCACCGGAGATAACAAAGACGATTCCGGAGTACAGAAAGGCAGCGGAGCCGGCGTTATAGGCTATTTAAATGTAAAGACGGAAGAACTCATCTTTATTGTCGACTACAACATGATGAGTGTGCGCTCCGAATGCTTCTTACAAACCATCGACAAAAACCGTATCAAGAATTACGAGGAAGAGTTTGCCCAATATGAAAGGGACTTGGAGGCCTACAAAAAAGAGCACGGATTGTAAAGGTCATAAAATAAGATATCATCAAAAAAAGAGGTGGTATCTAAAACTATAATAGAAATAAAGATGCAAATGAAATACATTGTTTTTGCTCTATGTAGCCTGCTTGTTGCAGCAAACACGCAGGCGCAACATAGGGT
>JBGYXG010000013.1:0-2746 GCA_041842465.1 Candidatus Limimorpha sp.
AATGGTTCTGCTATGCTCATGTGTTAATGACTCAGTTGATTTAGGAGGTTATTTCAAATATGACACCGAACATCAATATATTTCAGGACATTGTATAGGTATATTATATCCAATTATCATCAAACGTCAACCAGGAAGAAAGGACATTCCTCCTTGTGTTATTGGTTACAAATATGATGATGATTTTATCATAGCGATCCAAAAGCCTAAAACTCCATTAGAACAAATCTATTATGATTTTAATGATGTCAAATATCCCTTGGGATTAGACACAACCTACTACTGGATTATTGACAAAAAAGAAGGGTGTGTTAATGGTCCGTTGACATATACAGAATTCTGTGGCAAATGCGAATTGTACGGTATAAAACTTTGTTATGAATAATTTCTGTTTTACAAAAGACCACCAAGGCAACCTCACGGCCACCATCCATGGCAACGCCGTGGAGCGGCTGGGCTACGACGCCTGGGGCCGCCGCCGCAACCCCGTCGGCTTCGGCTATGAGAACGTGTCGCATACCTTCGACCGGGGCTACACCCTGCATGAGCATTATGACGACTTCGGTTTGATCAACATGAACGGCAGGCTCTACGACCCTGTCTTAGGCCGCATGCTCTCGCCCGACATCGCGATCCAGGACGAGTATAATGCGCAGGCCTACAACCGCTATTCCTACTGCTTCAACAATCCTTTGAGGTTTACGGATCCGAGTGGGTATGTGGTTGAAGACGATTGGTATCTGGACAAAAATGGAAGAATAATTTGGGATGACAATGTGACTGGTGTGGCAAACACTCCGGAAGGAGGAGTATATATTGGCTCTAACGATCAAGACATATTGAGATATTATGGTCTTCATGAGAGATACGAGAATAAAAGATTGACAAGATGGGGCATTTCCTTGAATGGTGTTACGATGGAATACGACCATAATGGAAACCTTTATCCAAACCAATCACCCTGGATTATCCCGACAATTCCTGTTGACAAAATAGAAGGTAACTTGACAGTGTCTGCTAAAGTAAGCTTTAATACAGACGAAGTTTCGGGTACGAACAAGATGGGAAGAGCTTTTGAAGGATTTGTTTTTCAGTTCAGTCTTTCACAATCTGCTCGCTCATTGATTTTTGAAGGTTATGCAGGAGTGTATTACAATGACAAGATGGAAGAAAGCCATCTAGAGCCAAGGAATGAGACCTCTGTCGGGAAGACTGGTAGCCAATACACAAACGCACAAGTTATTATCTCCGCTGAGAATATTCAGACAAAGGATAGTTTTATTGAGGCTCAAATCCGAGCTGGATCAGTTAATAGGTATTTATTTATCAGTCCCCGTCCTGTTAAAATGAAATGGAATCTAACCATGCCAAGACCTGCTTCTACTCCGAACCGTTATACTTTTAAATATTATTTATTTTATGAAAAATAATGTTTTGCTTTCGTGGGCATTAGTAATTATGCTTCAACTGTCATCTTGTATTCGAGTTATTTTACCGGAAGATCTTTTTAAAGGCAAGGAGTTCTGTGATTCATGCAACATTGTAACAGAAAGACTATTTCATAAGTGGCAATGGGAGGACGGCAATGATAGATATTTGGATTCGGCAATAAACATAATCAATTATGCATTGCCAAAATGCGATGATGAACAGTCAAAATACGAAATGTCAATTCTCAAATTGTCTGCATTATGCGCAAAGAATGAATATGATAAGGCTTTCGTTTTCTTTGACTCTATCAAGTTTGATGGTTATGAATATTCATGCTATAAACAAGTGATATTCAATAGGATTCATGCTATGGAACGCCAGTCTATTGAAGATTTTCCCGAAAGAAATCATTATCTTCAAGGTGCTATTGATTTGTTGCATGATTATCTTTCGGCGAACAAATTGGGTGTTGATTCAGTTTGGCTAAACCATAATGAGTCGACTCGTGATTCATTATGGCTCGCGACATTTCAGTATTATCATTATTATTCCATCCTTAAAGGATATAAGAATGTCGTAAAAGAACTCGATTCATTGTACAACAACCGTTTAATGAACGAGTATTGTCATGAGAGACTAGTAAACGAGATCCAAAATGCTCAATTAAGGCTCTTTTTAGGCATTTAAAAACTAAGAATCATATGGTGGGATTACAATTGGTCAAAAAAAGGCATAACGAAAACTCGCACTACACCCTGAAAGACCACCAAGGCAACCTGACGGCCACCGTCCATGGCAACGCCGTGGAGCGGCTGGGCTACGACGCCTGGGGCCGTCGCCGCAACCCCGTTGGCTTCGGCTATGGGAACGTGTCGCACACTTTCGACCGGGGCTATACCTTGCATGAGCATTATGACGACTTCGGTTTGATCAACATGAACGGCAGGCTCTACGACCCTGTCTTGGGCCGTATGCTCTCGCCCGACATCGCCGTCCAGGACGGGCACAACGCGCAGGCCTACAACCGCTACAGCTATTGCTTCAACAATCCGCTGCGGTTCACAGACCCGAGCGGGTATGTGGTAAGAGGGGCTCGTGATTATTTTGATTGGAGTTCCATCAGCTATCTTGGCTTTGATAGTTTCAGAAACAACAGCAACGCTTTCAATACGGATTTGAGCGAAGGGAAGTTCTCGCCTGTTTATGATGTGAACGGGTTTTTCCTTGGGACGGATGACGAGGGATTGCAGGGAGAAGCCATTGTTATGAGAAGACCGGATTTCAAACAAGGTATGAGTCATCTGGATGCCATATC
>JBGYXG010000014.1:0-57450 GCA_041842465.1 Candidatus Limimorpha sp.
GAGCAAGGTTTTTCGGCAGTTATAAAACTATTAGCAAGCGGAAATATGTATCAGAACAGAACTAAATTCTTCGACATTCTGAACGCCGTCGCAGGTATCAACGAAAAGAATTTCAATCGTAAAGCAATGCAACTTATTGACGAAGCAATGAAGAAAATAGAATAAAAAACAACGAACCGCCAACAAGGGCTTTGGCGTCAGGCGGGCGTAACGTGGTTTGCGAAGTTTCGTGCCCCGCTCAGGCGTTCGTCTCGGTTTGACAGGACTGCGCTCGCCAACCCGCCCGAACGCAAAGCCCAAAACCGTTGGGCATTAAAAGAGACACCCTGACAAGTTATTAACCGGTTGATTAGATATCAATAATGTGATAAGAAGAAACGATTATTAAGACTATCGATTTATGTGTTGACCCTTTTAGGAGTGTCAGAAGTTTTTGGGGAGTGATAATTAATTTAAATTCTTTATTGTCAGAATAATATATTTTAATTCTTGAATAATACCCCACCACTTGAAAAGCATTGTCATCGCTATCAATAACCCATCAAAAAAACAGGCCGGAATCCCAGCCTGTTTTTGATTATAAACGCTTGAGAGAAAGCACAAACGGATTTCTCTTTGACTTCCATATTATCTGGCGTAACCATACACGGCAAGGTCGCCGAGTTCTTCTTCAATGCGAAGCAACTGGTTGTATTTCGCCATGCGGTCGCTGCGGCTGAGCGAACCCGTCTTGATTTGTCCGCTGTTGGTGGCCACGGCGATGTCGGCAATAGTAGAGTCTTCGGTTTCGCCCGAACGGTGCGAAGTCACAGAGGTATAGCCATGACGATGCGCCATTTCGATGGCATCGAGGGTCTCGCTGAGCGAGCCGATCTGGTTCACCTTGATAAGAATGGAGTTGGCACAGCCCAATTCGATACCTTTCTTCAAGAACTCCACATTGGTGACAAACAGGTCGTCTCCCACCAATTGTACACGGTCGCCGATGCGCTCGGTGAGCTTGCGCCAGCCGTCCCAGTCGTTTTCGCTCATGCCGTCTTCGATGGAGTCGATCGGATATTTTTGGATCAGCTCTTCAAAGTAAGCAATCTGTTCGTCAGCGTTGCGTTTCTTGCCTTTTACGCCTTCAAATTTCGTGTAGTCGTAAATGCCGTCCTTGTAGAACTCGGAAGCGGCGCAGTCCAATGCGATTTTTACATCACGTCCGGGTTCATACCCAGCCGTCTTGATGGCTTCGACTATAGAGTCCAAAGCGTCTTCGGTGCCGTTGAGGGTAGGTGCAAAACCGCCTTCGTCACCCACTGCCGTGCTAAGGCCACGGCCTTTCAGCACCTTCTTCAAGGCATGGAAGACTTCAGCACCCATGCGCAAGCCTTCGCGGAAGCAAGAAGCGCCAACAGGACGAATCATAAATTCCTGGAAAGCAATCGGGGCATCGCTATGCGAACCTCCGTTGATGATGTTCATCATCGGGACGGGCATCACAAAGGTGTTCACACCGCCAATGTAACGGTACAAGGGGATGTCCAGGTATTCGGCAGCTGCCCTTGCCACGGCGAGAGAAACACCGAGAATGGCGTTGGCACCCAATTTCGATTTGGTGGAAGTGCCATCCATTTCGATCATCTTCTGGTCGATGGCGCGCTGTTGCAGTGCCGGCCAGCCTATCAAAGCGGGAGCAATGATCTTATTCACGTTTTCAACGGCTTTCAGCGTACCTTTTCCGCCGTAGCGCTTGGGGTCTTTGTCGCGAAGCTCAAGGGCTTCGTTCTCACCGGTTGATGCTCCCGAAGGCACAGCAGCACGGCCTATCACACCACATTCCAAAGTCACATCGACTTCCACTGTCGGGTTACCACGCGAATCGAGGATTTCGCGGGCGAAGATTCTTTCAATTTTCATCGTTTCGTTTACTTATTAAATTTGATTGATTATACAATTACTTATACTTGCCATCGGTCAGTTTTTGTGCCGCTTCTATGTAACTACTAATCAATAGAACACAAACACTTTCCCATTTTAAGCAGGCAAAAGTACTGAAATATTCCTATTGAAGACTGTTTTTCAAAGGCATTTCAACGAAAGTCACGGTTTTTAATAAGAAAAGTATTGAGATAACCTTCTGAAACAGCTTGATTATGGAAGATTGAACCATCATGCACCCGCTAACTGTTTATACATATATTTGGTAACGAAAGAAAAAAAAAGGCAAGCTGTGGCTTGCCTTCAATGGGTTCAAAATCAAAATGCAATTTTTTTATTCTGAGATTTCCTTAGTGGTATTCGATGGTAATGGCGCAAACTTATGTGTCTGTTTCTGTCCATGATTCGGAATGACGAAACGGCAAACAGGTTCAATGCCATCAAGTGACGATCCTGTGCTTGGGGCATTTATAGGGAATGTGCCCGAAACCGGATTCGATCCACCTGCGGTGTGAATCAATGCTCCATTATAATACACCGACACCACATAATTGGTTGCAATATTTGCGTCGCAATTCTTATACATCACGGCATACACCTTGTATTCACCAGGTTCTACAAAAGAACCTTCCTTATAGTAGATGTTCTCATTGTTCACCCCATCAATAGAACAACCGGGATTAGAATCGAGGTCCAATTCCCCTCCATTTTCACTTCTTCTGTGTCCGTAGTAAATCTTCTCACCATTCGGTTCGATTAAATGCAAGTCAACATCTTTTTCGTTGTCAAACGACAGGCTGACTTGCAATTGACCCGTACCGACTGCTATCAAGCTGATTACCTTCACGTATATTCGGCTTATGCTACCGTCTTGTCCCTTCACAGCGATTTGCAGAGTGAACTCTTCGACGTTCAGTTTTTGGCTAATGATGATTACCACCCCTTCCACCGTGTAACTGCTTTGTCCGGGCATATATTCATAATAACCTTTTTGTCCTTCAACACCGACTAAAACGGTCTTGACTTTCACTTCGGATGTAAGGGTCATGTAAGAGGTGCCGCCGGGAACTACCTTTCCGTTCATCGTAACATTGCTAATGGCGTTATTGGATGTCGGTTCAGGAAAATCTCCACCTTTATATACACCATTCTTAACCTCGAAATAATCTTTCGTTCCAGGCTGGTTAGGGTCGTTTTCATTACAATCAGGACATACCGGGCAACTTGGGCAGCATCCTGATAATAGATACACACTGATAACAAGTGTAAGCATCCAAATCAATCTGTGTTTTAATTTTTTCATTTTCTAAAATTTTAATAAGTTAGTAAATAAATAAATTTGATAAATAAATTTCAAGGTAAAATTACAGCATAGCGACATCCAAAATGTGTCATTTTTGCAATAAAAACTTTCATATTCACAATAAAAACTTTCATATTTGCAGAAAAAGCATGATTATTCTTAAATTTATGGTACTTTTGCAGGCAAATACATTATATGCCATAAACATGTTGGATATGATAAAGAGCATTCTTACTTCTATGCCTTTGTTCGTTTGCTTTTTTTGGCTGGTGTTGTTTCTCTTGCAATATCGAAAGGCAAACCGTGCAAGAAAGATGCTAACCTTTTTCCTTTTTATTTCCACCCTATTGTATTTTGCCCATTGTGCCTATTTTAATTTTGCCTACTCGCTGATACCGTTTACAGATACGTTCTATCAATGCGCCACTTTGTCGGTTTATCCTCTTTACCTATTGTATATCAAACTATTGACAAATACAAAGCCCCATAAAATCAAGGATTATCTTATCTTATTGCCTGGGGTGCTCATCGCAATTGCAGTGGGCTTTGTGTACTTTTTGATGACGGCAGAGGAAAGTAACGACTTCCTTTTAGGCTATCTCTACAACCGTCCTGACATCGTGCTGGGACATAAGGGCACCATTCAAAAAGTGCTTCATTTAACCACAAGTGCTGTTTTTGCCCTACAAATGTTTCCCATACTATTTGTCGGCAGCAAAAAAATCTATGTTTACAAAAAGAAAGTGGACTCCTATTATTCCTACACGGAAAACAAAAACCTGAGCACCGTAAAGATCCTGTTGTTTCTGTTTGTTGCTACCTCTATTATCTCTTTCATCATGAACTTAATCGGAAAATCGTATTTTGCAGGATCCATGCTTTTGCTTGTCGTTCCTTCTGTGCTGTTTTCCGTATTGCTGTTCACATTGGCTTATATCAGCTATAAACTTGAGTATTCTGCAACGGAACTGGACGAAATGTTTCAGGAAACAGAAGAACCGCTTTTAGAAACACAGTTCGACGACATGAAGAACAATATCGTTGCCTTGATGGAAAAAGATCGTCTTTTCTTGCAGCAGGATTTGAAAATCTCTGACCTTACCGCACTTTTGGGCACAAACCGCAACTATATTTACAATGCCATCAATGTGGACATGGGCATTTCGTTTTCCGAGTTCATCAACCGTTATCGGGTGGAATATGCGAAACAGCTGCTGATTGACAATCCCAAAGCCAACATTTCGGAAATCATCTCTGACTCGGGTTTTTCTTCAGAGGTTTCGTTCTATCGGAACTTTAAACACTTTGTCGGCACAACACCTACGCAATGGCTCAAAAAACAACGCTCCCTTTCCCACTGAAAAAGGTTCTGAAATCATCCACTGTTTTCCGTCATTAATGCGCTTTTATGAGGCAAGTCAATAAATGATACGGGGCTGTTTCTTCAAAAAGTTTTTTTCCTCAGGAGTGAGCAAAAACGGATTATTGCGCAAACCTATGATTTGCAACTTGTTATCCTTGACAAGCTCCCAAGGCACCTGTTCAAGATCGTTGTCCGACAAATCAAGTTCCTCTAAGAGAGACAGCTTTGAAAAGTCGGGAACCGCAAGCAATCGGTTATGGTCGAGGCCGACACGTTGCAACGAATCCATTTGGGTCATCCACTCCGGCGCAAAGAGAAGATGATTGTGATGGACATAGAAATACTTCAACCGCTGCAAGTTACGAAGGGTGTCGGGGAGAACGCCGATTTCGTTGAAAGACAAATACAACTGTTCAAGCTGATCTAAACTTCCAATAAAATCGGGAATTTCGCGAATATGGTTTTTGTACAGGTCAAGTTCTTTCAACTGTTTCAGTTGCCCAATCTCGCGGGGAATGCTGTCGAAATCATTTTGATAGAAAATAAGATGGGTCAGCTTTGACAATCTTGCAAATGACTTGGGCAGACCTGAAAGTTGGTTTTTACCCAAATTGAGGTATTCCACCCGCAACCTGCCGATATTGGAAGGCAGGCTCTCAATGCCGTTGCCTCCCAATTGCAAGTTGTCGATCTTGGAAAGCCGTCGTGCCGCCGCCCGGTTCAGTTTAACCTGATTATGGTTCAGATTCAGCACCTTGAGACTGTCGCAACGCCTGACCCAACAAGGAATACGACGGATTTGATTGCTTTCAAGCACTAAAAACTTGAGATTTTTGCAGCGTTTCAACGTGCGCGGCATCCTTTTCAACGAAGATCCTGTAATGGTCACATCTTCGATATGTTTGTTCTTGGGAAAACGGATGCTCTCGGCCGAACAGTTTTCAATACGAACCGATGTCAAACTGTCGGAAGCAAAGACTTCCCTTTTGATCTTGCCGGTCTCCAAATGAGCGATGCATAGCGTTTTAAGCCGGCAGAAACGTTTCATATCGGGCAAATCCGATCCGTATGGAACCAATTCAAGATGGGTGACCGATTCCGGCATGGTGTCGGCAAGTCGTAGCAGCAGTTGCTCGTATTCCAAACGCTTTTGCGCCCTCCATTCGCGCTCTATTGCTTCAATGGCCTTTCCATCGACATGCTGCGCCGACACCGATAACGCCACCATCACAAAAAAGCAACCTATTGTATTTCGCAAGACTTTCATATCCGATTTATTAATGACTGCACAAAAATATACATTTCTAAATTATAAAATAAATTATAAAGAAACTTTTTTGGAGCTTATCAGCTTTGCAATACCTTCTGAAGACTTAAAAACAGAGGGGTTTCCAATAATCTTAACCGAAACGTAACGGTTACGAAACCAACACTTCACGCAATGCATGTTTTTTTGCAACGACTAAAAAGACAGAGATCAACACAAAAATTAGAAAAAAAATGAAAAGAACTATTATCATTGCAATGTTAGCCGGACTTATCTTTACGGCGTGCAACCAAAAAGCTGAAATTACCGGCGCTGGGGCTACCTTCCCTGAACCTTACTACAACTTGGCTTTCAAGAACTTCACAGAAAAGACAGGCACCAATGTTTCGTACGGAGGAGTCGGCAGCGGAGGAGGAGTCAGAAGCCTGAAAAATGAAATCGTGGATTTTGCAGGCACCGATGTGATTCCCGCCAAAGAAGAGACCGAGGGCATGAAACCTGTTATTTACATTCCCACCTGCCGTGGTGCCGTGGTGCTTTCATACAACATTCCAAGTGTCGGCAACCTGCGCCTCACTGCCGACATCATCGCTGGCATTTATCTTGACAGCATCAATAATTGGAACGATGCGCGCATTCAGGCCGTCAACCCGACGTTGACCTTGCCCGACCTTGCCATCACCCCTGTCTATCGTTCAGACGGCAGCGGAACAACGCACAATTTCAGTGCCTACATGAGCGGAGCCAACAACGACTGGAAAAACACACTTGGCGTAGGCAAATCCATCAACTTCACCGGCGGTATTGCAGCCAAAGGCAATCCCGGCGTGGTAGGCACCATTGCCAATACCCCCGGCGCCATTGGATATATCGGATCGGAATACGCCTTCTCCATGAATGTGCCCGTCGCAGCCATCTTGAACAGCAGCAACGAATTTGTCGAACCGACAACCCAAGCGATTGCCACCGACTCCTACCCCATCTCCTGCACAACTTGGATTGGCATTTACAAGGAACAGAATTATGCAGGCCGCAGTCTTGCTCAAGCCCAGCACACCCTTGAACTGATGCAATTTATGCTCGATCCCGAAACGCAAAAAACCACCGAGACAATCCATTACGCTCCTATTCCGGAAAGCGATCGCTTGAAGGCACTCGACAACTTGAAACAAGTAACTTATGATGGCGTGCTCATTCTTAAGTAACTCAGTAACAACACACCCGCATAGTAACGGCATAAAATGATCATTCTATCATGGTAAAGGACAAGGTGTTCAAAACAATGCTCTTCGGGTCGGCACTTTTAATCGTGTTGACGTGTGGAGCATTGCTTTATTCATTGACAAGTGGCGCCCTGCCCGCTTTCCGCAACTTCGGTTTCCTACAGTTTATCGGATCGTCGAAATGGGGTATCGTCAATGGGAACGAACAATACGGAGCACTGCCGTTCATTATCGGCACATTGCTCACTTCAGTCGTTGCATTGCTGCTTTGCATACCCTTTTCACTCCCCGTTGCATTTTTCATTGGCGAGTACTATCGCAATACCAAACTTGCAAGTTTTGTGGGAGGCATGGTGGATTTGCTGGCCGGCATTCCCAGTATTGTCTATGGATTATGGGGCTTTTACACCGTTCGGCCTTTTATAGTGAAGATGGGTCTTTCACAACAAGGCTTCGGCGTTCTCACGGCATCCATTGTGCTGGCCATCATGATCATCCCTTATGCCGCTTCGCTCAGCGCCGAATTTATCAGGATGGTGCCCCAAGAGCTGAAAGAGGGTGCCTATAGCATGGGGGCGACACGTGCCGAAGTGGTAAGACATGTCATCTTGCCAACCTCTGCTTCCGGCATCATTTCGTCTTACATCTTAGCAATAGGCAGGGCTTTGGGCGAAACCATGGCGGTAACCATGCTCATCGGAAACACCAACAATATTCCCATATCGCTTTCCGATACGGGAAACACCATGGCCTCTATTATTGCCAACCAGTTTGGCGAAGCCGACGGCATCAAACTTTCCTCACTCATCGCCATCGGATTGGTGTTGTTTTTCATCACCGCCGTCATCAACTTCATTGGCCGTCTCATCATCAAACGCAACACAAAATGAAAAGCATAACAACCCGCATTTTCAAGGACAAGACCCTTAAAGTTGGTGTCATCGCCTTCTCGGCATTGTCCTGCGTTCCCCTGCTGCTCATTCTCGGCGAGATGATTCTAAAAGGCTGGCGGCAACTGAGCTGGTCCTTCCTGACCAAAGTCACGCCCACCACCCTCGAAGCCATGCTTGCCGTCAACAGCGGCGAACGCATCCCCGGCGGCATTGCCAACGGCATTGCCGGCACACTCGTCATGGTGCTCATTGCCACGGCCATCGCCGTGCCTTTCGGCCTGTTATGCGGCATCTACATCTCCGAACACCGCAAAACACGCTTCGCCACAACGGTACGCTTCTTAACGGAATTGCTGCAAGGCACGCCGTCCATCATCATCGGCATTATCGCCTTCCTTTGGATGGTGGTTCCGATGAAGACCTATTCCGCCTTGGCCGGAGCGATCGCCTTAGCCATCATGATGCTGCCGCTGATCGTCCGTTCCACCGAAGAAACGCTCAATCTGTTGCCTGAAAGCCTCAAGGAAGCCGCTTTGGCCTTAGGGTCTTCCTACAGCCGCATGGTGATAAAAGTGCTGCTTCCCGCCTCTTTTGGCGGCATTTTCAAAGGCATTCTCCTTGCTGTTTCCCGTGTCATCGGCGAAACCGCACCCCTGATGCTCACCGCATTGGGTGCCAGCACGGTTCAATGGGATCCCACAAGACCCTCTTCCGCCGTTTCCCTCCTAATCTGGCAATTCTATAACGACCCCAACCTGAAAAGCATGATCTGGAGCGCCTCGCTATTTCTGCTTCTTTTCGTCCTTTCGCTTAACATCACAGCAAAACAAATCAGCAAGAAATGGAGAATATAATATTAAGTTTCAAAGACGTCAGCGTGGCTTACAATGCCGATAAGTTCGCCGTAAGTCACGTCTCTGCCGACATCCGCAAAAACAGCATCACATCCATCATGGGACCTTCGGGTTGCGGCAAAAGCACTTTGCTTCGCGCCGTCAACCGAATGCACGAACTATACCCCAACATTACCATAAACGGCAGCATCGAAATCAATGGCCACGACATTCTGTCAATGAACCCCATCGAAGTGCGCCGCATGGCCGGCATGGTTTTCCAACGTCCGAACCCATTCCCAACCATGAGCATTTACGACAATGTGCTTTCCGGCTACAGCCTCAATGGAATCAAACTACAGAAAGACAAACGCGACGGCATCGTGGAGGAGGTCCTGCACAACGTCGGCCTTTGGGACGAGGTGAAAGACAGCCTCAACAAACGAGGCAGTTTCCTGTCGGGCGGGCAGCAGCAGCGGCTTTGCATTGCACGCGCTTTGGCACTGCGTCCCGATATTCTTCTCATGGACGAACCGACTTCTGCGTTGGACCCGTTGGCCACAAGCCGAATTGAAGATCTGCTCGTCGATTTGAAAAACGAAGTGACCATCGTCATCGTCACACACAACATGGGACAAGCCGCACGAATCTCCGACTACGCCATGTTCATGTATCTCGGCGAACTCATCGAGTATGATAAAACAGATAAAATGTTTACCAACCCTTCCGACAAACGCACGGAAGCCTACCTTGTCGGAAAATTCGGATAATAACATGAAACAACATGATCACAATAAAACAATAGTTGCAATGAAGTTGCGGAATTATACCCTACCAAGGCTTCATCGAACCCTCACTATAAAAAAACAACACTATGGGAACCATTAGAGAAACTTATCTTGAACGTTTGAACAACGAGTTTAGGTCCATGATCGACCTGATGCTCAATCAGTTGAACATAGCAAAACAGCAGCTTCAAGGAAAATCGGCGGACGAGATGATGCAAAATGTCAATGAGAATGAGAAGAACATCGACCTGATGCAGGTCAAGTTGCGCGATGACATTGTCAATTGCATCGTTCTGCAATCCCCGCGAGCCAGCGACATGCGCCGTATCATCTCCTATTACGACACCGTTGTCGATGTGGAACGCATTGCCGACCTCCTTCAGGGAATCAGCGGCCGCATGCATTATCTTCAAAAGCAAGGATCGGTCTTCCCGAATTTCAACAACGATGCCCTTGTCATCTTCGAAATGGCGGAAAAAATGGTGAAAGACTCCATTTTTGCCTTTTTCCAAGAAGACCCATGCCTAGCACGAAAAATAATTGATGCGGATGAGCTGTTGGACAAAGCCTATAGCAACTGCCACAAGAAATTGTTCGACTTCCAGTTCAACAAAGAAGAATCGCCCCATGCCATTGCCGACATGCTTGATGTTGCCCGCATCTACTATGGAATAGAACGTATCGGCGATTGCGCCACCAATATTGCCGAAGCCATCATTTTCCTCACCCAAGGCGTCGATGTGATGCACAAGGATGAACAAAATCCATTTTAGGCATCCAAACCGTAAGTGCCTTATCCACAAAACCACAAATGCTGAAAAATCACATGAATTGTTGGACAAAAGCGAATAATTCCACTATCTTCGCAGCAAATTATTAGACATGACGAAAATACTAGTCGTTGACGATGAGCAGGACTTATGCGAGATTCTGCAATTCAACCTCGAAAACGAAGGTTACGAGGTGAATACCGCCAATTCTGCGGAAAAAGCGCTGAAAATGATCTCTCCCGAACACGAGTTAATACTGCTCGACGTGATGATGGGAGGCATGACGGGCTACCAGATGGCGAAAAAACTACGTTCCGAACTTCATAACGAAGTGCCCATCATCTTCCTCACGGCCAAAAACACCGAAAACGACATGCTCACCGGATTCAGCATCGGAGCCGATGACTACATTGCAAAACCATTCAGCATCAAGGAGGTAATTGCCCGTATCAAGGCTCTCTTGCGAAGAAACGAAAACCTTCAGACTCCTGTCAAGAACGACATCATCACGATAGAAGGTCTTCAACTTGACAAACGTCACAAGACCCTCACCATCGATGAAAAGCCCATCGATCTCACAAAGACCGAGTTCCTCATCCTTCAACTACTGTTAGAAGGATGCGGCGACTACTACCAACGCGAAGAAATCCTTGCTAAAGTCTGGGATGCCGATACGTATGTCTTGGAAAGGACGGTTGATGTGCACATCGCACGATTGCGCAAAAAATTAGGCAGCTATGGCGAACACATTATCAACAAACAAGGTTTTGGGTATTCCTGGAACGACTAACCAGAAAAGGCCATGAAATCACAACGCAGGATTTATTTTTACTTTGGAGTTGCCTTCCTCGTATTCACAATTATCACGGTCATCATCCAAATCAACCGTGAAAAACGACACAAAGTCAACGAGATGAAGGCAAAGATGCAGGCTTACGCCATCATGACGGAGAATTTTCTAAACTTCTCCCACGATACCGTATCCTTATCCGATATGTTGACTAAGAATCTGCGTTTTACGCTGATAGATGCCAACGGCAAAGTCGTGCTTGACAACACCGCAAGCGACTCCATCAATACCATCAACCACTTCGATCGCCCAGAAATCATGTCAGCCCGGCTTTATGGTGACGGATACGCCATTCGCAGGTCAAGTTCGGTACATCAGGATTACTTGTATTACGCATACCGTTGCAAATCAGGCGTTTATATCCGACTTGCTGCTCCTTATGAAATCGATATGCGCAATGCCATAGGACGCGAAGCCCTGATGATGTATCTGCTGGCGCTGGCGCTAATCGTGGTCTTGTTGATGCTCATGGATAAAATGGGGAAACTGCGGTACAGCAAAAAGCTCATCACCGACGAAAGGGAACGCAACCGACAGTTGAAACATGAAATGACGAACAACATCGCCCATGAGCTGAAAACCCCCGTTGCAAGCATTCGTGGGTTTCTTGAGAGCATGAACAACAATCCCGGACTTGACGAGGAAAAAAGACAGCACTTCGTCGAACGGGCACTTACACAAACCCTGCGCCTTTCAAACCTCATCCAAGATATTGGTCTGATTACCAAGTTAGAAGAGGCTTCCATGCTCTTTAACAAGGAACAAGTTGACGTTCGAGGAATCTTTGAAGAAGCACGGTCGGAACTCCATCTTCAAATACAAGAATCGAATGATGTCGTTCGTTGCGAACTGCCGAACACCTTGACCATTAATGGCAATCAAAATCTAATTTATTCCATATTCCGCAACTTGATTGAGAACGCCCTGCACCATGCGGGCAAAGGCGTTGAAATCGTCATCCGGCTCGATAAGGAACAAAAAGACGACCGTTATTGTTTCGTGTTCTACGATACCGGACACGGCGTTGCCGAAAAGGACATCGACCGCATTTTCGACCGGTTCATGCGCATTGACGAAGGGCGCGACCGCCGTAGCGGAGGCACCGGATTGGGGCTTGCCATCGTAAAACATGCCGTACAGTTTCATGGCGGCTCCATAAAAGCAGAAAACCGCCCTGAAGGCGGCCTTCTCTTTCGGTTCTCACTAATGAAAAAATAGGCATATAGGTCAAAATGCAGGCTGACCCGATTACTCAATGATGTCCGAAGGCTGAAACTTAAAATGCAAAATGGATGAATGTGATATCTTCGTAATCCATTGCGTTCCTTTCATTTTACTGGAACAAGAAAACTCCCACCTTTTATCAGCCTACAAGACGACCCATTAATCTGCTCATCGCTAACTTATATGCAAGTCTTCAGGTGCAGCTTTCCCGAGGACAAAGAGCGCAAAAAACCTTTAAGCTGTTTGTTACCCTTCCATCCAAAAGGCCAGCCTCCTGCCGACTCCAACACATCCATGCGAACCATGCAGTTGATCTTGCTATTCCAATGGCTCAAATTCTTGATATGTCCGTCAAGAAAAACAATCTGCCTGTCAATGGCAACCGCATCGTTCACGCGACTCATGAATTCAGGTTCGAGCTGTCGTGCACCGTCCACAACAACCGCAGCATAGTATTTACCCTTGCAATTGGGCAAAGCCATCTTGAAATATCGGTCGAGTGCCTCACTTGCAGTAAATTCATTGCTCATACTGTAAAGCGTAATATTGTCGTCAGGAGCCAAGACGGCTTTTTGTTGTTCGTTGACCAAAATACGGCAGTCAAAATGCCTGTGTGAGTAAGTCTGTGCCTTCACTGCATTGATGACCGGTTGCAGGTCGGTGCAGCGTGTGGCATTCACCACTAACAGGAAATCGTCATTCACCGTATTAAATAAGGAAGCAGGACTGCGACGACCAAAGAAAAAGCGCATCGCCCTACTCAAAAAAGATCCGTTGTTTGTTGTGTTCTTCATAACAGTTCCGTTGATTTGTTTGACAAAAGTAGCATGCTTTTTCAGGTTTGGGCGAAAAATGTGATATTGGCGATAAAAATGTCAAAAAATGGTCTTTTCAGTGACAAAGTGACGAATAAAGTGACGAATAACATTTTTTTGTATTTTTGTACCATCAAAAAAATGACAAAATGGGTATCGTTCCAAAAAGTTTCTTCATGCCTCGCGGTTTTTTCACGCATGTCATCATCCTGCCGCTTTTCACATTGGGAATCCTGTTGCTGTTCTGCCCTTTCAGATTCATGTCGCAGGTGAAGTCGTTCGGAAACTATTCCTTCCATGCCACCATCATTTCGTGCATCGTGCTCATGACCGTTCTCATTGTTCGCATAGTACTTATGTTGCTGCATGGCAAGGTGAAAATCACTTGGGCGCAGTGTCATCTGAGCTCATTTGTTGAAATCGGCATTTCAGCCGGATTTTCAGCTCTCTATATCTGGCTTACCACACAACGCACCGAAGCCTATTTCTGGGTCTTCGGCTCTTCCTTTCTATACTTATTCGTAATCCTTGTCATCCCCAATATTGTCATTGACATCTATTACATGATGCAGGAGAAAGAAGAACGTCTTCGCAATATTACCGTCCCCGCACAAGGCGATATGATCCGCTTCGCCGACGAAAACGGCAATGTAAAGTTAGTGGTGGCTTCCGATGCCATCCTCTATATCCAGTCGGACGAAAACTACCTCAAGATTTGCTACATCAACGAAGAAAAACAGCTTACGTTCTCCCTGCGGAACTCCATGAAAAAAATAGCCGATGTGTGCGAAAAGAACGGATTGCTGCGGTGCCATCGCTCTTACTATATCAACAGGTTCAGAATCACTGCGTTGCAGAAAAACAAAGGCTTTCTGTTCGCCATCATGGACTTTTCCGACGACAAAGGCAATCCCATCCACATTCCTGTCAGCCGGAACTACTACGACCAAATCGCTTCCATGCTATAAGATTCGCGATTACGAGCAAGGTTTTTTCCGTTTCTTTTTCGAAAAATGCCACTTTTGTTACAATTGTTACATTTCAGGATGTAACGGTCTTCTATTTTTGCATTAAAATCAAGCAAATATTTTGCTCAACGCATTCTAAGACAACAAAAAAAGACAATAATCATGCAATTTCATCCTGAAAAATGCCGGATTCCCGACGAACCGAACCGGCCTTTTATCGATTCAGAGGAGATCTGGGACTACATCAACAACACAAAAAGCACAGCGGACCGTGTTCGTCAAATCATCGAGAAATCGCTGAACAAGAACCGATTGACCATGGAAGAAACGGCGGTACTCATCAATACGACCGATCCCAAGTTGGTGGAAACCATCAAAGAAGGGGCACGCGAGTTGAAACGCCGCATTTATGGCAACCGCATCGTGCTGTTTGCCCCTCTTTATGTCGGCAACTACTGCATCAACAACTGCCAATACTGCGGGTTCCGTTCCTCAAACAAAGACCAGATCCGCACTACGCTGACCGACGAAGAACTGATTCGCAACGTGGAGGCTCTTGAAGACGACGGTCAGAAACGCCTCATCCTCGTCTATGGCGAATCACCCAAATACTCACCGGAATACATTGCGCACACGGTGAAGCTGACTTATGCCACACGCAAGGGCAAGGGTTCGATACGCCGTGTCAACATCAATGCGGCTCCGCTTGATGTGGAGGGTTTCCGCACCGTCAAGGAAGCCGGCATCGGCACCTATCAGATCTTTCAGGAGACCTACTGCCCTGAAGTCTATAACAAATACCACCCTGCCAACACGAAAAAAGGCGACTACAACTGGCGTCTGACCTCGATGGACCGCGCCCAGCAAGCCGGCATCGACGACAATGGCGTGGGCATTCTTTTCGGGCTTTACGACTGGCGTTACGAAGTGTTGGCCATGATTCGCCACACGAATCACCTCGAGGCTTGTTTCAATGTGGGACCGCACACCATTTCTTTCCCGCGCATCAAAGACGCCTCCAACCTCAACCTCGACCGCCAGTACATGGTTGACGATGAAACGTTTGAAAAGATCATCGCCATTTTCCGCCTTGCGGTTCCTTACACCGGCATGATTCTCACCGCCCGCGAAGATCCTGCTTTCCGCCATAAGGCCATTCAATACGGCATCTCACAAATTGACGGCGGCACCAACCTACAGATTGGCGACTACAGGTACCACCATGAGGAAGAGGAGAAAAACACTGACAAGGTGGAAAACCAAAACCTGCACCGCGAACAGTTCAAGATTGGTGACGACCGCACGTTGAGCGACATCATTGACGAGTTACTAGACGGCAACTACATCCCCAGCTTCTGCACCGCCTGCTACCGTTTGGGACGTACCGGCGAACACTTCATGGAGTTCAGCGTGCCCGGCTTCATCAAGCGCTACTGCACGCCAAATGCCATTCTCACCCTATCGGAATACTTAGCGGACTATGCCACGCCCGAAGTCGCGGAAAAAGGATGGAAATGCATTGAAAACAACTTCCAGAATGTGGATTCCCAGTTCCTTGACGAGTTAAAAAACCGTATCGAACGTATCAAAAAAGGAGAAAGAGACCTGTACTTCTAACAGCATGCTCTTGCTTCAAGAAAAATACTTGAATCATTCAATATAAAGTCTTTCTATATTTCGGCGTAAACCATTTGCGCCGATTTTTTTTGCACAACGTAATAAATGTGGCTTCCAGACCCCATACCAATCTCTTTTTTTGCACTTGGAAAACAACCAACAAAAACAACTAAAAATGAAGACAAAACGCAACATCATCAGCATCGACGAAGAACGCTGCAACGGCTGTGGCCACTGTGCCGAAGGTTGCCATGAAGGCGCCTTGCAAATCATCGACGGCAAAGCCCGTATCGTCAGCGAGTTGTACTGCGACGGATTAGGCGCCTGCATAGGAGAATGTCCGGTCGGTGCCATCCGGATTGAAGAAAAGGAAGTGGAAGCATACGATGAACATGCCGTCATGGAACGCCTAGTCCCCAAAGGTGAACACGTCATCATAGCCCACTTGCGCCACCTCAAGGATCATGGCGAAAACACCTTGTTTCAGCAAGGAGTGGGCTATCTGCGCGAACACGACATCGAAATAGATTTGAGCAGCTTGATGCATGGCTCAGGCTGCCCGGGAGGAGCGCAACATGTTTTCAACGCACCCTCCGTCCGCATGAATCAGAACCCGCAAGAAACCCCTTCCATGCTGACACATTGGCCCGTTCAGCTTCATCTGCTGAATCTACAAGCCGGGGTCTTCAACAATGCCGATGCAGTGCTTGCAGCCGACTGTACGGCGTATGCCTGCGGAGCATTCCACACGCGTTTTCTGCACAACCATCGCCTTGCCATCGCATGTCCGAAATTAGATAGTAACAAGGAATCGTATGTCGATAAAATCGTGCAGATGATCGATGTCGCCCGTATCAACACGCTCACTGTTGTCATCATGGAAGCACCCTGCTGCAGCGGATTGCTTCAATTGGCCAAAATGGCCGTGAAACGCGCCCAACGCAAAGTGCCGGTAAAGAAAATCGTCATCGGCATTCAAGGTGATGTAAAAGAAGAGACTTGGATTTAAACACGGGAACTTACTTTTCGAGCAACACAAAAGCCACGGCTGTTTCTTTGACGTGAGACATGGTGAGGTGTATGGCCGTTATGCCTTCCTTGCCGCATAATGCCGCCACCTTCCCCCTTGTCTCGATGACGGGTTTGCCCAAGGCATCGTTTTTCACGACAATTTCGGTAAAAGCCATGCCGTCGCGAAAGCCCGTTCCCAACGCTTTGAAAAAGGCTTCCTTAGCCGAAAAACGCGCAGCATAATGCTGAAAACAAATGGCATTGCCTTCGCAATACTGCCGTTCCTCTACGGTAAAAAGCTTTTCTTTCAAGCTGTTACTACGCAACAAGGCATTCTTCATGCGTTCCACTTCGATAATGTCGGTTCCGATGCCGTAAATCATGATGATAGTTTTTGCAAATATCCGAATTTTCCTACTTTTACAGTCCTTTTACAAGACTTTTATCATGAAACGACTGATTATCTTATTGGTTTTCATCGGTTTAATTTCCTGCCAGCCAGCAAAAAAAACGCCATGAGCACAACGTCCTCGCGACCGATACCCTCATCCAATACGTCAACCCCATCATTGGCACCAACGGCATGGGGCACACTTTTCCCGGAGCGTGTGCGCCTTTCGGCATCGTGCAGCTCAGCCCCAACACCGACACGATTCCCCATAATGTGGACGGGCGTTACCAGCCCCGAGTCTATGAATACTGTGCCGGCTACCAGCACAAGGACAGCACCATTGTAGGTTTCAGCCACACGCATTTCAGCGGCACCGGCCATTCCGACCTTGGCGATGTGCTCGTGATGCCTACCACCGGCAGTATCAAGTTGAACCCCGGCACGCAAACCCGACCTGACGGCAGCTACCGTTACCGCCATGCCACCGAAAGAACCTCTCCCGGCTATTATGAAGTCGTCTTCGACGACTACGACATCAAGGCATGCCTCACCGCCACCGAACACGTTGGGGTACATCAGTACGTTTTTCCCTCAAAGACCGACGGCAACGTCATCATCGATCTCGCCCATGCCATCTATAACTACGACGGCAAGGTGCTTTGGGCCAACCTCCATGCCGAGACCGATGGCCGCGGTTTCAACCAAATACTGGCCGAAACCCAAGCCAAATGGAACAAGGAACTGTCCATCCTGCAAGTCGAAGGTACTGAGGACCAAAAGGCTATGCTTTACACTTCGTTGTATCACACGATGATTAATCCGGACGTGGACAGACAATACCGAGGCTTGGACCACAACATCCATAAGGCAGAGGGATTCGACAACTACACTGTTTTTTCGCTTTGGGACACCTACCGCGCCTTGCATCCCCTGTTCAACCTGCTCCATCCTAAGCGCAATGCCGACATGGAAGAACTGCTTCGACATGAATTGGGGATTTGCACGCCCACGCTATTCCGACGGGACTTGGAAGGCGCCTTTCAGCCTGTTCGACACCGAAGACGAAGGTTTTGTCGAGGGTAACTCATGGGTATATTCATTTTATGTGCCGCACGATGTAAAAGGTCTCATCGAGACCATGGGCGGCAACGACCGCTTTATTCGCAACATCGACACCCTTTTTGTCATGCAGCTTCTGCCTGAGTTTTTTGAACACACCGAAGACGTCACTGCCGAAGGCTTGATGGGCTGCTACAACCACGACAACGAACCCGCCCATTACATCGCCTACCTATACAATTGGACGACAGCACCTTGATAAAACACAATATCAGATTCGAGAAATCATGAACCGCATGTATCGGAACGACATTGACGGTCTCTTTGCGGCAACGACGACTGCGGGCAAATGTCGGCTCGGTACCTCTTTAGCGCCATGGGCTTCTATCCGGTCTGCCCCGGAACCAATCAATATGTGCTGGGAGCACCGTATCTGCCTTATATGAAAGTGAGCTTGGGCAACGGAAAAATCCTTGAGATTGAAGCGCCGGGAGTGGGCGACCAAAACCGCTACGTACAGCAAGTCAGCCTCAATGGAAAGATAGTCGAAAGGCTGTATCCGACTCACGATGAACTGATGCAAGGAGGGGTGTTGCGTTTCGAGATAGGTGCGACTCCCAACCTACAACGCGGCCTGCGCCCCGAAGACAAGCCGTATTCCATGAGTGATTGAGCGGGATTCCTAAAAATCATCAGGACACCTTATAGAAATCAAAGGATAATGAGGCTCCAAGAAGACTTTTCGATATAAACGTGGATTTTTGCGTATTTTTGCAGGAAATTTGTCGAGATGAACATTGCAGCATTGGTTTCGGGTGGCGTTGACAGTTCGGTGGTTGTCCCTCTGTTAAAAGAAAAGGGCCACGACCCGCACATCTTCTACATCAAAATCGGAATGGAAGGCAAGGAAGAGCTGTCGAACTGTCCATCGGAAGAAGATATTGAGATAACGACCTTTATTGCAAAGAAATATGGCTGCAAGTTCGACATTGTGGATTTACAGCACGAATACTTTGAGAAAGTGGGCAGATACACCATGGAAATGGTGCGCAAAGGCCTCACGCCCAACCCCGATGTGATGTGCAACCGCTGGATCAAGTTGGGGGCTTTCGAGGAAAAGGAAGGACACCGTTTCGATAAGATCGCCACAGGGCACTACGCCCGTTCCTGGCAGGACGACAAGGGCGTGTTCTGGTTGGGTACGGCCGCCGATACGTTCAAAGACCAGACGTATTTTTTGGGACGTATCACCTATCCGCAGCTCAGCAAGGTGATTTTTCCCATCGGCGACCTCGCCAAATCGGAAGTACGCCGTCTGGCAGCCCAATACAAGCTGCCCAGCGCCGAACGCCATGACAGCCAAGGCATTTGCTTCCTCGGCAAGATCAACTACAACGACTATATCCGCGAATATCTCGGCGAAATGCCCGGCGACATTGTAGAGCAGGAATCGGGACGCATACTCGGGCACCATAAAGGATTCTGGTTTCATACCATAGGACAGCGTAAAGGCCTCGGGCTGGGCGGCGGTCCTTGGTTTGTGGTCGGCAAAGACATTAAGAACAACATCATTTATGTCTCGCAAGGCTACGACCCCATCGCACAATACACCCACATAGTGCCGCTGGGCGACCTTCAGATGATGAATCCTACCCTGCACCTCACCGAGGGTATGCGGCTGCGGTTCAAAATCCGACACCAGCCGGAGTTTTCCTTTGGATCGGTGCATCTCACCGATATGGGGGCCGACATTGTCTCCGAAACCCCCATTTCGGGCGTGGCTCCCGGGCAATTCGGGGTGCTGTATCACGAAACGGAACCCTATGTTGTCGGCAGCGGCGTGATTTGCGATGCCATCGATTAATTTTTGAAGAAAAGATAACCATGAACAAGATTTCCGACCGCATTCTTTACGAAGACAACCACCTTATCGTGGTCAACAAGCTGCCCTCCGAAATCGTGCAGGGCGACAAGACGGGCGATGTGTGTCTGTTGGACGATGTCAAGGCCTACATCAAGGAAGCATACGACAAACCCGGCAACGTTTTTGCAGGTCTTGTACACCGCATCGACCGCCCCGTCAGCGGTGCCGTCATCTTCGCCAAGACCAGCAAAGCCTTGTCGCGCATGACCCTGATGGTCAAGGACAGGAATTTCCAGAAGATTTACCTTGCCGTGGTGAAAAACCGTCCGCCTAAGGATGCCGATGTGCTGGAAGACTATTTGGTCAAGAACGAGCAGCAAAACAAGTCGTTTGTCACGGCTGCCGGCACCAAGGAAGCCAAATTAGGTCGCCTGAGTTACCGCATTGCTGGCAAATCAGATAATTATTATTTGCTTGAAATAGAACTGTTTACCGGACGTCATCACCAGATACGCTGCCAACTGGCCCATATCGGTTGTCCCATTAAGGGCGATCTGAAATATGGTTCTCCCCGCAGCAACCCCGATGCTTCCATCAGCCTACATGCCTATAGGGTGGCATTTGTACATCCTGTGCAAAAAACGCCTGTTTCAATCATCGCGCCTCCTCCCGACACGCAAATATGGAATTGCTTCAAGGCTTTTTTTGAATCGGACAGCGATTTGTGATTTTGAAAGGACTTTCTGCCGACACCGCTCGTCAACCCCATCACCAGATAAGCAGCATTCCGCCGCCCTTGGCAAGATGCACCTTCACCTGATTGCCCATCACTTGCGCCGTTTCGGATATATAATCCTGTGCGTTTTCGTTAGCATTGGGACCATCGCGGAAAATATGCCCCGACTTTGCTCCTCCTTTTAGGGGTGCGAGGTCGAGAACCAAGTCGCGTTCCTCCCAATTGGTAATGGCGCCAATATACCACCTGAAATCTTTTTTCCGCGCAACCACGACATATTCTCCCACCTTGCCGTCCAGCACCATCGTTTCATCCCAAGTCGTTGGAATCCTCACCATACACTGCATGCTCTCCTCTTCCTCCATGTAGTTGCTCGGGCTATCGCACAACATGCCGAAAGGTGCTTCAAAAACGACGTATTCGGCAAGCTGACGGCAGCGTGTCCCTTGGCTCATTGGAGCGCCGTAATCGGCCTTAAAATGCGTTTGAGAGGCGTTTTTCATGGCTCCTTGTGTGAAATCCATCGGGCCTGCCACCATGCGGATAAACGGAATGGTGGTTTCGTAAGTGACAAGGTCGCAATCATTGCTCCATTTGACTTGTTCCAGCCCGAAAACACCTTCTACATTCAGCACGTTGGGATAGGTGCGGTTCATGCCGGTGGGTTTATAAGCGCCATGAAAATCAACAAGCAGGTGATAACGCGCCGCAGTCTCCGCCATCCGATAGTAAAAATCGACCGTTTTCTGGTCATCACGATCCATGAAATCGACTTTGAATCCCTTTATGCCCATATCGGAATAATGGCGGCAAACTTTCTCCATATCCTTATCCATTGCGGCATAACCGGCCCATAGCACAAGACCCACGTTACGTTCATTGGCATAGCCCACCAGATGAGGCAAGTTGATTTCGGGCACTACCCGAAACAGGTCGGCCAGCCTGTTGACCACCCATCCTTCGTCGAGAATGACATACTCAATGCCATAGCGGCTGGCAAAGTCAATATAGTATTCGTATGTCGCATCATTAACACCCGGCTCAAACCCGACATTGCGAAGCCCCCAAGCATTCCACCATTCCCATGCCACCTTTCCGGGTTTTACCCACGACGAATCTCCAATGCGCGAAGGAGCCGCCAACTGATACACCAAATCGCTGTCGGCAAGGTCGGCATCGCGGTCCGAAATGATCAAGCAACGCCACGGAAAAGCACGGCTTCCTTTCGTCCGGGCAATATAATCCTCACGCGAGGTGACCAAATATTGCAGGTTGTTATACCCACCCTGCTCCTCGGTCTTGGGATAACGCGCATGATAGGCTCGCAACGAATTACTCCCGTCTTCATTACGCAGCATCATGCCGGGATAATCCTCCAAATCCGCTTCGGTAATCACTACTTTTTTCCCATCGTCAAGTTCGACAAGGCAAGGCAAAAACACAAGCCTGTTGCCATCCATTTTGCTGAGGTTTGTATGGGAATAGACATTTTCAAAAGAATTAAAACATTGGTTTTCAATAATATCTCCTTCCATTTTTCTTGCATTTACATAAGGAATACGAACCTGATAATCCTTGTCGAAGTTGAAGTTGACAGTTTCGCTTTCCACGGTAACGGTTCCTGGCATATCGGCAACAAAACGATAGGCCACGCCCTCGTTGTAAGCCCTAAAAACCACTTTACAATGTTTTGTGAGCGCAAGGGCAAGCTCATTGTAATGGTCGTCAATGACATTGCGTTTGTAAAATGCCGCTTTCAAGGGCTGACGCACTTCACGCCGTGACTCGCTGACCTTTTTCACGTCCTTTCCCAACACCTCACCATCTTTCAACGTCATGGCGATGGGCGAATCGTCAAGGATAAGGGTTCCGTTGTGACACACCGAATAGCTCAACTTGTCGCCTGTTTTCACGGTAACGGTGACCTGCTGATCGGGTGAGGTCAAAACAAAAGTTTGCGGTTTGGCGGATGTGCAAAAGTTCATTAGCAACAGCATGAAAACGGATAGTAGTCTGTATTTCATAGTTTTATACGGTTATTTTATATCAATGGAGGCGATAAACCTCATTATTTTCCCTTTGTTCTTCATGCCGGCAGCACTTCAAGCAGCGGATTGACCAAATAGCACTGGTTTTTTGCTTTGCAGTAGCATTTGTAACGTTTGCGAAGGCGTGGTCCTTTTTGCAACAGCAACCCCCTCTCCGTGATAAAATCCGCTCCCATCGGGATTTCTTCAACAGTGACAAAACCTTCACGGCGAGGTTCGTATGACCGCAACACGCTGAGCAAATCGAGGTCGGCACTACTGCTGGCTGAAATATTGCAAAGATGCTGCTTGAGTTGCACAAGCACGTCATCGGGGAATATTGCAGAAACAAGATAGGGGCGCATCAGACTGGAAAAAGCGGATTTCCATTCATCGCCATGAGGCTGTACACGGCTACCGTACTTTTGATACACATCGTAATGGGCAAGCTCGTGCACAAAGGTAATGAGCATCTGAAACGGATGCAAGTCTTGATTCAACGTGATGAGGCAGATGTCGCCTCTATTGCGTGGGGGGCGAAAATCACCGAGCTTGGTACGACGTGGCGGCTTAAAAAAAAGGCTGAAGCAGCGGCTATCAATGGAAGCCACCACCTGCGGCATTGCTGCTGCCGGAAAATACCGCTTCAATATGTCCTTATGCTCTTCCTTCATAAGTTCGAATTTTGAAAAGGCAACCTGTTTTCATTGAAGTTAAGGTTAGGTCGTTCAAAGGCATAGTTTGCCTTTTCAAGGCTTATCGTGTCGGATGGAAACGTATATGACCATTTGGTGCAGCCTTTGCAATTGCGCGGCGCACGGCGACGGCCCGGCATGTTCTTTCGGGAGCCGCAGGCTGCAACACACAAGGTTGTTACCAAGAGCAGTATCAGATATTTTGTTCGCATTGCCATTCTTTTGTCATCACCGCGCCAGCCAAGGAGCCGGATTGGTTTTTTCCCTGCCGTGCCAAAGCTCGAAATGCAGTTCCGTCTTTCCTTCCGCCTGGTCTGTATGAATACGGCCGATATCCTGCTTGGTCTTCACCTTGTCGCCTCGTTTCACATACACTTCTTCAAGGTTGGAATACACCGTGAAATAGTCGCCGTGTCGGATGATCACCGCGTTGTTAGTGGTCGTCAACTTGTTCACGCTAACCACAAGTCCCTCAAAAACGGCTCTGGCTTTTGCATGGGCAGGGGTTGCAATATCTATGCCGTTGTTGGTCACCGTGACTTTTGAGGACGCCGGATGCTCGTGTTTGCCGAACGTCGATGCAATCATGCCGCGCTCTGCCGGCCAAGGCAATGCGCCTTTGTTACTGGAAAAACCGCTTGAAAGTTTCTTTTCCGCCGGAGTAAGCGCCATGGACTTGCCTTCTCCTTTCTTGCCTTTCGTTTCATTGGCCTTTCTGATTTCTTCGGCGATGATTTGTTCCACTAATTTCTGCAACCGCTGCTGTTCCTGCTGTTTTTGCTTGATGGTCTGCTGGATACGATTGCCTTCCTTTTTCAATGCTGAGACTTGCGTGTTCAGCACATCCTTTTCTTTCTGAAGTGTGCCCTGCTGGACTTTTTCATCTTTAAGCAGCTCCGCTTGGCGGTCGCGTGCCGTCTGGCATGACAGCACTTCCTCGCTCACCTGCTTTTCCGTCGCGGCGATTTTATTCATCTTTTCCTTGCGGGCATCGTTGAACTGGCGGATATAACGCAGCCTGCTGTAGGCTTGGTTAAAGTCTTTCGAGGCAAACAGAAAACCCAGCTTGTCGTAATGGCTTCTGTTTTTGTTGGCAAAAACGACCATCTGTGCATATTCCTTGCGTAATTTCTTCAGGTCGGCTTGCAAGGTTTTGATATGTGCCTGCCCATCATTGATACTGTTGTCGAGTACGCCTATTTGCTGTTTGTAGGTTTTGATAAGCTGTTGCCGCTGTTGTATCTTTTTATCGAGGATAGAAACCTGATTCAAAGTGACTTGCTTGTTCTTCTTGTTTTCTTTCAACAATGAGTTTGCTATGGCGATTTCACGCTGTAAAGCGGCAATTTCACGTTCCAGCGATTCTTTGGATCGCTGTCCAAATGCTGTAGTCGAGCAAAACAAAAGCAAGGTCAAACCTAATAGCAGGTGTCGTTTCATCTCAGATAAACCCTTTCATAATTTTCGGCAATGCGCATTGGCATGGGTTTAGGCTGGTTCAAGGTCATGTCGGAATAGGACACAACTGCCGAAAGCCGCTGCTTGCCAATAAGATTTACATCAATAGTCGTAGGAATGCGTTGGTTTCCGATTGTTTGAAAGTCTTCATAACCCAAAACGGCTTGTCCATTCAATCCGCTCTTACGTAGATTGGAAATTTTGAACAAGTCGGATAGGATATCGTATTGTTCCATTTGGGAATCCCCGCCATACCGTTCGATACGATAAGTGCGCCTGTCGATTTGTTGCAACTTATTGGTTTGTTGAACAGTAAGGTTTGCCACATTGCCAACAAGTAGATTTTGAACATCGCGGAAAGAAAGATGCACCCCTATTTTTTCCATCAAGGCGGAAAGAGGTTCGGCAAGATAAGTACTTTCGATTTTGTTGATCATCCAAACGGAGTCAGGGGTGATTTTCAGACGCACCACTTCCATTCCCAAAAAGGCATTCGCCGAAATCCAAATGGCTTTGTCTTTTTCCATGCGAAGTTGTCCGCCCAAATTCGGGAAGGTGCTGTTATCCATCTCGCCTTGCAGGCTCAACTTGGCAGAAAACCATTCGTAACGGAAAGCGCTTTCCTCGACCTTTTCGACGAGTTGCTCTAGCGAAAGAGGCTTGTCAGCATGCGGTGTCTTGCGCCACAAAGCACATGACGGCAGCCATAAGACGGCTCCCGACAGCAAAAGGATAAGAACACGCTTTTTATTCATTTTCAATTGTCAATAGGTGGATTATTTCTTGTTACTCATACAGTTTACCCTCCGCTACTTTTTGTTCCAGCTTATCGGAATAGTTGCCGGTTTTCAGTGCCTTGTTCCAATACTCCAGCGCTTCTTCTTTTTTATCGAGGCGGAACAAAATGTCGCCATAGTGCTCAAAATACAGGCCTTCGGGACTTTTCACAAGGTCAATGGCTTTCTTCATCTGCTTTTCGGCATCACGGTAACGTTTTTGCTTATAAAGCACCCAAGCACGGGTGTCAATGAACGTGGCGTTATCAGGCTCCAACTCAACGGCATGGCTCGACATTTCGAAAGCCCTGTCAAGCTGTTCGGATTTCAGCGAAAGGTAATATGCGAAGTTGTTCAACACCAAAGCGTTATCGGGATTGGCACGCAGCACTTTTTCGTAGGCATCAAAAGCTTTTTCTTCTTGTCCGGTTTGGTAATACAAGTCGCCAAGATAGCTGTCGAAATTGGTCAGCAAGATCTTGTCGGCGACGAATCTACGCCCTTTTTCCAAGAAAGTGATGGCTTCTTCGTTTTGCTTCTTCATGGCGCTGGCACTGCCTGCAAACCAATAGAAAACAGGCTGCATAGGATGGTACTTCAATGCTTCTTTGGAATGCTGTAGCACGGCTTCGGTATCGTCCATTTCAGCTTCGATAAGCACAAGGTTTTGCCAGCCCACATAATCGGAACTGTCGCATTGCAGCACCTTGGCAAACATCTGTCGGGCTTCGGTCGGGTTTTTCTTGTTGATATGATAGGAACCCAGAATCAGATAGCCCATTTTATTGTCGGGATAGGCTGCAAGGAAGGCATTGCCGGCCTGCAAAGCCTGTTCGTCAATTTTTGGAGAATTGAGGCTCTTCTTGAACCAATACTCGTAGATATTGGCCTTGGTATTGAAATCGAGGTTGGGATTGCGAATGGCCTCGATCAACTCATTGAACGCCTTGTCATTGTCCCCCGATTTTTCATAGTATTCGAGAAGCGACACATTGATATACGGGTCGTCGGGATTGGTTTCCTTGACTTTTTCGTACATCTTCATGGCTTCCTTTTCATCGCCATTCTCCATGTAAACCTGTGCCAGCATTGAGTAATTACGCGAGTTGAGCGGATCATCCGCAATCATTTTCTGCAATTCGGCAATCACGTTTTTCGTCTTGCCCTGACGCTTGTAAATTTCCATGCGCTGCTCGCTGATCAGGCTGTTTCGACCATATTGTTCTTCAAGAAGATTCAGCTTGGTGATGGCCTTGTCGTACTGTTCGTCATAAAGCAGCGCCTCTATCAATTGGCTTAGCATGTCGAGGTCTTCGGGATAACGGTCGGACAGTTTCTCAAATATGGCAATCAGTTCGCCATACTGTTCCTGACTTTTGTAGAATTGTGCCAGCCTCATCTGGTACCATTTGTTATCGGGATCTATCTGCGCCGCCTGCCTAATCATGTCAAACGCCTCCTGCACCCGGCCCACCTTGCCGTATTGATAGCTCAGCTCGTACATGCTTGCCGCGTCGTCGGGCATATACCGAAGCGCTTCCTCAAAGTTGGCGATGGCACCTTGCACGTCCTCCTTGTTCTTACATTCCAACGCCTTGGAAAAGGAAGTCGCATTTTTACGTTGATCGACTCTGCCCTTCGTCAGGTCTTCCATGACCATCTGCGACCACGCCGGAGTAAAAGCTACAAGGCATAACGCCGTACAAATCCCGACCTTGAAAGGTTTTATTCTGTTATTCCCCATAATATTTCTTACCCAATTTCAGTATTCTTTTCCCTTCACTTCTTTCCCGTATGACCGAAGCCACCGGCACCCCGTTCGGTTTCCGAAAGGGTTTCCTGTTGCAGCCATTCGGCTTGTTCACAACGGGCGAAAATCATCTGCGCGATGCGTTCACCGCTATTGATGACGAAAGGCTCTGCCGACAGATTGACCAGAATCACCTTGATTTCACCACGATAGTCGGCATCAATAGTACCGGGCGAGTTCAACACAGTAATGCCATGTTTGGCGGCAAGACCACTGCGTGGCCGCACCTGCCCTTCGTAGCCTTCGGGAATCTCCATAAACAAACCGGTGGGTATCAAGGCACGAGCCATAGGCACAAGCGTGATGGGTTTTTCGAGGAAAGCCCGAAGATCCATACCCGCCGAAGCAGCGGTTTCGTAAGCCGGAAGCGCATTATTGGACTTGTTGACAATTTTGACAATCATGGTATCTGTTTTTATGTATTCTTTACTTGATTTCGGCGTCTCAGCCTTTGCTTCATAACGTTTCGCCGATTGGATTATTTTCTTTTCAGGATTTTCCGCACACTCTGTTGAACCGCCTTGACCATTTCGCGTTCAAAATAGGCGACTGCCGCTGCAAAAACCAGCAGCAGCACCGTATTGACGACCAATGTAAGTGCAAGACATTGCGATTTCACCAAACGGCTCACGGCCACAATGGCAATGCTCAAGACAAAATAACCCAAAGCCGACTTCAAGTCATAAGGCACTTTATAGTTGCGCTGTCCGATGAAATAGGAAAGCAACATGCAAATGCCATAGCCGGCAAAGCCGCCCCAAGCGCAAGCCATATAGCCGTATTTCGGCACAAAAGCCAAGTTGATGGCGATCAGCACCACACAGCCAATGGCTGATAACACGGCTCCCCACCATGTTTTGTCAGTCAGTTTGTACCAAAACGAAAGGTTGAAGTAGATGCCCATGAAAATCTCTGCCATCATCACAATGGGAACCACTTTCAATCCTTCCCAATAGTCCGATTTGATCAGGTATTTCAGCACATCGAGATACATCATCACCGCCACAAAGGCAAACAAAGTGAAGAGCACAAAGTACTTCATCACCTTTCCTTGAATCACCCTGCCGTGCGGATTGTTCGGGTTTTCAGCTTCCTTCCGGTCTTCTCCAAACACAAAAGGCTCGTAGGCATATCGGAAAGCCTGCGTTATCAAGGCCATGATCATCGCAATCTTGGTACAAGCGCCATAAATGCCCAACTGCACCGTGCCCTCCAAACCGGGAACGATAAGGGGATAGAGAATCTTGTCAGCCACCTGATTCAGAATACCCGCAAGACCCAGCAACAGCAAGGGCCAAGTGTAGTCCAACATTTGCCTCAGCAAAGCCAAATCGAAACCGCGTCGTATTTTTTTCAACTCCGGAATAAATCCCAAGTTGATGACCGTCGTACATATCAGATTGATAACAAAAATATAACGGACTTGATTTTCAGCATGATACCAACGCATTATTCCGGGAAGAAGGGTTTGCAGTTTCGGGGCTAAGAGAAACACAAACAGATTAAGACCCACACTGAGAAAAATAAACAGCAACTTGAGCACCATAAACTTGATGGCACGGTTTTCGTAGCGCAAGCGGGCAAAAAGAATGGATTGGAAAGCGTCAATCGCCACCACGATGGACATGATCTCGACATATTCCGGATGAACTTTGTATTTCAACGCCGAGGATATAGGACTTAAAAAAATGCTGACAATGGCGATAAACAGCAACGCAACCAAACCAACGGATTTGACAGAAGTGGAAAAAGCCCTGTCGGCATCCACGCCCTGCTTGTTGGCAAAACGGAAAAAAGTCGTCTCCATGCCGAAGGTAAGCAGCACCATCAAAAAGGCCACGTAGGAATAAATGTTGGTGACTACTCCATAGCCGCCCGAACTTGCCGCCATGTGATAGGTGTAAAGCGGCACCATCAGATAGTTCAAGAACCTGCCAATGATGCTCGACAAACCGTATATGGCGGTTTGCTTGACCAAAGATCCCATTTTGTTCTCAGCCATTTTTGCTCAATTTTTCGATGGTAATCAAGCTACAAAATTAGTCTTTTTTTCAGACTGTAGAAGAGCTGAAATAAATGCCAGCGACAGAAAAAGAGCC
Organism: Candidatus Limimorpha sp.; assembly: GCA_041842465.1. GTDB lineage: Bacteria > Bacteroidota > Bacteroidia > Bacteroidales > F082 > Limimorpha. The sequence goes on from JBGYXG010000014.1 coordinate 29,764, forward strand.
ACACTGACTTCAAGAAACACCCAAATCCATGAAGAACGTCCTCTTATCATCCCTTTTCACTTTTAAACAATTCGATGATAAAAGTGGTGCCGACACCCACTTCGCTCTCAAAAGTAATCCGTCCGTTAGAGGCCTGTATGATATTGTAAACAATAGAAAGCCCCACTCCCATGCCACTTGACTTGGTGGTGAAGTTCGGCATGAAAATCTTCGCCCTTTCTTCCTCGCTGATGCCTTTTCCGTTATCGGTAATGCGGATGACGTATTTCAGGCGATTGGCTACCAATGTCACGTTCACCTTGCCATCGGGTTTCTGTCCAATGGCTTGCACTGCGTTTTTAATGACATTGCCTATGGCACGGCTCAGATTTTTCCTGTCCACTTTCAGTTTGTAATCGCGCTTGGTATCAAACGTATAACTAAACGCAACGTGTTCGCTCACGTCATATAAGTTCACCACATTACCCACCAATTCCGACAAATCCACCCATTCCGGGACATTTTCGGGCAGTTTGGCGAAGTTCGAGTAGGCGGACGCAATGTCCGACAAAGTGTCGATTTGTTCAATCAACGTGTCGGTGGTGCGTTTCATGCGCTCGTCAATATCTGGCGCACCTTCCTGCCAGGCCTTTTGCAGGTACTGCACGCTCAGCCGCATGGGGGTCAGCGGATTTTTGATTTCATGCGCCACTTGGCGCGCCATCTCACGCCACGCCATCTCACGCTCGGAACGGGCAATGGTGTTGGCGCTCTTCTCCAACTCAACGACAAGCTGGTTGTACTGCTCGATAAGCTGCCCGATTTCATCGCTGCCTTGCCATTCGATAGGTTCGTTGGCACGATCGATTTTTACATTGCGCATCTTGTTCTGAATCAAGCGCAACGGTTCGGTAAGACGCTTGGTCGCACGCAAAACCAACAATACCGATGCTCCGATCAAAAACAGCACAATGTTGACATAAGTCAGAATGAAATTCATGATCTGGGTGGTCAAATCCGACTGGCTGGTGAAATAGGGGGTGTTAAGATAGGCAACCGCACGGCCACTATTGTCGAGAAGAGAAATGTACGCCGACTGGAACACGCTTGAGCCAAGCCTTTCAAGATGGGCATAATACATGAATTTGTCGTCACGCATGTTCTGAAAAGCCTCTGCATTCATGAGAGGTCCTTGCAATCTGTTGTCGAATATCTCCGGACGTGTCGATGACAACAGCCTCCCATCAAGAGCGTAAAGGTTAATATCGGTGAAGAAGGAATTGGTGAAATGATGCAGCACTTCGTCATACTTGCTTCGCGATGTTTGTCGTTCGAAGATAGAGAGATCCACCCAGTCTTCCATATCAAGCATGATGGTGCGTGTCTGCTCATAATGAAAATCACTGGTACGCTGATTGAAGACCGACCGAATGAAAACCACGGAAATCGGTCCGACAGCAAAGAAAGAAATCCCCAAAGTGAGTAAAATGGTGACTTGCAAACGGCGTCGGAAGCTCTTACGATGCACTATTTCCTCTTTATTGCGACGACCAATGAACAGAAAAACAATGAGGTAGATCACCAGCAAAATAAAGAAAAACAGGGCATAAGGCGCTGTATAATCAATCCAATCTCGTCGTCCAACACTAACGATCAGTGTCTTATTATTATCCGAAATACCATAATGCTTGATGCCACGTTCATTAAAGAAATCGCCTTTCTTGTACTTCATATCGGACAAAAAGTTGGGATAATCACATTTCCCATACTTATAAATCAGCTGCTGACCGCGGTAACAGGCTGTGGAAAAATTCCATGGCAGCATGACATTTTCCTTCTGCAGAATTTTCGGATAACCATAAGCGACAGGCACAATAGGTTTAGAAAACTCAAAATACAAAGTCTTGAAGAGGGCAGAATCACCGGAATACATTGTAATCATGCCGAGGTAGCTGGGATCCAACATGTTGTAATCGATAGAATACAAATCCTTTGAAACTGCACGGCCATTATTCGTGGCAATGACATTCCGGAAGAACGTGTCGCACTCCGTCACAAAACCATCCGGTTCGATGACCATTTCATCACCAGGTGCACACACTTTCAACGCCACATTGTATCCAGACATCACACTATCGAAAAGCAAGCTCTCGGAATAGCCCAAAATGACTTCGTCAAGAATATTACTCGAAGAAAACACCATTTCCCTCAATACCGAATCGGCGTGGACTTTTTGCGCGAATTTCAAATAAGAACACTCAAACTCCGCATCAGTTTCATCGATAAGATTGGCTGCGGCTGTTTTCATAAACGTATTCTCCTGTTCCACTGCCAGTTGGTCGTAGAACACCGTCATAAATCCAGCCAAAAACAATAGCTGCACCAGCATGGGCGACAGCTCTCCGCGGTCTTCAAAACGGACATGCAACATCAAGGCAACGAAAACGCCTGTACCAATCAACCAAAGTTCCCAGTACAAATGAATGACAAAGAAGGCAAGAACACTGAAAAGAACAAGAAAAATGGCGAATGGCAACCAGAATCCGTGGTCATAAGGACTGAAATGTATAAATATCGCATTGAGGAACACCAATGCCAACACCAACAACAAACCGATAACTGATAAAACAAGATAATCAAGATTAATGAGGGCGCTGGATTGGAGCAACAGGTTGTCCTTGTCCGCCAGGACGAAATAAGGAAGGACATATACAACGGTGAAGAAAACAATAAAGAAAAACAGCAACGAAAGCATCAGTCGCCAAGGATAGGAAAGTTCCGATTTGCGCCATTGCAAACATCGGGAGGCAACAAACAGATTGGCAGAAATCAGCATCCCACCCTCAATGAAACAACCGAATGAAAGAAAAGACAATATGCGATGCTCTGTCAATGTATATAGATCAGACCTGAACAAAATACCATTGTGCCATACGACATGTATCAGAACCAAAAACAAAACCGAAAGCAGGAAATAGACCAAAAACAAGAGCAACCTCCGCGACCTGAATACGGGCAACGACAAGAGCAACTGAAACAGCAGGCTATAAAAAGAGACGATGACCAAACAAAACAAGGCTATCAGAATGAGCGAAAAAGGCTTGTGCACAGAATGCACCATCCTGATGCTGAAATTCGACAGAATATGCCCTTGCGTATCCACAATGGGAATGGAAGAAGGTTCGGAAGAATTGAAGTAAACCTCATGATCGAAAATCGAATGAAAAGGACGATACTTACTTGAAAAATAGTCATTTTCCATGGACAATCTCTCCGTGAGTAAAGTCACAAGATAGACTCTATAGGAGGAGCACGACTTGGAAACAACCAAAGCATCTCCAACGTGCACATTACAAATGGTATCAGAACCAAAGGAAACCCGACGAACCAAATTCTTAGGGCAAATCAGATTCGAACTCCAATAACACAAGGAGTCGTCCTTAAAAACAAACAGCATCTCGTTCTCATTCTCCAAACAAGACTGAAAATCATCATGATTAGGAAAGCCTGAAATTGTATCAAGCAATGATGACACATTGGCACCAATATGATGAAGTTGTTCTTGAGCCTGAAGCGCCGACTTGTTGATTCGGGAAACAAACCACTTTTGAGTCAAACCGATACGGAATAACAACAAGGCCAAAACAAACAACGCCAACGACAGGGAGAAAAACAAAATATACGGAAACAAGCGATGCCGATGAGTGCGCATGATATATCTATTTAGCTGATTATCTTTATGTTATAAAAACGCCCATTTTTTAAAGACTTTTGATGAAAACAGACCCACATTCCAAAAAGAAGAAAAACGCCAAAATGAACGAAAAATAGCTATAAAATCAAAAATGGCAAAAACGACGCTCAAAAATAACTAAAAAAAGCGAACAACAAGAGGCTCTTCTCAACATTTCGAGAAAACATACACCAAACTGGAATATGCTCCAGACCGACATGCTTTTAGGTTAGATTGCAATCCGTGAACAAAACCGCGCAATAACGGTATCGGCTTATTACCGTATTGCTCACTCATAAAAGCGATGTAATAAGCATCCCATTTCTGCCCCGAAACAGCATCTAAAACAAAACTGCTATTGCTAAAAATAGTTCGCATTGAATTGATACAGAAATGGTTAAGATGGCGCGGCACATCCCATGCCGCCCATTTGGCACCATAATGTTTCGCATCATCTGATTCAAAATTCGGTACGGCGATAACAAGGCGACCATTCGGTTTCAAAAGCCGATGAAGCTGTTTAATCTGCGCCTCCAAATCATCAACGTGTTCCAGCACATGCCACATCGTAATCAAGTCAAAAGAAGCATCCCGCAACTCATTAATTGCATCAGGATGCAAAATTGCAGTATGAAGTTTAGCGGAAGCCAATTGACGGGCATGAGGATCCGGTTCAATGCCGCGAACCTCCCATCCATTCTGCTTCGACTTCAGAAGAAAATCACCAATGCCACAGCCAATATCAAGCACCTTGCCACGCGCCAAACCCTTTGTAGCAACCCGAAACTTAGCTTTCAGATTCACCGTTTTCACCATGGAATAAAGACGGGCAACAAGCCCTTCCCCCCTTTCCTGATGGCTATAATACTTATCGGAATGATAATACTCTCCTAATTTGTCAGGCGCAGGACGCGGATCGGTGAAGCGCAAATGGCATTTTGGACATTCCAAAATATAGAACGTTTCCTTTGAAAGAAAGTAATCTTTCAGTTCCAATACTTTATTTTCTGTTTCGGTGTTGCACCACGGACAATGACTCATTAGACTGATTTTTTCATGTGAAACATTTTGCTATCTTCCTAAGAATATGGCCAATACGGAAATATCGGCAGGCGAAATACCGCTAATACGGCTTGCCTGTCCCAGAGTTTCAGGCTGATATTTCGCAAGTTTTTCCCGCGACTCGTACGACAAGGCATGAAGGGTATGAAAGTCAAAATCACGGGGCAATCTGACATTCTCCAAACGATTAAGCTTTTCAGCCATGTCGTTCTCCTTTTCAATATAGTCTTGATATTTGATTTGTATCTCTGCTTCTTCGGCACATTCGCGCACAAAAGGGTCCGTCATGTCATAACGTTCGGACAGAAAATCAAGGTGCGCCATCATGACACGCAAGGAAAGCTGCGGACGAAGCAACAAAAAGTCCAATTTGGTCCGTTGCGCAACAGGAGTGCTGCCGCTTTGCTGCAATAAGCCATTCACGGCATCGGGATCGACACTTGTCGTCTTCAAAAAATGCACCATGTCCTCTATCCTTTGCTTTTTCTGCAAAAACCGTTCATAACGCTCGTTTGTTGCAAGACCCAACCAGTAAGCTTTTTCCGTCAGCCGAGCATCGGCATTATCCTGTCGCAGCAAAATACGGTATTCGGCACGGCTGGTAAACATTCGATACGGCTCATCAACGCCTTTGGTAATCAGATCGTCGATAAGCACACCGATATAGGCTTCGGAACGTGAAAGCACCACTGGGGCTTCGTCTTTCAATAGGCGATGCGCATTGATACCCGCCATCAGTCCTTGACAGGCTGCTTCCTCATAACCCGTAGTGCCGTTTACCTGACCGGCAAAAAACAAACCGTGCACAAGGCGGGTTTCCAACGAATGATGCAGTTGTTCCGGCGGAAAATAATCGTACTCTATGGCGTAACCCGGACGGAATATTCTCGCGTTCTCGAAACCTTCGATTTGTCGCAATGCTTCATACTGAATCTCCATCGGCAACGAAGAGCTGAAACCGTTCAAATAATATTCTCGTGTGGTCCATCCTTCTGGCTCAACAAACAACTGGTGCGAGTCCTTGCCCGCAAACCGGTCGATCTTGTCCTCAATACTTGGACAATACCGCGGTCCTACCCCTTTGATACGACCTGCAAACATGGGCGAATATTGGAAGCCTTTCCGTAAGGTTTCGTGAACTTTTAGAGACGTACGCGCAATATAACAACTTCGCTGTCGCATTATGGCAGGACGCCCAAGATAGGAAAACCCCGTCACCTCGTCGTCTCCCTGTTGTTCGTCTAACTTGGAAAAATCAATGCTGCGACCGTCAATTCGGACAGGGGTGCCCGTTTTGAGCCGTTTTGACTCGAAACCATGATCCACCAGCTGCTCGGTAATCCCGAAACTCGCCATTTCACCCACTCGACCGCCTGAAAAGTGATTTTCACCAATATGAATGACGCCATTCAAAAACGTCCCGTTGGTAAGGACAACGGCACGAGCGGCAATATCGCCCGCCATCAGGGCATGAACGCCCGCGATGCGATCGCCGTCAAACAAGAGGCCATCTACCACATCCTGCAAGAAATCGAGACCCTTCACCTGTTCAAGCCGGTTGCGCCATTCCGCCGAAAAAAGCATCTTGTCGCTCTGACAGCGCGGACTCCACATGGCGGGACCCTTCGACTTATTGAGCATTCTGAACTGCATCATGCTCTTGTCGGAAACCACACCCGAATACCCGCCCATGGCATCGATTTCCCGCACTATCTGTCCTTTTGCAATTCCACCCATAGCCGGGTTACACGACATGGAAGCCATCAGGCGCAAGTCCATGGTGACCAACAGCACCCTGCTGCCCAAATGAGCGGCAGCAGCAGCGGCTTCACATCCGGCATGTCCGGCACCTACCACAATGACATCATAAGTGTCAAAAATCATTCTCAAAGATATTAATACAGGCGCAAAGATAAACAAAAACGAGGAAAACGGCGGTCGCACCCATTCGAATTAATCTTGGACTTGGCAGCAGCGGACCTCCGCCGTTCATGACAACACCACCGAACACTCCGAATCGCCTCTCGACCAAACAACATAAACAGAGACCTTTTCTCTGATCAATTCGCAACGTTTCCCGTGAAACATTACCATATTATATTGTAAATCAACTAATTATATAATATTGAAAGCGATTCTTCCTCCTTTTGGCGCATGACCGACTCCTCTTCCGGCGTAAGATCGTCAAAACCAACCAAATGCAAAACGCCATGAATAATAACGCGATGCAATTCATTTTCATAAGAGCGTCCGAATTGCGCTGCATTATCAGCAATACGGTCAAGGCTCAGGCAAAACTCGGAAGAAATCACCTGCTCGCAATCGGTCAACGGAAACGTGACAATATCAGTAAAAAAATCATGCCCAAGACGCTGTCGGTTGATCTCTAACAGTTTGGCATCGCTACAAAAATAATAATGCAATTCCCCCACGGAAAATCCGTGATGGCGCACCACACTATCAATCCACGACCTTATCGCATCAAGATCGATATTGGGCATTGCAACGTCTATGGTATGGAAACGTATCATCTCATTGACTGTTTTTACGCAAATAATAATCGTTGATTTTACGCTTATAGAACGGCTGAAATTCAATCGGGCTGGTCTTCAAGAAGTCCTGATTCCTTCGGAGCGATTGTTCGTAATACAACGCATCAATGCGACGTTCAAAAGCCGAACCCTTGTATTCATTCGATTTGCGACGTTCTTCCTGTTCGCGCTTCTGCTGGGCCTTTTCCGATTCCAACATGCGCGACAAAATCTCACGGTTGCGTTCCAGGGTTTGATTGGTAATCCTCTTATTGACGATATCCTCCTCCAACTTCTCCATGTCCTTGATAATATCGTTGAAACCGTCATCGCCCATTTGACCGTTCTTCTTCATTTCATCGAGCATCTGTTGCATGCCCTGACGCAACATTTCCTGTTCTGCCGCCATGCGCGCCATCTGTTCGCTCATGTTGGACTGATTCTTGCCCCCCTCCCTCTGCATCTGTTTTTGTAGCTGCTTCAACTGCTCACCAAGCTGTTCCTGCATCTGCTGCATTTGTTTCATACTTTGGGTTTTCCCCGACTTCGATTTTGAACTGGAAGAAGGCTGCCCGGCTGCATTCATGCTGTTTTCCATATTTTCCAACGACTCAGCCAACATCAGTGCCAAATTGTTCATCGACATCAAGGCATGTTGCTGGTTGGAAACGGCAACATTCAGATGCAACTCACTGATATTACGCATTGAAAGCGAGGTCTGGGTATCGATGTTCTCAAGTTCATCGAATATGAAATTCTGCACGGCGGTTTGACGCTTTGCCATGCTGCGCAACGAGTCACGGACCATGCCGAAATTATCGGACAAATCCTTCTGAAGGGTGATTTTTTCAGGAATGGACGGATCATCGCTACGCAATCTCCCTACATCCTTCATCAAAGCCTCCTGCTTGTGTGAAGCACGCACAACATTCTCCAATAACACACGTATCAAATGGGAGTCTTCGGCCAACTGCTCCTGCCCTTGCGACTGCATCTGCATCATCATGGAACCGGCCATCTTCCGCATTTTATGTCCGGCATCCTGTTTCTTACTTTGCGAATCCTGATTTTCACCGGCCTTTTCCTTGTCAGAAGCCTCATCAAGATCTTGCTCGATTTCCTCTTGCAACTGCTCGTCCTTTTCCATATCAAGCGGATCCGAAAGGGTCTTGTTTTTCTCCTGAAGCTGCTCCAACTCATCCATCATTTTTTCGAAATCCTGTTTCGCTTCGTCAGCGGATTTCGTGGAATCATTATCTGATGACGGCTTCTGCAACTCCTCGCCTAACTTTTCCAACCGATCCATCAAATCGGTGAAATCCTTCTCTACCTTGAGCTGTTCCAGCAACGCCAAATTGCGATCGAGCAAGTCCTGCATCCGCTGGTTGCTCTTTTTCAGGTCCTGCAACATCTGTTGCATCTTTTCACGCGGCATTTGATCAAGCAAACGTTCCATCTCCTCCATCAGTCTCTTCATTTCTTCGGGAATGACTTCATCGAACAACTGATTGATTTGCTCCTGTTTTTTCAGCAACTCCTGATTTGAACACTCATTGCGTTCCATGAAATCGCTCAACTTCTGCTGCTCCTCTTGCAAGCGGTTCCATTCATTTTGAACGTCTTCCTGCCTCTTAATCAAGTCTTTCACCTTTTCCTTATCGCTCCAATCGAGTTCTTTCTTCGAAGTCAGCTCACGCAACATTTTTTCAATTTCATCCTTGAGGTCAGCCGCATCCTTCGACTTTTCGGACAACCTGTCAAGGATTTCCTTTTCAGACTGACCGGCTATGGAATCCAAGGCAGCCTCTGAAGGCTTGCTGTAGCTGAATGTTTCCGACCGCTTTGATTTGGGTCCGTGCACGCCGTCATTGTCCCACACCTCGAAATACACTTCGATTTCCTGTCCCTGCACCATGCCGATACTATCCATGTTGAAATGGTAATAAAAAGATGTGCGCGACTGCTGGGCATCAAATGGAACAGGAAAAACAAGCGTCTTTTCCTGAGCCGCCTTTATCAAACAATTGCAGGTAAGTCGCGAAAAGCCATAATCGTCAGCCAACAAACCGGAATAATAAACATCGGGAGACAATGGTTCCGAAAACGACTCTACACGGATATCAGGATAAGCATCGGGAACGACATCAATAGCAAAAGGCAAAGGATCGACCTCGCGCATCCACTTGTTTTGCATGGCAAAGTCGAAATGCAGGGACTGCATGGCCGTAAAACGGTAGGTCCAAGTATCATCTTCACGGTTCAGGACAACACAAGTGGAATCGACATGGATGGCAGCTTCGGTGACATTACCCGTATGAAAATGAAAATCAACGACAGTGCCTTGTGAAACAAGAAGGTGGGTCTTCCCTGAAAAACTTTCGTCCATGCGATGCACATAAGCCGGATAATGCAAGTCGCAATCATAAGAAAGCAAGGCAGGGGAAGGATGAACGGTGATTTTCAACGGCGGACTGACATAATCGCCACCAACGATTTGAAATGTAAGATCGGCAAACAAATGCTTAAACTGATAATAAAAGACCCCGGTTGAGACCTTGGTAAGCATTTGCTGCCCCAAGTCACTGCGAACATAAAACGCATCGGGAATACGCTCGCCAACCACTTGAATATCGAAACGCACATCACCGCCCTGAATGGCTTCTATTTCAGCCTGTTCAAATCGAACCTCGAACGGCAACGGCTTCTGATACGTCCGTTCATAATTCATGATACGCTTGGCAGGCTGCACGGCACCATTGGGCCAAAAGACCACAAGAGCGAGCAACAGCAAAAACAATGCGCCGAAAACAACGGCGTATTTCTTATTGTCTCTAAGATCGACCGCATCGCTAAAACGAACCGGACTGAGGCTTTGCGTGCGTTGCTCAATAGCGGCGACAAGCAGGCTATTGCTTTTTTCGTCCTGAAAAGCCTGCGACAACTGCAAGGTATTCAACAGCTTATCCTGAATCTCAGGAAAAAAGCGCCCGATAAGTACGGCAGCCTGTTCAACCGACATCATTTTACGAAAACGAATCAGGTGCAGCAACGGAATCAAAAAATAGTAGCCCAACACAAAAACGCTTCCCAACATCAAAACCAGAAACAACACGAAGCGACCTTGGGGAGGAAACCACGAAAAATATTCCAATCCATTTAGAATCAAATAGAAAACTATCCAAAGCACAAGACCGACGAGCACACCTTGAATGAGGCGGTTCAAGTAGAACTTCCTTGCAAAGCGTTCAATTTTTTCGATTAGCAGGCGTGGTCCGATCATGTCGAATAAATAAGTCGCAAAAATAGCAAATTTTAAGGAAAAAGGGAACGGGGTAAAAGAAGCGCTTGAATAGGGAAGGGGCTTCATTTTCATGGTGCTATGACAAATTGCAATCCCTCGGTTCATCAATTAATCCTACCTTTGCAGCGAAAAAACGAAAACTCCATGATCATTATCGACAATGTCGTCGTCAGCGATGCCTTTCTAAATGCCCGATTTTGCTGTAACTTAGCGCATTGCAAAGGAGAATGTTGCGTGGCAGGCGATGCGGGTGCACCTATCGAAGCCGATGAAGTCGGACAAATCGAAGACAACTTAGAAGCCATCAAGCCTTATATGAGACCGGAAGGCATCCGGGTGGTCGAGGAAAACGACGTTTACGACTACGACAGTTCAGGCGAACTGGTCACACCGCTGATCAACGGTGAAGAATGCGCCTTTGTCTATTTTCATGAAAACGGCACGGCTTTATGTGCCATCGAAAAAGCCTATTTGGAAGGCAAATGCGACTTCCAGAAACCGATTTCATGCCACCTTTATCCCATTCGCCTCGTGGAAAAAGACGGTTTCACCCACATTCTCTACCACGAATGGTCGGTGTGCGTTCCTGCCAAACGGAAAGGCGAACAAGAAGGACTGCCGCTTTACCAATTCCTGAAAGGTCCCATGGTCAGAAAGTGGGGTAACGGATGGTACGAGAAATTGGAACGCCAGATAGAAGCCAAGAAAAAAAACAAGTGTTGAACTTCTTGACCACCCGATATAAAATTATTGGCCGCATTTGGCGTTAGAGAATTGTTTGTATTTTTACAGTGAAAAGAAAAGGAGTGAAAGGAGCTTTCGCCATATTGTTGTTGTTTTTCATCGGCATTGCCGCACAAGCGCAAAGCTTTGCTGACGATGACCGTAAAGACATTATTCCCGTATTGGGGCGCATTTTGACTGCCGACAGTTTAGTTCCGATTAGCAACACACACGTTATCAGCAAAATGGCACATCGTGGAACCATTTCAAACCGCGATGGCGAGTTCTATATTTTGACCCGAAAAACCGATACGCTCTGGGTGAGCTGTCTTGGCTATTCGAGGCGTCTTGTTCCTATCGATTCCACAGTACCAGAAAAGGGACCGCTGCTCATCCGCTTGAAAAGCGACACGGTCATGCTGCGTGAAGTCGTGGTACGTCCTTTCTACGATTACGAAACCTTCAAGGAAATGGTCATCAACATGCCATCGCTTCCTGTTCCACGTGAAATACAACGTTTGTACCAAGAATTAAATGACCCTACCATAAAATCTAAAAACCTGAAAAACAAAGGAATGGTTTCCGTCACTGCCAGTCCTGTACAATACTTTTACGACAAGTATAACAAACAAGCCCGTTTGAGATCAAAGATACTGAAAAACAGGCGCAGGTTCAACGAAGTATTGCGCGAACAAGGCCGCACCGACGAACTGCTTCCCGATTCGCTTGATTTTCAAGTGGAATATCAGAATTACGACTATATCAAACTTGGCGAAGACTGAAAACCATCAACAAATACCGTAGCTCATGAAAACACAATGGCTTGATTCCATTATCGGTTTGTTTTATCCACGTGTCTGTGCAGCCTGCGGTGGTGTTTTGATGAAAGACGAGGAGACCGTATGCCTGAAATGCCGCTACCTGCTGCCCAAAACAGGCTTCGAACATCATGCGGATAATCCTTTGGCACAGATCTTCTACGGACGGGTGAGGTTTCATGCCGTGATGGCCTGCTTTTTCTTCTCGAAACAGGGCAAAGTGCAACATCTGCTTCACGAATTGAAATACAGGGGCAACAAGGAAGCGGGAATCTTTTTGGGACGACAATTGGGAACCTGTATCAAAGAATCCCCTCTTTATCAAGGTATTGACTGTATCATCCCTGTTCCCTTGCATCCCAAGCGGCAACGCAAACGCGGCTATAACCAAAGTGAGATGATTGCCCATGGCATTGCTGAAATAACGGGCATACCGGTTAAAACCCAATACTTGATTCGCATGGTGAACTCTGCCACGCAAACCAAAAAGTCCAAAGAAGAGCGCTACGAAAATGTGAAGGACATTTTTGTGTTGCGACATGCCGAAGAGTTGAAAAGAAAGCACGTTCTTCTCGTTGACGACGTGCTTACTACGGGAGCCACCCTCGAATCCTGTGCCCACAAGCTCGAAACGGTAGCCGACATCACCATCAGTGCTGCCACGGCTGCCTGTGCCGGAAATTGAAATCAGTTGTTACTCATTTTTCAAATCATCAGCATCCATTTCCATCGAACAATTTCAAATAATTCAAAAAACGCCGCACAAAAAAACTATCTTTGCCAATTCAATCGTCCCTTATGGAGCAACCTATTTTATCCGTCACCGATTTATGTGTTTCTTTCCGCCAAGATAATAAGTGGAAAGAAGTGGTGCATGGCGTTAGTTATGAGGTGTTTGCGGGTCGTTCATTGGGTTTGGTAGGGGAGTCGGGGTCAGGCAAGTCGGTCAGTTCACTGGCGGTGTTGCGTCTGCTCAACGAGCACCAAAGCCGCATTCATGCCGCATTCATCAAATTGCAAGGAGAGGAAATCGGCGGATTGGTTGAAAAAGACATGAGGCATACGCGCGGCAAACGCATTTCGATGATTTTTCAAGAGCCGATGACCTCGTTGAATCCTGTTTACAAATGCGGTTTTCAGGTGGCGGAGATGATTCATCAGCATGAGAAAATCAGCAAGTCGAACGCACGGAAAAGGGTGATCGAACTCTTTCGGCAAGTAATGCTGCCACGTCCCGAAGCCATTTACAACAGCTATCCACATGAGCTTTCCGGAGGTCAGAAACAACGTGTAATGATAGCCATGGCCATCGCCTGCAAACCACAGATTCTCATTGCCGACGAGCCTACAACGGCATTGGACGTCACGGTGCAACTGGAAATCCTCAGGCTGCTGCGCAAGCTGCAAGCCGAAACAGGAATGGGCATTGTTTTTATCACCCACGACCTCGGTGTCATTGCAGAGATTGCTGATGATGTCGTCGTAATGCACGATGGAAAGATTCTTGAGCGAGGTCCCGTAGATCAGATTCTGAACCATCCGCAACATCCATACACACAAGGTCTTTTAGCCTGTCGTCCCCCCGTTGATGTGCGCTTGAAACGCCTGCCCATTGTCAAGGAATTCCTTGATGGCGCATGGGAAGGTGGCAAAACGCAGATTCTCAACGAGCTGCAAATTGCAAAAGAAGAAAGAAAGCGTCATTTGGATGCCTTGTACGCAAAAGAGCCGCTTTTGAAGGTGAAAGGGCTGAAAACATGGTATCCCTTGCGCAAGGGCGTTTTCGGGCGTGTGTACGATCATGTCAAAGCCGTTGACGACGTGAGCCTCGAAATCTTTGAAGGAGAGACCTTGGGATTGGTGGGGGAGTCGGGATGCGGCAAAACCACGCTGGGGCGCACCATCTTGCGCCTTACCGAACCAACGGCAGGAAGCATCCGTTTCAACGGCACCGATGTCACCCAACTGCAAGGCGAAGCGTTGCGCCAATACCGTAAACAGGTGCAGATTGTCTTCCAAGACCCGTATTCTTCGCTCAATCCGCGCATCACGATAGGAGAGGCCATTGCCGAACCGTTGCGGGTACATGGTATTGAAACCGACCGTAGAAAATGCCGCAACATCGTGTGCGATCTGTTAGAACAAGTAGGACTGCAATCTTCACATTATGAACGCTATCCGCATGAGTTTTCAGGAGGACAACGCCAGCGTATCTGCATTGCCCGCGCCTTGGCGGTCAATCCGCGCCTAATGATCTGCGACGAGTCCGTATCGGCGCTCGATGTCTCGGTACAAGCACAGGTGCTGAATCTGCTTAACCGCCTGAAAGCGGAACGCAACCTGACTTATGTCTTTATCTCGCACGACTTGAGCGTGGTACGTTTCATGAGCGACCGCATTCTTGTCATGTACAACGGCAAGCCCGTCGAGCTGAACGATGCCGACCTGCTGTTTGAAGCGCCTCAAAACGCATACACTAAAAAACTCATCGATGCGTTGCCGGGACGCCGCTCACAGTTCCTTTGACACCAAAAATCGAAGTTTAACCGCTTCGTAACCCTTATTTTATCAACATGCCGTACATTTGCAGTACCATAAACCAAGATATTGCCCAAAATATCGGCAGCATTTACAAGTAAAACCAAGAAAAATGACAAAAAGAAAAATCATAGACAACAAACTGAACACTTTCATCAGCGCCATACTGAGCATATACGGCGAAAATCCCACACGCTCACTCAACTACAAACAGGTTTGCAAGATAATGGGAATCAAGGATCTTGCAGGCAAGGATGCGGTTCAAAAACTGATCGAAGAACTGCATCAACAAGGAAAACTCGTTGAAAATAGGGCGTATCGCTACATGCTCAATCCGCAAATCATCGCGCAATACGGTCCCAAGACCCAATATGTGGAAGGAACGGTGGACATGAAATCGACCGGAAAGGCTTACGTCATGTTGGACGACGATTCCGGAGAGGACGTGTTCATTGCGCCTAACAACACCTTCAAAGCCTTGCATGGCGACCGTGTGAAAGTGGCGATGTTTCCGAAACGCAAGGACAAGAAGCCCGAAGGAAAAATCATTGAGATTTTGGAACGCAAGCATTCCGATTTCGTCGGTATTCTGCGCATCACCAGAGGCTACGTTTTTGTCGTTCCCGACAACAACAACATGCCGGTGGACATTTTCGTTCCCAAAGGCGAACTGAACGGTGCCAAAAACGGTCAAAAAGTCATGGTGCACATTGTTGACTGGCCCGATGGTTCGGGCAATCCGTTCGGCGAGATTATCCGCGTGCTAGGCGATCCCGGCGACAACAATGTGGAGATGGAATCCATATTGGCTTCCCACGACTATCCGCTTGACTTTCCTCAGGATGTGTTGAAAGAAGCCGATGCCGTGGCTATCAAGATCAAAGCTGATGAAATCAAGAAACGCCGCGATTTCCGCAAGGTGTTCACCATCACCATCGACCCCGCCGATGCCAAGGACTTTGACGATGCCATATCGCTTCAAAAACTGCCGAACGGGCATTGGGAAGTAGGCGTACATATCGCCGACGTGTCACACTACGTACAACCCGGTTCGGCTATCGATGAAGAAGCTTTCAACCGCGGCAACTCGGTCTATTTGGTCGATCGCACCATTCCCATGCTTCCCGAAGTGTTGTGCAACAACGTCTGTTCCCTGCGTCCCAACGAGGAAAAACTGACTTTTTCGGCGGTTTTTGAGATGGATGACGAAGCCCACATCTACAACAAATGGATCGGCAAGACCATTATCAAATCGTGCAGGCGCTACAACTACGACGAAGTGCAAGCCATGATAGAAGGCGGCGAAGGCGACAATAAAGACCAGATTATCATTTTCAATGCTTTGGCTACCAAGCTACGCGACAAGCGCACGGCGGCAGGCAGCATCAACTTCCACTCGGAAGAGGTGAAATTCATCCTCGATGCAAATGGAAAGCCCATCGACACGTATATCACCATACAGAACGAGTCGCACCAGCTTATCGAGGACTTCATGCTATTGGCCAACCGCACAGTGGCGGAGACTTTTGGAACTCCAGCCAGCAAATGGAAAAACAGCACTTTTGTTTATCGTGTACATGACGAACCGAACCCCGAAAAGCTCAACAATTTCCTGCGCTTGATTTCGCGCCTCGGCTATACCATGGACATCAGCACACGGTCAAAATTGGTGCATTCCTACAACAAGCTGTTTGAAGACGTGGAAGGCAAGGGAGAGAAAAATCTTGTCGAGCAGGTGGCTGTACGCACCATGGCCAAAGCCGCCTATAGCACCGACAACATCGGGCACTATGGCCTCGCCTTCGACTACTATACCCACTTTACTTCGCCCATCCGACGCTATTCCGACTTGTTGGTGCACCGTCTGATAGAGAGATATCTGATTGAAAACAAGCCTTCTGTCGATAAGAAAGAATACGAAGACATGTGTGTCCACATCAGCGAAATGGAGAAATTAGCGGAAGAAATGGAACGGCAGTCGGTGAAATACAAGCAGGCCGAATATTTGGAGGACAAGATCGGGCAAGACTTCGACGGCTTGGTTTCCGGCGTGAGCAAATGGGGCGTTTACGTCGAACTGAAAGACAACAAGTGCGAAGGATTAGTGCGTTACGATGCCATGCCGGGCGACTATTATTACCTTGACGAGGACAATTTCCGTGTCATAGGGCAGGAATCCGGCCGCATTATCCAGCTCGGCGACAAAGTGCGGATTCGCATCAAGTCGGTCGATTTATTGAAACGACAAATGGACTTCGGGTTGATTGGCGAAGGTTTTGAGCATAAACGTACCAAACGCCGCACCTACGGAAGAAGATGATCGCTTGGCCACTATGATTGAACATGAAAAAAGGCATCGAATGATGCCTTTTTTCATGTAACAGCCTCGTAAAGAATTATTTGTCGGCTTTTAAGGCAAATCTAACCGGCAAATTATAAGCCACTTTCACCGGCTTGCCTTTTTGCACACCGGGTTTCCAGTTCGGCATGGACTGCACCACGCGGACAGCTTCCTCGTCGCAGCCGCCACCAATACCACGAAGAACTTTCACATCGGAAACGCTTCCGTCTTCATTGACAACGAACGAGACATACACACGCCCTTCAATGCCTTTTTCCTCGGCTTTCTTCGGATACTTGATATTCGATATGAGATAATCGAGCAATTGATCCTGACCGCCCGGAAATTCCGGCATCTGTTCAACGATGGCATACACGCCGTCTTTGTTAGGCTCCATCTTTGACTTTTTATCCGTCTTGACTGCGGACTTTCCTGACAGCTTGAAATTGATGGGTAGATTGTAAGCAACCCGCACCGGCTTGCCTTTTTGCGTACCGGGTTTCCAGTTCGGCATGGACTGCACCACGCGGACAGCCTCTTCGTCGCAGCCGCCACCAATACCACGAAGAACTTTCACATCGGAAACGCTTCCGTCTTCATTGACAACGAACGAGACATACACACGCCCTTCGACACCTTTATCGCGAGCGGCTTGCGGATAACTGATGTTAGCGGCTAAAAATCCCATCATCTTAGCTCTTCCTCCGGGAAATTCCGGCATGGTTTCAACAATGGTGTAAATACTGTCATTTTCCTGCAAAGGCATTGCATAATCCGATAAAGGCTCATCATTAGGAACATTGGGCAATACCTCTGTAAGAAGGTCGTCAAGAACCGGATTTTCGAATCCGGCAGCGCTGGTGTTGTCCTGCCCGACCACCTTGGCATTGGCGAGGAGCAGGAGAAATGCTACAGGAAGGCTGGCCAACAGCCTCCAAAGCATTCGTTTTGATTGAAATTTTTGTGTCATCATTTTGATTCTCCTTTTTGTAAGTTTATAACTGAAACTATTGCCTATCGTGCAGATATTCACAGCCGTGCACTGCTGCAATATGAGCATCATATAGTCCGATTTATCCGTACCGCTTTCCAACACATCGTGATCAGCGGTATATTCGTGAATGTTTTTCAACTCGTTACGACACCAATAAATCGCAGGGTTGAACCATTGAAAAGCAATCAGCAACTCTGCCAGCAGCATATCGGCGGAATGGGCATGATCGATGTGGCTTTGCTCGTGCCTCACAATAGACGCATGGTTTTCGCCTTCCGACAAAAAGATGGCGTTCAGAAATGAAAAACTGATGTGCTGCCGGTGTGTATATACAAACACATATTTTCCGACCCGTTTTCTTTCGGATTTTCTGAAAAGGCGAAAGATTTTCAGCAATCTGTAAATCAACATGATAAAAGCAACAGTCACACCTGTCCAATAGAGACCCCACAACACTTGCCACACGCCCCAACGAGCAGAAGCGTTGACGGTCACTTCGTCCAAAAGGACGGATGGTGCTTCAGGGGTAATGGTGACTTCCTGCAATGCGAAATATTTCACAAGGTTATCAGTCATCATCAGCGATTGCGACAGCTCTGAGTTCGCCTTCAACTTCAAAAAAGGAAGGGCAAAGCAAAACACCATGGCTCCGATCAGAAAAAACCGCATGGCCTGAAAACGCTTGGTGGAGCGGACGAACAATGCGTAACATCCCAACACCACCACCAACGCCATGCCTACGACCAGCACCTTCCCGATGAGAAATTCGATGATAACTTGCGTTTTCATGATTAAGCCTGTTTGCGTTACTGTTTGCCTTCCTGCTCGCTGATAGCTTTGTCAATAACGGCTTTCAGCGATTCCAATTCCTCTAAACTGAGGTTTTCGCGTTTGGTAAAAGCCGATACAAGGTTGGAATACGAATTATTGAAAAAACGCTCCACGATGCTACTCAGAAAACGCTTCGAGTAGGCTTCCTTGCCAATGAGCGGCTTGTAGCGGTTTGCCTTGCAAAAAGTTTCGTGTGTCACGAAACCCTTCTTCTCAAGGATACGAATCACGGTGAGCACAGTGTTGTAAGCCGGCTTCGGCTCAGGGAAAGCCGTCATGATTTCATTGGCAAAGCCCTGCCCAATGCCCCACAATACTTGCATTACCTGTTCTTCTGCTTTTGTTAGTTCTTTCATTTTCTTTTCCATTTTACAATCCTTTCATAGTTATGTGCGTGCTGCAAATATACAACTGTTTTTTGATTATGCAACTATTTTATTAGTTTATTATTGACTGTTTTTGAAAAAATTCTATATATTACTGATTTTCAATATGATATTTTTTGAAAAAATAGATGTTTCGGAAATTTTAGAACAACTGTCAAAAAAATGGATTTCACTATCTTTGCCCCATGAACGAGGATCTTCATCACTTTTTGGACACCACCCTCGGCAAACTCGAGGTGGAACAGCTTCGCGACCATTTTCTGCAACATCCGGACAAGGTCGCCGAGCTATTTGCCGTAGTCCGATCTGACGAACACAACCTCAAGAAAAACAGCGGCTGGCTTTTACTTCATATTGCCAAGAAAGATGTTACACCTCTCTTACCTCATGCCGACACTTGTTTGAAACTGCCGTTTCTGCTACACGACGACCTTGTGCTACGAAACGTCCTATTTGTTTGCGAACAATTGCTGAAAAAGCTGTCCGAAAACGATTTGGAGCGCCATGCCGCACTGATTGACCGCTGCATGGACATCGTGATGAACGGCACTTTCCGCCCCGGAACCCGTTGCAACGCCTTATCGGCACTGGTACCGTTTTGCCGCATCGCTCCGGAATTGGCACACGAAATCCGATTGCTTATTGAGACCTTGCAAGAAGAAACATCGAAAGGCATGAAGACACGCTTCCGACACGTATTAGCCTCTCTCGACACCCTTGCTTTGCAGTACCCACGGAACAGTAAAGTTTCTCAATAAACTTTCCGTGAGATTGTTAGCTGAAATCAAAGAATACCGTCAGTGACATTAATTCAGGGGCGGGTGAGCAGCCTGTCAAACGTTTGTGAGCGACCTTTTTGCGGATATTTTCATAAAACATGCACGTATCTCCAAAATTTGCGTATTTTTGCAGCCTCAAATGCCACTTTAGCTCAGTTGGTAGAGCAACGCATTCGTAATGCGTAGGTCGTTGGTTCGAGTCCGACATGTGGCTCAGCAAGGGACGTTTTACAGCGTCCTTTTTTTATGACAGGGCTTTCCCTCCTATTTCTTGATATAGGAAAGGAAGTCAAGGTCGAGGGAAAGGCTGACAAAAGGCTTGGGCTTCCATGCCTTGACAATCTGGCTGTCGAGCGATCCGGCAGCCAACACACTGCCCTCCTCAACGCCATCACGAAGCACTTCATACTCGCAAATATTCATGCCGGTCGTAAAATGAAAGAAATCGAGGAACTTGAACGAAGGACCGACATAGAAATTCTTGAACAGGTTGCTGCCGCCGAAACCGACATAAATGCCCACACTGTACGAAAACTGCTGGTCGAACTTCGGAAGCTCATGCAATTTGAGACGAGTGCTATCATCGACAGCTTTCCTTTCCCGATTAAAGGATTTGGTCAAATCCCACAGCATGACGGAAGCACCCGTGATGAAGTCGAACTCCAAAGTACCGGCGTTACGGTTCACAATGACATATTCGGTGCGGCTTGTCTCGGGATTGACACGGGGCGACAACGACCAACTGGGTGTCCGGAAAGTCTTCATGGCAATGCCTTGCACCACACACACTTTCTTCTTTCTATTGACGGCAGCCTGCACTTTGGTTTCGGCATCCTTGGCTCGTTTCTCGGTATATTTCAAGGCTTCGTTGGTTTGGATAATCTTTTTTTCCGCCTCCGTCAAACGGGTACGCAACGAGTCTGCCAGCATCATATAACTTTCATTCTGTCGGGTGATTTTATCAACATTTCGCTGCTGTTGCTCCAACGAAGCCTCCTTTTGCCGGATGTTGGCCTGCAAATAATCAATCTGGGTGTTTTTGGCTTCAATGCTGGCATTTTTCGTGTCGATCTGACCCTCCAATTTGGCCTTGTCCACATTTGAATGTGCAATAGCCTCCTGATAAAGACTCTCCTTTTCCTTAAAAAGGGATTCCTTTTCTTGAAAAGCCCCGACCGTTTTCTCAAGCAGATTGTTCTTTTGCTGCAGGTCACGCTGAAACGTCTGATTGGACAGTAATAAAGAATCATGCACCTGTTCAAGCCGGAAGATTTCTTTTCGCATTTGATCCGTTTGCCGGATATGATTTGCTTGAAGAGAATCCCGATCCCTCTGGCAACGCACTAAAAGCGTTTGTAGAGAATCCAAGCGACGTTCACTGCAACGAATAGACGTTTGAAGTGCCTGAATGGAATCATTGACAGGCATACCGACAGCTTGCGCATGAATGGCCATGAAAAAACAGCCGAAACAGAAAAAAGAAAAAAGGAAGAAACGTTTGATGGTCATCGTTGATAAAAACACAGTGTATTAACGCTATCCGACTAAAAATATTGCAATTCGGCATTATTATGATTTACAAATAATTAGCTCGTTCTACAAAAGCAAAAACCTGCCGAAAATAGGGCAGGTTCTAGAGAGGTACCGAGCGGAATCGAACCGCTGTAGGAGGTTTTGCAGACCTCTGCCTGACCACTCGGCCACAGTACCTTTGGGACTGCAAATATACAACTTTTTTTGTTTCAGGCAATTTTTCTCATATTTCGTGAGAAACTTTATCAAAAACATCGGAAACACATCAAACCAAACCCAATGACGATAGCTTCAAGTAGTTGGCCATGAAAATAGCTACCATCAGCACCACGCAATAGGCATAGAAAAATTTCAAATCTCTTTTCTGCAAATTCACCATGGCATAAGCACCCATGACAAGTAGCAAAGGCAGCGCCGGCAGATGGTAACGCTCAATGTTGACAGCAAAAGAAAAAGCGATGATAAGCAGATAGCTCGATATGAAAGCACCAACCAGGCTGAAATCGCGCCATTTTCGTTGACGAAATGCAAGGATAATGGCAAAAAGGGCAAAGAAAGCCATATAATTCTTCACATAATGCCCTCCATTCATCATTTTCTTGTTATTGTTGGCCGGCTCGACCATCGATGTAAGCGGCAAGACGAAGATTCCCGGAGCCAAATACTTGCTTTGAACCAGTTCGGCGTGCTTCATCCCTTTTTGTTGAAACTGTTCCTTATGATAAGTAAGATCGGTGAATTTAAGGCGATAGACAATGCGCATCTCCTTGCCAATCGGAGTAAAAAGGAACATCAAAAAAACGACTGCCGTGGAAAGAATAAGAGCGACTTTCTTCTTTCGACTGACCAACAAGGAATCGGACAACAGGACGAAAACAAAGAAGGCAAAAAGCAGACACATGCCGACTATGGTACGCAAACCAAACGTATACGCCGTGAGCAGAATGGGCAAAAAGATGTTCCAAAACGTGTATTTCCGGCTGCGTATCAGATAATCCATGCGCTCTAAAGCAAGAACGGTAAGAAAAACAAGCTCGGTCTCTTTGAGGTGGACACCCACATAGTAAATGAAGACAGGCATGAACAAGCAAAACACCCCCGACAGCCGTCCCGCCCTTTCACCAAAAGTGCGGCTTGCCAGTTTGTAAACGGCAACGCACATGTAGGCACTCATCAAAGCCTTGAACAGCCGAGGGACGAGAATATTACGACCAAAGACGGCATAAATAAGGGTAAGCCATATTTCATAGCCACGATCGGAAAAACCCATGGTATCGGTAATAAGCTCATGAAATAAGGTGGACAATTCACCATGACGCAACAACCTTGAAAAATAAAGAGAAGTACGGTGATACATCAGACTGTCGGCAGCATCATACTCGAAAGGAATACCGGTCTGATAATAATAATAGTAGCACATCAAAAAGGCATACAAGGCTCGGATACCCAAAGCCGTCCAAAACAGCTTGCGGCGAAACGCCTTTTCGCTTCCATCTGCCCATACCGCACCGAAGAACCACGATAACGTGAAAAAAACAAGCACTTCGCCAATGCCCCAAATCATCCAAAGCGGCTTTAAGGCATAGTGCCGAAAGGCTATGCTGATAATAGCCAATGACAGCACATAAAGTCCTATGCCGATAATCGCAATGCTGCGGAAGGCGCGTGGCCCTATAAGATCTTTTGAATTAATCATCGCACAAATGAGTGAATCATCGCACAAAACTACAAAAAGATCGGATGAATGTAAAAAACAAAGCGGCTTTTAGTAAATGCCAAAAGCCGTTTTGTTTTCATAGGTTGAAAAAGAATCCCTTTCGCAATGGGACTTATTCCGATTACTTCTGTTTGAAAAGAGGACTGTCAGCAGGTTTTATTCCCACCGATTTCGGCATGACAAAGCCACGAGATTCAGGATTGATGGTGCCGAGCAAACTTAACTTCGAACGCTCGAAGAAATGCGGCTTATATTCATGCCAGAATTTGAATGTTGAAGCGTTGAGCACCTGTACGTCAATGGCATACTCTTCAACCTGCGTGGTATCAAATTGTTCAAACGACAACAACACCTGATTGTTGATGGAATCTATGGAATAATTGAAGCGGTAATATACTGAACTGTCGCTCTTTATTTCTTTTTGAAAACCAAAGTATCCCAATGAATCGGAATAAACAAAAAACATGACGTATCCAGTAGTGGTGTCGTTGGGGTCAAACTCCCAAAGTTTATAAGTATCGGGAATCACCTCATTGTAAAAATCGGTATTCCACTGTTCCTCACGACTGAGCCCCCAATAACTATTGACAAGGATCGAGAAATCGACACCACCGGAAACAATGTCGGTGGCTTGCAGCACTTTGATCGACTGCGAAGCCTTTCCTTTTTCGGAAACCACTTTGATCATGGCTTCTCTGTCTTGATTTGCGTCGTTCTTTGTTACCTTAACTTTAAAGCTACCGTCTTTCCTTCCCGATGGCGATTCGATGGTAAGCCAATCGACATTGTTCACATTTTCAACCGCCCATGAACAATTGGCTTTTACGGCTACTGTCTTCTCACTCTCCGACCAAGGAAAACTCAACTGCTGGTCTTCGGTAGAAATATCAATGCGTTCTTTACGATTGCAGCTCGCAAAGAACAGCACTGCCACAAACATTAAGGTTAAAGCGAAGATCTTTTCTTGTGTCTTTTTCATCTTGATTATCTTTGATTTGACAAGCAAAAATACATAAAAAGATTTAGCAAGGGATTATTTTGCTTTTGCTTTCCTTTTTTACAAAGAAAAAACACGAAAATGAATTTTATTTGTTATTTCGAAAAGATTCTATTTCAACGCTGGTAGCTTCAATTTTTCCTCCCAATGGCGGATTCAGCTTACTCACTTTAACATTAGCCCCTTGCACAGCGGGAAAGTTTCGGATAACAGCGCCCACAATGCGACGCGCCACATGTTCGATCAGTTTTGAAGGTATCTCCATTTCGCGTTTCACGATGAGATAGACTTCGGAGTAATCAACCGTACCTTCAAGGCTGTCATGCTGTTCGGCGTAAGTCGTGTCGGCATTCAGCTTCAAATCGACTAAAAAGCGCGTACCCGTGCGCCGCTCTTCGGCAAAGCAGCCATGATTGGCGTAAAACTCCATTCCCTCGATGCTAATGATTGCCATGGCGAATCCTTTCGTTTTTCGGAATCAACCCAATGCCTTGATACCGGCATCGATACGGCGCAGCACCTCTTCCTTGCCAATCAACTCGATAATCTCACCGATGTGCGGTCCTTTTCCGGCTCCTACGAGCATCAGCCTCAAGCTGTTCATGACGAGCCCCATGCTGAGTCCGCTGGTCTCGATCCAATGGTTCAGCGTGGCATCGATATTGGCAAGGCTGAAGTCATCGATGTTACGAATAACCTCGGCCACATCGCGCATGGTTTGCGCCGAGTTTTCCTTCCAGCGTTTTTTCACCGTCACTTCATCGTAGCTTGTCGGAGCTTCGAAGAAGAAGAAACTTTGCTCCCAAATCTCCTTGACGAAATTCACACGGTCTTTCACCAGTCCCGCCACTTTGATGGCAAACTCAAGGCTAATATCGATGTTTTTCTCTTCTTTCAGCCATTGCCGATAGTCTTTTCCGACTTCCTCTTCGGGCTTACGCATGAGCCATTCATGGTTGAACCACTTGGTCTTTTCCACATTGAACTTGGCGCCGCTCTTGCTGCAACGGTCGAGTGAGAAGGCTTCGGTCAGTTCTTCCATGTTGAAGATTTCCTGTTCCGTTCCCGGGTTCCAGCCCAGCAATGCCAGCATATTGATGAAAGCCTCGGGATAATAGCCTGATTGCTTGTAGCCCGAAGCCGTTTCTCCCGATTTGGGGTCGGTCCAAAACAGCGGAAACACTGGGAAACCCAAGCGGTCGCCGTCGCGTTTGCTCAACTTGCCGTTGCCATCTGGTTTGAGCAACAGGGGCAGGTGGGCAAACTGAGGCGCTTCCCAGCCAAAGGCTTCGTAAAGCAAGACGTGCAGCGGCATGGAAGGTAGCCACTCTTCGCCACGGATCACATGACTGATTTTCATCAGATGGTCATCGACAATATTAGCGAGATGGTAGGTCGGCATACCGTCGGACTTGAACAGCACCTTGTCGTCGAGCGTATTGCTGTGCACATGCACTTCGCCTCTGATCAGATCGTGCATAACGATTTCGCGGTCTTCGGGAATCATGAAACGCACCGTATAAGGCGTGCCGCTGGCGATAAGGGCTTCGACTTCCTGCTTCGGCAGGGTGAGGCTGTTGCGCAAATGTTTGCGGCTCTGGCTATTGTAGATGAAAGTCTGTTTGTTCGCTTCGGCTTCCTTGCGGTATTTCTCAAGTTCTTCGGGCGTGTCGAAGGCGATATAGGCATGGCCTTTCGCCAACAACTCGTCACTATACTGCTTGTAAAGGTGTTTGCGGTTGCTTTGCTTATAGGGTCCGTATGATCCGCCCACATAGTCGCTCTCATCGAACTGGATGCCGCACCAGTTGAGGGATTCCACAATGTACTGTTCGGCACCCGGCACAAAGCGTGTCTGGTCGGTGTCTTCGATACGCAAAATCATCTTGCCGCCATTTTTACGGGCGAACAGGTAGTTGTAAAGGGCTGTCCTTACACCCCCGATGTGCAATGGTCCTGTGGGACTTGGGGCGAAACGTACTCTAACTTCTTGCATGGCTTAGCTATTTTCCTTGTTATGAAGGCGCAAAGATAGGATTTTTTCAGAAGAAGACCGGAAAAGAAAACTTCATAAATGGGCACGCATATTCAAAAGCACGTTCATGATAAAACGAAAAAAGAAGGGGGACAAAAAATCCCCCTCCAAAAAAAGCATTGATTTTGATGTTTTTCGCTGATAAAAGAATATGGTGACATTACAGGCGACGAGGCGAACCTATCACAAAACTCATGGTAAGACCAGTGGAAAAAACATTAGCTGCATGTGGCCCTGTAATTCTCATCTGATTGTAGTACCATCCCATGCTTACCAAAGGCGTAATTTTGAAATTAAGTTCCCCTGTACCGCCATAGCAAAAACCAAATTTCCCTAATGTATAGGGTTTCTCGGGAACTTCACATACAAGACTTTCCGTTTTGTAGGAATAACCACACAATGCAGACAATTTCAAAGCGCCTATTTTCAGGAAATGAATCGATCCTCTCAAGCCGATACGAGCCGAAGTGCTTGAAAAGGTGTTGTGAACAAGATTACGGACTGTAGTGTAATTGGAACGGTTATGATCCGTTCCGTGCATGTTGCCAATCGAAACCAAGGCATCGATTTGGTCGGTAATGCCGAGAGCATACCGCAGGTCGATGGCAGAGCCTTCGCACTTGTCCTTGGCGGCATAACCCGCCTGAAATTCAAAGTTGTGCTGAAAAACATGCCTTTGTCCGTACATAAAGACTGGAACAAAAACAAGAAGCAGCATGATCAGTTTATTTTTCATAGTTATAGTAATTATTTGTGATTGGTCTTTATTATTCTCCGCAATGGATTTCAAGCATTCGTTCGTTAAATGTACATATCCCATTTTGATCGTAAGCGTTGAAATAGACTATGAAATGAAAGCCAACAAGCCTTTTTGTTCCAGAATAGGGACGATAATGGTACACCCTATTTGCTCCACCTTTGGAATAGTAAGGAATAAAGTGTGTTACATTCTCCCCTTTTACTCTGTAGCGATTTGCATTCCCTCCATTACACGTAAGGAACAATTCTATTGAAAAATCTCCCATTTCTCTTTTAATTTTAGATTGTAATGAAAAATAAATGCCTGCTTTTTGATAAACGACCTTGTACTTTAGCGTAGCACTACAAAAGGGAACATTTTTCACTTTATTCTTCGCCGAACAACCCCTTGTTCCGTCTGAAATTTCATTTCCCGTCAAAATCTCCAATATATTATCATCAATACTGAACACATAAGGATTTTCCATTTCAGAACTAAGATCGTAAACAAGAACAGTATCATTAATAACATTTAATTCGAATAACCAATGATCTATTCTGATTTTCCCATTGGGATTTAGCATAGCAGCAAGAGCATCATCCTCAATTCCCATTAATTCTCGCTCTTCTTCATCTTTAGCAAGAAGCATA
>JBGYXG010000015.1:0-5210 GCA_041842465.1 Candidatus Limimorpha sp.
GAAGTACTCGGTCTTTCACTTTTTGAATGCTACGATATGACCGAGAAGCTTTATAAAGAAGTGAAAAAAATTGCAACGGAGATAAATAACTTTTTAAACGAGGGGGAATTCAGATGAAAGAAAACAAATATGATGATAATATATTTTTTCAAAAATACAGTCAAATGAGTCGCTCACAGCAGGGACTAGCCGGTGCAGGAGAATGGGAAACATTGAGAAAGCTGCTGCCGGATTTTAAAGATAAGCGTGTGCTTGATTTAGGATGCGGCTATGGATGGCACTGTATTTATGCGATGGAACACGGAGCGTCTTCTGTTGTAGGTGTTGATATTTCTCATAAAATGCTCGAGGTAGCCAAAGAAAAAACACATTTTCCACAGGTTGAATATAAATGCTGTGCTATAGAAGATGTGGAATTCCCAGAGGAGAGTTTTGATGTAATATTAAGTTCACTTGCGTTTCACTATGTAGCAGATTATGAGATTTTAGTAACTCAACTTTCGCAGCTTAATTGTCCAAACAAACCCTTGATATAATTGGGCAAACTCGAAATCCAATGCTGGAGTTGACGAAAAACGGCAGACTGATCCCGTTTGGACTTGGCTTCCGTGAACGCCATGAAAAATGCTATCAGATGTTGCAAAGCCGTTTTGAGATCCAGGTCTCGAACTTCGTCGGAAAACAGGAAGAACAGACCGCCCAACGACCGCGCGTCGTTTTCGTGACGACGTTCCCATTCCATCACGAGATAACGCGTAAACACGATCGTGGTGTGGCTGATGAGCATATCAAACGAACGACCTTGAAACTCCGTTCCCAGCTTCAGATACGATTTGGCAAATTTGAAGAAGGTCTCGATGCTCCAACGCATGCCGTAAATGCGAACGATCTCGGCATCTTCCAACGCCAAATCAGTGCTGAGCAGAACCAGCCAATCCCGCCGCCGATGGCGGTTTTGCACAAAGACCAGTTTGATCGGTAAACCGCAGGCGGTTTGAACGATGACTGAGCCAAGAATTTCTTTGTTTTTCTGCTTTGGCAACAGGGCATACAGTTCATGGAGCGTTAGGCTTTTTCCGTCGAGCCGGTATCGTTGTTTCATCGCCTTGACCATCCCAATGACATGCAGACCTTTAGCCATCAGTTCACGCAACAGAGGCGCTTGGGTAAACCAACTGTCCATCAGGACAAAGTCAGCGCTGAATCCAGCCTGAATCGCTCGATCAAGCAGAGCCACAACCGCATCCGGCTTACGCGAAAGTGCCTCGATGCGGCGTTTGTAGCCTTGCGTACGCTTGGACAAACGCTCCTTCATCTCGCAAAAGCGATTCGCCAGCTTGGCCGAGCTGAGCATGACAAAATCAATGGGCGCGAAGCTGAAGCCATCCGACCATCCGAGCGTGAGCATGTTGTAGCCGCGGGTATATCTCCCCGTCGTATGATCGAAGACGCGGGCCAGCAACTCGGCTTTCTTGCTGCGATCCCTGCGAAGAACCGAATCATCAATGATGAACGTTCGAACGCGGGACGAAGAGGTTAAGGAATCAAAATGCTGAACGATCTTCAGACTCAAGGCATGCAAAAATCGTCGCCATGCGAAACGCGGGTGGTTTAAAAACCGATAGACCACATCTTTGCCAGGCAAAGACTCGCGGCGATCGCTGTGGAGAAGACGAAACCAGTTACGCCCTTCAAACACGAGCGTAAAGATCAGCCGAAAGATGGCCAGACTGGACAATCCGAACGACTTGGAAATGCCTGCTTTCCGCAACAGTTGCCCGATTTGTAAAGTAGAGAATACAGCCGAAATACGTTCTTGGCCCTTTTCAGACAGAGAGTTGTGTTGTACCATAGGGATACGCACCTTTCTGTTTGGAATGGTAAGCTTCTCCAACTTCCATTTTACCAAACGAGAAAGGTGTTTTTCTGTCAAGAACGAGATTTTTCAAGAGAAAATCCTAGCCCTATCAAGGCTTAGTACAGATTTTCAAGGTGCGAAAGTTGAGTAAGAAAGTTGTTTGGAACGTATTAACTAATCCTGATTATATTAGAGATTGGCTAGGTGTACATATTAAAACAGATCTGTATTTCGCAACTCCATGATCGGACGGTGGAGATCCGGATCGAAGATAACGGGGTCGGATTCAGTGAGACACTTGTTCAAAGCTTTGCAGAAAAAACATCCAGCGAACGTTCGGGCTTGGGACTCATCATTGCCAAGAAATTCATTGAAGCAAATGGCGGAAATTTTAGTGTCAGCAGTAGACCGAACGAAGGGACGACACTTTCGATCAGACTGCAAGTAGCACAATGTTAGAGTGAAATTGAGGCTAAACGATTTTTTGTTGGAGGGCGCTATTGACCATGAATCTTTTTAAAGAAGAAATCGGAAACTGGCAAGATTGGAGCAATGTCTCTCAATCATTATTTGCTTTTTCTGCTCTTACTAATTTCATATTCCAAAAAGAAAACCTGCCACTCGCGAAACTCGAAAACCTGCCACCGGCAACGAATGCTGTTTTCAAATCTGGTGATTTTGTTATAAAAATATATGTTCCGCGTGAGGGAGGAATGGATCCGGCAACGGAAATACAGACAGAATTGTTTTCCATGCAGCGAGCAAATCAGCTCGGAATTCATTCCCCTAAACTGATAGCACATGGTTTTGTGGAGGATAAATATCGTTTTGTTTACATGATAATGGAATATGTTCATGGGACCGCATTCGGCGAAGCCGTAAAAAGCATGGCACACATTGAAAAATCTGAAGCAGCAAAGCAACTTTGCAAACTCACGAATATAATGAACACCTCTTGCCCACGGTTCAATGACATTGATATCTTTGCCGATGAAGATCGTTCTGAAAGGTGGAGTATATATCCCGATTCCTTTAGGTCGGAAAGACTTATTTACATCACTTCTCACGATTACGGCGAGAAAGTATATGTCCACGGCGATCTAAACAGCAACAACGTCATCATTACCGATGACGGTAAACTTTGTATTATTGACTTTGCAGATGCCGTTCTTGCGCCGAAGGTTTACGAGGATGCGTATATTGCAGCCGAACTGTTCAAATTTGATTCTGTACTGCTACGTGGTTATTTCAGTGATTATTCTGAAGAAGAGCTTGTTGGAATCATCACGGATGGTCTGCTAATCCACGATTTCGGTGGAGATGTTGTCAGAAAATACCTCGGTAAACCAGAGGAGTTCCACTGTATTAATGATCTACGAAAACGGATATATGAAAAGCTGACAAACGAACCGTCAGGCCAGTAAAAATCCGTGCGGCAATCATTGATGTGCGTCGGTTTGTATGACATTGTATCAGTTCCATTACTCAGGTGAGTAGGACAGCATCGCCACAAACCGGCACGCCTCCCAATATTATAAGGTTGTAATTCCGCATGGTCAAAACCCAATAACACGGTATGCACAAAAACTGTATTGATACTGTGCTCAATAGACTTAAAGCACTTTAGAAGGAACGGAATTTGAGGCAAACATTTTGGAAATCTTAACGTGAGCGCAGAACATCTTTCGGACAACACATGACAACATTGTCATGTGACAACCTTGTCATATAATTTGTTTTATGTTATATATTTTTAACTCAACTTTCGCACCTAGAAAATCAATGTAAAACCAGTTGTAGAACGGTCTTACGGTCTGTTGAATAGCCAGCTTGCCAAAATAGAAAAACACCACTTCGTTTGGTAAAGTGAGAGTGTCAAG
The DNA here is from genome assembly GCA_041842465.1 of Candidatus Limimorpha sp. Lineage (GTDB taxonomy): Bacteria > Bacteroidota > Bacteroidia > Bacteroidales > F082 > Limimorpha. Next base: position 3,739 of record JBGYXG010000015.1, read on the forward strand.
CCATCACTACCAGACAGAAGAGGTGTCTTCCATCATGATAGACCATCAGCCCGATCTGAATCAACTGCCAAACGAATTAAAGCCTGCTTTTCAAGAACTGAAAGTGATGAAACATCTTCAACAAGCCGGATTCCGTAAGCGATTTGGCTTTAGCTGTGCTCGGCTATTCCAACTCGTCTTTGTCCTTCTGTTTCACCAGAAGAATTGGTTTCGACTGCTCGAGAGCAGCAAGGGCGACTCCTTTCCCGGCAAGGATGCCGTCTATCGTTTCCTCAACCATGCAGGCTTTGCCTGGCGTCGTTTTCTGACGTCGCTCAGCGTCGCGACGGTGCAGAAGGTCAGCGTGCTTACGTCGGCAGATCGGGGCACCGTCTTCATCGTCGACGATTCCATGTTCGAACGCAACCGCAGCAAAGCCGTTGAGTTGCTGGCCAGGTTCAAAGATCATGCCACCGGCGCTTATTACAAGGGATTTCGTATGCTCACCATGGGATGGTCCGACCGGCCATACCTTCCTGCCGCTGGACTTCGCGCTGATCAGTTCCGGCAAATCTGCCATTAACGGCATGAACGAGAAGATCGACAAACGGACGAACGGGTATAAGCGACGTCAAGAAGCACTCCTGTCGGCTCCGCAGGTGATTGTATCGATGTTGGATCGCGCGCTTGCCGCCGGAGCCACGGCCTCCTATGTCTTGATGGACAGTTGGTTCACGCACGCGCCCCTCATTGGCGAGATCGCCTCCCGCGGGCTCGACGTGATCGGCATGGTCAAGAACGACAATAAGCGTTTCCTTGTTCAAGGCCGGAAGCTGTCGCTCAAAGAACTATACACCGCAGCGTCTCCGGTGCAAAGCAAGAAACGAGGCATCCTTCGTTCGATTCGAACCGAGCTTGCCTCCGGCATACCGGTTCACGTGGTATTCGTCCGTCATCGCACGAAGAAGAACGAATGGCTCGCGGTGCTGACGACGGATCTTTCCCTCTCCGTGGAGGACGTGATCCGTATTTACGGGATCCGCTGGGACATCGAGGTCTTCTTCAAGTGCACCAAGTCGCTGCTTCGTTTGCAGAAGGAGTTTCAAGGCCGCTCCTATGATTTACTGATCAGCCATACGACGATTGTATTCTCCCGCTATATTTTGCTGGCCTGGCAGCATCGGCAAAGTACGGATGCTCGCTCGTTCGGCGGTCTGTTTTATGTGTTGTGCGACGAAGTTGGCACATTGGACTGGGCCATCGCCTTGCAGCAACTGCTCGATCTGATCAACGAAATCGCTACGAAAGCAGGAAAAAAGCTTTCGGCTCTGATTCAACGTCAACTCCAGCAATGGATTGCAACTTTACCCAGCTACATCAAGGCCTGTTTGCCCATTTCATGCTGCGAAAGTTGAGTTAGTAAAAAAGATATATAGAATACTGAAGTCTGGTGGTAAGCTAGTTTTTACGGTTGAACATCCTGTTTTTACTGC
>JBGYXG010000016.1:0-5120 GCA_041842465.1 Candidatus Limimorpha sp.
AAACAACAGACCAAGAAAAAAACTCGGATTTTTGACACCCATCGAATACTTTTTCGCTAACTTTGCAAAATCAAACCAATGTTTAATCAAAAAAGTTGCATTTGTAACTTGAATTCAGCTTATTTGCTCTATTCTGAAAGGCAAAAAAAGATTATTTTGAATAGAACAAAAAATAAAACAAAAAAACTTGAAGCAATAACAAAACAAGCACCCATCCATACAGTATGGACTACAATAACAATACTACCTTTATAAATAAATAAGTTCGGTCTGCTTGAAACGCGGTAGCGGAAAAATGGAGACGTTGGGCGAAACGCCGATGCGATGTTTCCGCAACTGCTGATAAACCGACTGCAACGCCAATTCAGGCGTATTGTTGTTTCGGCTCAAGTGGCAGAGCATGATGTTCTTGATGTCGGGACGGTACAATTCGGCGATGCAGTTTCCAGCCTCGGTGTTCGACAAATGCCCGAAAGGGCCGGCGATGCGCCGTTTCAAAACATAGGGATAACCGCCATCCTGCAACATCTTGGCGTCATAATTGGCTTCCAAGACGATAGAGTCGGATTTTTTCAGATAGCGTTTCACCACGGCATCGAGCGCCCCCACGTCGGTGGCTATGGTCAGCGTGTGGTTTTCCAACCTGAAGTGGTATCCCAACGTGCCGTTGCCGTCGTGCATCACCGGAAACGACTCGATATGAATGTCGCATATCTCAAAAGACTGCTCCGCCTCGATGGGACGAAACAGCGCCGTGTCCATCATCTTCGTGCTTTTGCTGACAGAAAGGCCTTGCAAGCACGCAGGATGGGCATACACAGGAATGTTAAAGGCTCTGGCGGTTGCCCCGAGACCTTTGATGTGATCGATATGATCGTGTGTGACCAATATCGCCTTGACTTGCGACAGCTGGATGTCAACACGGCTCAGGCGGCGTTTGATCTGCGACAGGCTGATGCCTGCATCCACCAACACCCCTTCGTCGTGCTTGCCCACATAATAACAGTTGCCACTGCTGCCGCTGGCCAAGCTACAAAACACAAAAGGCGATAAGCACGAAAACAGGTCCATGCAGCAAAATTAGGCGAAAAAGCGACAGGTTCAGACAGAAAGTTTCGTATTTTTGCCCAAAATCATATCGCCATGCCAAACAACACTTTTGATCCCAACGCAGCAGCCCTTTCCGGGTCTGGCATTTACGGATTGCCATGCGATCCCGATGAAGCACAAATCATCATCATCCCTGTGGAATGGGAACTCACCACGAGCTACAACCGTGGCACCGTTGACGGTCCTGCCGCCGTGCTGGAAGCCTCCATGCAGGTGGATCTTTGCCATCACGACTATCCCGACCTATGGCAAAATGGCATTTGGATGGACCGCTTTCCCGAAGCCCTTCGCGCCTTGCACGACAGCCTGATTCCCGTCAGCGAACGCATTATCGAAGGCATTGAGACGGGAGAAACGGAAACAAATCCGGAGCTTTTTGCTCCGATGTACCGTGACATCAAGATGGCAACGGAAAAGAAGGACGAATGGCTGCGCAGCCGCATCGCCCATTGGAAATCGAAAGGTAAGGTTGTCGGGCTGTTGGGCGGCGACCACAGCATCCCCCTCGCCTATCATCAGTATCTGCATCAGGAAGGTGTGGAATACGGCATACTCCACGCCGACGCCCATCTTGATTTGCGCGAGGCGTTTGAAGGGTTTGAGTATTCACACGCCTCGATATTCCATAATACGTTGAAATTCGGCAATGTAAAAAAACTCGTTCAAGTCGCCATCCGCGACTACTGTCACCAAGAACGTGATTTAACGGTAAGCCAGTCCGAACGGATCAAAGTGTTTTATGACCGCGACATGCGCCGCCGCCTTTATGAGGGCGAATCCTTTAAACACATTGTAGATGGGATTATTGCCGCATTACCCGTCAGAGTTTATCTTTCCATCGATATCGACGCCCTTGACCCCAAGCTCTGCCCCAACACCGGAACCCCCGTGCCGGGCGGCATGGAATACGAAGAGCTTTGCTACCTCCTCAACCGCATCAAGGAAAGCGGAAAGGAAATCGTTGGCTTCGACTTGTGCGAGGTGTCGCCGGGCGACAATGACTGGGACGGCAACGTGGGCGCACGGATGCTGTTTCACCTTTGCGGCGTGGCGGCAAGAGATTAAAAGACCTTTAAAATGACCATCGACAAATGCTATCCGTTATGAATACTGAGAGAATCACCCCGAGATTTATCGATACGTTGAAAGAAAACGAGATTTTTGTTTTCGGAAGCAATTTGGCAGGCGCACATGGCGGTGGCGCCGCCCGAAAAGCCTACCAGGATTTCGACGCACAATGGGGTGTCGGCGTCGGCATGACCGGCCGATGCTATGCCATCCCCACCATGCAAGGCCCCGTTGACACCATCAAACCCTATGTGGACGATTTTATCAACTATGCGGCAGCACATCCCGAACTCCATTTTTTAGTCACACGCATCGGATGCGGCATTGCCGGCTTCAGCGATGAAGAGATTGCGCCCTTGTTTCTGGCGGCCATTGAAATGAAAAATGTATCTTTGCCGTCGAGTTTTCGTGAAATATTAAAATAATTCGTCATGAGAAGAATAATCAACAGTTTGTTAGACAACGATTTATATACATTTAGCGTTTGTTATGCCTATCTGAGAAAATTTTCACGCGCCCTCGGTCAATATACTTTTGTCGATCGCAACAACTCGGTGTATCCGAAAGGCTTCGCCGAAAAGTTAAAAGAACAGTTCAAGATGATTGAGGAATTACGTCTGAACGATGAGGAACTTAGCTTCATGCGCAACAAATGCTACTACTTCCCGAACTGGTTCTTTACGTTTTTGAAAGGATTTTCGATGGATTCTTCCGAGCTTGACATTACTCAGGACGAGGAAGGCCATCTGCACATCACAGTTTCGGGCTATCTCTGGCGTACTGTGTTTTGGGAAATGCCCATCCTTTCGACCATTTCGGAACTCAGCCATGAACTCAGAGGCGAATTTGCCCATTACAACCGCGAACACGAGTATCAGAAATCATTCAATAAGGCTTGCCGTCTGATTGAGAACGGTGTCAAGTTCTCCGATTTCGGCACCCGCCGTCGTTTTTCATTTGACCATCAGGACATGGTCATCCAGTCGTTCGTCGAGGCGCAGAAAAAATACGACAAGGTGAGATTTGTGGGCTCGTCCAACGTTTTGCTCGCCCACAAGTACAACATCACCCCCATTGGCACCATGAGCCATCAGTTTATCGAAACCTGCTCGCTGTTCGGCTATACCGAAGCCAACTATATCGCCATGGACTACTGGCAGGAAGTGTATTCCGGCAATCTTGGCATTTATCTGTACGACACCTATACGCGCAATGCGTTCTTCAAGAACTTCACCGTGCTGCACGCCAAGCTGTTTGACGGACTGCGCGTGGATAGCGGTGACAACGTGGAAGCCTTGGAAGCCATTATCAGCAAATACAAGGAACTCGGCATCGACCCCGGTGTGAAAAGCATTGTCTTCAGCAACTCGCTCAACGTGGATGAAGCCATAGCGCTGCACCACACCGTGAACAACCGCATGAAAGATTCTTACGGCATCGGCACACACTTCACCTGCGACGTGGACAACACCGAACCGATGAATATCGTCGTGAAGCTCACTGCGGCCAAGATTACCGAAAAACGCGACTGGAAGAAAGTCGTCAAACTCAGCGACGACCTCGGCAAATATACCGGCGATCCCGAAGAGATAGAGATTTGCAGAAAGACACTGGGGGTTCCGTAAGTCGGATTATTGCGGGCTTTTGCTCTATACAATTCAATGGATTGGACATCTTTATATTGATAAATGATCTTAGTTTGATAAATGATCTTAGTTTAAGTGGAAAAAGTTCCTGTCTGCAATCCCATACATAGTCTCGACCGTCAGCAAAATCCTTTTCGAAAGGTTACATAGAAATCAAATATGAACCAAAGAGGATCTTTCCAAATTTAGAAATCAAAAAAAATGTATTTTTGCAATACAACAATCATATAATATATTGATATGGCAGATAACCTAATAGCAAAGCCGTTTTTGAAGTGGGCTGGTGGCAAAACACAACTTATTTCGGACATTGAAAAGGTTTTGCCCCCAAAAATCACAGAAACCGATTTTACTTACATTGAGCCTTTTGTAGGAAGTGGTGCCGTGCTGTTTTGGATGTTATACAACTTCCCCAAAATGAAGAAAGCTGTCATCAACGACATTAATGCCGATTTGATAAATACGTATAAAACCATTGCCGACTACCCGAAAGAGTTAATTTCAATTCTTCAGGTTTTACAAAATGAATATCACGGATTGGACGAAAAAGAAGACAAAAAGAAAGAATATTATTACCAAAAACGTGCACAGTACAACATTCGACAAAAATCGCAATCAGAGCAATCCGCATTGTTTATTTTTCTAAATCGTACTTGTTTCAATGGACTGTATCGTGTGAATCACAAAAACGAGTTTAACGTACCGATGGGAAGTTACAAAAAGCCTACTATATGCGATACGGAAAATATATGGGCTGTAAGCGATGCACTAAAAAAAGTGGAAATTTTGAACGGTGATTTCGAGCAAACTCTTAATTATGCAGACAATAAATCGTTATTTTACTTCGACCCACCATACAAACCGCTGAGCGAAACTTCAAGTTTTAACTCCTATGCAAAAGAGGAGTTCGGTGACAATGAACAAATTCGTTTAAGGAATTTTAGTCGCAAACTAGACAGTTTAAATCATACTTGGATATTAAGCAATTCGGATGTAAAGGGCAAAGATAAAAACGACAATTTCTTTGATGATTTGTATGTCGATTTCCATATACAACGGGTTGAAGCTAAAAGAAGCATTAATGCCAACCCTGACAAAAGAGGAAAATTGACGGAATTACTGATTACAAATAATAACAATATAGTAACTATAGCAATATGATTTTTGGAGGCAAAGGTGGTGGAAACACCAAAACAGGATTAGTATTTGAAGGGAAAACAGATCTTTCTGATTTTCTAAACTCCCAAAAAGGGTACAAAGTTCAGGAAGGTAATGTATATTATCAGGACAAATTGG
>JBGYXG010000017.1:0-39091 GCA_041842465.1 Candidatus Limimorpha sp.
AAACATATAATCATAATCTGCCTGTACTATAAACGTTTTATCAGAGTAAAAATCAAAACCTAAATTCGCCGCAAAAGTACAGAAAAACACTTAAAGCATAACCAAAAGGTATCAACAGTGCCATGATATGATCTCAAAATCTCACTTCCAACCAAGTCCCCTGACTTTGACAATGGGACACCCAAATCAGATTTCTCCAGGAAACAGCCGACGGATGGCATTTCTTCTTCGGCAGATGCGCCAAAAGACTTCTTCAACTTGTAGCGCCCGCCGGTTTTAGCGACGACTTGCACGCTATAAGTCCCGCTCTTGTTCGGTTTATTGCGGATATACATGTACAAAACTGCAAAAGAACCGTAACGGGACACCCAAAATCGCTTCAAAACTTGCAATATGACTAAAAATCAACAAGTTGCAAAATCAACCCTTAAAATCTGTCAAAGTCAGGACAACTGGTTCCCGCCCATCATTGATTCTGAACACGTGGTTGCAATTAGAATTAGAGCACTTGACTCGTTTTAGCTTTGTTACAGAGTAATCGAATGACATGGTTATTATTTTTATTTGCGAAGCATGATTCATTATAACTCCAAAGCGTTGGGATTGAGCAGGAAGTCGTAGATGCTCATGGTGGTGATACCTTGCTCGTTGCGATGGATGAGGCCTTCCTCTCCGGTAATGATGATTTTCTTGAACGAATCGTTCACTTTGGTAAGTGGGGCCTGCTCGTTTTGTTGTTTCTCCTCATCATTCATGCGGAAGGCCGACTGGATATAGTAGCGTTTGCTGCCTTGGTTGCATACAAAGTCAATCTCAAGCTGGGAACGTACCTGTTTGCCGTTAGCGTCGCGAGTGACCACAGGCACTACACCCACATCGACATTGAAGCCACGGATCAACAGCTCGTTGTAGATGACATTCTCCATGATGTGGGTCTTTTCGTCCTGACGGAAATTGATACGGGCATTGCGCAGCCCCATGTCGGTGAAGTAATACTTGGAAGGTGTATCAATATACTTCTTGCCTTTGACATCGTAGCGCATCGCTTTTGACACCAGGAATGAGTCACAGAGGTGTTCGAGGTAGTTCTTGATGGTTTCGGGATTGATTGCCACATGCTTTACACTTTGGAAGGTCTTGGACAACTTTGTTGGATTGGTAAGGCTTCCAATGGAAGATGAAATGATGTTGAGCAGTTCCTCAAACTCTTCTCCGTGACGGATGTGATAACGCTCTTTGATATCTTTGATGTAGGTTTCTTCAAACAGGTTCTTCAGATATGCCGATTTCTGTTCTTCCGTCTTATAGGAGAGTATCAGAGGGAGGCCGCCGAATGTCATATATTCGTCCAAGCCAAGCTGATTGCTACCGTTGAATGCGGACATAAACTCGGCAAACGAAAGCGGGTATATCTTAACCTCGTCGCCTCGGCCTCGAAATTCGGTGATGACATCCTTTGAAAGGAAACGGGCATTGGATCCGGTCACGTACATATCCGCATTGGGAACGTCAAGATAGCTGTTCAGCACATCCTCGAACTCATCCACCAGCTGCACTTCGTCGAGCAAGATGTAGTACATGTCCTGGTTGACAAACTGTGCGTCGATATATTCAAGGAGCGCATCGGGATTGCGAAGCTTTTTGTTTCGGCGATTCTCCAAATTCACCTTGATGATGTGCTTGTCGTCCACGCCGTTTGATTTCAGGTAGTTGTTGAACAAGTTGAACACCAGATAGGACTTTCCACATCGGCGCACACCTGTTACAACCTTAATCATCCCGTTGTGCTGACGGTCTATCAGCTGCTGTAAGTACTGGTCTCTTTTTATATCCATTTATCCGATATTCGTGTCACATGTGACATGTTTATCGGTTGCAAAAGTAGGGTTTTTATTCTAAACCGCAAGGGGTTTTGAGAATAAAAACTATCTTTGCAGCCATGAAAACTGAGAAACAAATCGCTGCTGCGGCTCCTGACTTTGACAATGGGACACCCAAATCAGATTTCTCCAAGAAACAGCCGACGGATGGCATTTCTTCTTCGGCAGATGCGCCGAAAGACTTCTTCAACTTGTAGCGCCCGTCGGTTTTAGCGACGACTTGCACGCTATAAGTCCCGCTCTTGTTCGGTTTTCTACGGATAAACATGTACAAAACTGCAAAAGAACCGTAACGGGACACTCCAAATCGCATCTAAAACTTGTAATATAACTAAAAATCAACAAGTTGCAAAATCAACCCTTAAAAATCTGTCAAAGTCAGGAAAAGGTATCAACAGTGCCATGATATGATCTCAAAATCTCACTTCCAACCAAGTCCTCAACTCTTTTTCAAAACGACTGCTCTATCAAGAAATAGTTATTTTTTTTGTACCATATCAGCTTGTCCGACACGCTGGGCAAGAGTGCTTCGCAAGTCTTTCACGCTTTGCGCTCAACAGGAGTATTGGACGATTATATCCTGCCCTGCTACGACACCCTCCATACGTTCAGCAAAGAATACCTTGGGGAAGAATTGTCAAGAGGTATTGTAAGAGAGAGGAGCTTGGAAATGAGACTGTTTCTGCAACAATTCAGGACTTTTTCCATGAACATTTATCCATTTTTCAGGACTTTTTCCGTCTTTTTTATCATACTATCGGGACTTTTTCCGTTTTTTTTGATAGCGAATTCAGGACTTTTTCTTCCTTCCCGTGTCCACTTTTTCAAGAGCAGCACATTCTTTTAGCAGCAATGCCCTATTTCAACTTTACCGATAATACAGGTTCTTAGAAGGCTTTTTGCCGCCATTGCTTGGAATAATGACCATTTTCCACAACGATCTTCTCGAACCTGCAAAAAAATCTGAAAAAAATCTCATTTTTTCCTTGCTTTTCTCTTTTTTGTTGTATCTTTGTAGTGTACTAATATATTGATACAATAATGTTACAACTTGTAAAATACAGAAAATCAATAGGTAAAGTTCAGTTATCAGGAATCTACCATGAAAAGTAATGCGCTCCCGATTTTTTTCTCCGTCTGTAACAATAATTGGGGGTGTTCCGTACTTAGTACATGTAGAAAAAGAGTATTTTTACCAACCCTTTGGACCAAGGGGCACTTCTATCAGAAAAAGAAAACAACACACCTTATTCGTATGAATCATCCACACACCTATATTTATTAATAACATCAATCCATGACCATGATCCGACTCAAAAACATCAACAAGACCTATTTCGGGGCACAGCCCTTGCATGTGCTGAAAGGCATCGACCTTGAGGTGAACGAAGGCGAGATGGTTTCCATCATGGGCGCTTCAGGTTCGGGCAAGTCCACCCTGCTCAATATTCTCGGCATTCTCGACTGCTACGACACGGGAGAATACCATCTTGCCGGTCAGTTGGTGAAAGACCTTTCCGAAAACAAGGCGGCGGAGATTCGCAACCACCTGATTGGATTCATCTTCCAGTCGTTCAACCTGATTCCTTTCAAAACCGCCATGGAAAACGTGGCCTTGCCTTTGTATTATCAAAACATGGCTCGGCGCAAGCGCAACACGCTGGCCATGGAATACTTGGAGCGTTTTGGTCTGAAAGAATGGGCCGATCACTACCCCAATGAGCTTTCCGGCGGACAGAAACAGCGCGTTTCCATCGCCCGCGCCTTGGTGACCCAGCCTAAAATCATCCTTGCCGACGAGCCTACCGGTGCCTTGGACAGCAAGACCTCAGCCGAAGTGATGCAAATTCTTCGCGAGGTGAACGACAGCGGCATCACCATGCTCATCGTCACCCACGAGAAAGGCGTTGCCCAACGCACCAAGAAAATCATCCGCCTGTGCGATGGCATCATTGAAAGCGTAGAGGCCAACGACCCCAACGCCATCGACCGGCAATCCGACATCAAGTAACCCGAAACAACCCCTGCTATGATCTTCACACACGACTTTTGGCAAGAAATCATGATCGCCCTGCGCCGCAACCGTCTGCGTACCCTGCTGACGGGCTTCGCCATCGCTTGGGGCATCTTCATGCTGATCCTGCTCATGTCGGCCGGAAACGGCTTTATGAACGGCATGCTGTCCAACTTCGAAAGCCGTTCCACCAATATTTACACCCTTTACGGCGGACATACCTCAAAGCCTTATCGCGGGCAAAATAAAGAACGAAGCATTAGTTTCACCGATGCCGACATCCGGCTGCTGTCATCGGGATTTCCCCATGTATGCGACGTTACGCCGGAGCTGTCCGTTTCGGGACAGGCGGTCTTCGGCAACAAAGCTCGGCAGACCACTCTCAACGGCGTGACCCCGATTTACAAAGACATGAGTTGGGTGAAGATGATAGAAGGCCGTTTTATTAACGAAAACGACGTGAAACACGCTGAAAAAGTCATCGTCATCGACGACGGCACCAAAAACGACCTGTTCAGAGACCAAGAAACCGCCATAGGGCAATACCTGTTCGTGAACGACATCGCCTACAAGGTCATTGGCGTTGCCAAAGGGTTCAGACAGTCAGGGAGCAGGGCTTTCACCGCCTACACCACACTGAAACATCTGACCCGGCAAGAGAAGTATTGGAAACTCTCGTTTAGCACCGAAGGCTTGATGACCGAAGCCAAAAACAAAGACTTCGAAAATTTCTTACGCCGGCAGTTGGCCGGTTTGCACGAATACGCCCCTGACGATGATAACGCCGTCTGGATCAACAGCACTGCCATGAACTTCATTGAAGTGAACCGCATTTTTGCCACCATCAAGCTCTTTATCTGGCTGATAGGCATTGCCATGCTTGTTTCCGGCATTGTCGGAGTGAGCAACATCATGCGGATCACCGTCAAGGAACGCACCAACGAAATCGGCATCCGAAAGGCCTTGGGAGCTAAGTCGTCGAGCATTTTGTCATCCATTGTCATGGAAGCCCTGCTCATCACCACCCTGTTCGGCTACATCGGCATGATGGCCGGCATCAGTGTCTCCGCCTTGGCCAATTCCTTGTTGGGACAATATGAAGTTCACGAAACCAACCTGTTCATGAATCCCTCTGTCGATATGAGAGTGGTGGCTCTTGCCACCTTGGTGCTGATTGTCAGCGGCATCATGGCCGGATTTTTCCCCGCCCGAAAAGCCGTCAAAGTGAAACCCATCGAAGCCATGACCTACCGATAAATACAGAATGCTATGCTTGACCTTGACCATTTGAACGAGATATGGCAAACCATTGCCCGCAACAAGACCCGCAGCCTGCTGACCGCTTTCGGCGTGTTCTGGGGCGTGTTTCTGCTCGCCGTGCTTTCCGCCACCGGAAACGGATTCGAGAACGGACTGAGGCGGCAGGTGGAAGGATTTGCCACCAACACCACCATGATTTACACCAGCCAGACAGAAGAACCCTATAAAGGCTATCAAACCGGACGCTATTGGGAGATGAGCTACAGTGATGTCAACATCCTGAAAGCCGCGTTTCCGGAGATTGCCTATATCAGCCCGACAAGTTATTTGTATGCAAGCGATGACAATGTGATATACCAAGAGAAACACGGCAATTATGAAGTGAAAGGCGTGTTGCCCGACTACAACGAAATCGACCGCTCAAAGATTCTCAAAGGGCGTTTCATCAACGAGACCGACATCAAGGAATGTCGCAAGGTTTGCCTTCTGGGAAAGCGCGTTTATGAAGAAACCATCGGGAAAGGCGTTGATCCGCTGAATGCTTTAGTGAAAGTGAACGGTGTCTATTTCACGGTAGTGGGCGTGGTACGCACCTATAACGAAAATTTCAACTTCGGCGGATCCAACAACAATTGCGTATTTCTGCCGCTAACCACCATGCAAAAGGTGTTTAACCTTGGCGATGAAATCGATAATCTAACGATTACAGCCAAAGAAGGAACCCGTATTTCCTCCATAGAAGAAAATATCATGTCACTGATCAAGGAGCGGCACGACATCTCACCCACCGACCCATCCGCCGTTCAGTGTTTCAACATGGAGGAAGAGTTCGACATGTTCAACGCCATGTTTCTCGGTGTCCACATCCTCATCTGGATTGTAGGCTTGGGCACGTTGCTGTCGGGCGTGGTGGGAGTGAGCAACATCATGTTAGTCACGGTGAAAGAGCGTGTGCGCGAAATCGGCATTCGCCGCGCCTTGGGCGCCAAGCCGAAATCCATCGTGCGGCAAGTTCTTTCCGAGAGTCTGCTGCTCACCGTTTTGGCCGGTGTGGTAGGCCTTTGCATCGGCGTTGGCATCATGATTGTCGTTGCCCTCATCGTCGAAGCCAATCCTTCGGAAAACGTCATGTTCCAAGACCCTCAAATCCGTTTCAACACAGCCGTAATAGCCTTGTGCATCGTGGTACTGTCAGGCATGGTTGCCGGCATACTGCCTGCACTCCGCGCCATACAAATCAAAGCCATCGATGCCATCAGAGAAGAATAATATTCCCTCATGAAATCAAGAAATAACACAAAACATACCGTCATGAAGAAAGTTTTCAGAATCCTGTTTTTGGTCCTCCTTGGAGCGGCCGTTATCGCTACCTTCGTCTATCTGTTCAAGCAGTCGAAAACCAAAGAGAAAAGCTATGAAATAGTTGAAGCTCAGATAGGTAGCATTGAAAGAAAATCCGTCATCACCGGACAGATTGAACCGCGCGACGAGGTGGAAGTGAAGCCACAGGTGTCGGGCATCGTCTCGCAAGTCCTCAAAGAGCCGGGACAAAGTGTCAAGCAAGGCGAGGTGATTGCCGTGGTGAAAGTCATCGCCGACGTGAGCAGTCTCTCCGCCGCCGAGTCGCAAGTACGACAGGCAAAACTCAACTTGGACAACATCGAGAAGAGCTACCAAAGGCAAAAGAGCCTATCGGAGAAAGGCTTGATTTCCACCGAAGAATTTGAGAAGTCAGGATTGGAATATGCTCAAGCCAAAGAGAGTTACAACAATGCCGTGGACCAGTTGGCCATCATCCGCGACGGCATTTCGCGCAACGCCTCCTCCTACAGCAACACCCAAATCAAAGCCACCATTTCGGGCACCATCCTCGATATCCCTGTCAAAGTGGGTAATTCCGTCATCAATTCCAACACCTTTAACGACGGCACCACCATTGCCACCATCGCCAACATGCGCGACATGATTTTCAAGGGCAAACTCGACGAAACCGAAGTGGGCAAGGTGCACGAAGGCGCTGCCATGACCCTGACCATAGGTGCCATGCAGGAGCAAAAGTTTGACGCGGTGCTTGAATACATCGCCCCCAAAGGCACTTTGGAAAACGGGGCCATCTTCTTCGTGATGAAGGCCAAAGCCATCATCCCCGAAGGCGTGTCGCTACGTGCAGGCTATTCCGCCAACGCCGAGATTGTGCTCCAACAGGAAAAAGACCTCGTCACCGTGCCGGAAAGCAGCGTGGAATACCTCAACGACTCCACCTTTGTCCATTATTGCCTTTCGGAGAAACAGCCTCAGGAGTTTGAACGCCGACCCATCGAAGTCGGGCTGTCCGATGGCATCCGCATTGCTGTGAAATCCGGTCTCAAAGCCGGTGATAAAATCCGTGGAAATGAAAAACAAGAATGATATGAAACGCCTCTTTTCATTATTATTGGTGCTGTCGACGCTTACAGCCCAAGCCCAGCAGACATGGACCTTGGATGCCTGCATCGCGTATGCCATAGAACACAATATCGACATGAAGAAAAGCGAGCTGGCCACACGGCAAGCCGAGTACCAATACAAAGCCAGCCGCTACGCATGGCTGCCCAAACTCAGCGCGAATGCGGGCGAATACCTCGGCTTCGGTCAATCGCCTTCTTATACAGGCGTTTATGTTGCCGACAACTCCGCCTCGACCTCTTTTAGCGCCAACCTGTCATTGCCCCTCTTTCAGGGATTGGAACTGTATCACAACGCCAAGGGCAATGCCCTGAACCTGCAAGCCAGCGAGATGGATAGGGAAGCCGCCAAGCTCAACCTCGAACTTAACGTGATGGCATTTTACATGCAGGCGCTCTACAGCAAAGAAAGGCTTGAGATGGCGAAAGAACAGGTGAAACTCGCCACCGAACAATGGGAAAAGACCCGACAACTGTTTGCAAACGGCCGTGTGCCCGAATCGGATGTTTACGAAAGCAAAGCCCAATTAGCATCCGACAAAGCCAATCTCACCCAAGCCCAGACCGATTGCGAGCTGAGCCTGCTCAACCTGACCCAACTGCTTGAACTTGAAGACACGAACGAGTTTGACGTAGTCGCTCCGGATGCGTTTTTTGAGGGACTTGACATCGGCCAAAGCTCCCCTCAGGCCGTCATCGAACAAGCCCTGCTGCACCAACCCGCCATGGAAGCCGCCCGATTGCGCCTGCAAAAAATGCACTACGATCTGAAAGCTACCAAAGCGGCTTGGTATCCCAACCTCGGTTTTTACGCAGGCTATTCCAACGGCCACTACCGTTATTTCAGCGAAGCCTATCCGAATACAGCTTTCTCGGAACAGCTCAAACGCAACGGCAGGACACAAGTCGGCGTGTCGCTCAACATTCCGATTTTCAACGGGATGCAGACCAAATATCAGGTCAAAATCACCGAATTAGCCATCGCCGACCGTCAACTTGAATTGGAGAACACCGAAAAAAACCTGCGTAAGGAAATCCGTCAAGCCTATGGTAACGCCCAAGCCGCTCAACAAAAGATGGAAGCCATGAGCAACAGCTTGGAAGCCTCGCGACTCGCCTATGAATATGCCAAGGCAGGATTCGATACCGGCAAGAAAACCCTGTTGGAAGTCAACGAAAGCAAGACCCGCTATCAAAAGGCCGAGTCTGACCTGCTGCAAGCGCGGTATGAATACCTCTATCGCTGTAAGATCATCGGGTTTTACAGGGACAGGGAGTAACAACAGTGTCGTCAAGATAGTCAACTTCTACCTCTGTGTGAAAGCTGTCATGGGCATTCCCGATACGGAATCTCCCAACAAGGATATTGATTGTTCATAATGAGGATTGGGTCAGGTCCTGAATCAAAATGTCCTTGACCCGATGTGGGCACATCTCAGAAAACCGGGACTGGAGACAAAAACTGTCTATAATTCAAAACGTAAACTAAAAAAGCATTATTTTTGTTGTTCAATCATTTCCAATGAAAAGAACCTTGTCCATATTGGTGTTTTTCGCACTGCTTAACCTATCGTGCAACCGGTCAAACGATTGTATTATCCCCATGGATTACGCAAAATACTACGAAGGGGTGACACAACTTACAGAAAACGAAAGCCAGGCCTTATCGCAGAAAATAATGGGAGACCTACAGCGAAACACACTTGGAAAACGAATACCGGACATCAAGGTAAAAGACCGGAATGGAAAGCGCATCCGGCTGAATAATATCATGGACGAAGGAACCTTTCTGGTTTTCAGCGCATTCGATTGTTCATACGGATCTGATGAAGTGATGAACGAACTTCCGAAAATGCTACGGAATTTGGAAGATGAAATGGAAGACATTCGCATCATCTGTCTCGTGGAAAACAATCCCGACAACCGGGAAAAAGTTGACGAATATGTCTGGAGACTCATGACCGAATACAGCAACGTGTTTCTCATCAACCCTGACGATGCCGCCCGTATCAACCTTACCGCCAGCCCCACCAAATTCTTTGTCAACAATGAAGGTATCGTCGTTCACCTTTCCGTAGGTTATTTTGTCGAAGAGCAGTACCGCAAACAAGATCTCAGAACAGGAATGGACAAAATTATCCAGAAACGGCTATAGATAAGACAAAGGTTAATAGGATAAGTCTATAGCATCAGTAAAAATCACGTTATTGATGTTGAAAACAACTCGCATTCAAATAAAAGCCCTAACTTTGCAAAACATTATTAAACAAAATAGCTCAAAACATGGCAAAAAGCATCGCAGAAATTAGAGAAGCCTTGGCTTCCTATGGAATTAACGACGTTAAAGAGATTTATTACAATCCTTCTTATGACCAATTGTTCAAAGACGAAATGGATCCGTCACTGACGGGCTACGACAAAGGTGTCATGACCGAGTTGGGAGCCGTCAACGTGATGACCGGCATTTATACCGGACGTTCGCCCAAGGACAAATATTTCGTCATGGACGATGTGAGCCGTGACACCGTATGGTGGACGACTGACAAATACAAGAACGACAACAAGCCTGTCACTCCCGAAACGTGGAAACAGCTTAAGCGCTTGGCTACCAATGAGCTATCGGGAAAGAAACTGTATGTGATGGATGGCTTTGCCGGTGCCAACAAAAACACCCGGTTGAAAATCCGTTTCATCATGGAAGTGGCTTGGCAGGCGCACTTTGTGAAGAATATGTTTATCCGTCCGACGGAACAGGAACTCGCCGACTTCGGTAAACCCGACTTTGTGGTTTACACGGCTTCGAAAGCCAAAGTTGACAATTATAAAGAACTAGGCATCAATTCGGAGACTGCCGTGGTGTTCAACCTGACCTCGCAAGAGCAAATCATCCTCAACACATGGTACGGCGGCGAGATGAAGAAAGGCATGTTCAGCATCATGAACTATTTGCTGCCTTTGAAAGGTGTGGCTGCCATGCACTGCTCGGCCAATACCAATGAAAAAGGCGAGACTGCTATTTTCTTCGGTCTGTCGGGAACCGGAAAGACCACCCTTTCCACCGACCCGAAACGTGCTCTGATTGGCGACGACGAGCACGGCTGGGACGACGACGGCATATTTAACTTTGAAGGCGGCTGCTATGCCAAGGTCATCAACTTGGACAAGGAAAGCGAACCCGACATTTACAATGCCATCAAGCGCGATGCGCTGCTCGAAAACGTCACCGTCGATGCCAACGGCAAGATCGATTTCACCGACAAGAGCGTCACTGAAAACACCCGTGTCTCCTACCCCATCTATCACATTGAAAACATCGTGAAGCCCATTTCGAAAGCTCCCGATGCCCAAAAGGTCATCTTCCTTTCGGCCGATGCTTTCGGAGTGCTGCCTCCCGTTTCCATATTGACTCCTGAACAAACAAAATACTACTTCCTGTCGGGCTTTACCGCCAAATTGGCCGGCACTGAACGTGGCATCACCGAACCTACCCCGACCTTCTCGGCTTGCTTCGGTGCGGCCTTCCTGAGCCTGCATCCCACAAAATACGCCGAAGAGTTGGTGAAAAAGATGGAGAAAGTGGGTGCCAAAGCCTACTTGGTCAATACGGGTTGGAACGGAACAGGCAAACGCATTTCCATTAAGGACACTCGCGGCATCATCGATGCCATCTTGGACGGTTCCATCGACAAGTCTCCCACCAAGACGATTCCTTATTTCGACTTCAAAGTTCCGACAAGCCTTCCCGGTGTCGATCCGAAAATCCTCGACCCGCGCGACACTTACTTGGATAAGAACGCATGGGAAGAAAAAGCAAAAGACCTCAGCAAACGCTTTATCGACAACTTCCACAAGTTTACAGAAAACGAAGCGGGCAAAGCTTTGGTCAGTGCCGGACCGAAGCTCTAATAGTTGCTTTGGGCTTCATAGCCGAGCAAACATCATGCTAACGAGGGCGACCATGGTCGGCCCTCGTTTTTTTGATGCCATAGAAAAAGGCCCTCATCGAGAGCCTTACCATGAAAAAAACAATCTTCACCTTCAGCAACCACGCCTAGGGTGAATATTAATATCGTTACTGATTCAGCATGACAGGCATCAGTAGCATCAAGATGTCTTCCCCTTCATTCGGATTGTCAACAGGAGTAAGAATACCGGCGCGGTTGGGAGCCGACATTTCAAGTTTCACCTCCTGAGTGTCAAGATTGGCAAGCATTTCCTGGAAAAAGCGTGAGTTAAAGCCAATTTCGATGTCATCGCCCGAATAGCTACATGTCAAACGTTCCTTGGCTTCGTTGTAAAAATCAATGTCTTCCGCTGTCAGCATGATTTCCTGTCCTGTGATCTTGAAACGCACCTGGCGAGTGGCCTTGCTCGAAAACACGGCGACACGACGTATGGCATTCAGGAACTGCACCCGGTCAATGGTCAACTGATTCGGGTTGGTAGTGGGAATCACCGCTTCATAGTTCGGATAACGACCTTCAATCAAACGGCACACCAAGGTGTAGTCGCCAAAGACAAACGAAGCATTGGTCTTGTTAAACGCCACCTTCACCGGTTCATCAGCCATGGCGGCAAGAATGGCCTTCAACTGGTTGATGGGCTTTCGCGGCATGATGAACGATGCATCACCGCCTTCAAAAGCCTTTTCGGTCATCCTACGGTAACGCACGAGTTTGTGCGCATCGGTAGCCACAAAAGTCACACTATCTGTTTTCATCTCAAGCAACACGCCCGACATGATGGGGCGGATTTCGTCATTACCTGTGGCGAAAACGGTTTTTTCAAATCCTGCAGCAAGTAAATCGGCAGGCATCTCAAATGCCGTAACGTCTTCCATGACAGGCATCTGCGGAAATTCTTCACTCTTATGCCCCACAAGCTTGTAATGTCCTTCGCCAGCCACCAATTCAACAGCCAACGTATCCTCAGCAATTGAAAGTGTGACCGGAACATCGGGCAACATTTTCATGATATCGACAAGGATTCTGGCCGGGATGGTAACTTCGCCTTCTCCTTCGATCAATTCAGGCTGAAGGGTGACCGACATGGTTGTTTCAAGGTCGGAAACCGTGATTCTAAGCACATTATCCTTGATCTGAAAAAGGAAATCGTCAAGAATGGGAAGCGTGTTGTTCGTCCCGATAACGCCATTCAAGGCTTGCAGGTCTTTCAGCAGCTTTGCGCTGGAAACAATAAATTTCATATCAATATGGTTTTACTTATCCTACTTTTTTGAAAGTGTAAAAGTACAAAATTCCACTTTACATTCCCAAGAAAAAACATTTTTTCTTTTCCTTCCAATACTCTTTCAGATAACATTTTCATTTTCAACGCACTCCAGCCCTACGCAATATCGACAGGAAATTGGTCAAAGCTTCGTAAGGTGTCACCACATAGTTAAAGGTATCGTCGTTTTGCGACAAAGTGCGGTTTTTCTCCTTCATATCGGCAAGCCGTATATTGACATCGCCCCACGTTGCATGAACCTGCAACTGACGGTCGCCGCAATTGTAGCTCAGATAGGTCATGAACATGTCGTTTTGCAGAAAATAGGTAATGGTTCCCAAACGGCGGTCGAACACCACACAGCCGTCCACATATTTGTTGACCACATTCTTGCCAATGTTGCCGATACCAATCTTGCCCACCGAAACAAAGGCATTCAGACGGTTGTTCCACACCATGGTCAGCGCCGGAATGACCAAAGTCTGATTGTACAAATCGCTTGACTTGACACTTGGATAGCCTTCCAATTCAATATCCCTGCTCAAGGCATCGGCTTCCTTGTCGGAACGTTGCGACCTCAGATACGACACGAAATTAGTCGCGGTCAAATCGATGGATTCACCTTCGGCATTGGCATAAACCTCCGCCATATCCGCCAAGATCTTGTCGTCGAAAATCGGCGCATTGAAGACATTCAGCACGTCGAGCATAAGGGTGTCTCCCGGGTAGTCGATATAGCTGCCATTACACACGAAATCGGCCAGCCCGGTGTCGAAGCCAAGGTTGAACGTGCCATGTCCCTTCACCGTACAACGGTCGGAAAGATCGATATAGGTATCGGGCTTGCTTTCATCGACCACCAGGAAACGCGCCGAGATGGAATCGTAGGATAACATACCGTTGACAGGCACCACCGGAAGCACGTCAACCGGCGACATCGCCATCAAAGAAGCGGAAAAACGGCTTCCCG
This sequence comes from Candidatus Limimorpha sp., assembly GCA_041842465.1. Classification (GTDB taxonomy): domain Bacteria; phylum Bacteroidota; class Bacteroidia; order Bacteroidales; family F082; genus Limimorpha. The sequence goes on from JBGYXG010000017.1 coordinate 13,798, forward strand.
CATTGTTTTCACAATACAATCCATTGCACACCCGAGGTTGCCTGGCATTGATCTTTTCCATCACGATGGGAATCTTCACATCGGCAGGATTGACAGAAGCTGTTGATACAAACCAATTGGGATTCTCATCGCAAGCATGAATCATCCTGAAATTGCCATCGTAGCGACAGTACTGTTCACGCGAATCCGCCACCACCCTTCCTGTAAAACCGAACTGGGGACTTAGCAGAAACTCCGCCGTATCGGCAACATGCGCCGTGCCCTTGGTCACGCCGTTGACCGGAACAATGGTATCGAAATAAATCGGGGTCACAACGCCATCCACTGCCGTGTAATCCATATAGCCGGTCGCATTGTAGTTTCTTCTGCCCCGAATGGCAACCGTGGCATCCTTAAACAGATGGTAGCGGTCGATGGTGTCAGCCAATAATGATGCGTACATCAGTTGTCCTATTTCAGCATTCTGACTGATATTCACATTGCCATCGGAAGGGAATACGGCGGCATCGGCCACCCGAATGATTTTTACATCGTGGGCATGAATGGAATAGGTGTTCATGTCGTAGTCGGCATCCGTGCAATAAAACTCCAAAGAATCCTGCTCGGGATGCGAAGAGATGAACTTCGAAGCTCCCGATTTCACCGCCAGCAGTTCATCCATGGTTTTGGCATTTGCGTAGGCATCGAAAGAGCCGCCAGAGCTGTACACATGGATATTGTTGCTCCGCATATCCCATTCGGCTTCCTTCAACGTGCACAGATATTGGTTGAAGGGGAAGGCAAGGTTGCTCTTTGCATCAAGATAGTCGTAACGCACCTTCTGGGTATCGAAATTCACAAATACTTTGTAATTGCTAGCAAGAAAGGCTTCTGTAGCGTCTGAATACAGCGTGAAGTTAGCCGAATCGGCCTCGAAAGAATAATAGCCGAAGTCAAAATAACGCGAGTCAAACTTAGTGGAACCAAACGTCAGCGTACCATCGGCAGCATAACCTTCGGGCGACAGATATGTGGCTCCACTAAACAAGGTGCTGTCGTACAGCGCAATCGGATTTTCGAGGGTGCGGGTTGTCAACTGAGGCTTGTTCACATCCCATTTCAAGTCAAGCACATCGCACGAGGCGGTGGGGAAACTTACGCCCGTTGCCGATTCACGCATTTTGAACGCCTTGGTGGTAGCAGTGACAGAATCCAGATAAAACATAAAACGGTCGGATGCAAAATCGGCCGTCTGATAGTCAAGCTGTCCGTTGCCATAGAAACCGTCTTCGGAAAGGTGCACATGCTCGTGGAATCGCCCTTTGTCGCCGAACATGGGATAGGAAGCCTCCGTTGAAGCTCCAATTTGATGTTCAAAGCCCAAGGAATGGTCATCCATCACGGTAAGCGGCTCAGCAATATCGGGGAAAATGCCTCCCGACACGAGTTTGCCGTCGAAACGCACATGCTTCATGGCCAGATCGTTCAGACTGTCAGCCACAAACGGACTGAGCAAATAATAGAACTTGCCTTCCAATTGGCTGGGATCCATCGTCGTATCGTTTTCAATATGCGGATCGAAAACACCGCCGTTGATATGCCTGTAAAACTTGTACGAATCGTAGTCGCTATAAAAGATGGGATACTCCGCATAGTCTTCCTTACTCGACTTGTTGTCGCCCTTATCAATCATCAGCCGACCTTTCAAGCGTTCCAGCGTACCTTCTACCGGATAGACCTTGCCATTCTCACGCGCATACATGCGCAATGAATCGACTTTCGACATCTTGATATAAAAGTCATCGTAATAGAACAGGCAGTCCTTGGTAAAGAACTCCAGCATACCCGCCATAACGCCCCCCGAAAAACGGAAGTTGCGATCCTTCTTCAACGTAATCCTGGCATTGTCAGGCAAGATAACGACACGTTTCCTGTCGCTCAGGATGATAGAAGCCCCTTCCATCCCCTCAACAGGATTGGTAATGCCGTGCACAATCAGATCGTTGGTCTTCATGTCGAGGCGCAGGTTGGGTTGACGGTTCGTGGTCACCGTGCGGATTTTGAACACATCGAAGTCAATGTTTTCACGATTCGACTCGATAACGTCATAAAAACGCTGCATGACATCAACCGACCTGTCTTCTTGATTGTATTCCACATAACCCTCAGATTGCAACCGCAACACCATGGTAATCACCTGTTCCACAGGATATTGCAAATACATTGCCAAGTTATTGACATTGAAACGGTTCGGATAATCCGGATTGCCATAGTCTTTTAAGTATTTTTCGATACGCACCATAGGATGCAAGCCGTCGAGACTTTGCAGTTGGTTGTAATCCGATTTACGGAAATAATTGGCCGAAACCAATTCGCCCTCGCTCGTTGTGCTGGCGCCTTCCATACGTCGAAATTCAATCAAGTCGGAATTCAAATCCCAATAAACGGCTTCCAAAAAAATATCCATCTTGTGAAACGAGTCATGGAATGGACCATCGCCAAAACCGCTTTCAGAACGGTAAAGGATCAAACGATGCTTATCGTTGTCATAGCGGAAACCCAAATCATTATGATAGATGGAGTCTATGGTATTGCCGCCACTGGCCGTATCGTACATGTAGATACACGCATGGCAACTGTTAGAGACTAAAAAATCATCGTTCAGCACCATGCGGAGCGCCTGCACTGAAGCCATCGGCTTGTGGTTTCTGATGAAAGTGAACCTTGCCCTACGTCCCTCGTCACCAAACACCTCCATGCGCTTGCCCACCATGCCAATGCCTCCTTCAAAGTTCACATGTAAAAACATGTTTTCGATTCGGTAATGGGCACTGTAAGGGCGTGATGTCGGATAGGGTGTCTTTTCATTCGGCTTGGAATTCGACACCTTGTCCTCAAAACGGCTCAAAATAGGCTTGTCGTAGTATTTCTTGTTGTAGAACAACACGGAATCTATGGCATATTCCGATTTTGAGAGGTCAATCTGATAACGCTTTGGAAGCACGGCATACACCTCATTATCAGCAACATTAAAGCGCGACCAGTCTGTTTTTCCGCCTTCACCTTCCCAAGTTTGAGTATCGAAATGACACACACCTTTGGTATTGTGAACCATAGAGCTGTCATTTTGAGTAATCAGGATCAAGCTACCGCTTTTCACGTCAAGATCAAAGGTGTTTTCCGACGGAAAGCCATAGCTTGCCTTTCGCAAAACCCAGTTGGAATTGCCTCTGCCTGCCAACACGCCGTTTTTAAACAGATTGCGACAGGATTCCATGTAGGATGAAAACTTCGACATCGACTTTTCATGCCGCAGTTTGGTATGGGTCAGCCAATTGCGAATATCATTTTGCGTCATCCCCGACCGAGGCAACGCCGTTAGTGTTTCAACAAAAGCCCTGACACCGGTATAAGTCCTCGCATCGGGACGTGCCATCGCACGTTCGCAAAGATCGATCACAAGAGCGGCATCGGCGGTGCCGTAAGAAGCGTTCCAGCAACTTGAGAAATCATTGGTCAGCAGGGTCACGGCTTCGGCTTCCGCTTTGGGCGTATTGGATACAAGATAATCGTTGAGTTCGCGCAGAAAAGCCCCCTTTTCCGTCGAAAAATGCGTTTGAGAAAACCCTGTTGCGACAATCAGTGACAACATGAAGGCAAGAAAACTGCGTTTTGTCATTCTTCCATATTGATTGATAATAAATTACGAATAGCAATAAGCACTAGTCAATCCATGCCGTTTGACTTCATGCACCGCAACAGGATTTCCAATGACACGATGTTTAGCGCACAAACTCTGCAGCCATCCAACGGTTGCGGCTCAAATGGCGTTCCAAGTGCAAACCTAATTTCTGGGCTTCGTTGCCAATGCTGTCCAAATCTTCTTCATAAAAGCCGCTAAAGAAAATACAACCGCCGGGACGCAAGGCCCCCACATAGTGCTTCATGTCACGCAACAGGATATTCCTATTGATATTCGCCAAGATGATGTCGTACTGCGCATCGCCGATGGACAAGGCATCTCCAAGAACGATTTCTATGTCCTCAATGCCATTTAGTGCAATGTTCGTGAAAGCATTGCGATACGCCCACTCGTCATTATCGATGGCCACCACACGTGCCGCGCCTGTTTTTTTGGCTAAAATCGCCAAAACCGCTGTCCCGCTGCCCATATCGAGCACATCCTTATTGTTGAAATCGGTATCAAGCATCAGTTGCATGATCTGCGCCGTTGTTTCATGGTTGGCCGTCCCGAAAGACATCTTTGGTTCGATGACCAAGTCGTACTGAAATGTCGGATCAGGCTCATGAAACGGCGCCCTCACCCTACAACGTGCATCCACCGCCACAGGTGAATAGGACGCTTCCCACACCTCGTTCCAATCCTTATCGGGCATCTCTTCAACGTGCAGTAGCCTCAAGTCGGAAAACGCCGCATCGAGCAGCATCTCATCAACAGCCGCATCATCACGGCAGTTGACAGGGCAATAGGCTTTGAACGTATCGGTATCGTCCATAAACGATTCGAACCCGATGGTGCCTAGCATGGCACTCAGCATATCGTGCTGCACTTCCGAAGAAGGTGCAGAGAACGTGTATTCTACATAACTCATAGTTGCGATGCTTGAATGCAAATCGAAACGAAGTCTTCCGATTTCAAGGAAGCGCCTCCGATCAGGCCGCCGTCCACATCGGGTTGTGCAAACACTGCCGAAGCATTTCCGGCATTGCAACTGCCCCCATAGAGGATGCGCAGATTGTCAGCCAGCTTATCGCCGTATTTCTTACGCACAAGGTCACGGATAAAGGCGTGCATCTCCTGTGCCTGCTCCGGCGTGGCGGTCTTACCCGTCCCAATAGCCCAAACAGGTTCATAGGCAATCAGCACCTTTCCAAACGCCTCGGCGTTCAAATGAAACAATCCTTGCTCCACCTGCTGACGCACCACATCAAGGTGGCGGTTCGCCTCACGCTCTTCAAGCAGTTCTCCCACGCAGAAAATCGGCGACATCTCATTCTCCGCCAACCTATTGACCTTTTCCGCCAACATGGCATCGGTTTCATTGAAATATTTCCTCCGCTCGCTATGCCCCACAATGCAGTAGTCCACATCCAAGGACTTCAACATGGAAGCCGACACTTCGCCTGTGTAAGCACCTTTTTCGTATGCCGCACAGTTTTGTGCTCCCACATTGTAAAGCTGTTCGTCAAATTCAAAATCCGTCAGCAATTCCAAGTATGGGAAAGGCGGACAAAGAATGACTTCGCATTTCAAGTCTTCCTGTTCCTCAAGACGGTCAAGCAAATCATCGACCAATTCCTGTGCCTCATTGAAAGTAAGGTTCATCTTCCAGTTTCCGGCAACTATCTTGTTTCTTTTCATGGGTATTGTATTATTGGGTTAATCATTTCAAAAAAATCCTTTCGCCACATTCATAACTCGGCATCAACAAATTTATTATCCCGACACATCAACCGGTTACGATTGTAGCAACCTCAGCGATAAAAACATTTTATCCTGCTGACGTAGTGATGCAAAAATAGCAAAAACATCCTATCGAATCCCTATTTGCCTCTTGTTTTTCACCGGATGCGCACACGAGGATCGATGATGCCATAGATGATATCCACCACGATGTTGACCAAGACAAGCATGACGGCGATCAGCAGCACCGCCCCCATGATGACCGGAAAATCATACTTTTCGAGTGCATCGACCACCACCACCCCAATGCCTTTCCAGTCGAAGACATACTCTACAAAGACGGCTCCCGCCAGCAGCGAGGCAAACCAGCCCGAAATGGCCGTCACTACCGGATTCAACGCATTGCGCAAGGCATGAACACTAATGACACGTGACGGCTTTAACCCTTTGGCTCTTGCGGTGCGCACATACTCCGTAGATAGTGCTTCAAGCAACGAGGTGCGAGTCAGTTCGACCACCACCGCTAAGGGACGCATTCCTAAAGTCAAGGCTGGAAGAATGAGATTGGCCAAACTCAGGTATTCCCCACTGCCGTATTCATCTACGGTGTACAGACTGCCCGTCATACTCAGCCCGGTATAGCGTTCCAATAAAAAACCGAAAACCCAAGCCATGAGGATGGCGGCAAAAAACGAAGGCAACGACATGCCGATTGTAGTGATGAATAAAGTCAGCTTATTGAGGAAGCGCGTGTTAAAAACCGCCGTGAGAATGCCGATGAACAAACCGAGAATTAGTGCGATGGAAATGGAAACGGAAGCCAACAGCAAGGTGTTGGGAAATGCCTCGCCCAGCACGGTGCTCACCTTGCGTTTGCTTTGGTAGGAAGAACGCAGGTAGGGCGCTTTCAGCACAACAGCCGTCGTTGCAGTCTTGCCCAACAGCCTATAAGGGTGCAGCCTGTCAAGCCGTTTTTCTCCATCGGAAATGTCGTAGAACGACAAGGGGACAAGGTCGTTCAGATAATCGACGTACTGTTTGGCAAGAGACTGATTCAGACCCAATTCTTCACGGATGGCATCTACCGATTCCTTGTCGGCACGCTGCCCCAGCATCATTTGCGCCGGATCACCCGGAAGGATGTTGAACAAAAAGAACACCAACGTCGCGACCCCGAAAAGCACCGCGATGCCATAAAGCAGTTTTCTGATGATGTAGGCGACCATGAGCAGTGTCAGTTGAGGAATAGTTTTTCAAGTTTCTTGCCCTGCGGGAAGTCGATGGCACTCCATTTATCGATCACAAGACCCTTATCAAGCAGTATCAAACCCGGATTGAAACGCACTATCGTCTTGATTTCCAACGCATCACCATAATACACCTCGTACAAATAAGGATGTTCACGCCGCAGCCTTGCCACATAATCGGGATTCGAGGCTGTAACCCACACCACGTAATAACCGTGACGGTCAGCAGCATCAGTAATCGCAGCAATCTTACCCCACTCTTTTTCCGTTACTTTCGACATGTCGTGCGCTGTAAACACAAGCAAATGCTCTGTACCCAGCAGCATTTCCGTCACATCGTTACCGTATTCATCCAACGCGGAAAAACCCAGAACGTCAGCATCACCTTCCGTCCGCTGATCGACAAACTCCCACTGGCTCATCCACACCGAATCGTCCCACGGATAATCAGGTGACAGAAACTCTTGCGTTGCTCCGCTGGCTTTATTTCTATAGGTCAAATAGACACGCTGTTCGCCCTGAGGCTCCTGGATCATCTGCTTCCCCACTTTCCACTCCATGAAGTCGAGGACCGGAAGATGACGGTAATTGTAAATTTCAAAACAAAGGAAGAGCACCGCATAAAGGAATCCTAGGAGAAACTGTCCACGCCATGTCAAACGGTTTTTCAACTGCCTGTTATTCAATACCAAAAGCAGCAACGGCACATCAATAACGAGGTTTTTATAAAAAGTCTGCCAGTTGCTCATCTTGATGGCGGTGCCAAAACAACCACAATCAGGGACAATATTGTAAAGCGCATCGAACAACGTGGTGACTGTGAAAAACAGCATCAGTATTGTCGCTCCGAGTACGGCAAGGCGTGGAAACACATTGGTCAACAGACAAATGCCTACAACAAACTCCGCAAGAATCAACACAACGGCAAGAATCAACGCTATTTCATTGAACCATTGCAAGTTGTAAGCCGCCAAATAATCAAGGATCTTGTATTTCGTTCCCAATGGATCGACACCCTTCATAAAACTACTGAACACAAACAAGGCTCCGACAAGGATGCGTGAAACCGTCAGAGCGGATTTCGAGCGCGTGCAGCAACGGCAAAGCGGCAATAACAGATTCAGTATCAATACGATTAAGAACCACAGCGAGAAGGCCGGCACAAAGGCAATGCCTACCGCCGCAGCAATGGCAATGCCGATGTTGAGCCAACACAGTATCGGACAGGCCTTTTTCATTTTTTGACACCCTCCGACAGTAGAATCAAGGCAAACACCGCATAATTGATCATGTCGTAATAGTTGGCATCCAAGCCTTCCGAAACAAGTGTCTCGCCTCGGTTGTCCTCTATGGACTTCACCCGCAGTATCTTCATCAGGATCAAATCGGTAATCGAGCTGAGGCGCATGGAACGCCACGCCTCGTCGTAATCATGATTTTTTCGCATCATGAGTTCAAAGGCTTCGTTCAGCACCTTGTCGTACCACCGGGCAGCCTCTTCGTCCGAAAGGTCGGGCTGTTCCACCACTCCTAATTGCAACTGGATAATGCCCATTGCCGCATAGTTGACAATGCCGACGAACTCAGGCTCCACACCTTCATCGACAAGGTGTTCGGGCTTGGTCTGTAAAGTCCTGATACGGTTTGCCTTGATGTAGATCTGATCCGTAATAGAAGGTGTGCGCAGAATGCGCCACGCCGGACCGTAATCTTTCATCTTGTCCATGAACAGCTTGCGGCAACGCTTCACAACCGCATGAAATTGAGTGGTGGTATCCATGATGTGCGACTAATTCGTATTTTTGCAAAATTACTGTTTTTTGACAATCCCATCGGTAATTTTTGCACAAAGAAGGCCTTTGCCAACGGAAATAATTCAAAATCAACGACTCATGTTTTCACTTGAAATAAAAAAACAACGCCACGTATTCGACCATCCGGTTATCATGGGCATTCTCAACCTGACTCCCGATTCTTTTTCGGACGGGGGCTGTTTCAACGACATGGATGCCGCATTACGCCATTGCGAGGACATGCTCCTTGCTGGCGCCGACATGATTGACATTGGAGGCTGTTCCACGCGGCCCAACAACCCGATTGCGACAGAACGGGAAGAGCTTGACAGGCTGTTGCCCATTGTCAAAGCCATACGGAAACGTTTTCCGGAAGCCTTGCTTTCCATTGACACCTTCCGTGCCACCGTCGCCGAATCATGTGTTGCCGAAGGTGCAGACATCATCAACGACATTTCGGGCGGGTTATTTGACGAGGGTATGCTACCCTATATCGGCACCAACCATATTCCCTACATCTTGATGCACTGTGTCGGAACGCCCGAAACCATACATAACAACGCCTTAGACGGCGATATCCATCAAACCGTCATGGACTTTTTCGAGCAACAATTCAAAAAATTACAGCCATACGGTCCGCAACAGGTCATCCTCGACCCCGGCATAGGCTTCGGGAAAAGCATTCCTGCAAACTACCGCCTCTTGAAGCAATTGGATCGCTACCGCTTGAACGGATTTCCCATCCTTATTGGAATTTCACGCAAATCTTTAATTTTCAAAACATTACAAACCACCCCACAAGAAGCTGAAAACGGCACGACGGTATTGAACACCATCGCCTTGCTCAATGGAGCCGACATTCTCCGTGTTCACGACGTTCAGAAAGCCAAAGAGGCCGTCATGCTGTGTGAAAAGTTTTTTGAGGCTGGGTATTGAACTTCCAAGAACAGAAAGATAAGTAAAATAACTATTTTTGCAGTATAAATCGCTTGCCATGATCCCATTGTTTATCGAAATCCGGCTTTTAGACATCATCGACATCATCTTGGTCGCTGCGCTCATGTATTGGCTGTACCGACTGTTGAAAGGCACATCGGGCATCAACATTTTCGTCGGCATTGTCGCCATATTCCTCATCTGGCAGGTTGTCAGCGCACTGCAAATGGAAATGCTGAGCAGCATCTTAGGTGCTTTTGTCAGTGTCGGCTTCATCGCGCTATTCATCATTTTCCAGCCGGAAATACGTCATTTCCTGTTCACCATTGGCACACAGGCAAGCAACAGAAAGTTCCACCGGTTTCGGTTATTCAGAACGCAAAAAGTCATTGAATACGACACGGAAGACATTTGCAAAGCCTGTGTCTATATGGGCGAGATCAAACAGGGCGCATTGATTATCCTGACCCGACAAAATGCCGTTGCCAACATCGTGGAGACAGGCATCACCATTGATGCACGCATCAGTCCGCAACTTATCGAAAACATTTTCTTCAAGAACAGCCCGCTGCACGACGGAGCCATGGTCATCACGCAAAACCGTATTGTTGCTGCACACTGCATTTTGCCGCTCACCAAACGTACCGACCTACCGAGCCACTACGGGCTGCGTCACCGTGCCGCCATCGGCATCAGCGAGAAAAACGATAGTATTGTTCTTGTCGTGTCGGAAGAAACCGGAACCATCAGCATTGCTCAAAACGGCATCATCAAAAGTGTGAAGCCGCAAGACCTGAAAACAGAGGTCGATGCACTGCTGGCAGAAAAGAAATAACCCGGCTTTTCCGAGAAAACTTACTCTTCTTTCAACTCGATGAGGCGGTCCTCGTCTTCCCCGGAATAGATGACCTGTTTATGGTACGGATCGTAACGCATGGGACGGCTTAATTCCCTATTTTGTTGCTTCAATTGCTCCCCGACATATTTGTTCATCAGATAGTCGTAGGTATAACCGGCGTACAGTTTACCGAGATAGACTGCATAATGGTACACATCCCCGACAACAAGCGTATCAATGTAATAAGAATAATCCGTACTGCCCAGCCAAAACGAAAAGTTGACATCGGAATCAAAGGCATCGATCAGGTTGTGTTCGTAGAACAAGGTGGGCGACCAAGTGCCGTCGTTCAAATCGAACCACGAAGCCACATTGATGGTGTTCAACGGAAAGACGTAGCCATAGGATTCTCCGTCAACAGGCACATAATCCTCGTAACCGGTCACTTTTTCCTGTATCTCGATGCGCGAACATACGACTAACCAGTGGGTAGAATCAACCTGTACATCATTGGGGTCTTCAGGCTGATAGAGGTTCATGCCGTAATCCTTTAGCTTTGAGGCATAAGCGCCATACATGATATTAATGAACGCCTCTTGATTCAGCGAATCGAGAACGCATGCTCCAGCGCCATCCTGTGCCTCACGCAGCGACTTCGTGATAACTTTTTCCGGAAAATATACGGCCACTTGCGCCTTGTCGCTTCGCTCCACAAACTTCCGTGCCATTTTCTGCTGCATGTTGCAACTTGAAAGCAGCACTAAGGCAATCGAACCGATTAATAGACTGATTTTCATGATTAGAACAATTCCATTTGAAAGGCATCATTGCCTCCTTTTTTGTTTTTGGACACATCGTCATCAACCTCCGTTTGCGGGCTGTCATCGGACTGCTCCGTATCGACAATCTCCAACGGAACATCGCGCGGATCCATAATGTCGGAAGGCTCATCCAAGGCTTCTTCATCGGCATTTTCCTCCTGATCCTCTTCTATGACTTCAGGTTCAAATGGTTCAAGAAACCGATAGGACTCAATATCCTTGTTCGACAAGCGTTTTCCCTTCGCCTTGTAGCTTTTCACTCCAATAAACTCCGCCACATTGATTTCATCGTCGGGGAAAGAGTTGCCGGCATCGCTTACCTTATAGCTCAGCAGCAAACGCGGCAGTTCGTCCGTATTATGCCCCAGATATTGCGAGGCATCATTCTCCCCTACAAACGACATGCGCACATTCAGTTTTGTCTCCATATCGATGGCAAAACGTTTCAGATAGTACTTTTGGGTCTCACCTTCAACATATACCACTGAAAAGACCTCGTCAGGATCATATTTCTTGATTTCCACCATATCGTCGTCGAAATGAGTCGAAAGATCGAACGAAGTGAGCTTGAAATCGCCATTGGCAAAGATTTGCAGGATACGGTCTTCTCCCTCAAAAGCCCCCAAATAAGTTCCGCGGCTTTCGGCATTCAAACGCCGCACGGCTTCATCGTACCAAATATCACGCGCTTCCAAGGTTGAAACGCCATCATCGTGCTTGGTAATCTGCTTGACAGGCTGCTTGGACAACAGGTTGCCGCGCGAGGCGCGTCCTTTGACAGCAAGCTGTGCGAAATCGTAGTCGAAAACGGCTTTTTTCATCTTGAGTTTAGGCCTAAGCTGCACTTTGATAATCTCCGCCTCGCCGTTTGGATTCGCCGTAAAATACAACACCTTGGATTCGGGTTTACCCTGGGTCAGATCATACTCTTTGTCGCGGGTCATGCTGGTAACGGCAAAACGCTTGACATAATTCGCCCCGCCCGCCTTTCCGTCACGATACACGGCGTTATATATGGTGCGGTCGTCATTTTTACGGAACACGTCCACATGGATGACATGTTGCCCCACAAACAGTTTCGACTGCAATTTGGTCACCATATAAGTGCCGTTTTCGTGGAATACGATGATGTCGTCCAAGTCGGAACAGTCGCATACAAACTCGTAGGCATCCTTGTCCTTCTCCCGTTTCAGGCCGTCGCCGGTACAGACAAACCCATCTTCCTTCTTCACGTACAGCTTCTCGTTATTCGCCGCCACCGCCGCTGCCGAAATGTTGTCGAAATTTCGGATTTCCGTCTTGCGTTCACGCCCCTTGCCGTATTTTGTCTTGATATTTTCGTAGAAACGGATGGTATAATCCACAATATTGTCGAGATTGTCCTTCGCCTCCTCTATCTTGGATTCGATATCCGCCAATTGTTCATCCGCTTTTTTGATATCGAACACGGAAATCTTTCGCACCGGCTTGTCGCAGAGTTTCAGCACGTCATCACGGGTAATCTCACGTTTCAGATGATCGCGGTACGGGTCAAAACGCCGTTCGATGCCTGTCACTTGGTCTTCCCATGTGTCGTAGTTCTTTTTTTCCAACTCCTTATAGATGCCTTTTTCAAAAAACAACTTTTCCAAAGAAATCCAGTGCCAGTTTGATTCGAGTTCATCGATCAAAAGGCGCAGTTCCCAGCTCAGCAGTTCCATGGTGCGGTCGGCGGAAGCGCGCAATATCTCCGACACCCCTAAAAATGCGGGATGCTCATTGACAATCACACAGGCATTGGGCGAAACGGACACCTCACACTGCGTGAAGGCGTACAAGGCGTCGATGGTCTGGTCGGGCGACACTCCGGCATTCAGGAAAATGATGATTTCGCACTGTTCCGCCGTGTTGTCGTCGATTTTCTTAATCTTGATTTTACCCTTGTCGTTTTCCTTGACAATACTCTCGATGACACTGCCCGTTGTCGTTCCAAAGGGTATTTCCGTAATGACCAATGTCCTTTTGTCCTGCTGACTGATTTTGGCCCTTATCCTGACCCTGCCACCTCTGATGCCGTCGTTGTAATTGGTCACATCCATGAGGCCTCCCGTCGGAAAATCGGGATACAGCACAAACGGCTCGTCGCGCAGATAGGCGATGGAAGCGTCAATCAATTCAATGAAATTGTGAGGCAGAAACTTTGAGGCAAGCCCAACGGCAATGCCCTCGGCACCTTGGGCAAGCAATAACGGAAACTTCACCGGCAACGAGATCGGCTCACGGTTACGCCCGTCATAAGAAGCCGTCCAGTCGGTGGTCTTGGGGTTGAACACCACGTCTTTGGCAAATTTCGACAAGCGCGCCTCGATATAACGTGGCGCAGCAGCATCGTCACCCGTCAAAATATTTCCAAAGTTACCCTGGGTTTCGATGAGCAGGTCTTTCTGTGCCATCTGCACCAAGGCATCGCCAATAGAAGCATCGCCATGCGGATGGTATTTCATGGTGTTACCGACAATGTTCGCCACCTTGTTGAAACGACCGTCTTCCAACTCGTCCATGGAATGCAAGATACGGCGTTGAACCGGTTTCAGACCATCTTCAACGGCAGGCACGGCACGTTCGAGAATAACGTAGGAAGCATAATCGAGAAACCAGTTCTCGAACATGCCTTTCAGCGGGACGACACGAAACGCATCGTTCTTTTCAAGCTCAGCGTCTTTCAAGGCATCATCCTGCAATACTTCATCTTCCCTTTCGGTCAGTTCTTCGTTTTCTATGTCGTCTTTATTGTCAATATCCATCATTCAAATTCTCCAATGCGCCCGAAACATCTTACCGCATAACGGTTTTTCTGCCACCGTGATAAAACCCGGCTTCATCACGTTTCATTTCGTTTTATCCGCTGCAAATTTACTACTTTTTCCAAAATCTCAGCACCGCCACTTCACCCAAAAGTGCTAAAAGCGCCACCCAAACCAGCCATTTCCACATCACGCTCTTGCGTATCATGGACAGCATTAGGTCGCTCGTCCCAAAATCATCAACACTAAGCACGGCTGCGACATCCAAACCGGCATTTTCAAACGCTTGTTTCACTTCTTCCTGTCCGGCAAAATCCATTTTCGACTCGGTACGGCTGTCATTCCACGCCAGCACATGCACCAATGTGTCATTTTGAAGCAATTCGTAAAACCCGGCCGAAGGAAGCATGTCATTGACAAACACATTCGTACTGTTGTCACGCAACGATGAGGTTGGAATCGCTTCAAACGCACCATCATCACTCCGCAACTTCAGGACACGATCGCCTTCAATATTCAAATCATTGAATGTTAGTATATTGTCAAATCCAAGCGTGTAAGAAATGTGTCCAACTTGCCCGCCTATCAATGCCATTTTCAACATCAACGGGACAAAGAGCGCATTGTCAGCCAGCGTGCTCCATTCGCCCGAAAGACCGGAAGTGAACAGAAAAACAGAGCCATTGCCATAGTTTTGCGTCAGCAAAAACGGATCCGTGTTTTGCATACGCATTATAGCGGCGGGGCCATTCATCCGTTCGATGGACAAGTGCTTATGAACTTCGGGAAGATCGGCATTCTGAGGCATGGCGAGAATCATGTCATTGAAAAAAACATGCTGTGTGGCCACCTCGTTTACTTTGGTCTTAATCGTATCAAGCGATGCCGGCACTACATTCAGTTTGGCATAGAGATAATCAAGCGTTCTCGGGTCGCCCGATGCCGGAAACACGGCAATGCTGGCTCCAGAAGCCGCACAGTCAAGCAGTTTCTGCTGCATGGTCTCGTTGAGTACCGCCGATTCGTTCACCATCAGAAATTGTGCTTCCGACAGCGTGGTCAAATCGACAGAAGCGGGATCAACAAGCTCATAGTCGAACTGATCGTCTTCATCAAATATAAGCGATGCCGCCGAAGGGGTCGTCCCCAACTCAACGACTTTCAAAGTTGGGCGCACATCCAGGAAAAAGTTGTAGCTGTCGTCGAACGTGATGGGATGGTCTATCAATGAAACACAGCACTTTTTTCTTCCTGCCTTTTCCACCACAAACTGCATGGACAGCTCTACAGATCCGTTTTTCTCAATATCTGCTGTTGTCGAAGCCGCCAAACCGCCACCGATGGTGAAACGAATCGGAATGCCCTTCCATTCTTTCTCTCCTTCGTTCACCACACGGATATTAATCGCATTACTCAGCCCCGGCTGAAGAATGGGTGACGCCAGCCAAACCGTATCGATGTAAACATTCGACTTGAACTCAGAAGCCATCGGAACCAGAAAAAACTGCAGCGTACTATCGGCATGAAGTCCCGAAAGATCGACCATGTCTTTTTGGAAGTCGGAATAGACAAAAAACGTAGCATGGTCAAAGTTGTGCCGACTGCGCAGCATTTCAAAACGGTCGATGAAACGATTCAATTTTACCGGCGGGCCGTCGAGGCCCATACGGTCGAGACGTTCCAGCATTTCCTCCTGATTCATCGGGTATTCATTTTCCACCTCAAAGCTATTGGTTAGCAACACATAACGGGTTGACGGCTTTGAACGTGCGACAAAATCGCGGACTGCGGTACGTGCATCTTCCAACAAGGTGTAACGCGAAGATTGTGTCTTCATGCTCATGGAGTTGTCAATGCAAATGCCCACCAAATTGTCTTCACGATCAGTGTTCAAATCAATTTTCGCATCATAAGGAAATGCAAAGGCAAACACCAACGCGGCAATAAACAGACAGCGCAACAGCAGAGCGATGATATATTTCAGCTTCTCTGTTTTGGCATTTTCCCGTTCAATGGTGCGTAGCAAAGCCGTATTGCTGAAATAGACGAGCTTATGCCTGCGGAAATTGAACAAGTGGATGGCAATCGGAATTGCCAATGCCAACAAGCCCCATAACATCCCTGGATATAAAAACTGCATGTGTCTTACAAAATGAATGGGCAAAGGTAGGTATTTTCATAAAGCAAGAAGCATGGTTGCAGAGATTTTATCCGCCAGCCATGCTTCACAAGTCGATACTAAAGGTGGCGGCAATCATGCCAACCAACCCCTATCCATATACCACTAATCCTCATTATAATAATAGAGATCCTTGAAGTTAGAACACGCGTCCTTTTCGGCAAACTTCAAGGGAATGCCTATGCTAATGCAACACTCCAGCCCACGAGTAAGGCGTTTCCCCATTGTATTATTATAGGCATGCACATTGACAGGAGGCGTTGTGCCATCGTGTTCCTTCTTTGAAAACGTATCCATAATTCCATAATTATAAGCCGTCTCTATCTTCATAAGCATTGAAAACTTGTTGAAGTTGAAATTGAAACGCATTCCAATGCCAGCAAGTACGGAAAAGTGGAAAGGATTCATATTGCTGGCATTGATGGCCAGACTGTCATAAGAAACCAATATTGTGTCATTTTTCATCACGGTCTGCTGAATGTTTCCTCCCAATACCAAGCCAAAGTCGGGAGCCACAAAAGCATAAGGCTGCAACACCGATCCCAACTTAAAGCTGAAAATCACAGGCACCCTCAAATCAACACCTTGCGAGCGAATGGAATAGTCCACATTTAGCGTATCGCGATTCATAAAGTTGGTATGCATTCCACGTTTCACATATATTATTTCAGGCGCAATTGAAACATGTTCGTTGAGGGGAACATCGACAAACACTCCAAACATGGGCTTGAACGATAGCAATAACGTATCTTTGTACGAACGCGTGTCATTAATTGTCTGGGGAAACAGGAACAATGTGTCATACAGTGGCTTATGCGGCAGTTGAGCTAAATTTGGATCTGTAAAATCCATGTAAGGCCAGTTGACACCACCCTTTATGCCAAAGGAAATGGCATTAGAACGGTCGTTTTTATTCCGTTTCGTCTTAAGAGGCGACCTGAACTGCGCCTGCATCGTACCGCATAATGCGAGTAAGAGCGAAATTATTACTATCTTTTTCATTTTTCAATATTTTACAACCTAAACGATCAAGACTTCAGAATTAATAACAAGGATATTGTGTGTCCAAACGAATTGCCGTATCACACTGCGTATTAAGAACCTGCCATTTGTAAAGATCCGGATCTTGCTGACTCAGATTTGTGCTTTTACTATAAACAATGGCATCGGCCACTCGAATCTTACGAATGCTTAAACTGTCAATGGTACCTGTAATAACAACACCATGTGTCCTATAATATTCGATACCTCCATCCACAACAGTATCCCCAACTGTAAAATATGTCCGAAAGTCCTTACCTTTCCCTACAACATAAGCCGTATCGACAGTTTTTCCCATGTATTTGCATGAAAGCACACGGTTATGCTGGTCGAAAAATTCAAACATAATGGAATCAGGCACTTCATCAAGAAGATCCCCTGATAGTTTCTGAGGAAACATCTTGTATTCACCTTGTACGCAGGTCGGGCAATATCCACTATCACCTGTTAAAAACTCCGAATCAAAATATTTGTACAGCGAATCAAAGACATGATTAATATCAGCGACATCTTTCACGTATTTTTCCTCTCCAAGTAGGACAATAGTCTTAGGGTCTTCAACTTTGCTGCAAGCGAAAATGCCAATGGCAACGATCAGTAACAGCAACCATTTCATGTTTTTCATAAGTATTCGATTTACCTTGTTGTTTATTTAATAATTTAATTATCAATGAAATAAATAATAATTCTTAAAAGGCCGATTGTTTTCGGCACAAATTCCATCTCGCAAAAATACAATCTTTTCTCTTTTGTTCAAACGGATTGAACAACAGTTTATTTTCTCCATTTGAATCTTTACTTCTAAAAACCGTTGTCACATGCATTTCTTTGCGTTTATGACAGAGCGAAAAACTTCTGCTGCAATTCATCCTCCCAATCAAAGAAAGTTTTTGACAGTACTGCCATCTGCCGAAAAAACACTATCTTTGCCGCATCAATTAGGGGTGCCATTTTTTCCTAAGTCGCACTGCGTCAGGAGAATCAAAACGGCTGAGATCAAACCCTCCGCACCTGAAACGGATAATGCCGATACAGGGAAACGAGTTTCCTCAACAATTCCTCTATTGATTTATTGTTTTTCATAATCATTTAAATCAACGAGTTATGTTCAAAAAAATTTTTCTAATCGCAATTGCTTTACTGCCATGTGTTTTTGCCATGGCGCAAGCAGAAATCGAAGGTGTTGTCACCGACAAAACAAGCCAAAAGTTCATCGAAGGCGTTCATGTCGTGCTCACCCCCGGCAACCACAGCACCATTACCGATGCCAAGGGTGCTTTTCATTTTTCCGGCATCGCTTCCGGCACCTACACCCTGAAACTGCAACATCTTTCCTACGGCAATTTGGTGCAGACTGTCAAAGTCAGTGATGTTGCCGCCCAAAAACAACACACCATTGGCTTCAATCTGGCCCTGCTTCCAAACGCCTATATGCAGGAAGAAGTGATTATCTCAGCCACACGCGCCGATCACAAGACCCCTCTGACCACATCCACCCTGAACCGCGAGCAGTTGCAGGAGAACAAGGTTTCTCCGGCCATGCCCTATGCCATTGAAACCGAGCCTTCCGTGGTCGTCAGTGCCGAAAACGGCATGGTAGGAGCCACCTCATTCCGCATCCGTGGCGTGGATGCCACCCGTATCAATGTCAATATCAACGGCATCACCCTGAACGACCCCGAAAGCCAAGCGGTGTTCTGGTACAATATCCCCAATTTGGGAGGTATGGCACAAAGCATTCAGCTACAGCGCGGTATCGGAGCCAGCACAGGCGGTTCCGCCTCATTGGGAGGCGCCTTGAACTTACAGACATTGGGTGTAACGACCCGTCCGTTTGCCGAAGCCGACTTAGCCTACGGTTCGTTCAACACCCGTCAATACGGCATTACGGCTGGAACAGGTCTCACCAAGAAAGGTTTTGCTTTCGACATGGCCTACAATGGCTTGAACAGTGACGGCTTTGTGCGCAACGGCATGGCCGACCAGCAATCACTCTTTGTCAGCGGAGGCTACTACGGCAAGCGCTCCCTGTTGAAAGCCGTGTTCATTCTCGGCAGCCAGCACACCGGCATCACTTGGGACGGTGCGGCGGCGAAAGACCTCGACAAAGACCCGCACTTCAACGGAACAGGTTCTTATTACGATGAGTTCGGCAATGTCCATTATTACGACAACGAAACCGACAACTACAACCAGCGCCACTATCAGTTGTATTATTCCTTCCTGCCCAACGACTACTGGACACTGAACGCCGCCTTTGACTTCACACACGGTGACGGCTATTACGAACAATACAAAGACAACAAGAAACCCGGCAGCTATTACGGCCTTACCAGCATGACCGGCACCAAGAAAAGCGACTTTGTCCATCGCAAAGAGATGTTCAACAGCGCATACACAGGCGTGCTGTCGGCAGGCTATCGCAATGAAAACTTCTCGTTACAGTTTGGAAATTCGTTCCTGTATTATGATGGGAACCACTTCGGCAACCTGATTTGGGCACAAGACAGCCTGAGTGTCAATGGAACCGACTATCTCAACATCGCAAAAAACACCCCTTATGAGTGGTATCGTAACAAGGGCAAGAAAACCGACAATACCTCTTATATCAAGATGAACTTCGACGTCACCAAGCGTTTCAATATGTATGCCGATTTGCAACTGCGCCACATCGACTATCAGTTGAATGGCATGGATGCTTCGTTTGACAGCCTGACCTTCCATGAGAAATACCTGTTCTTCAACCCGAAACTCGGCATGAACTATAGCATTGACGACAATCAGCGCCTTTATTTCGTGGCCGGAATGGTCGGCAGGGAGCCTACACGTTCCGACATCAAGGATGCCATCATCCATCACGACACCATCAAGGCGGAAACCATGTTGGACTTTGAACTGGGCTATGGCCTGCAAAAAACCGACCTGACCATCAACGCCAACCTCTATGCCATGCTTTACAAGAATCAACTGACCCCTTCAGGCGACCTCAGTTCCTCGGGCTACGCCCTTATGGAAAACGTGGACAAGTCATATCGTATCGGCGTGGAACTTGCCGCCGGCTACCGCTTCTGCCGCTGGTTCAGCCTCGATGGGAACCTCACACTCAGTTCTAACAAGATCATCGGATACACCTATACCGACTTTAACGACGGCGACACCACCTTACAGACCTATACCGCCAACACCGACCTGTCGTTCTCACCTTCCGTGGTGGGCGCCGGCATCGCCACCTTCCGTCCTTTCAAGAACGCCAAGATTCAGCTGGTCGGGAAATACGTCGGCAAACAGTTCTGCGACAACACTTCACGCGAGATTTACGCCTTAGATCCCTACTTCTTGCTCAACTTGCGCACAGCTTACACCTGGCAGTTGAACAACGGCAATGAGTTGGAGTTGCAGTTCGTCGTCAACAACCTCACCAACCACTCCTACCGTCTCAGTGCATGGGTAGGCGACTACGAGTGGGATGGCTATTACCACAGCCGTGCCTATTTGCAGCAACCCGGCATCAACTACATGTTGCGCATGATAGCACGCTTCTAACCAAATATGATAAGTTCTCTTACAAGGATGACTCCAGCCGGGGGCATCCTTTTTTATCCAAATGCCAAAAGCGTCAGCCTAAAAAAACAGCCCAGGTAAATTCCCGGGCTGTTTTTGAGTTATCGGCAAATAACGCCTAATCAGCGTTTAGAATTCAAAAAGCTGTATTTACGTCCATAATTGAGGTGTTGCTCTACAAAGTCAGAAGAATATTCAACCTTGTAATCCACCACCTGTCCGTTTTCCTCGACGGGGATGATTTCCGGGTTGATAAAGCCGCCGTAAGGTTTCAATCCGAGGGCTTCGTAACGCATCTTCACCTCCTTGTGCAATTCCGGATCGACTTTTACACCATAGTTCTCAACGAGATTTTTACCTGCTTCATAGTCGCCTTCCGACTTGATGCGCTGCACTTCAGCCAACAACTGTCCGAAGAGACCGCGCAGCTTATCGAAGTCGTTGATCACAAAATAGGTCTTTCCTTTTTCCACTTTCTTCACAATCACACTGTCAGCCCTACCCTGCTCATAGCACCATTCGCAAATGAGCTTGCGGTTCTGCATGTGCGACTCGGTGACGTTTTTACCCAACTCGATGCGGGCAAGCTGCGACAACAAGCCGTTGCGAATATAATCGAGATACTGAGCCTTGTAGGCATTTTCAGGCAGTACGCCGAGTTCCACCATCTTGAGGTCAGCACAATAATAAAGTCCGAACAAGTCGGCACACGCCTCTTCCAAAGTGGAGCTGTATTCTTTCAACGCACCCGGCTGGGTTTCCGGCAACAATTGTCCTGATCCGTGTCCAAGGCACTCGTGCAAATCGGTGTGCACCACGTCGGAAATGGAGCTGAACTGCTTGCACATATCGATTTCATCCTGCGAATAGGCGAACTCCGACAGCACGCTCTTGGGAGATTCCTCCGAAGCCTTGTCGTAAGCCGTCATGAGGTTGGTGATGGTGACCGACTTGGAACCGTATTCTTTCCGGATCCAGTCAGCATTGGGCAGGTTTATGCCGATGGGTGGTGCGGGGAAACAGTCGCCCGCCAAGGTTGTAACGATGATGCTCTTGGCCGAAACACCCTTGCACTCTTTTTTCTTGAAACGCGGATCCACCGGCGAGTTATCTTCAAACCACTGGGCGTTTTCAGAGATAAGATTGGAGCGTCGTGTCTCTTCCAAGTCTTTGAAATTGACAATGGCTTCCCATGTGGCCTTCCGTCCCAACGGGTCGCCGTAATCCTCAATAAAGCCGTTCACAAAGTCGATGTGCGACACCGAATCCTGCACCCACGCGATGTTATAGGCATCCCATGTCTTCAGGTCTCCCGTCTTGTAATACTCGATCAGCAAGCGTGTATATTCGCGCTGAATATCGTTTTCCGCCACGGCACTGGCTTTCTCCAACCAGCCTACAATCTGCTGAATGGCGGCACCATATAAGCCGTCAATCTTATAGACTTCTTCACGGATCTGACCGTTTTCCTTGACGATTTTTGAGTTCAAACCGTATGAAATCGGCGTGGCATCACCTTCTACTTGCATATTATTATAAAACGCCTCCACTTCTTGCTGGGTCAGATCACCTTCATAGAAATTTGTGGCGGAATTGGCAATGATGTCATCCTGACTGCTGCGGCGCACGGCATAAAGATTGGGATCAAAGATCACGGGAGTGATGAAATTCAAGAATGCGTCAACGGTCTCGTCTTCCTTCAATGGCAGTAACGTTGTGTCGCTGGCTTTGACAAGCTGGGCGAAATCGGCTTCCGTAATCTCAGGGAAGAACTTATCCTCGGCGTAGTGATGGTGAATACCATTGCTGAAAAACACCCGTTTGGCATAAACCTCGAACTTTTTGAACACTTCTTGCGAACGGTCGCCGTTATAGGATCCAAGCACCGCTTCAATGGTCTTGCGAATGGCGAGGTTGTACTTGAAATTCTGGTCGGCGAGGATGTCGCGACCACACTTGGCGGCTTCGCCGAGATAATAGATATAAGCCTTCTGCGACAGTGTCAGCGAATCCCATTCGGGAATCTGATAGCGCATGATACGCAAGTCGGCAAACTCGTCCACCAGATACTTGAAATCCGGCTGCGACGTTTCGGGGGCAGTTTCTTTGGGTTGGGGCGCACAAGCTGCCAAAAGACCCGCTAATCCGATGTACATAAATAGTTTCTTCATTGCGAAAATGACATTAAGTTTGCGACTGCAAAGCTAAGAAACTGTTTTGAATGGGAGAAAAAAACGGCGCTCTTTACGAGATTTCGGCGATTATGGATTGAGTGTATGTGCCGCGGGGGATTACGGATGGATTCGGTTGTCATTCACCATGGGAAAGTCATCAATTTTCCCGACTTCTGTCATCGGTTTGCTTTTTTTAGCATTGCCCACAACGGTTTGAGGCTATGTGTTCGGGCGGATTTCGGAGCACAAATCTCCGTGTTTACGCGTAACCCCGCCTGACGTAAGGCTCGTGTTAACCAAAGTTATAATTCAGTTACTCCAAATTCAAGTATTGCATACGGCTTATTTGTTGAAACTCCTTGCATTTTTTGATACGCTTTATTGATTAACTCTTTTGGTATAATATAATCATCACCTCGTTGAAATGGACCATACGTACTTACACCTATCCAGTCGATATAATTATCTCCGGGATAATAGAGAGCAGGATTGTTCCACCATTCCTCGGGGTCACCGTTAGCGTCAATATGACAGAACCATGTGATATTATCACAGCATTGTCGATTACATAAGTCAATAATGTGTCGATATGAATCTCTGAATATTTCAGGACCGTCAGGATAATTCGGATCACCATATCCATTGGTTGTGCCTCCTCCGTTATAATATCCATTCCAAGAAAACCAAATACCATTTACTTCTGTCCCAAATTCAACTAATAAACCGGTGTTACAGATTTTTGCTTCGTTAGCCCAGGCAATAATTGCCTTGTCATATTCATTGCAGAATTCAAGTTACAAATGCAACTTTTTCGGTTAAACATTGGCTTGACCTTGCAAATATATGAAAAATTTCATCGATCATCAAAAGGGCTTTTTACGCAGATTCAAAAAAAGCAAAAACCGGTTCGTTATGTATTACCCAAGCCTCATCACAACAATAAACACACAAACTCACCTGGCAAAGTATAAAAAATAGTAAGCTTCGACATTGTCAAGATAAGCAGAACTACATCGAAATTAGTTGCGGAAATTGCATTAATCATATCCTCTTTCGAGGAATAGTTGTCTGTGCTTATCAGGTACAAATAGTTTTGCGCAGACGATAAATCCGTAACATCTTCCGTATTGGGGTGGGTAACACTGTCGGGAATTTGCGAATAATGATAGTTGTCGATTGTTCTCGGAAAGCAAATAAATCCTTCGCTATAATTCCGGCTGATGGCATCCGCAATGCTGTTGTTGTCCGCTACATATTCTGCCACCATTATCTTTTTCGACACCTTAAGCTGCTGTAGCATAGAAAGGCGTTCGCTATCGAATGAATAAGTGCCATTATAAAACAATGCTTCAACTCCCGAGCCATTTATGGCCGCAACGTATGCCGAGTGAAACCCGTCACCGGGGACGATATTGTTAAAGGCGAGTTCAATGCCATTCTGCGGAATAATCATGAAGTCGGGGTCGTAATTCCTTGCATAACTGGAAATGCCGACAACAAATTCTTGCATTTTTTCAGCAGCTATGTCTGATCGTTTTTCTTTTGAACAACAAAAGTGGGTCACGGTCAATATTGTTAACCCGACGTATAAATACCGTAACTTATCATAGTCTTATGCCGCATATTCGATAGACTTGTGCTTGAAGTACTTTTTCACTCTCTCGGGAGTGTTTGCGAGCATATCCATGTGTTGTTCCACGTTGTTTTGCAGTGTCTCTTTATTTTTAGGGGATTTCTTGGCTGACAGCCCTTGTTTCAAATCACAATCCAGGTATTCATCCGGGTTCTTTTCGGGTGAATGGGAAGGCAGAAAAAACAATGCGATTTTGTCCTCATTCCTTTCCACCCATTCTTTTGCCACTTTGCCGTGATGAACTTTAAGATTATCCAGTATGAGATAAATTTTCCTTGTTGACGGTTTGATTAATTGTTTTAGAAATTCAATAAATCTATCTGAATTCATTGTCTCCGAGTAAACCATGAACTGAGCCTTACCTTGATTGGCAACGGCTGAAACCATATTGACCGAGAAGCGTTTTGACATGCTTTTCTTTATGGGAGTTTTTCCTTTCGGTGCATGACTCCTGCCATGGTTGCATTGGTTTTCTACACCTGTCTCATCTCCCCAGTAAATTCCCGCTCTCTCTTTTTTAGCTCTTCCTTTGATGAGCGGATAATCCTCATCCAACCACTTTTGAACTGCCTTCGGACATTGGCCGTATGCTTGTCTCTTGGGCTTTTGAGGCGTAAAACCCCATTTCCTCAAATAGTCACCCATGGTGGTCTCGGCAATGTTTATTTCCAGTTCCCGCTCAACCAGTTCTTTTACCGCTTTGCGTGTCCACAAGGCAAAGTTTAGCTTCAACTGACCGGCATGGTGTCTGTTATCATCTTTTGGATAAGTCGCTCCTGTTTGTCGCTCAATAGCTTCCTGTCCTCTGACTTAACGCCACGCTTCTTGGCTGCCAAGCCTCTTTGGCCCTCTTTGTCATAATCTTTGCACCATTGACAAATTGT
>JBGYXG010000018.1:0-45135 GCA_041842465.1 Candidatus Limimorpha sp.
CTAAAGAAAGCAAGGTGTCAACACATCGTTGACATGAATCTCTTAAGAGATTTCGCTCGCTAAAGCGGACAAAATATCAAGAGTTCATTGACATATTGTATTTTTAAGGCAAGGACATTGCAAAATTAAAAACGTGATACAGGATATTGTTACGACTTACCGTCAGCACAAACCTGTCGATGATGACTTCCGCGACAACATAACTGTAAACCAACTCGGCACTTACGATAAAACTTTCGTTGAGCAGATGCAGCTTACGGTCGCTTCTGATGAAACGGATGAAAATGATTCGTCCGCTGTCGACGAGTATTTTTTTATTCAAATCAATCTCCCCGGCAAGTGGTGCTTTTCGTGTCAAGGCATCCGCGAGTTGTTTGGGCGTCCGGTTGTTCTGTGAACTGTACCTGTGATGCGTGTTGTGAAAAATGGAGAAATCGGCGGCTCTTTCCTTAACGTGTTGAAATGATGTAAATTGTTGAGTGTTATAAAAATATTTTATCACATTGTCGTTGAATTTTTCAATAATGCCGTTTCGCCAAGGCTCTGCCGGCGGTATGAAAATGGGCGTTACCGAGTTTGACAAGGCAAGCCGCATCAGCAGACCAAGTCCGCGCGGATGCCTGTTGCTCCCTCTGAAAGAAAGTTCGTTATCCATTTGAAGAAAGTCCGGCATTTGGTAGTTCCGCCAAAAATCAATTACGCTTGCACATACGTTTTTTGCCGACTTGTCGGTAATGGGATAAACGCCCGCATAGTGGTTTTCCGTGTCGATAATGTTGAAAAAGTAAAAACGGCTGCCGCCTTTCAGGTATTTCGGCCCCACCAAATCCATTTGCTGAACACCATAAAAATACGAGGGATATTCCGTGTCTTTCAATCTTTTTACTTCAGATTGCTCCAATAGATTGTTGTGCCGTAATATCCTGTTTATGGTTGAAATGGATGGCGGCGTGATATTCAATCGCTCAAATTCGTACAAAATACTTATGGCTCCTTTTTGGGCATAAGGCTCATTTTGTAACCGTTTGCGGATGTCAATCACAAGCTGTCGGGTTTGCCCGGATGTTTTACTCTGAATGTGTTTGGGTGCCGTAGATTTGGTTTTATACCAATCTGAGGATCCATTTTTAAACTCTTTCAACCATTTGTAAACCCATTGACGGGTACGGTTTACTTGCTCGCCAATCAACTTTACCGATACCCCTTGCAGGTGTAAACGGATTGCTTCCTGCCTTAAAGTTTCTTCCTGTTCCATACTTTTTTTAGAAAAAAGTTAGAACAAAAAAATACAATATTTCAAAGATCTTTTTATCGTTTTGTAAACGATGTTATGATACAGAATTGACCATTAAGTGTCAACGATGTTATGAAACTTTTTTGTAAACAATGTTATGACATTTATCAACTAATGATTAGGGGATTCTTGATCAGGTCAAGAATGACGGATATCCTCATCCTCCGTGGTCATTCCGCACCCCGATGCGGAATCTCCTAACAAAGGATAATTCTTCTATTAAGCCATTACCGATGATGGGGGGATTCTGGGTCAAGTCCAGAATGACGGATGCTGATGAGAATGAAGGGCTTATTTTCCGCTGCCGCGCGATTGTATCGCGTGGTCCTTGGAGTTTTATTGCCACGCGATACAATCGCGCGGCAGCGAAGGTTTCCTTTAAGGGGATTCCGGATCGAGTCCAGAATGACGGATGCTGATGAGGACGGTCAGTTCAACAATCAACAATCAACTCATCACCCATCGCTCATCAAAAATCCTCACGCAGAATGCGCAGAACACGCAGAAAAAAAAATCTTAAACCAACAATTCAACACCCCTTCTCCCGTATGTTTTTACGTTTATTTCCGCTTTATCGTCATTCCTATGCCAAAAAATAATAATTTTGCACTTTCATAGTTATCTTCTCTCGAAGAAGCACAAACACCAATAATATCATGACTTTCAAAAAGTTGAACAACATTACAGGATGGCTGGCAGGTCTGATTGCAACCATCGTGTACTTGCTCACCACCGAGCCTACCTCAAGCTGGTGGGACTGTGGGGAGTACATCTCCACCGCCTATAAACTGCAAGTGGGACACCCTCCCGGGGCGCCATTGTTCCAAATGCTGGGACGTTTCTTCTCGCTCTTTGCCGCTGGCGATGTCAGCAAGGTGGCGCTGATGATCAACATCATGTCGGTCATTTGCAGCGGTCTGACCATCGTGTTCCTGTTCTGGACCATCACGATGCTGACACGCAAGCTGTGGATGAAAGAAGACGAAGACGCTCCGCTTGTCAATAAAGTAGGCGTGCTGCTGTCGGGATTGATCGGTGCCTTGGCCTACACCTTCACCGAATCGTTCTGGTTTTCGGCGGTCGAAGGCGAGGTTTACGCCATGTCGTCGTTCTTCACGGCGGTGACGTTCTGGGCCATCCTGAAATGGGAACGCGTGGCCGACACGACCTACAGCTTCCGCTGGTTGATTTTCATCGCTTTCCTCATCGGGCTGTCCATCGGCGTGCACCTGCTCAACCTGCTGTGCATTCCCGCCATCGTTTACGTGGTGTATTTTAAGAAATACAAGAAAAAATCGACGTGGGGCTTTATCCTCGCCGGCATATTGTCCATCATCGTTCTGGGATTCATCGAGATGCTCCTGATTCCACAGATTCTGAACATCGCCGGTAAGATGGAGCTGTTCTTCGTCAATTCCCTCGGTGCGCCGTTCCATCTGGGCACCATCGTTTATTTCCTGATCCTGACAGCACTCATCGTTTGGGGTCTTATCGCCACCACACGTCGTAAAAAGGTCGTGCTGAACACCTGCATCTTGGCTTTCATGTTCATCCTGATCGGCTATTCGTCGTTCTTCATGCTGACCATACGCGCCAACACCAACACGCCCATCAACGAGAACGAGCCCACCGATGCACTGTCGCTGCTGTCGTATATCAACCGCGACCAATACGGCGGATGGCCGTTGCTGTACGGCTCCTACTATACGGCGGAACCGATCGGCACCAAGAAAGGCAATCCCACCTATGTGAAAGACAAGGAAAAAGGCCGCTATGTCATGACAGACGACGGCACCTCGCCCACCTCGCTGGAATATGTCTATCCCAAAGAGATGCAGAGCATCTTCCCCCGCATGTGGAGCACACAACGCAGCACCCACGGCAATGCTTACGACAGCTACCGCAAGGACAAACGCGGCTCCATCACAGGAACCCCGACAAAGGTGCGTTCCTACGGCGGATCGACGGGAACGGCACTCAAGCCCACATTCGGACAAAACCTGAAGTTCTTCTTCAGCTACCAGTTGCATCACATGTACTGGCGTTACTTCATGTGGAATTTCGTGGGTCGCCAGAACGACATCGAAAGCCAAGGCGAGATCGACCACGGCAACTGGATCAGCGGCATCGGCTTCATCGACAATGCCCGTCTGGGCGACCAGAGCAACCTGCCGCCCTGCATGAAAAATCCGGGGCGCACCCGTTTCTATTTCCTGCCCCTCATTCTGGGACTGATAGGCTTGGTGTGGCTGCTCAAGCGCGATTTCCGCCAGAGCTGGATCATCTTCCTGCTGTTCTTCATGACCGGCATCGCCATCATCATCTACCTGAACCAAACCCCGTATCAGCCGCGTGAGCGCGACTATTCCTATGCGGGTTCGTTCTACGCTTTCTCCATCTGGATCGGCTACGGCGTTATCGCCATCATCGACTGGATGAACCGGCTGACCAAGAGCAAGAAGATGGCGACCACCCTTGCCGTCGGCGCGGTATGCCTCATGGCCGTGCCCGTCCTTATGGGCGCACAAGGCTGGGAGGAACACAACCGTGCAGGCAAGACCTCGGCAAGAGACTGGGCGAGAAACTACTTGACCCAGCTGCCGCCCAACTCCGTGATTTTCACCCGAGGCGACAACGACACCTTCCCGCTCTGGTACGTGCAAGAAGTGGAAGGCTTCCGTACCGACGTGCGCGTGGTGAACTACATGCTCGCATCCGGATACTGGTACATCCATCAGATGGGACGCAAAGTGTATGAATCGGAACGTCTGCCCATGACCTTGCCGCCGTCCTATTACGACAACGGCAGGCATGAAGCGATTGCGGTTTACGAAGAACCGCAGTTTAAGGGAAAATATATCGAGCTGAAAGATATCATCGATTTCATAGGTAATCCCAAGGCAGTGAGGTACATGCCTAACGGTACAACCACGCAGTATATACCTTGCCGCAGCATGAAACTCACCGTTGACAAGGAAGCCTGCGTCCGCAACGGTATCGTTCCAGAGAGCCTGAAAGACAGTATTGTGGACGAAATCAGATGGGATCTCAAAGTCGGCAACCAGAACTACATCTTCAAGAACTCCATCATGCTGCTCGACTTCATGGCTTCGAACAACTGGGAACGTCCGGTTTATTTCACCAGCTTCAGCGACATGTCGAGCATCCTCGGCATCGAGAAATACCTGCACATGGAAGGCCTCGCCTACCGCTTCATCCCCGTTGAGGTTGAAGAGGGCGACTATCGCAAAGGCCTCGGCGGCGTGTACCGCGAAGGCTCCTACGACTTGTTGGTCAACAAGGCGCAATGGGGCAACCTCAACCAACCCGGTGTTGTTCCCGACCGCGAAAGCGTGCGTAACTCCGAGTTCGCCCGACAAAGCTATTCGCTTCTGGCACAAAGCCTTGTCAACCACCATCAGTACGACTCGGCCATTGTCGTGATGGACAAGTTCCAGGAGTTCTTCCCCAACGAGAAGTTTCCCTTCGAGGTACATTCCTTCTTGTTCCCCGAATTGTACTACCAATGCGGCAACAATGAAAAGGGTGACCTGTTCATGCGCACATTCGTCATCAACTGCACGGACAAGCTGAATTACTATAGCAGCCTGAAACCCCGTTTCCGCAACTATTACAGTTCGGATATCGACCAGCAGCTTTCTCTGCTCCATCACATGAGCGGAGTGGCCAAACAATACCGGCGCGAGGCGATGAAAACCGAACTTGACGGCATCCTGCAAGAAGCCCTGTCGAAATTCTACATGAACTAATTCGGTTCTGCCTCCAACAAAAATGCCGCTGCGAAAATTCGCAGCGGCATTTTTTGTCTTCGTCCTGTACTTATTCCTGCTTCCTTTTGGAATAACGCAACACGTCCACATCGACTGCAATCAAGCACTTTTCCTTCGATAGGTCATCGGGATTGCTGCCCCGAACACCTTACGGAATGGGCTGGCCTGTCTTTTCAAACCAGTTGATCCAATACTCCGGAAAGGCTCCGTCGGACGATTTAAAGTTCATCGGCGCATCATGGAACAAAGGTTCGCCGCTGTCGTCCACATACGCATGACACACCAATTCGCTGCAATACTGTGCTTCGTTATCGGGGAGAAAACAAGAATCGTAGGGCTGCCCGACAAAACCCTTTGCCCTTTCGACATGTTCCGCCGCTTGTCCATCATCGGCAAGGCGCATGACCTGAAAACGAGGATAGGCACCGTCCAGCAAAACACAGTCTTTCAGAAAGGTATCTAACTGACATCGGGCCACGCCACGCTTTGGCGTTGCGTCAATGACCCACACCTTTTCATCAACGACTTCGGCAATCGCCACATGAAAGTAGCTCAGCGCACTGTTACCCGTGGCAGCTACAATGGCCGACGACATTTCGGTGCCATCCTGTGCGCCACAGTCTTTGGGCTCTCCGACAAAGATCAGATCACCGGTTCGCAGACGGGCTGCGTTGTTGTGGGCTTTATTCACATGATGGGCTGTCAGCACAACCGTTTTAGCGACCCATCCCGCAGGCCCCTCGAACACGAAACCATCCTTTCCGTTCCAGCGCAGCAAGGCCGTGTTACCCGAACCGTTTTCAACAACTTTGATGTTCCCATCCGAGCGTTGCAGACCCGGCTCGCATCTCCTGAAATTGATTGGCTTGTCGAACGGCGACCGCTGCAAAGGCGATAGCAACGAGGTCACAGGATCGAAATCATAAAACATCAGCAGCGGCAGCCCGTCGCCATCACAATCCACCATATTAACTGCTACAAGTTTATGATTTTCAGCAAGATTCCATTGCCGCATCTCCACTTTCCGATGATTCTCGCCTTCATAGACCAGACACAAATAACCATTCACACGATCCACCACAAAGTCACGAACCCCGTAGTCAGCAGGATTTCCATTGGGGGCGTTCAACAAGGCGATGGCCATTCGGCAAACAGGATTTGCAGCATAGAAGCCCAAAAAAGTATAGGCAAAATCGACAATGCCGATTCTTCCCTTGATGGCAGGAATTTCAAGCGTATTTTTTCGCCATTCTGCACGTAAATCATGCGATGACGGCTGTTGGGCAAAGGCTGCCGAAAACATCAGCAGACCTGCAATGATGAAGGTGCAATTTTTTTTCATGACTTAGGCACGGTTTGACAAGTTGCAATGATTTTCCTTTCAAGTATCATTCCAAACTTGCATCGACAACGAAAAGAAACGCCATTATTGCGCCCTGCCGAAAATGTAGTATTCCGATTTTTCCACGTTACGGATCAAATCGAGGTTGATGCGTTCGATTTCCGTCAGTTTGTCGTTCACATCGTCAAAAACGGGCTTGTACCAAGGTTGCGCCTCGAAATAGGCTTTCAGGTCGGGGCTTTTGAAAATCATTCCGTAACGGGCAAAGACCTCGTTGCGCATCAAACGCAACTCCTTCTTGCTGAACAGACTCAACTGACCGATATTCAGCACCATGCTACTGACTTCAGGATATTCGCCAACGAGGTCGTAAACACTGTCGCCGACACGTCTGACACGTTCGAAACGACCATGCAGGCTGCCTTTTACCCAAACATCTTGATCTTCGTCATACCTACAGTTGAACACCTCGATATCGCCATTGTCGTCCTTTTCTATCCCGTAGCTCTTTCCCGTGCTCCGCACGGTGATGACATTGGTCGGAATGCTCCCAAACAGGGTTTCAATCGTATAGGCTTGCGGCGTTTTAAGAAGGCCTTCCACCGTTCTGTCGAAAGGACGGAAGACCAAAGTCCCTTTCGTATCCGATTTGTAGGTACCGGCCAGATAGAAATTAACAATATCGTCTTCCATGGCGATGGACGGCGAATCGATGGCCGACAGCACATCGGTGACATGGCCGCTCTTGTCGTACACAATCATATAGCTCCCTCCATCGTCGAAAGTCTTCACCACGACCTTGTCGCCTGCCGTTCCGCGAATCGAGATGACCCCTTCGCCTCCCAAAGTATCGGACATGAAGAATCCGTCGCGCAAAATAAACTCATCTTCTTTTTCGGTGGGAATCAGTCCGAAGCCACAGCCGCCTTCATGCAAGGTGCCTCCTGCAAAGTTGATGTAATCTTCTTCCAACGTACCGTAATAAAACACAGTTCCATCGAACCATGTGACCTGGTCGGTGATCCAATACGAGTTGTCCTCGCCATCGATGAAATCTTCGCTGCACAGGTACAAGTCCATGTACTCGAAAATGATATTCTTGGCCTCGTCATTCATGTCGTTGTCAAACTGCTCTTCGTTTTGGCGCACCGCATCGGTCAAGTCGCCGACACGGCACCAGTCGCCGTCTTCCTTATTGAACTCCTCCTGTGCCTCTATCAGTGCACAGACCATATTAAAGGTATAGCTTTCCGGTCTTTTGTCGCGTGCGGCACGAGCCATGGCGACAGCCTCCGACACCGAGAAGTAATTGTCCAAAGCCTTGAGATAAGCCATGCATAGCAACTGGTCGGCAGGTGCCTTTTCCACAAAGGTTTTCATGTTGCGGTAATCCCCATTCGCATTCAGAAAAGCATACCATGAATCCGCATGGCGGGTGCCGTCAATATCCCATCCGATAAGGTTGATACAGGCCATTTTCACATCGATAGGATTCTTAGGATTCGCAAGATACTGCCACACCTTGACATCGACATGCTGCTGTTCGAAGTCGTTGCCTTTGCCGGCAAGGATGTGTTTAATAATATGCCTGGTCTTATAAGCCTGGCAAAAATCGGTACTTGTCAAAGGAGAATCGGCGTAAGACCTCAAACCTACCGCCAATAGCAAGACGATTACAACAATCAGTTTTTTCATGGTGATGAAATATCCGTTTTCCAATTTTGCGTCAAAAATAGTGCTTTTGAACATATCAAATGCAAACGTTTCGTAAAACTCCGGGAGAAAAGACAACAAAAATAGCTTCTACCCGTTTTTTTTCATAAATTTGCAACTTGTATTTTTCAGAATCAAAAATGGCAGAGAACAGATACAAAAACACTTATAAGTCCGATCTGACGGGCAATGCGGAAGGTGCTGACACTACAGCCACAGCCTCCGAAAAAGTCAAAAACGACAATCCGTCGAAAAAAGCGAAAAAGCCTTCTTCTCCGAAGAAAGAGCTGAAGACGAAATCGCGCAGCGCCGACCGTAAGGCCGATCCGCGCGGCAACAGTGTCCTCGGCGTGCTGTTGTTGTGCATTGCCATCTTCCTCGGCATCGCATTGGTCTCGTACCTTGTCAGTTATTTCGGCATTTCTCATCAGGAATATGGAAGCCAGACCTTGGACGAAGGTATTCAGGTTCACAACGTTACAGGACGGTTAGGCGCCCGTCTCGCCGAAATAATGGTGAAAGAATCATTCGGCATCGGCGCTTTCTTTTTCGTCTATCTGTTCACCATACTCGGCTTGAAAATCGGATTCCGTTCGAAAATCAGGATGTGGAACATCTGGAAATACGCCCTGATGGGCTTGATGTGGCTGCCCTTGTTCTTTGCTTTTCTCCCTGTGAAGAAAACCATGATACTCGGCGGTGCCGTAGGGCAATGGCTCCATTCCAACCTGCTCAACTACATCGGCAGCGCAGGAGTCGTCATCACGTTGGCATTCACTTTCTTGCTGTATGCAGCATTCGAGTTCAACCTCACTTTCAATGCCATCAAGCAGTGGCGTGAAAGACGAGCCGAAAAAGCAGCACAGCGCCAACAAGAAATCGATCCGGATGCCGACAAGGACAGCGATACCGAAAACATCGGCCATCCTTCCGATAATGACAATGTTACCGACCATGAAGCTGCTGAGGATATAGAAGATACCGAAGAAGAGCAGCCCTCTATCACCGTTCATCATAAGGAAGAAACACCCGTCGAAGAAGAACCGCAGCCTGCGGCAAACCACTTCATCAAGCCACAGCCCAACGACAACCCGATTCCAACAGCCCAGAGCGGTCAACAGCCGGGTTTTGAAATTATGGAACCCACCTCCGACACCCCTTCCGGAACCGTAAAACTCGAAATCGAGGAAACACCCGAAGAAGCCTCTTCCAATGGCGAGAAAGAACACCACGGGCTTGACACGCCTTTCGACCCGCACTACGAGCTGCGCGATTTCAAGTTCCCCTCCCTTGACCTATTGAAGGACTATGGCATTGGCAAAGCCGATGTCAGCAGCGAGGAGCTGGAGGAAAACAAAAACAAGATTGTCGAAACCCTCGGCAATTACGGCATTCAGATCGACCGCATCAAGGCCACCATCGGACCAACGGTCACCCTCTACGAAATCGTTCCCGCCGCCGGTGTGCGCATCTCGAAAATCAAAAACCTGGAAGACGACATCGCCCTGAGCCTCTCTGCCTTGGGCATCCGTATCATCGCCCCCATTCCGGGCAGAGGTACCATCGGTATCGAAGTGCCGAACAGCAAGCCCGAGACCGTTTCCATGAAGAGCGTGCTGATGTCGGAAAAGTTCCAACGCTCGAAATACGCCTTGCCGTTTGCCATGGGCAAGACCATCTCGAACGAGACCTACGTGGCCGACCTTGCCAAAATGCCCCATCTGCTTATGGCCGGCGCTACAGGACAAGGAAAGTCAGTAGGACTGAACGCCATCATCACTTCGCTGCTGTACTGCAAACACCCGTCGGAACTGAAGTTCGTCATGGTGGACCCCAAAAAGGTGGAACTGACACTATATAACCGCATCGAACGTCATTACTTGGCCAAGCTGCCCGACATGGAGGAAGCCATCATCACCGACGTGAAACAGGTGGTTCGCACGCTGAACTCGCTCTGCGTGGAGATGGACGACCGCTACGACCTGCTCAAGATGGCCGAATGCCGCAACATCATCGAATACAACGAGAAGTTCAAGGCGCGACGCCTCCTTCCCACCGAAGGACACCGTTTTCTGCCTTATATCGTGCTCGTCGTGGACGAGTTCGCCGACCTGATTTCAACGGCAGGCCGCGAGGTGGAATCGCCCATCGCCCGACTGGCCCAGTTGGCGCGTGCCATCGGCATCCACCTGATCATCGCCACACAACGCCCTTCGGTGAATATCATCACAGGCTCCATCAAGGCCAACTTCCCCGCCCGTATCGCCTTCCGTGTCACCTCGGTCATCGACTCGCGCACCATCCTCGACCAAGCCGGCGCCAACCAGCTGATCGGACGTGGCGACATGCTGCTATCGACCGGAAACGACGTCGTGCGCCTGCAATGCGCCTTTATCGACACCCCCGAAGTGGAGAAGATCACCTCCTACATCGGCGAACAACGCGGCTACCACCAAGCCTACATGCTTCCTGAAGTGGCGGAAGATGCAGGCGAAGGCAACGGCGACAGCGACGACGACAGCGATCGCGACAGCCTGTTTGAAGAGGCCGCTCGCATCGTCGTTCAAACCCAGCAAGGCTCCACTTCCATGATACAACGCAAGCTGAAACTAGGCTACAACCGCGCCGGACGCATCATCGACCAGCTTGAAGCCGCAGGCATCGTCGGACCGTTTGCAGGAAGCAAAACCCGCGAAGTAAAAGTGGCCAACGAACTTGCTTTGGAACAGATTTTGAAGGATCTCGACAATAAAGTCCAAGGCATCTGACCTTGACGAAAACGCAACATCATGAAGAAAAAAAGCATCTTGATCGGCATTGTGCTCTGTCTCATGACAGGCAGCATCTTTGCGCAAACAAGCGCAGAACAGTTTGTAAAACAGACCGTTGAAAAGCTGAAAAAACATAAAAACACGGCCATCACCTTTGACTATCGTATCGATGGAGAAAACGCCAAAGGCGAGGAAAGCTACAAGGGCAAAGGATATATGCAGAACGATGCCTATAAGCTGGAAATCGACGGACAACAGATCATTTCCGACGGAAAAACGCTATGGACCTATCAGGAAAACATTCAGGAAGTCATGGTCAGCAATGCCGACGACAACAGCGACGCCATGCTGTCGCCCCTGCACTTTCTGACACATTATTCCGAGGATTACAAGCTTCGTTATTTGCCATCCGGCGAAAAAAGCGTCAAGTGCGTGGAGATGACCAGCCCCAAGGCTGCATTCAGCAAAGTGGTGCTGACCATTGACGAGAAAAAGCAGGAACTGAAAAACATGCGGGTCAACGACACGAATGGCAACATCCTCATCATCGACATCAAGGAACTGACTCACGACCACAACTGGCCATCCTCTTTCTTCACCTTCGAAACGAAGACCCATCCTGACGTTGAGGTCATCGACATGCGATAAATACCTTATTCCGTGCTCAACGATTTTTTTCTGCTCCTTCTCGACAATATCCGCCAGACGACGTGGATAGAAGCCATCGCCGCCGTAACGGGCATCGTGAGCATCTGGCTGGGTCGCAAAGCCAATGTGCTCATCTTCCCCGTCGGCATCGTCAGCGTTTTGCTTTATGTTCACATCTGCTACAACGCCCGCCTTTATGCCGACATGGGGGTCAACTTCGTGTACTTCATCATGAGCATCTACGGCTGGTACAACTGGCTTCGTCCCCACAAGGAAAGCAAGTCCGACAGGCTGCCCATCACGTTTCAAGGAAGCAAACAACGCCGGATCAGCATAGGTCTGGCATTGCTCATGTTTGTCGCCCTGGCATTCCTGCTGTCGCATTGCACCGATAGCGACGTGCCGGTCATCGACGCTTTCACCACGGCACTCTGCGTGATGGCCATGTATCTGACCACACAAAAAAAAGTGGAAAACTGGGTTTATTATATCATCGCCGATTTTATCAGCATTCCGTTGTACATTTACAAAGGATTGGTTTTCACCAGCTTACAGTACACTGTTTTTCTCATCATCGCGATCATCGCATTGAAATCGTGGCACAAGGAGGCGTTGCGACATGATTAAAATCGCCATTGTCGGTCCCGAATCAACGGGGAAATCCACCCTTGCCAAACAGCTGGCGCAGCACTTCGGCACCACTTTCGTGCCTGAATATTCGCGCACCTACTTGGCTGACATCCAACGCCCCTATACCATCGACGACGTGGTGGCCATTGCCGAGGGACAGCAACGCCTGATTGCAGAATCCGAAGCCACACAAGGCGGCTTTTCGATTGCCGACACCGAAATGATAGTCAACAAAGTGTGGACACGCTACGTTTTTCACTACGTGCCGCCTTTCATCGAACAAGCCGTCCGGCAGCAGCATTTTGACTTGTACCTGCTCTGTGACATTGATTTGGAATGGCATTACGACCCTTTGCGCGAGAATCCCGACTTGGAAGAAAGAAAGGCCATCCTTGCCCTGTATATTGAAGAATTGCAGGCGCTTCACGCCCCCTACCACATCGTCAGCGGCAATAATGAGGCGCGGCTGCAATGCGCCCTGAAAGCCATTGACGGTTTCCGCAAAACAAAATGATTTTTCGCCGATAATAGGCCGTTAAAAACGCGCCGTCTTACCTCCCATGCGCAGCTTGATGGCGGTGACCACCTTTTTGGTATAAAGCGGAAAATCGCTGTTCATGATCCAGGCATAATACGCCGGCTCCTTGCAAAACACATCCTCCACGCGCTTGCCTTTGTGCTTGCCGAACTGAAAGACCTCCTTGCCCGCTTCGTCGAACACAATCTGCCCCGAAAGGTCGGCATTGCGATGATGCGCCGAGAAAGCCGCCAATTGCTTCATGTCATTGACAGGACCCTGCGACTTTTCGCCTTTGGCATCCTCATACCGAGTCCCTTCGTAATGGCTGAGCATGGCCTTCAAAATGTCATAAGTCGCCTTGGCATCCGCCGTCGCTCCATGTGCGCCTTGTAACTCGGCGTGGCAGAAAAAGCGGTAGGCTCCCTTCAGCGTGCGTGGCTCCATCTTCATGAAAATATTCATCACATCGATGAAATCACGGTTATTGATGTCAAAATCATAGTCCACACGAAGAAACTCTTCCACCAAAATCGGGATGTCGAACTTCAAAATATTATAGCCTGCCAAGTCGCAGTTATTCAAGAAAGCACTGATTTCAGCCGCTTTCTCGCGGAAAGTCGGTTGCTGGGCCACCGAAGCATCGTCGTAACCATGAACAGCCGTCGATTCAGCCGGTATCGGCATTTCGGGATTGAGCAGCCAGGTGCGCTGTTCTTCCGTGCCATTCGGAGTGATCTTCAACACGCTGATTTCGACAATGCGGTCATGCGTGGTATTCAGTCCGGTAGTCTCAAGATCAAAAAAAGCCAAAGGCCGTTTCAAATTTAATTCCATAGACGTAGCGTTTCGTGCGGCGGAAAAGCCGAAAGCGGTGCAAAAATACAAAAATACCGCCCAGCCTGCATGACCACAAGGCAAGATTACCGTTGCCGGAAAAAAGAAAATGGGCAATATCGCAATAAAAAAAAGCCAAGAAAGATTTTTTTGCTACTTTTGCCTCGAATTTTTCAACACTAACAATTGAAGTTTACATACAATTACTAGAAGATGGAAGACAATGAAATGCTGAATGAAAAGAATGGGAAAGAAGATTTGTTCTCGAAAGCCGTGAAAGCCGGAAAGAGAACTTATTTCTTTGATGTCAAGGCAACTAAGAACGAAGAGAAATACCTCACCATTACAGAGAGCAAGCGCCGTTTCGACAATGAGACAAACCGCTTCGTGTACGAAAAACACAAGATTTTCCTGTATAAGGAAGATTTTGAAAAGGTATCGAAAGCATTGTCCGATGCCATCCGTTATGTGGAAACAGGCGAATATCCTGAAGATTACAACGAGGATACCAACGTCCCTCAAGCCTTCGATGCCGACAGCTCGAATTTTTCGGCTTCGAATGACGGCGAAGACAGCGCTATCGACAAGTGGTTCGACGAATTAGAAAAAAACTAATCCATCGTTTCTCATAAACTTACACGGGGATGGCCAATGGCCATCCCCGTTTTTTTATGATGCGATCGCCCTGAAAGCCCATGCCTGTCCGATAAAACTTATCAACATTTTTCCCGTTTGTTGATAACTTTTGGCACGCGAAAATACTAAGAATGGTCGGAATTGCGTACTTTTGTAGATTGTTTTTGAAGCACCGAAAAGAAATAGAAATGGGTAAAATCATTGCAATAGCGAATCAAAAAGGCGGCGTAGGAAAAACCACTACTGCCATCAACCTTGCAGCAAGCCTTGCCGTTCTCGAGCACAAGACGCTGCTTATCGATGCCGATCCGCAAGCCAATGCCACGTCGGGCGTAGGCTTTGACCCGAAAAAGATTGAGACGAGCATCTACGAGTGCATCATCGACGGTTCCGACCCTCACAATGTCATCAAGGAAACCGAAACGCCCAATCTGTTTCTGTTTCCTGCCCATATCGACCTTGTCGGTGC
Organism: Candidatus Limimorpha sp.; assembly: GCA_041842465.1. Classification (GTDB taxonomy): domain Bacteria; phylum Bacteroidota; class Bacteroidia; order Bacteroidales; family F082; genus Limimorpha. The sequence goes on from JBGYXG010000018.1 coordinate 14,649, forward strand.
GGAAATCGAGATGATCAACCTTCCGGAACGGGAACAGATGATGAAAAAGACCCTCGCCCCCATCAAGGACGAGTACGAGTTCATCATCATCGACTGCTCGCCGTCGTTGGGACTGGTCACTGTCAACGCGCTGACTGCCGCCGACTCGGTCATCATCCCCGTACAATGCGAGTACTTCGCCCTGGAAGGATTAGGAAAACTGCTCAACACCATTAAAATCGTACAGACACGCCTCAACACCGGTCTGGACATCGAAGGCATCCTGCTGACCATGTTCGACATGCGATTGCGTCTGTCGAAACAGGTGGTGGAAGAGGTGAAGATGCACTTCCAAAGCATGGTGTTCGACACCATTATCAACCGCAACACCCGTTTGGGCGAAGCACCGAGCTTCGGGCGCACCATCATCATGCACGATGCCGCCAGCATCGGAGCCATCAACTACCTCAATCTCGCCCGCGAGATTCTCAAGAAAAACAACATAGACACCGATAAATAACAGTACCATGCCTGACCAGAAGAGAAAAGCGCTGGGCCGTGGCCTCGACGCCATTTTGCAAAGTCCGGAAACCGACATCACCACTAAAGACATCAGCGGCAACTATGTGGCTGGCGCTGTGGCCGAAATCGACATCGACCTCATCGAGACCAATCCGTTTCAGCCCCGCACCGAATTTGACGAAAACGCCCTTTCCGAATTGGCACGGTCCATCAAGGAACAAGGTGTCATCCAGCCCGTTACGGTACGTAAATGCGGCTTCAACAAATACCAGCTTATCTCCGGAGAACGCCGTTTGAGAGCCTCCAAGCTCGCCGGCATGAAGACCATTCCGGTGTTTATCCGCATCGCCAACGACGAGCAGATGCTTGAGCTGGCGCTCATCGAAAACATCCATCGCGAAAACCTCAATGCCATAGAGGTGGCCATCTCCTACCAGCGTCTCATCGACGAGTGCAACCTGACCCAGGAACAGCTCAGCGACAAGGTCGGCAAGAGCCGCAGCGCCATCGCCAACTTCCTGCGCCTGCTCAAACTGCCTGCCGAAGTGCAAATCGCCATCCGCGACGGACATATCACCATGGGACATGCACGCGCATTGATCAACATCGAAAGCAAAGAACAACAACTCAAGATATTGCAACAGATCATCGACGATGAACTGAACGTCAGGCAAACCGAAGCCCTTGCCGAAGACGCCAAGAAACCCAGCAACAAGGAGCGTCGGCAAACCAACTTCATCCCCGAGCATTTCAAGAAACAGATTAAAACGCTGTCGCAAACCCTCAACACCAAAGTCAAGGTGAAACGCAACCTGCAGGGCGAAGGCAGCGTGGTCATCGACTTCAAGGACGAGAAAGAGTTTGACCGCATCATGGAACTGTTCAACAGGAAATGAACATCGGGCCTTCGGCATATCGACTCTTAATGCTGGCAGCGTTGTTTTTGCTGATGCCCTTTGCAAAAGCACAAGTGACTGATTTCGACACCATCCGTCAGCAACACGTCACTGCCGACACCACTATTTTATCCCCCCCCCTCTCCTGCCAAGACCGTCAAAAGCAGCCAAACACACAGCCCCAGAAAAGCGGGCATCCTATCGGCTTGTCTGCCGGGTGCCGGACAGATTTACAACCGCAAATGGTGGAAAACGCCTATCGTTTATGCCGGTCTCAGCGGATTGGGCTACCTGGCCTACAACAACTACTCATCCTACAGGCTGTATCTTCTCGCCTACCGTGTGAAAACAGGGAACCTCAACCCCGGTGAAATCCCCAGCGAAAAAGCGCGGCAACTCGCCGAACGCTACCAAGACAATCAGCTACAAGCCTACAAAGAATCATACCAGCGTGATTTTGAACTATTCACCATACTGACTGTCGCATGGTATGGCCTCAACATCATCGACGCCATCGTGGACGGGCATCTTTACACCTACGACATCAGCGACGACCTCAGTTTCAGCATCGACCCCCAGTTTCATTCCCCCAACACGGCAACACCTTACTATACCCAAGTTGGACTGACGCTGAAGCTGGACTTCTGACACAAACCCATCACCCTTCAAACAATTACCCATAGAAAGAGACATGAAGATAGCATTACTAGGATACGGCAAAATGGGACACGAACTTGAGCACGTGGCATTGCAGCAACAGCATGAGATCGTGGCACGCATCGACAACCTTGACGACTGGAAAAACCAGCTGGAACAAATCCGGCAGGCCGATGTCGCCATTGAATTTAGCTTCCCCGACCAAGCCGTGGACAACATCTGCCGCTGCTTCGAACTGCACCTGCCCGTCGTGGTGGGCACCACGGCGTGGTACGACCGGCTTGACGAAGTGCGCCAGCGTTGTCTCAAGGAACACCAGAGCTTGTTTTACGCCCCCAATTTCAGCATCGGCATGAACATTACCTTCATGCTGAACAAAGTGATGGCGCGTTTTGCCGAGAAATACGGCTACGACATAACGCTCTCCGAGACCCACCACATCCATAAACTCGACAAGCCCAGCGGCACGGCAGCCAAATTGGCGGACGACATTATCGCTTCCAACACGCATTACCACGACTGGACACTTTCCGAGAATACACCTTCCGGCACCCTTCATATCGAAGTGAAACGCGAAGGCGAGGTCAACGGCATCCACAGCATCATGATGGAATCGACAGCCGACCGCATCACCCTGACCCATGAAGCCAAAAACCGGCAAGGCCTGGCCTTGGGCGCACTGGCCGCCGCACAATTCCTCATCGGAAAAACCGGCTGCTTCAACATGGAAAACCTACTGTACGATGACCAACAACCACAATAATACCCGACAATTAGCGTTCCATCAAAAAACGAGAGGCCATTCCATAAACCGACCATTCAACGACAAACCATTTAACGATTAAATACCAACAATATGATCATCCCATTTATACTCCTCGTCCCACTGCTATTCACGATTCCCATTGCTTTCTGCTACAATCAGTTCAAGCAGGCCGGACAACCGGGATACGATGCGTTCATTCCCTATTTCAACATCTATATCTTACTGAAAATCATCGGAAAACACCGCAAGTTCTGGTGGTGGGTTTTCATCATTTTCCCATACATCAACATTTTCATGCTCTTTTTAATGCTGATTGAATTGGGCAAATGTTGCAGAAAATTCAAGATATGGGAAGAGTTCATGGCCGCCATCCTGCCTTATGTCTTTTTCCCGATGATCGCCCGACAGGGTGCGAAATACGTCAACCCGAAAGATTTGGTCAGACCCAAGAAATCCAGTGCGCGTGAATGGTTTGACGCCATCGTGTTTGCCGTAGTGGCTGCACTCATCATCCGTACCTACATCTTCGAGGCCTTCACCATTCCCAGCTCCAGCATGGAAAAATCATTATGCGTTGGCGACTATCTGATTGTCAGCAAAATACATTATGGTCCCAAAGGACAAAACACCCCACTCTCTTTTCCGTTCGTCCATAACACACTGCCTTTCAGCAAGACGAAGAAATCGTATTTGGAATGGATCAAACTGCCCTATCACCGCTACCCCGGCACCTCGAAAATCAAACGCTACGACCCCATTGTTTTCAACTATCCGGGCGGCGACACGGTTTGCGACAAGTTCCAGAGCAGCGTGAGTTACTACGACTTGGTGCGCGAATACGGCCGCGAACGGGTTTGGAACGACCACTACAATTTCGGAAAGGTCATCGCCCATCCCGTCGATAAGCGCGAAAACTACATCAAACGCCTCATCGGAATGCCGGGCGATACCTTGCAAATCATTGACGGTGTTGTGTTTATCAACGGCGAAAAAGCCTTTCAACCCCAAAACATGCAGCATAACTACACGGTGGTCACTACCAGCGGCGGACTGAACAAAAAGCTGATGGATAAATACGACATCACCGAAGGTTACCGCACCAACGACCCGAATAATATCGTGCTGAACATCAGCGAAAACATCGCCAACGAACTGCGCCAGTTGCCCTTTGTCACCTCGGCCACCCGAAACATTGCCGCGGAAGGCACCGAGACCAACAGTTCGATTTTCCCGAACCGTCCCGACCTCTATCCATGGAATGTGGACAACTACGGTCCCATCGTTTTACCGAAAAAAGGCGTCACCGTCGCCCTCAACACCCACAACCTCCCCTTGTACGAACGTGTCATCCACGCCTACGAACTGCACGACCTCAAAACCGACGGCAACCGCATCCTCATCGACGGCAAGGAAGCCCATTCATACACTTTCGAGATGGACTATTACTGGATGATGGGCGACAACCGTCACAACTCAGCCGACTCCCGCTACTGGGGTTTCGTTCCTGAAAACCATATCGTTGGCAAAGCCGCCCTGATTTGGCTCTCCATCGACAAAGAAAAAGGCAAGATCCGATTCAAACGCATGTTCCGCATTCCGAAATAGCCCCTAATCGCTCAAAAAATCAATCATTCATCCATAAAACTCCTATAAATATGATCCTCAACGTCATCAACTGGAACGTAAACCCGGTGGCGCTTTCCTTAGGGCCGCTACAAATCAGATGGTACGGCATATTGTGGGCATTGGGATTCCTACTCGGCTACCTGATGATGAAACGCGTTTACAAACGTGAGAAGATGCCCGATAACTCATTGGACAACCTGCTGATTTACATGCTGGTCTCCACCATCATCGGCGCCCGTCTCGGTCACTGCCTGTTTTACGAACCGGAGTATTATCTCGCCCATCCTTTGAAGATACTCGCCATTTGGGAAGGCGGACTCGCCAGTCACGGCGGTGCCATCGGTATCCTGATAGGCCTGTGGATTTACGCCCGCCGTGTCAAGAAGCCCTATATCTGGATTCTGGACCGTATCGTGATGCCGATTTCCCTTGTAGGCGCCCTCATTCGCATCGGCAATCTGATGAACTCCGAGATTTACGGCGTGCCGACCTCCTTACCATGGGGTTTCCGCTTCCTGCGCGGACAGGAACAGTTTTGTGGCACCTTCGACAACTATACGGCTTGCAACCCTCTTAACGGCTGCTGCCCTCCCACCGAATGGCTGCCCTGCCATCCTACCGGCATCTACGAAGCATTGTTCTGCCTGTTGGTTCTGGTTGTCCTGCTTTGGCTTTACTATAAGAAAGACATGGGCGACAAACAACCCGGACTGATGCTGAGTCTATTCATGATCGTGGTATTCGGATCGCGCATCGCCATCGAATTTCTGAAAAACGTGCAAGTGGATTTCGAAAGAAACATGTTTCTCGACATGGGACAGTGGCTTAGCGTACCCTTTGTCATCACAGGTATTGTCATTTGGATATGGAGTACACGAAAAAGGAAAAAACACGAGCATTTCATGACCGAATAGTTTCACCATAAAAAATCCCGCTTTTGCGGGATTTTTATGGATACTAATATCTTTCCAAAACAGACTACAAGCCGCAACTGCTCTTGTATTCCTCAAAGACTTTGTTCTGTTGCTCGACATAGTCGAGTATTTCATCACGACCGATGCCTTTCACCGAAGAGGTGATGAAGATAGGAGGCAAGGCTTCCCAGTCTTCCAAAAGGCGTTCCTTGTAGGCATCGACATTAGCGTTTAGCTCCTTTTCCGAAATCTTGTCTATCTTGGTAAACACAATGGCAAACGGCACCTGGTTTTCGCCCAACCACTCCATAAATTCCACATCGATGTTTTGCGGCCGAAGGCGTGCGTCGACCAGCACAAATGTAGTGATCAGGTTGCGGCGGCGCGTGGCATAGTCACCCAACATGACACGCCATTCATCGCGTGCTTTTTTGGAACGTTGCGCATAGCCGTATCCCGGAAGGTCAACGATATACCATTCGTCGTTGACGATAAAATGGTTGATGGTGATGGTTTTACCCGGCACCGAAGAGGTTTTCGCCAGTCCTTTTCTCCGCACCAAAGCGTTGATAAGCGACGATTTGCCGACATTGGAGCGGCCAATAAAGGCATATTCGGGCAGATTGTCCTTGGGCAATCTGTCGATATGTGTGTTACTGGTCAAAAACTCGGCTTTCATGATATTCATCTTCGCAGGTGTTGTCTTAAAAGGAATGCGTTGCAGTATTGTATTATTTCAAATGCTCGGGGCGTTCCGTCTTGTCGTAGGTCAAATGGCGTTCCAATTTTTCATCATACAGGTCGGCAATCGTGACGAGAATACCGGTTTCCTCAACACCGCCGAATAGGGCATTACGGGCGGTTCCGAAGGTACGCATGGAAGGCGAAAGGCTCATATAGGCATTGACCAAAGGAGGAACGGCGGTGGAATGCTCGCGCGCATATTTCACAAGGATTTTGAAATCCTCGCGGTAGTTGTCGCCCGTGAACATGGATTCAATTTCTGCCGAAGGTGTTTGGATGGGCAAGTCCAAGCCGGGCTTCGGACAAACGAGCTTATCCTTGTCGGGGAAATACATGTTCATGAAATAAAGGATGCGGTCACGCACGCCGCGGTCAAGCTGGGCGTACATGGTCACTTTACCGAAAAAGTATTTCGCCTTCGGATAAAGGTCGCTGAGCGAAGCCAGACCGTCCCAAAGGTTGTCAAGGGAGTAAATGCCTTTTGCAAGATTCTTAGACGGCTGATAATCAGGGCGCACAAACGAGCGACCCAATTCTATGGTATAGGGCAGGAAATCCTCGATAAACTGGTCGGAATAGTCAAACAACTCGAAAGTCGGCGTGTCCACCTTCTGACCCACTTTCGGTTTCATGCGGTCGCACAGCAGAAAGCGATACCCCCCGATAATGGCTTTGTCGGTAGGATTCCAAACGATAAGCTGATTGAAAAAATTCTTCTCACGGGTGTCGAACTCGTCAATATCGCAGTCCAGACCCGTGCCGCCTCCCGAATCGCGAAAACTGATTTCGCGCAAACGGCCAATTTCGCGCATAATGTTCGGAGAGTCATGCGCCGTAATGATATAAATCTCATTACCGCCGTTGTTAGTCTTGCGGAAGAATTTGTTTTCCGACAGTTCTTCAACGAGTTTGTCCGATGAAACAGGTTCTATTATGGTTTTCATTGTCAAATAATGTATTCTTTTTCAGGATCGAAAACCTGGTTGGGGTCTTTGGTCAAATGATATGAAAATGTTCTGAGTTTTTCTGCCCATTGGGCATCGGTAAAACGTTTGTCAAAAGTCTCATAAGGGATGGGCTTGCCGAAAGTGATGGTCAAGGTCTTGTCGCGTTGCTTGAACATTTCGTCAACCAAAAAGGCCATTTCAATATTCGCCTTGATTTTCAGTAACTTACGAAGCCGTGCCAGATTATAGAAGAAGTTAGTGTTGCGTCCATCAATATGGGCAGGAATAATAGAACGCTGTGTGGCAACGGCTTTGGTGACGAAAGTCTTTTTCCAATCCAAGTCCATAATCTTGCCGCCCTTCGTCTTACGGGAGCAAAGTCCGAACGGGAAGTAACAGATGGGCTTTTCACCTTCAAAGGTCTCGTTGAAAAGGCGCACGTTTTCCGCCTTACCGGCCACGCCGTGCCCTACCTTGTTCACCGGAATGAAAAGCGGACGCATGTTTTTGAGGTACAGCAAAAAGTCATTCACCGGAGCAATGACATCATGGCGTTCGCGCCCCACAACACCCAGCAAGGCGATGCCGTCAAGCGCGCCCAACGGATGATTGGAAGCCACCACAACACGCTGATCCTCACGAAGATGCTCAATGCCGTTCACCACAACTCTCATGTTGAAATACGAAACAATGGCATCGGCAAAAGCCACACCCTCCCTATCGGAATACATGCGCAACGCTTCGTTGATCTCTTTCTCATGCAACAAACGCTGAATCTTACGAAACAGCCATTCCGGCATGTGTTTCATCAGTTTCGGCACCTTCGCAGTAAGTATCTTTCGAAGGTCAATTTGATTGTTTTCAAGATTATCCATGAATAATACGGACCTTACTATTTGGTTGCAAAAATACAAAAACCATTCGGTTTGCAAAGAAAACAATTTTTTAATGAAACAATCTGCACCGACAAAATCCGACACAACACCTTCCACATAGAAACAAAAATACATTATTTTGATTATTAACGTATTAACAAATAATGTTGAAAACTTTTCCATGCTTTCCGGCGAAAAATTCAAAAAAAAGTGTCAGAAAATGGGAATAAGTGGAAAAAAATGCATAATTTTACACCCCGAAATACCAAACATGATGAGTTATCCTATTGGCCAAAGCGACTGCAAGTTAGACTCGAAAGGGCGTCTGATGGTTCCTGCAAGTTTCAAGGAACAGTTGGGTGCGTTATGCGACGAAGGCTTTGTAATGCGCCCCGGATTGTTTGGCAACTGCATCGAATTGTACACGACGAACGACTGGAACCGCACGCAGGACAAGTTGAAGAAGCTGAACATCTTTGTACGCGCCAACGTCGAGTTCATCAGGAAATATAATGCCGGTGCACATCCCGTGAAACTCGATGCCAGCGGCCGCATGCAAATCCCCAAAGACCTGCTTGAAAAATGCGGCTTGAAAAAAGACGTGGTCCTCGCCTCATTGACCACCAACATGGAAATCTGGGACAAGGACACGTATTACGCCACGATATGTGCTATGGACGAAACTACTTTTGAACAACTCGCCACCGAAAAACTGGGCGACTTAACTTTTGATGAATAAGCCATGTACCACAATCCCGTCATGCTCAACGCTTGCATCGAGGGCCTGCAAATCAACCCCGAAGGCACCTATGCCGACGTCACGTTCGGCGGAGGCGGCCATTCGCGTGCCATTTTGGCCAAGCTGACTACGGGTCACCTCTATGCTTTCGACCAGGACGAGGATGCGGCAGGCAATGTCATCGACGACGAGCGTTTTACGTTCATTCCTCAGAATTTCAGTTATTTCAAGAATTTCATCCAGCTCTATCACGGCGCAAAGATCGATGGCATCATTGCCGACCTTGGCGTGTCATCGCATCAGTTCGACACGCCCGAAAAGGGCTTCTCCACCCGTTTTGACGGACGGCTCGACATGCGCATGAACCAAAACAATCCCGTTGACGCCGCCCAAATCGTGAACAGCTACGACACCGAAGCATTAGCAGGTGTTTTACGCAAATACGGCGAACTGCAAAACGCATACGCGCTGGCAGAGGAAATCGTCGCCGCCCGCAACGCAGCACCCATCGAGACCACCACGGCACTACGCGAAGCCGTACAAGGCCGCCTGCCCAAAGGCAAGGAAAACAAGACCCTGGCTCAGATTTTTCAAGCTTTGCGCATCGAAGTGAATCAGGAATTAGAAGCCCTGACCACTTTCCTGACACAATGCCCCGACACCCTTAAACAAGGCGGACGCCTCGTGGTGATGTCGTACCATTCGCTGGAAGACCGCCTCGTGAAGAACTTCATGAAGACCGGCAACGCCGACGGAAAAGAAAAAAAAGATTTCTTCGGCAATCTGCTCACACCTTATAAAATAATCACGCGCAAGCCCATCGTCCCAACCGACGAAGAAATAATGACGAACAGCCGCGCACGCAGCGCCAAACTCAGAATTGCAGAAAGGAAATAAGACATGGCAGAAAACAGGTTCATAACAAGAGAAGAAGAGAAGGCTACAGCGGAACAACAGGAACAACTGCTTAAATCATCCCAGCAAGAGGAAACAGAGGCTCCCAAACAAGAAGAAAAAGAGGAGGAAGGAGGAAAGAAAAAGCGTTCCAAAAGAGGTTCAAACAAGAGAGCCAGAACCTTTATGTCCGTGATTGGCGGCACTTTCCTGATCAGAGAAGCCTTCGCCAAGCAGTTTCCTTTCATGGTGTATGTCACCGTGTTGCTCATGATCATCATCACCAACACCTACATTGCCGAAGACACGACCCGTCAAATCGCGGCAACAACAAAAAAACTCAGCGACCTGCATGTGGAATACGTGCAACTCAGATCGTCGATCATGCAAGCCTCGAAGCAGTCCGTCTTGGCGCGAAAATTAGGAGACTCGGGCATCAAGGAATCGGTGGATCCGTTGCGAAGAATCAGCTATACAAACGACGAAACGAAATAAGACATGAAGATAGAACCCAGAACCGACACCTTATGGAGAGTCTTGCTCGTTTATGCCCTTGTATTGACATTTGGCATCGCTGTCATTGCCAAAATCATCATCGTGCAAACCAAAGACAGCGAAAAACTCAATAAATTAGCCGAAAAACGCGAATACAGGGTGCGCACGCTCGAAGCAGCGCGCGGCAATATCATTTCGGACAACGGTTCTCTCATGGCCACTTCCGTGCCTGTGTTCGACATTTACTTCGACTCTGAAGTGGTGGAGCAAGATTATTTCGACGAAAACATCGGACAGCTCAGCGATCAGCTTCATTCCTTATTGCCAAAGAAAACCGCCGCCCAGTGGAGAAATACGCTGATCAAAGCCAAAGCCGAAGGCAAAAGGTATTTCCTTGTTTCAAAAGGCCTGACATTGGAACAATACCGTCAGCTGCAAACCTTTGCCATCTTCAACCGCGGGCAGTACAAAGGCGGCATTGTCGCCGAAAAACGCATCCGGCGCGAGCGGCCCTACCGAGAGCTTGCCGGCCGCATGATCGGTTATGTCAATGAAAATGAAAACCTTTTTGTCGGGCTTGAAGGCACCTATAACAATTATCTACGCGGTCAGGACGGACACCAGTTGGTACGCAGGCTGCACCACAATTGCTGGATACCCGTCAACGCGGATGGCGACACGGAAGCCGAAAACGGCAACGATGTCATCACCACCTTCGACATCAACCTGCAAGACGTGACCGAAAGCGCATTGCACCATGCCATGACCTTCCATAAGGCCGACCAAGGATGTGCCATCGTGATGGAAGTGGAGACCGGATACATCAAAGCGCTGGCCAACCTGAAACGCAACAAGGAGACGGGGGAATACGAGGAATCCTACAACTTCGCCCTCGGCGAAAAAATCGAACCGGGATCTACCTTCAAACTGCCTTCCATGATCGTGCTGCTTGAGAACAACAAAGACATGAACATCAACAGTCACATCAACATTGGAAGGGGTCCGCTTGTCTTTTCCAGAAAGAAAATGTTCGACGACCACGTGATACATGCCGACGGACGCGTCACCATCCGCGAAGTTTTCGAGCAGTCCTCCAACAAAGGCACGGCTCTGCTGATTTACAACGCTTTTAAGGATCATCCGGAACGTTATATCGAAGGGCTTTACGCCTTGGGGCTGAACACGCCATTGGGAACCGGCATCGCCGGTGAGGCCAAACCCTACATCAAGCACCCGAAAAACAAGAACACCTGGTACAAGACTTCATTGCCCTGGATGTCGATTGGCTATGAAGTCAACGTATCGCCCATGCAACTGCTCACCCTTTACAATGCCGTGGCCAACAACGGCAAGATGATGAAACCTCAGTTCGTGAAGGAAGTGCGCCGCGGCAAACAAGTCATCGAGCACTTTGCCCCCATCGTTCTCAACAGCAAAATCGCTTCGCAAAAGACCATCGATTCGGTGAAAAGCATGATGGAAGGCGTCGTGTTGAGAGGCACCGGAAAAGGCATCCGCAACAACCAGTTCCCCATCGCGGGAAAAACGGGCACTGCACAGCTCTATAACGTGCAGCACAGAGCCTACAAATGGATCGATGCCGAAGGCCGGCTGGAAAGAGACTACAACACGACCTTTGCGGGGTATTTCCCTGCCAACGACCCCAAATACAGCTGTATCGTCGTCATCAGCAAGCCCAAAGCCAACGGGTGGTCGGGAGGCAGAGTGGCAGCTCCGGTTTTCAAGGAAATCGCACGAAAAGTGTATGCAACAAGATTAGGCATCCAGGAAGAGGACAGCACCATGAGCGATACAGAACCCACCTATCTCACGGCCATCACTCATCATGACGAAGCCGCCCATTACATGAAAGAGATGAACCTTCCCTGCATCGATTATGCGACCAGCGGAGAATGGGCGAGATTCTCAAAAGAAGAAACCGGCGACACTATCAAACTGTTCAAAGCCACATTCGACAAGCATCTTGTACCCGATGTGGCGGGAATGAACCTGACCGACGCCGTCTATCTGCTCGAGAACATGGGGCTGATACCGCAGTTTTCGGGACAAGGCGTGGTTGCCAGCCAGTCACCGGCAGCAGGAAGCGCCCTGGAAAAAGGAAGCATCGTTGAACTAAAAATGGAAAAGAGATGAAAGTCCAAGATATCATAACGAACTGCAATCTGTTGGAGATTATCGGGAACAAGGATCTCGAAATCGCCAGCATCACTTTCGACTCAAGAAAAGTCGAGAGCGGCACATTGTTTTTTGCAGTCAAAGGCACCCAGGTTGACGGGCACGACTATATCGAGAATGCCATTGCTTCCGGCGCTGCAGCTATTGTATGCGAGCATTTGCCCAAAAAACTCCACGATGAAGTGACTTACATCAAGGTCGATCATTCGGGATATGTCTTAGGTGTCGGCGCTTCCAACTTCTACAGCAATCCTTCGGAGCATATCAAACTGGTTGGAGTTACCGGCACAAATGGCAAAACCACAATCGCCACCTTGCTTTACCGTCTGTTTACGGATGCAGGATATGTCTGCGGACTGCTCTCGACCATCGAAAACATCATCGACCGCGACGTGATCGCCGCCACACACACCACCCCCGACCCTATCGAGCTGAACGGCATGTTGAAGCAAATGGTCGATAAGGGATGCGAGTTCGCCTTCATGGAAGTCAGCTCACATGCCGTGGCACAAGACCGCATTGCCGGATTGCAGTTTGCAGGCGGCATTTTCACCAATCTCACCCACGATCATCTCGACTACCACAAAACGATGGCGAACTACCGAAATGCCAAGAAAAAGTTCTTCGACGACCTGCCGAAAAGCGCATTCGCCCTCACCAACCTTGACGACAAAAACGGCGCCTACATGTTGCAAAACACTCAGGCACAAAAGCTCGGCTACGCCCTGAAACACGATGCCGATTTCAAAGGTCAGATCATGGAAAGCCACTTCAACGGCATGTTGATCAAGGTAAACGGAACCGAAATGTTCACGCAATTGGTCGGCAACTTCAACGCCAGCAACATCCTCGCCATTGCGGGAGCGGCCATTTCCTTAGGCTTCGACAAGGATGAGCTTTTGGTTGAAATCAGCAAGCTGCGCGGGGCACGGGGACGTTTCGAGATGGTGGAAACCGACAGCGGCATTGTAGGCATTGTCGATTACGCCCACACGCCCGACGCTTTGCAAAACGTGTTGCGCACCATCAACGAAGTGCGCAAGCACAACGAGACCCTGATCACGGTAGTGGGCTGCGGCGGCAACCGCGACACGACCAAACGGCCTGAAATGGCGACTGCAGCCGTCGAAATGAGCGACAGGGTCATTCTCACCAGCGACAATCCGCGCAATGAAGACCCCGACGAAATCATCCGCCAGATGACTACCGGAGTTGCCGACGACGACAGGGGCAAGGTGCTGTGCATCACGAACCGCCGCGAAGCCGTACGCACCGCAGCAGCACTGGCACGCAAAGGCGACATCATACTGCTGGCTGGAAAAGGCCACGAAACCTACCAGGAAATCAAAGGAGTAAGAAACCATTTCGACGACAAGGAAGAGTTGACGAAAGCATTACAGGAGAAAAACTAATGTTATACTATCTGTTCCAATACCTTGAAAAATGTCGGATCCCCGGATCTGGAATGTTCACTTACGTGTCGTTCAGAGCCGTGTTTGCCATCATTGTAGCCTTATTCGTTTCCATCTGGTTCGGAAAGAAATTCATCAATTTCCTGAAAAAGAGGAACATCGAAGAGACACAGCGCGATGAGAACACCGACCCGTTCAACACGCAGAAAAAAGGCGTTCCCACCATGGGAGGCGTGGTCATCATCCTGGCCATCCTGCTGCCCTGCCTGCTCATTGGAAAGATAGGCAACATCTACATGATTCTGATGATCGTCGCCACGCTCATTCTCGGTGCGATTGGATTCGCCGACGATTACATCAAGACGTTCAAGAAGAAAAAAGACGGACTGAACGGATGGATAAAGATTGCAGGGCAAGTGGTGTTGGGACTTATTGTAGGACTTACGCTGCGTTTCAGTCCTCAGGTGGTCATCAACGAAAAAGTAGATGTCCGCATCGAGAACAACACGGAAGTCGTAGTCAAGTCACCCGATGTAAAATCCACACGCACCACTATCCCCTTCCTGAAAAACCACAATCTGAACTACTCCAACCTGTTCAACTTTGCCGGCAACCAATGGAAATACATTCTGGGATGGGGCTTTTTCGTACTCATCACCGTGTTGGCTGTGGCCGCCGTTTCCAACGGTTCCAACCTGAACGACGGCATGGACGGCATGGCGGCGGGCAATTCGGCCATCATCGGACTGACCTTGGGATTTCTGGCTTATGTGTCGAGTAATGCCGTCACTGCCAGCCACTTCGACCTGATGTTCATCCCCGGCAGCGAAGAGGTGGTAGTGTTTCTGAGTGCCTTTGTGGGCGCCTTGATAGGATTCCTTTGGTTCAACTCCTTCCCTGCCCAGATTTTCATGGGCGACACGGGCAGTCTGACCATAGGCGGCATCATTGCCGTTACCGCCGTCATCATTCACAAGGAGCTGCTGCTCCCCTTGATTTGCGGCATATTCCTGCTCGAAAGCATTTCGGTCATCCTGCAAAGAACGCACTACAAGATCGGGAAACGCAAAGGCGTACACCAACGCATCTGGAAACGCACGCCCATCCACGACCATTACCGCACTTCACTGAGCTTCATTCAAAAGGTTGATCCGGGATGCACCGTAAAATATAAGGGCCGTGGCGACCTACAGCACGAAGTGAAAATCACCATCCGCTTTTGGATTGTCACCATATTGTTAGCGGCATTCACCATCATGACCTTGAAAATTAGATAATTAAGATTAAAAAACAATATAGCAACAGAACAGCCATGTCATTTTTAGAGGAAATAATGAAATCAGACAACATGTACAAGGAAGACACGACATTTGACATCACTCCGCAAATCAGGCAGATTCGCAAGGAGTCTATCAAGCAAAGCCTGCTCGACTTGGACGCCGTAGGGCACCGGCAGGAATATGTAGCGACCATCGACAGCGTTATGTATTACAACGATTCGGGCGCCGAAAGCGTAAACGCCACATGGTTCACTTTCGAGAACATCGTGGCTCCGGTGGTTTGGATTGCCGGCGGCAACGACAAAAAGACCCGTTATGAAGAGTTAATGCCGAAAGCCGTCAACCACGTCAAGGCCATCGTGTGCATCGGCGACAGCAAACGTTTGCACCAAGCTTTTGACGACTCCAAAATAGAAATATTCGAAGCCGACGACATGCGGGAAGCCGTAGATATGGCTTCGGTTATCGCTCACGACAACGAAATCGTGCTGCTTTCTCCTGCCTGCAAACCCAATCGCTGCTTCCGCGATTTCGCCGACCGAGGAAATCAATTCAAGAACCACGTTTACCGCTTGCAAAATGAACGTCATCAATAAAATACTAAAAGGCGACAAAGTCATTTGGGTCGTTGCGCTGCTGCTCGGACTGATCTCCCTTGTGGTAGTGTACAGCGCCACAAGCGCCTTGGTGGAGAACAACTACGGAGGCTCTTCGGGGCGGTTGTTACTCAAGCATGGCGGCACCCTGCTCATCGGCTTCATCATGATGTTCGTCGCCTATCGCATTGATTACCGGAAATATGCGGGAATCTTTGGCATTGTGCTATGGCTTTGCATTCCATTATTGCTCTATACCATGCTGTTCGGTAAAAACCTGAATGAAGCATCCCGAACCATCAACCTGCTTGGCTTTTCCTTCCAGCCGAGCGAGTTGGCCAAAATCGCACTGATCACCTATCTGTCCCGGGAACTGATGATGCTTCAGGACAAGCTGCACAGCTTCAAGCAAATCCTCCTTCCCATCGTGGTTCCGATTTTGGTCACCACAGGACTGATCTTCACCGAAAACCTATCGACCGCCGCCATCCTATTGGTGGCATGTCTCGTCTTACTGTTCATCGGCAGGGTCAAAATCATGCACATCCTTGCCATTTTAGGTATTGGCATCGTGCTGTTGGGGTTCTACATCCTTTACGACATGGCCGCCACCAAAATCAAAAACAACAGGGCTTTAAGACAGGCACAAACCACCGAGGTGGTCATCACCGAGGGGCAGGACGAAGCGCAAGCCGCGCCATTCATCCGTCAGCGCAAGAGCCGTATCGAGACATGGATCAACCGTGTAAAAGCCATGTCGGAAGAAAAAAAGATGAAAGCGGAAGGCACATACGATCCTTTCGACGACCATCACTACCAGCAGACCTACGCAAAAATCGCCGTGGCATCGAGCCGATTCATCGGGAAAGGTCCCGGAAAGAGCGAGCAACGCAACTTCCTGCCGCATCCCTATTCCGACTTCATCTATGCCATCATCATTGAGGAATATGGCATCATAGGCGCCTTCATAGTCATGTTGCTCTATGTCATACTATTGACACGCGCCTTGAAAATCGTCACCAAACGCACAATCACCTTCGGGTCGTATATGGCATTCGGCCTGACCTTCCTGCTGATTATGCAAGCCATGATCAACATGGGGGTTTCCACGGGATTGCTTCCCGTGACGGGACAGCCCCTGCCTTTCGTGAGCATGGGCGGATCGTCGATGCTGGCCACCGGATTCAGCATCGGCATGATTTTGAGCGTGACACGCAGCATTGAAAAGCAAAAAGAAACCGAACAACAGCAGGACGACATGAGTAGCGAAACCGAACAACAAACAGAAAACACCGAAATCCAATGAAAGATCCCATCAAAATAGTGATTAGCGGAGGCGGAACAGGAGGACACATCTTCCCCGCCATTGCCATTGCCGATGCGCTGAAACGCAGACAGCCCACAGCGGAAATACTGTTTATCGGTGCCAAAAACCGCATGGAGATGGAACGCATCCCCAAAGCGGGATACCCCATAGAAGGGCTGTGGATCAGCGGCTTCCGGCGCAACCTGAGCCTCGACAATCTGAGTTTCCCTTTCAAGGTGATCAGCAGTTTGCTGAAAGCACGTCGCATTCTGAAGCGCTTCAAGCCCGACGTGGTGATCGGTGTGGGCGGCTTTGCCAGCGGTCCCACCCTTCGTGCCGCAAACCGCCTCGGCATACCGACAGTCATCCAAGAACAGAACTCCTATCCCGGCATGACCAACCGCATTGTAGGGAAAAATGCCAAGGCCATCTGCGTCGCTTACGAAAACATGGACCAGTGGTTCCCGAAAGAGAGGATTCACCTTACGGGAAATCCATTGCGTGCCAATATCAGTACGAAAGGCAGCCGCGAGGAAGCCGCCGCATATTTTCAGATCAACCCCGAAAAACCGGTGGCGTTGCTGACCGGCGGGAGCCAAGGAGCCTTAGGCATCAACAAAGGCATCTCTGCACAAATAGAAACCCTGAAAAACAGCGATATACAACTCATCTGGCAAACCGGAAAGAGCTATTACGATCAAGCCGTTCAGGAAGTTAAGGCCAACGGGTTGGAAGGGCGCATCCTTCCCACCGTTTTTATCGACAGAATGGATTTGGCCTACGCCATTGCCGATGTCGTGATTTCCCGCTCTGGCGCCATTTCAATTTCCGAGCTGTCCTTGGTGCAAAAACCGGTTATCTTCGTTCCACTGCCCACGGCCGCCGAAGACCACCAGAGTAAAAACGCCCAGCGTTTGGTCGATGCCGAAGCTGCCGTCATGGTCAGGAACCAAGTAACGGAGACCGAACTGGTGCCGAAGTTGATAGAATTGCTCGGCGACAAAGAAAGACAGGAAAAACTAAAGAACAATATTGGCCAATTCGCCAAACCGAACGCCGCCAATGATATTGCAAACATAATATTGAAAATCAACGGTTAATATGATTAGTAAAGAAAGAAGGAGGATATATTTTCTGGGTATTGGCGGCATTGGGATGAGCGCCTTGGCACGGTATTACCAAAGCCGTGGAGCCGAAGTGTCGGGCTATGACCTTACGCCTTCTTTCCTCACCCGACAACTCGAAAACGAAGGGATGGCCATTCATTACGAAGACAATCCCACTCTTATTCCGGCACATATTGACCTCGCCATCTACACCCCAGCCATTCCTAACGACCTAAACGAGTTGAACGTCATCCGTCAGCGCGGCATCACCCTGATAAAACGCTCGGAAGCCTTGGGCGAAATATCGAAAGAGCATTTCACCATCGCCATGGCAGGAACACACGGAAAGACGACGACAACAGCCATGGTCGCCCACATCCTGCATGACAATGGCATAGAAACCACCGCTTTCATCGGTGGCATCGCGAAAAACTTCATGAGCAATTTCCATTTGTCACCAAGCAAAGACAGCATCCTTGTGGTGGAAGCCGACGAATACGACCGTTCGTTCCTGCGACTGCATCCCGACATTGCCATTATCAATTCCATCGATGCCGATCATTTGGACATCTACGGCGACAAGGAACACCTCGCGGTTAGTTTCAATGATTTTGCCGCTCTTGCCACCCAAAATGTCATTGTGAAACAAGGTCTCGACATCCGTAACGCTGGCAAAGAAATGTTTTTCGGCACAGATGCGACTTGCGACTTTCGCATTGACGGCATCCAATCAAAAGGAGGCTCCAGCACATTCAACATCATCGAAAACGGAGCAAAAACACCCGTCGCTCTCCCCTTGGCAGGCTTGCACAACATAATGAATGCCACTGCCGCCTTTGCCGCCGCCCGACAAATCGGCATCTCTGCCGGTGACATTGCACGCGCATTACAGGGTTTCAAAGGGGTATTGCGACGTTTCGACATCAGAGTTAATAACGGAAAACATTGTTACATAGATGATTATGCGCATCATCCCGAAGAAATAAAATCATGTTTGTCGGCTATCAGAAATGCATTCCCCGATAAAAGGATCACTCTGGTCTTCCAGCCACATCTCTTCACTCGTACACGCGACTTTATGGAAGATTTCGCCAACAGTCTGGCGATGGCCGATGAACTGATTTTATTAGATATCTATCCGGCACGCGAAAAACCCATCGAAGGCATCACCTCAGAAGCCTTGTTGGAAAGAGTACCGATGAAATACAAGCAGGTCTGTAAAAAAGAAGACCTCTTGCAACTTGTTGAAAGCAAAAGGCCGACCTTGCTCGTCACCATGGGTGCCGGCAACATCGACCGTCTTGTGGAACCCTTGGAAAAACAGATTGCGACATGGTAAAGAAAATACTCAGCATATTGACTTGGATTGTGACTGTCGCCGGCATTATCATGCTATTTGTTTTCAGCCGCAACAACTACCTTGGCACGCCGCTCAAATCGATAGCCATCACCATTTCAAGGCAGCATGACAAAGGCTTCCTCGACCGTAAGCAAATGACCTCACAGCTGGTCACCATCTGCGACACCGCCAAAAAAACGGCAATCGGCAATATCAACATGGCCAAAGTGGAAAAAATGCTTGCGAACAATCCTTGGATCAAGTCCGCCACTTCATATATCGACATGGACGGCAGACTGTTAGTGAAAGCGGAAGAATTTGAACCGATGCTGCGGGTATTTGCAGCCGAAGGCGGATCGGTTTACGTGACCAAGGAAGGCCGCATCATCCCTGCCTGCGCCACATATACGCCGCGTGTGCTTGTAGCAAACGGCAACTTCAAGTTCAATGCACAGAGCATCACACAGGCCATGTTACAAGATTCCATCGTAATGGGAAGCAATATTGCCGAAGCTTTTGAAATCTGCCGGGCCATTGAAAACGACGCATTGATGAAATCCTGCATCGGACAACTTTATTGTGGTGCCAACAACGATTTTGAACTGACCGTCAACGGGCTTCAGGCCAAGGTGATATTCGGTAACGCCGACAACGCCGCCGACAAGCTGCTCCGCCTGAAATTGTTCCTGAAACAAAAAGGACAGTCGGAAGAATTGAAGCATATTAAGTCGCTAAACTTGAAATACAAGAATCAATTAGTAGTGTGTACAAAAAATAAATCAAAATGAGTGAAGAAAAAATCATCGTAGGACTCGACATTGGAACGACAAAAATCGCTTGCATTGTCGGAAGAAGGTCTCAAAACGGGAAAATCGAGATCTTGGGATACGGAAAGACCGTATCGACAGGTGTCAGACGTGGTATCGTGACCAATATCGACGACACCGTATCGGCCATCAAACTGGCGGTTGAAGAAGCATCAAACCAGTCAAATGTCGAAATTCGAAGTGTGAATGTAGGCATTGCCGGACAGCACATCAAGAGCATACAGCACACGGGCATGATGGTGCGCGACAACCGTAACTTAGAAATCACCGAAGAGGAGCTGGAGAAACAGCGCATGGACACTTTTAAGATCAACATGCAGCCCGGCGAAGAAATCATCGACGTCATTCCACAAGAATACATTGTCGATGGCGAAGTCGTCAGCAAACCCCAAGGCATGTTGGGCAGCAAGGTGGAAACCATTTTCCATGTCATCGTCGGACAAAAAGCGGCAGCCCTCAACATCATCAAGTGTATCGAGAAGGCTGGACTAACGATGGATTATATGATTCTCGAGCCTATCGCTTCGGCAAGCGCCGTGCTTGACGACGACGAGCGCGAAGCAGGTGTGGCCCTCGTGGACATCGGCGGCGGCACCACCGACATTGCCGTATTCCACAACAACAAAATCTACCATTCCGCCGTTATTCCGTTCGGAGGCAACATCATTACCGAAGACATCTGCACCGGTTGTCAGATTCTGAAACGCTACGCCGAAGAGGTGAAGGTGAAATTCGGATCGGCCGTTGCCAGTGAAAACCGCGACGACGAAGTGGTTTCTATCCCGGGTATCAAAGGCAGGGCGCCAAAAGAAATCTCTTTCAAAAACTTAGCCGGCATCATTCAGGCAAGGCTGGAAGAAATCTTTGAGCTTGTGAATTGCGAGATCCAACAGATAAACTCCAAACACAAGTTGGTAGCGGGTATCGTGCTCACCGGCGGAGGCGCTCTGATGAACCACATCAGGCAGCTTGCAGAGTTCAAGACCGGTCTTGACGTTCGCATCGGCTATCCCAACGAACACCTTTCCGTGGAAACCTCTAAAGAGATGGCCAGCCCCATGTACGCCACAGGAATAGGCCTTGTCATCGAAGGCATCGCCCGCATCGAATACCGGGAACGTCTTGAAAGGATGAGGGCGGAAAAGGATATCCGCCAACAACCCGAGCATGTTGAAGAGGAAACACATGAAGAAACCCCAGATGAACGGGGTAAAGTCGCGAAATGGAAAAAGAAAATATTCAGCCTTCCCGAAATTATCTCCAGATGCACCGATATTCTCAACAAAGAAGACATCGATTAAAAACTAACCGCCATGGAACAGAACAACATATTCAACACGGAAAACGGCAGCGCCCGTAATGAAAATGCTGCAAAAGACAACGAATTGTTTCGCCTCGTCGGCTCCGACAAGCCCAACTACATCAAAGTCATCGGTGTGGGAGGTGGCGGCGGCAATGCGGTGAACCACATGATGGAAGAAGGCATACAGGGCGTTGACTTCATCTTGTGCAACACCGACTACCAGGCTCTCGTCAGAAGCAAAGTGCCTACCAAGGTGCATCTCGGCAAGCGCGACTTAGGTGCCGGCAACGACCCCAACATTGGGCGCGAAGCCGCTCTGAGCAGCAAGGACGACATCTGCAGTCTGTTAGATGAAAACACCAAGATGCTGTTTGTCACCGCCGGAATGGGTGGCGGTACCGGAACAGGAGCGGCACCCATCGTGGCGCAGATTGCAAAGGAAAAAGAAATCCTTACGGTGGGCATCGTCACCTTGCCCTTTGAATGCGAAGGACGCCGACGCAAGATGCAGGCCCAGTCGGGAATAGAAGAACTGCGCAAACAGGTTGACACCCTGATCGTCATCAGCAGCGACAAACTGCGCGACCAGTACGGCAACATGAAACTCACCGAAGCTTTCAAGAAAGCCGACGACGTGCTCACCACGGCGGCAAAAGGCATCGCCGAAATCATCACAGTGCCGGGCTATGTCAACGTTGACTTCGAGGACGTGAAAACGGTGATGAAAGACAGCGGCAAAGCCATCATGGGCTCCGGTGTGGCCTCGGGAGAAGGACGCGCCCAAAAAGCCATCCAAAGCGCCATCAGCTCTCCTCTGCTCAACGACTCGAACATTCAAGGAGCAAAAAACATCCTGCTCTACATCACTTCGGGCACCGAGGAAGTTTCGCTCGACGAAGTCGTGGAAATCACGGAATACACCCAAGAGATTTGCGGCAACTGTTCCGATGTAATCTGGGGTAACGGCACCGATGAAAACTTAGGCGATTCCATCAGCGTGACACTGATAGCCACAGGATTCGACAACGACAAAAAGTCATGCAATACGACCAACGACCGTTTCGAGATAAAGAAAGAAACGCAGAAAACCGTACATGTCATCGGAGCAGAAACCCATCCGGAAGAAGAAAAGAACACCCTTGAAAACAACACACCGTGTTCTTTAGAGCTGAAAGAACCCCTGTTGGAATCCGATGAGGACGACTTTCTGAAACCCATCGTCCACATCCTGGAAGAAACGACATCCGAAGATGAGTGCAGCAATTTCCTCGAAACACTTCCTTTGGCAGCGGAACCTGAAAAGACGGAAACGGAACCCGAAGCCTTTCAGTTGGCCGCTCACAAAGAGAAAAAGCCCGAACCTTCCGTCAGAAAATTCGACAATCCTTTCAGAAACGACAATAACGACGATGAAGGCTTTGAGGTCTATTCAAGTCACATCCAAAGTGAAAATACCGAAATGAAGACGGAAGTCAAACATGAAGTCGCCATCGCCGAGGAACAAACTGAAGAATACGATCCGAAAGAAGAGCTGAAAAGACAGCGTTTGAGAGCCTTGAGCTTGAACTTCAGGACACAAAAAGGGTTAGAAGAACTTGAAAACCAACCCGCCTACATGCGCCGCAACATGGATATCAACATCACCGAAGATGAAGACCTGTCGCGCTACTCGACATCGAGTAACGGCATCAGTTCCGAAAACTCCTTCCTCCACGACAATGTAGATTGATACCAAACCCGTTGAGGCGGTCTCAAAATGGATATGCCAATCAATTAATAGCAAGGCGTTTCAGAAGTGTCCCAATGCAAGGTGCTGAGATGAAGGGCAAATAAGCGTACCGGAAATATGCGATAAAGCCCCAATATCGAAAGTAACGTGGCCATGGGGCACTTATGAGACTCCGTCAACAAAAACACCCACAGCTATGACATTAGAAACCCAAATCATGGCCGACATCAAGCAAGCCATGCTGGCAAGAGACTCCAAAAAGTTAGAGGCCTTGCGTGCCGTTAAAGCGCAACTGCTGTTAGAAAAGACCAAAGGCTCTTCCGATGAAATCAGCGAAGCCACAGAGCTTGCCATCCTGCAAAAACTCGTAAAACAACGCAAGGAATCGGCAGCCATCTATATCGAAAACGGCCGCAAGGAACTTGCCGACGAAGAGCTGTTTCAGGCTTCCATCATCGAGGCTTACCTTCCGAAACCCATCAGCGAAGAAGAGCTTACCGAGATCATCAAAGGCATCATCGCACAAACCGGTGCCGCTTCCATGAAAGACATGGGCAAGGTAATGGGCATAGCCACCAAACAAGTGGCAGGGAAAGCCGACAACGCGAAAATATCACAAATCGTCAGATCGCTGCTTGGCGCATAAACCTCTTTCACTACCTTCGCCCAAGGGCGTCGGTACTATTTTCTTTTTTGACTGGCAGTGTATTTGCACACCGCAAAACACGGCAAACGGCCCATTGCATCGGCTGCAACACATCATTTTTTCGCCGTAACACCCTCACCTCGCCCCATTAAGCACTTTGATTGCAAAAAAGAGCAAGAAAATGAGAATTATTTCATTCCTTTGCATTGGAATTATGATCACTAATACTTTATGAAATGAGAAAACGTCCCCTTGTCCTTTTCTGCACCTTGATCTTTTTGTTCTTCGGAAATCTTTCCCATGCCCAGCATTATGCCAACGACTTTGAAACCCACGGTCTTTCCACACCTTGGAGCAACATCCATATTGTTGAAGACAGCACGGCGTTCAGCGGCAGCCACGTCATCCGCTGCAATCCCAATGATGTGTTTGGAATAAGTACGGCTTTCACCGTCGGCGACGAACTCGCCTATCAAAACATCAACCTTCAATTCGACATCATGTGCCGTTTTCCCGACACCATACCCAGCGGTCTCTTTGCAATAGGTCTTGAAGACAAACGGTTAGGCGTTTTCTGGCACGGATTCCCTATCGCCGCACAAGCCAACGACTCCGCCCGCTGGTTCCCTTTCAAATTCAACATTTCAATTCCGGCCGATGTAATTGGTAAGAATGAAATCAAAATCAATTTATGGAATAATGAATCCACCACTATTCTGTGCGACGATGTCCATCTTACGGTCAGCGCGGATCCAATGCCTACTTTCCTGCCCGAAACCGTCATCGTCAATTCGGATAGCAGCCGGGTGACACACCATCGCTTCAACGCATTTTCCATCGGGCAATTCCAACCGGCAAACAGCGACAGCACTTGCTTCATGCTGGCCGATAGGCGCAACGACAGGCTCACCGCTCCCATTTACAGCCTCACCGAATACATCCTCCACAACGACACCATCACCGAAATCAACAGCGCATGGATGACGGATTTCCGTCACGACCGGAAAGGGAATGCCTTTTTTGAATCCACAACCCGTTCGGGCATCGGCATCACCCGACTGAAAATCCAGGAGGATGAAAATCAAAATGCAGTATTCGAAGTGGAGAATGCGTTTGAGAAAAACGCCCTGTTGCTTCGGCATGCCATCGTGATGCCTTTCACCGACACCGTTGTAACCCTTTATAGAAAAAACCTGAAAATCGACACGGCCCATCTACAGAATGCCTATTACCTTGACCGTGAAGGTTTTTCCATCGGCAAAGAAGACCGCTGCATCACCTCGTACCACCAGACCCAAATAGCTTCCACGCAGTTTGAGAGCCAAACCCGCACCGCCTATTTCAACAGCGACTATTGGCGCGACCACCCCCTCATTCATTATCCGCTAAGCAATGACACCAGCGATTATTTTATCGACATTTCGTGCCGTAACCTTGAAAAGGGAGACGTGCTTTCGGCGAACTTCACCCTGCACTTCGGGCCGATTCGGGAAATGCCGCGCATCATGCCTGTTCCCGATGGCTACGAGTCGGCCATCATCTTCACCGAACATGCCGACTGGACCGACCTCCGCACACAAAGAGCCACGTTGTTCGGATCTGAAACCATAGACAAGGCCGAAGACGCCATCGGAGGTTTTGCGTATTACAATATTCCTGTGACCAAAAGCGTGTTTTTCAACAATCCCGACTGTGTCAGCAATGCCAAAGCCAGCCTCGGCCTATTCAAAGGTCTTCATGCCACGGTTGAGACCGACAACGACTTCTTCGAAC
This sequence comes from Candidatus Limimorpha sp., assembly GCA_041842465.1. GTDB lineage: Bacteria > Bacteroidota > Bacteroidia > Bacteroidales > F082 > Limimorpha. The sequence continues at coordinate 40,216 of JBGYXG010000018.1, forward strand.
TGCTTCAACAAATTCACGGCCTCGGCTTCGAGATTTGCCTGCACACGCCCGAACAATATTCCACCGTCGGCGACAACATGCAAAAGGCATTGCGTTTTATGAAACGTCACTTCGGGTCACCCACTTGGATCGACCACGGCTACAACAACCGGCCCGTCCACAACCGCGAGGATCTGATTTGTGACGGCCTCAACCCGGAATCCCCGCAATATGCGGCAAGACTCTGGAGGAAAAACGGCGTGCGTTATCTGTGGAACGCCTATTACGAAGAAAACCGTCCGGCGCAATGGATGTTCAGCAACTGCCTGCAACAACCTTATGGCGGTTTCGGCGACGCCCTTCCCAACCGCCAAATCACCACCCTCCCCAACGGAGGCGATTTTCTGCTATGGTCCACTCCGTCAACGCTTGAAGTGCACACCAATAGCGACTGGGATTATTTTTACAACCCCACCACGCTGAACCGCTTGGTCATCAACCACAACGTACACATCACCCACATCTATCCCGCATGGGTCAACCCCGTCAGAGCCTTTTGGGAGTACGATGCCGACAGCCTTGCCGTGGCCATGCCAGGATTCAACAAAGCCCTGAAGCTCATCGCCGACCTCCGCGATGCCCGAAAGCTGCTCCCCACGACCGTAGAAAACTACCTGAGCTTTTACGAATCGCTGCTTAAAGTGGATTATACGATACAAGCCGATGGCAGCATCCTGCTGAAAAACAACGGCAACAGCATCAAAGGCCTCACGCTGATCGGCAGCCAGCCTTTCTATGTCGAAAACAAACCCTATAAGTTCAAGCCGTCGGAACAAGAGTATATGGTCTGGTTCGACCTTGACAAACACGAAACCGCAATCCTAAAAATACTGAAATGAAACGCATAGCCATATTTGTGTCGGGCAACGGCACCAACCTGCAACGTATCGCAGAGTATTTCAGCGACAGCAAAAATGTGGAAATCAGCTTGGTGGTCTGCAACAACCCGAATGCCTATGCCATTGAACGCGCCCATCATTTTGGCATTCCCGTCCGCCTGATTACGAAACAGGACTTTCACGACACGCCTTTCACCCAAGACCTGACCGGTATGCACATCGACCTCATTGTATTGGCCGGATTCCTTTGGCTGCTACCGAAATGTCTAATCCAAGCGTTTCCCGATAAGATCATCAACATCCACCCCGCCCTGCTGCCGAAATACGGCGGGAAAGGGTTTTACGGCGAACATGTTCACGAGGCTGTAGTGGCCGCAAAAGAAGCATTTTCGGGCATCACCATTCACTATGTCAACGAAAAATACGACAGCGGCGCCATCATCTTTCAGGCAAAAGTGGCATTGGACAAAAACGAAACGCCCGACAGCCTGGCCGGAAAAATCCACCGGTTGGAACAGCAGCATTTCCCTGTCATCATTGAGCAAGTACTCCGTCAGCAAGACGAATAACAAACCAAAGACAAACAAGTGAAAGCCATTGTCATGAAAACAAAAATACACATTCTCACCTTAATGCTATGTGCTTTTGCCTTATCAGGATGCTCACTAATCATGATGAAGTATTTCGGCATCAAACAAATTGACAGGTTCGACCAAAAGGAATACGACAGTTTTATCAACCGCCTACCTGACGATGTGCCCTACACCACGCTGATCAGCACTGCGGCACAATTCGATTCGGTGATTCATATCTCTTCATCGGAAATCACACAGCATATTGCCTACCAACCCATTCAGATGCTGTATTTCAAAGCCGACAGTTTGGCTGCATGGCATGTAAACTGCACGGGAAGACCCTCGAGACGCACCTTGAATTGGAATTACGACCGGAATTTCGAGGCTTTCCCTCCGAAATCCATTTATTCTTGTGACAGTTTGGGGGTAATGCTTCAAGCCTATCGCGACATCTATCCCGAAATCGCCACCGGTTCCTCCTACACGGTCATCATTTTCTGGACCAACATGATGCACGCATCTCACAAACAGCCGGCTAAAACCGTTTTCGACAATTACCGGAAACATGCCAAGGGTCGTGACATTCGCATCTACCTCATCAACAACGATTTGTTTTTCGCACAAATGAAATAGCCACGATTCTCTAAGCGATCTGCCAAGCCGTTATTCGGTGGGCAAAGCCTTGAAGCCATTGCCCATGATTTCGCTGCTTTCCACCACATTGACAAAAGCCTTCGGGTCGAGCAGGCGCAGATTGGTCTTGAGCTTGATCAAATCGGAACGGTTCAACGTCACATAGATCATCTTACGGTCGATGCCCTGAAACAGTCCCTGACCGGTGAAACAGGTGCCGCCACGATGTAAATCATTGATAATAAAGTTTCTGACCTCATCCATTTTATCGGTGACGATAAATGCCGTCTTGTAACTCTTAAAGCCTTCTACAATCAGGTCAATGATGCGGCTTTCGATAACGATGAGCACGATGGAATAAATGGGCAGACGCACCTGGCGGAAGGCAATGAACGAGGTTAGCGTGATGCAGGAATCCACAATCATCACCAATGTGCCCAACGAAATCTTGGTGTATTTGTGCAGAATCATGGAGATGATGTCGCTGCCGCCCGACGTGGCGCCCGACTTGAAAATCAATCCGATGGCCAATCCGTAAATACCGCCGCCCACCAAGGTGTTGAGGAAGTAATCCGGCACAAAATACTGTTCGCTATTCGGGATCTTCACAATCGAGTTGGCCAATGCGGCATCGCCACTCACCTGATCAAGTATGCCGTTGTGAATCAACGGATCATAGCCTATGAAAGTCTCTATCACCCATGTAAATGCGAATATCAAAATGGTGGAGACAATGGTCTTGATGCCGAATTTCGGTCCCAAAATCCAAGTACCGATGATCAGGAGCGGAACATCCATGCAGATGGCGTAATAACTGATGCGCCAAGGCCATACCGTGTTGAGCACATTGGAAAGACCGTAAGTGCCGCCGGGAGCCAACAGATATGGGTTTACAAATAACACATCACCTATTGCGAACAATAACGAGCCGATTATCAAAAACAGATAAGCACGCACTTCGCCTTTCATCTTCACCTTTTCCATAGTTTTCTATTGAATTGAATCGATAATAATACAATACCTAATTCGCCAAGTTCATTGATTTTCAGCTAAAAACAGTATAACCAACCGAATACTTGCCTATTAAGAAGTTGCAAAAGTACGACAATTTTCCGTGTCGGCAACATCCTGTTAAAAAGAAAAGGTCGCCGCAGGTTTTCAACCGGATGTGGAGAGAGACTGGAATGCCCGAATGCAAGGATGCCGCTGCATACTGGATAGGACAGACATTGAGCCTGGCCAAGTTTGAAGACGGCCTGGCGGGCTACAAGACCTGGCAGGGAACCGAGCGCGGCTTCCAGAACGAATACGGCCTTCTTGAGGGCATTGCAGGCATCGGGCTTGTGTTGCTGTCATACCATTACGAAATAGAACCCACGTGGGACGAGTGCCTGTTGTTGAGCTGAAGCCGGCACTTGAGCCGTGGCGCAATAGCATGTAAATAAAGCATTGGCAAACAAATAGTTACGTCATCTCTGTGTGACTTGGAATGCGAAGCTGTAGGCTCCAGCGCCCATATAAGCCAATACGTTTGCAACGTGCTGACTATCAACAAAATAAAACATTTTTTGAAAAAAAACGGCAAAAATACTTGACAAACTGAAAAAGTTGTATATTTGCAGCGGAAAAGACAAGTAAATATGCTGTTGAAAAAGAACATAGGAATCTTACAATTGCGTGAAAACCGATATTTTACACGTAATTGTTTGATTTACAGTATTTTACCCACCCCATACACACACGTGTATCAATTATCTGATTATCAATAAATTATCCGCTTGTGTAACGCCGGAAACACCGTTGATGGCATTGCCCGCAAGCGTAAAGATTTGGCAGTTGGGGAAGAACCGCTTCATCCGAATTGCGGCCTCCGCTGCCTGAGACATTTCAGGCGGCGGTTCCGGCAAGGGTGGCGTTTCATCCGACTTGCGGGAGGCCCGGGAGGGCAGGCAGACAGGATGGCTGTTTTTCGCTTCGCCATAAAGTCGGCAAATCAAAGCCGAAAGATGTTTTCAATTGAATTACAAATAATTAAATTCCAATGAAATGAAAAAAGTAAAGTTAAGTCTTAACAAGACCATGATCGCTAGACTGAACGGCGACGAGCAAAGCCGTATTCAAGGCGGTGAAGGCAATACGCTCGATCATACTTGCCATACAAAATATCCGCTTTGTGCCTGGTCAGGATGTTGGGGAGCTGCTTCGTGTACTTCAATGCGACCAGAGGAAACATGTGGAACTATGATGACCGAAAATGTAAATTGCGGTGAATGGTAATTTTCAAAAATACCGCTTTCTACTTGTATTAGCGGTGTTTTTCCCTTTAGAATGTTTTTCGCAACACCAATGCTGTCTGTATGGCAATATTGGTGTTGCAAATGTGAACATCAGCGTGCTCAACACACGCTACGGCACCTCGTCCGACGCCGAGGGCCGCTACGAGCTGCTGCTTTTCGACAGGAACAAGCCCGTGGATCTGCTCTACACCTGCATCGGCTACCGCGACACGGTGGTCAGCCTGACACCGCGCATGTTGCAGAACGACTCGGTCGGCATCAGCTTCGTGATGCGCAGGATGGACTACGACCTTCAGGAGGTGGGCGTTTCGGCAAGCCGCGATTTCTACAGGAGCGGCCGCTCAACATACATTGCCGATGTCGATTTTGCCAATGGCAAGATACTGGTGCTCGAAAACAGGAAGCAATCCGTCCTGACGCTGCTTGACGGCGAGGGGAATGTCACCGCTTCCACTGTTTTCAGCCGCAATTATGACGAACTTTACACGGACTGTTTCGGCAATCATATTTTGGTTGGCCGTGACAGTTGCCTGCAAG
>JBGYXG010000019.1:0-5018 GCA_041842465.1 Candidatus Limimorpha sp.
AAATGTATAGACTTCTCCGCAGCCATTTACTTTTATTTTGTCCTGTTCTGTCGAAATAAAAGACCAGTATATTCCGTCTTCCTCGAAAGAACAAGCATCCGGTACAAATAGCGTATTGTCTATGGTAATCTCTTTTCCCGTTTTTTCCAAGTTGTTTTCACTCATATATACATTGCTATTCGACTGGCTAACCATTAACCTTATGTTTTGGGCAAAAACGCTTCCTTGATTATTGTGCCTTATTCGCGCAGCTCTGCAATACACCTGGTGAGGGTTTTCCACAAAAATATAAACATGGCGATTTGTGCCTATTTCAAGCCAAAAGTCATCTTTGGACATGTTTTTTTCAACAGTACCCAATTGCCAATTTTGGAGACATTCTCCTACCGTATTGCGATCGCTAAATGGCATTTCATAAGGCGGGCAAATGCTTATCTTTTCAACAAGTTCCAAAACAAGGGGATTTCCGTTTTCTTTTATCAGTAACTTATTGTTTTGCAACGAAATAAAATCAACAAACCTTATGATGCTCTTGTCAAGTGTGGATTTGTCGATTTTTTCGCATTTCTTTGTTGATACAATAAAATTGTATCCTGAAACGAAGGTGCTGTATTTTTCTCCTTCAATTTGCTCTGTTTGTCGTAATATTGCTGAAATAGTATCGTTTTTCCGTTCAAACAGAAGCGTGTACTTTTCGGTTTGCACCAATTCACAGTCTGCATTGGCCCAAACTCCGTAATAGAGTTCATTGTCGTTTTGACCTATCGCAAAAAGTGCTGAAAACATGAATAGATTGCCCAAAATCAATTTGACGAACAAGGGCTTGATGAAATTTGTTGTTGTCATGATGATAATTTGTTATTAGTTAGGATTAAGTTGTTTAAGGTTTAGTATGGTATTACTGCCAACGCCCAAACTTACGCATTTCGCTTAACTTGCACATATTTTTTTCATTTATCGAAATCCATTATTTACCACAACAAGTGTTTATTTTCCACTCATTCTTTTTGTAATGTTTCTACAGGATTGGTGTTCATCAGGCGGATGGCCTGCACGCTGATGGCCAAGGCAGACACCATCAGCACCACCAACAGCACCGTGACATAGATCCACCAGTGGTTTTCGATGCGGTAACTATAGTTTTGCAACCAGAGTCTCACCATAACATATCCAGCAGGCAAGGCGAATAGGGCGGCATAGAGCACGATTTTCAGAAAGTTATTCAACATGCTGAAAAACACATTTTTGCGCTCAATCCCAAAGACCTTGCGAATGGAGACGTTCCGTGCCTGCTGTTTGGCGTAATAGGTGCTCATGGCCACCATAGCCATCACGGAAAGCACGATTGTTATGAGGGTGAACAGGGCGATGAGTTTCAGGTTGCTGCTCTCGTCTGCGTACAACGAGGCGATTTCGGCATCTATTGAACGAACACTGATGTCGCTCCCGATGTTTTTTTCTCTATAGAACTGTTCGAGCGCCTTGACGGCCTCCTTCGTACTGCCGTTCACCTTTACCACCAATTGCCTGAGATTTTGTTGCGCGCCTTCGGCTCCAATGTCCTGCACATAGTAACAGAGGTTGATTGCGGACGTTTCGGCAGCTGACATATCACCTCGCCTGAAGTCGCTGATGATGCCGCAAATGGGATGGTCATCACCGCCGAAATTTATGGATTGAGTGGCAAAATCGGCGCCGAGATGCCGCATAGTGCTTTCGGACAGCCAAAGGGAATGGTTCAAAGGCGCGGCGTTGCGACTGAGGACACGGAAACCCAACAGATTGAAGGCTGTGCTGTCGCCGATAAACATCTCCATGTTGATGTTCTCGCCGTTATAGTCGAAGCCCCATGACGAACGTCCAGAGGCGGCCGGCGAAAACTGTACGTGACCGATCCGTTCCACAAAAGGCAAGGCACGGAGCTCATCAACCCCGTAGGCGGCATATTCCTTGGCGCCCACGACCGAAATCACGCCTTCCCTTTCGTAGCCCCTATCCTGATGCACCATGTGCCTAAGTTGCAGAAACATGGCAAAGACGACACAGAGTGTGGCAATAGTTACCGCGCTTTCGAGACCGATAAAGATGCGTCCTATTGCCATGCGACCACCATTGGCAAAGTTGCCTTTCACCACGTCGATGGGATGATAACGCAACATCAGCATGGCAGGCAAAAAGCCCGTCAGGAAAGAGAGCAAAACGATCAGAAGCACCAACAGCGCAATGCCGCCGGCACTGATTTGTCCGAACAGGTTCACATTTTTGCCTATCAATTTGACGAACATAGGTTCCAACCACGAAGCCAACAAAAGCGCGATGGCGAAAGCGAAGAGTGTCAGCAGAAACGCTTCCTTGATGTAGCGGAAAACGATGCCCCACCTTTGTTCGCCCAACAAACGGCGAGTAGCCATTTCCTTCGCGCGGAAACCGATTTGGGCAACCGTGAGTGAGATGTAGTTCAGCAAAGCGAAGACCAGCAGCAGAATGCCGGCAGCCATGAAAAGACAAACGAAATTCAAGTTGACGACACCTTCAAAGGGATGGCTGCTGCCTTCAGAGGAGAAGTGGATTTTACGGAATGGAATGAATGTAAGGTCTTTGAACAATCCGCTCTGGAAGAGCACATCTTGCTCCTTCAGCACTTTCAGCGCCATTCCCTCCAATGCCGTAACATCCGCTCCGGCTGCCAGCCTGAAGAACAGTTCCGTGGTTCCGTTTCCGTTGCGCAGCAGGTTCGGACAAAAGACATCAAACTGTTCGATACGATAGATAAAGTCCGCTTTCGGAAACACCGTGTTCCTAAAGTCCTCGTACACGCCCGTCACCGTCAGGTCGGCCGAACCCTCATCAATGTTGACCCTCAGCCGCTGCCCCAACGGACTTTTACCGTCGAAGCACCGTTCGGCGAAACTCTTAGAGACCACCACGGCATCCCTTGTCTACAAGGCAGTAATTTGGTCGCCTTTGGCAAAGGGAAATGTAAAGAACTGAAAGAAATCCTCATCCACAGCAAGGGCATTCTGCTTGAACTCCTCTCCGTCATGGGTATAAGTGAGCCTCACGCCACCCATCGACGCGGTGGCAATCATTCGGCAACACCCTTCCACTTCGGGCATGGCTTCGCTCAACTGTTCTTTCATGGTCGCGGAATTGCCGTAGAATTCGCCCGATTTCGCGACATAAACGTTCTTTGTGTTCTTCAAGGCTTTGTCATAGCCCAATTCTTGCAGCACAAAAGCGCTGATGAACACAACAAACGACAAAGCGACGGCAAAGCCCACCACCTCGATAAAGGTGTAGAGCTTGTTGCGGGATAAAAATGTCAGGAAGGATTTCATTTCTGTAACAATTTGAAGATTAATGATGATTATTTCCCTGTTCCATAGCATTTCCCGTGCCAAAAACGTATTTGTTTGACATTCATTTATTTGCAAAATGCGCACAAAAAAAAGTGTAAAGTTTCTTTACAGTGGGTGTAAAGAAACTTTACAGTGGGAGCTGACAATCATGCCACCGCGCCTACATGTCGGATTGCAACATCATGTCAGATCCAAGATTCATGAAATTCGCTGTTTTCGGTGGAAGGGTTTGATGCGTTTCGCTTTCTGAGGGCAAACACCTTGTGGTTTTGATTGAAATTGGGGGATTTTGACTATCTCTCCTCTATGGATGATACGTTTTTTTATTCTGCCTGTGTAATATCTCGCTGATTTTATCTAAATTTGCCTTCCAAAATAAAGCAAACATCATTATGAGAATCATATCTCAGCCTATCCAACGAAACGAATTAGAAGCCATGCTGCCGGGTTATTTCGGCGACATGATAAAAGCCGTTGTCGACGTGCGAAAGTCAATCATGGGCTTAGATGCCGAACTGCACGCCGATATTGAAAAAGAATTGCTTCAACTAGGCTCTGAACAACCCGACCTGTGGGGAATCAACCTTTACCCCGAAATGGAAGGGGAAGATTTTATCGAGTTCGACTCCCTCATCAACATTCGACCCCATCAAGGCAATCGCAGCCGCGATGTACAAGACCCCGCTATCCGCAAACGCATTATTGATATTATTAACACCTTGATGCCATGAACAACTACCAACATGCGGACTTAGCAGCAGGACGTTGGGCAACAATGTCATTGGCAGACCAAATGTTGAACATCGGCAGCGAGGTGTCTCGTGCTAACCGCTGGCAAAGTAAAGGCAACATGGAGCAATGCCATCGTGCTGCCGACCGTGCCTTGGAATTGCTTTCACTCACCATCAGCACTCAACGCGGCAAACATGATTTGGGCGAGTTCTGCCGGTTGTATGAAGTCCTCGCCGACTGCTATTACGGAGACAATTTCTACCAAACCGATCCTTTCAAATTGCAGCGATACTTTGATGTATTTTATAAGCAATAACTTATGCAATTCAAAGACATCATCAGCCATTCCGCGTATTGGTACAGATTTACGATTTAATCGAAAATTTGTACCGCTGGATTCAAGTTACAAATGCCCCTTTGGGGGTTAAACATTGATTTAGTTTTGCAAAGTTAGTGAAAAAGTATTCGATGAGTGTCAGAAATCCGAGTTTATTTTTCTTGGTCTGTTGTTTAACTTGTTCTGAATCATTTTGATATGTTCATTCGTCAGTCCATCGAACGAAGCCCCCTTAGGTATGTATTGCCTGATAAGGCCGTTCATGTTCTCGTTGGCGCCACGCTCCCAAGAGTGGTATGGGCGGGCGAAATACACGTCTTTCCAAGTTTGTCGGCAATCTCCTTGTGACCGGCGAACTCCTTCCCGTTGTCGGCAGTTGCGGTGTGCAGCAAGCCCTTGACAGGCTCCAGCATGTCCACTATTGCCTTGGTCAGCGGCTCCGATTCTATTCCGTCGAGCAGTGCCAGCCAGCACATCCTGGTCGTCCTGTCGTTTACCGTGAGCAGCGCCCCCTTGTGGTTTTTCCCGATCACGGTGTCGAGTTCCAGGTCACCGAAACGGATTCTCTGTTCCACTATCGCGGGACGCTC
>JBGYXG010000020.1:0-23231 GCA_041842465.1 Candidatus Limimorpha sp.
AGTGATTTTAAAGAATTACATAGTATGTTGTTGGATATTCCTATTTTACGAAAATATGTATAAGATATATTTTTTTGTTTATTAATAATGTCATTTGAAATTATCCATAAAACTATTTTTGACGCAGCTGTTGATATGTCTGAAAAAGAGGCGAATGCGGCGTGTGACGTGCTTTTTGATAGGCATGTCCGCCCCGCATTGGACAAAGTGCTGCGGCAGTTCGAAAATGACGACATGGTGATAACGCAGCCCATAGAACTTGATCTGGGGGCGATAACGGAAGGGGATTTGGAACTTTCGATAGCAGACAAGTTGAATCAGGCTTTGTTGAAATATCGACAGTATGATGGGACGTTGTCGAATTATGACCGCTTTATCGAATCGAAGACCGACATGTTTCTCGATTATCTCCAAAAGCCGGTGCCACCATGGAGTATTGGTAAGGTCGAAGATTTTGATTTGCAACAGCTCTTGAAAGAATCGGTTCAAAAGGCAATGGCGTCGGACGTTTATTTGGAACAGATGGCGGCGCTGCTGTCGGATGGCATTGAAACCTGCAAGCGTTTTTTCGGGCTGCCATTTCAGAAGGATGATTTTTTCATGTTGTTGCAAAGACTCATTTCTAAAAGTCCTGTACTTAGGAGTCGTGTTGCCCCGGAGGTGATCAACTTGTTTGGGGAAGATGATGAAATGGATGGCTTGTTGTTCAAAGAAATCATGCATTATTTGTTTTCTTGCGCTCTATTTGGAACGAAACAGGAAATCATCTTCAGCCAGATGGTGGCGGTGCTGCTCGGCAATAGAAGGTGGCGTTCGGAGAAATCAATAGGTCAGCAGGAACGAGGAAAGAATGTGAACGCTCCTTCGCCAAAGATGATTTCTGCACGAGGTCAGCGTCCCTCTGCCTCCGATCCGTCATCTGGCGTTTCCGGTGCTCCGGTTGGTCGTCCCTCTGCTTCCGTGCCGTCCTCTGGCGTTTCCGGTGCTCCGGTTGGTCGTCCTGCTGCTTCCGTGCCGTCCTCTGGCGTTTCCGATGTTTCGGGAGGTCGTCCTGCTGCTTCCGTGCCGTCTTCTGGTGTTTCCGATGTTTCGGGAGGTCGTCCTGCTGCTTCCGTGCCGTCCTCTGGCGTTTCCGATGTTTCGGGAGGTCGTCCTGCTGCTTTCGTGCCGTCCTCTGGCGTTTCCGATGTTTCGGGAGGTCGTCCTGCTGCTTCCGTGCCGTCTTTTTCTGTTGCTGAAGCCAAGGAACAGGCCGAAGATGTTTCGCCGGACTTTCATGACCTCCATACAGAACCCGTTGCCGGTAGCGATGCGGTTCTTGACTTTTCGCGATCACCAAGAGGCGGAGAAGAATCGCTAGGAACAGTTTCGGGTAGCGGAAATGCGATTTTAGGTCAAGGAGTTGCCGAAAACGGCAGGCTAGGCGAAAAACTGCAGCGGCTTATCAGGCATATCGACAGGATTGCGAAAGAAGGAGAACGGTTTTCCGATGTTGTTGCAGAAATTGAGCGGGTTATTGAAGAATTACAGTGCGATGAGCAATGGAAACGCCTATTGGAGTGCAATGATTCTTCGACACATGCTTTGCAAAAAGAGCTGTTTCGTTTGAAAAACCAGACTGAAGAAGGTCCAAACGGGGCAAATGGGCCATCGGATGCCGATAATGTTACGGAGAAAGATGTTTTGCAAATCGCCAAAGCGATAGAGTCTCTTCGAAAGGTTGAAACCAAGGGACGGCAAGAAGGATCGGGCATGGGGATTCGGAAGCTGGCAACAGCCGTCATGCGCACTCAACCCGACCTAAAAGAAAGGATTCCGATTTACAATGCAGGGCTGGTATTGTTTCAGCCGTTCCTGATTTCTTTTTTCGATAGACTTGGGCTGCTCGAATCCCGAAGACGTTTCAAATCTGCGGCCTGCCAGGTGCGTGCCGTGCATTTACTCCACGAGCTGTCGGGTTTTAGGGAAACCCCGATCGAGCATTTGATGTTGTTTAACAAACTGTTGTGCGGCATCAATATCATGTTTCCCATTGACATCGGATTCGAAATGTCAGAAACGGAAAAATTGGAAGTGGAGCGCCTTTTGCGAGCTACTATCGGCAACTGGACAGTCATACGAAATACTTCTATTGCAGGATTTCAAGAGTCGTTTGTCAGACGACAAGGTGTTCTGGAACGTAGCCAAGATGATTGGATATTGCGTGTGGAGAGCAAGGGCATCGACATACTTCTAGATGATGTTCCGTGGGATATACACCTGGTTTCGTTTCCTTGGAACGATTATTTGGTATATGTCGATTGGAAATGATAAAAACAGGAATGATGAACCCGAATCATACATTCATAGACAACGAACTTAAATGGTTGGAATCCGTTGTCATTACGCGTCTGAAACTATACTTTCAGCATGAATCCGCTTATGTCGACGTTTTTGACGTTGTGCCGCCTGCTGCCGACGGCGTCGCAGGGGAATACGCTGCGTTTGTCGTAAAAAACGGTTTGGGCTTTGTGGAAAGGGTGTGTCTGATGCTGTCATTGGTTCCGTCATTAAAGCCGCAGTTGCTTGATTGCCTGAATATCAAAAACAGCACCACGGGAAGCCGTTTTGTTGAATTTGGATGTGTCGAAGCTGAGACCACCGGCGTCTTGATGCCCACCTTCGAAACCGTTCTCTTTGTGTTGGCAGGCGATAACGTGGAAGAAAAAATCAAACACACCAATCTCTTAAGTAATGGGGTGTTGTTTCGCAACAATGTCATTTCATTGCAACGGAAGGAGGGGCATGTCCCATTACATTATTCCGTGTTGCAGCCGTCGTTGTCGTCTATCGAGCTTTTGATCAACGAAACGCATTATTGTCCTGATTTTTCCGCGTCCTTTCCGGCTGCTCGCCTGACAACGCTAGCCGAATGGGGTGATCTTGTCCTTGATGACAACGTAATGAAGCAAATCAATGAGATAAAAACATGGATTGAATATGGAGAACGAATCATGAAGGAGTGGGGTTTGGAGAAAAAAATAAAACCAGGGTACCGTGTCTTGTTCCATGGCGCTTCGGGGACAGGAAAGACATTTACCGCTGCGCTTCTTGGAAAATATACCGGTCGGGAAGTATATCGGATAGATCTGTCCGCAGTAATATCTAAATATATAGGTGAAACGGAAAAGAATCTGTCCAATATATTTGAGAAAGCAGAAAGCAAAAACTGGATATTGTTTTTTGATGAGGCAGATGCGCTGTTTGGAAAGCGTACGAATATCAATGATTCACACGACAGGTATGCCAATCAGGAAATCTCTTTTTTGTTGCAACGGATTGAGAACTACAACGGATTGGTCGTTCTGTCAACAAATTTGAAAAGAAATATTGACGAGGCATTTACAAGGAGGTTTCAGAGTATTATTCATTTTCCCGTTCCCAAAGCCAAGGAACGCCTTTTGCTTTGGCAAAAGACGTTTTCACCACATACTCGGATGGAGGATGGTGTTGATCTGAGAACAATAGCAACAAAGTACGACCTTACAGGCGGATCAATTGTCAATGTGGTGCAGTATTGTTCACTCATGGCAATGAAACGTGGTGGTAATATCATTGCCCACGATGATTTGATGGATGGTATCAGGAAAGAGTTTCAAAAAGAAGGAATTACCATTTCATAAACGTGTGCGGTAGCGAAAGTGCTGGTGTCGCGAATTTCTTGGGTCGTGTTTCCATGTTTCTTCAAGTTATATCAAGAATGAGGCTTTTCAATAACGATGCTGTTGACGGTGCGTTATTTTTTCTTGCACATTTGAAAAAAATCACTATATTTGTAGCATCAAACACAATACCCTTTTTGCTATGAAGTATGATGCAAAACCAGTCAGGATTCTCTATGATGATGCAAAACTAAGAGACAGAATTCTTGTCGTGATCAGTGGTCGTGACGCAACCCTCGGTATCACTTTTGTCAACCTTTGCTACCAGCTTCTTCAACTGGCTATCCAGGAGCACATGATCGAAGATCCCGACAACACGATTTACACGAATGATGAAATTTCACCCGAAGACCAAGTCCGTGTGAGCCGTACCCTCTGGGAGCTGATGTGGGATCGCAAGGTGTTCCTGCTGTTCGGTCGCAGCTCTTTGCTGGGGCTGAGTAATGGCGAGGACCGGTTTGTGAAATACTGATACGCTTCCCTATCAAGAGGAGGGGGGCATATGGAGGGGGCATATTTAGAGTTCTACGTCTCTTTGGGCGCTTGTGCGCTCCGGAGAGACGTTTTTTTTTGTAAGTCGGTACTAAGAGCGTTTCCTTGTTGTTCCGAGTCAAAAAAACGGAAGTGTAATTGGTGGTCAAGTAGGAATGGAAAGGCTAAGGCGACTCCTCTTTTGTGACGAAAATCTATTATTATATAAACAATTAAAAATCAATGAATTAGAATAAAATATCGATTTTTTTTGCAAAAAAAAGCACAAAAAGGTATGTGGGTATTGAAAAATGTAGTACTTTTGCCGCGCTGAAAAAGTTTGAAGGTTTATCCTTTGAAAATGATATAGTTAGGGACCTGATAAGTTAAACGTTAGAGGTTTCTACGCAATGTAAGGCACTGAAAGTCAATTGATTCATTACATTGCGGGTTTAATGAAAAGGCTGGATTGCAGCCATCATTCTCCCTCACTACATCTCGAAAAAGTACGGATTTTCAAGCAATTTTGGTTTGAATCGGATAAATAATGTTCAAAAAAAGGTATAGATAAACTAATAATTAAACAAAATGCCGACTATTCAACAGTTAGTGCGCAAAGGGCGCCAGAATTTGATCTACCAGAGTAAGTCGCCTGCTTTGGATGCATGTCCTCAGCGTCGTGGCGTTTGTGTGCGTGTGTACACAACTACTCCTAAGAAGCCTAATTCGGCAATGAGAAAGGTTGCTAGGGTGAGATTGACGAACCAGAAGGAAGTCAACGCATACATCCCGGGCGAAGGTCACAACTTGCAGGAACACTCTATCGTCATGATCAGGGGAGGTCGTGTGAAAGACCTTCCGGGTGTCCGTTATCACATTATCCGCGGTGCTTTGGATACCAGCGGTGTCGATGGCAGAAGACAGCGTCGTTCGAAATATGGTGCGAAACGACCGAAACAGGCTGCTGCAAAGAAATAATAGTCAATTAGTTAATAAAGACTTTACGAAATGAGAAAAGCTAAACCAAAGAAGAGAATCATCCTTCCCGATCCGAAGTATAACGATGTGATGGTCACGAAATTCGTGAACAACATCATGCTCGAGGGCAAGAAGAATCTGGCTTATTCGATTTTTTACCAGGCCATGGAAATCGTCGAGGGCAAACTCAACGAGAATCCTGTCGAGGTATGGAAGAAGGCTTTGGCCAACGTCACGCCTCAGGTCGAAGTGCGCAGCCGCCGTATTGGTGGTGCCACATTCCAGATCCCTTCCGAAATCCGTCCTTCCCGCAAACAGTCGATAGGCATGAAGAACCTGATCGGTTATGCCCGCAAGCGCCACGAGAAATCCATGGCCATGAAGCTGGCTTCCGAAATCATGCAAGCCTATAAGGAAGAAGGTTCCGCTTTCAAGAGAAAAGAAGAAATCCACAGAATGGCAGATGCCAACAAGGCATTCTCGCACTTCAGATTCTAATAGATATAGAAAAACAGAGTTGCATTATGGCTAACGAACGGAACAATACGAACAAACTGAGTCTTACTCGTAATATCGGCATCATGGCACACATCGACGCCGGTAAGACGACTACGACTGAGCGTATCCTGTATTATTCTGGTCGCAACCGCAAGCTGGGAGAGGTTCATGATGGCGCCGCCACTATGGACTGGATGGTGCAGGAGCAGGAGCGTGGCATTACCATCACTTCTGCCGCTACAACGGTGTTTTGGCGTCTGAACGATAACACCTATAAGATTAATATCATCGATACTCCCGGTCACGTTGATTTCACCGTTGAGGTTGAACGCTCGCTGCGTGTCCTCGATGGTGCGATTGCCATATTCTGTGCCGTCGGTGGCGTTGAGCCGCAGTCCGAAACCGTTTGGCATCAAGCCAACAAGTACAAAGTGCCCCGCATCTGTTATATCAATAAGATGGACCGCGTGGGTGCCGACTTCTTCAAGGTCGTGGATCAGATCAGCGACCGTCTTCACGCCAATCCGGTGCCGATTCAGCTCCCCATTGGCAGCGAAGACACATTCTGCGGTGTGATCGACCTGATCAAGAACAAGGCGTATGCTTGGGAAGAAGACAACGGTATGACGATTGACGAGGTTGAAATCCCCGACGACATGAAGGATATGGTGGTCGAATACCGCAGCAAACTCATCGAAGGCGCAGCCGAAGACAACGAAGAACTCTTCAACAAGTTCATTGAAGACCCCGACAGCATTACCGAGGCAGAACTGATCGAACAAATCCGCAAGGAGACCCTCGAGCTCAAGATATGCCCAGTGTTGTGCGGATCGTCGTTCAAGAACAAAGGTGTGCAGTCGTTGCTTAATGCTGTGGTTAACTTCCTGCCTAATCCGCTTGACATCGATCACGTTGTCGGTACCAACCCGAAAACCGGTGAGGAAGAAGTGCGTCCCTCCGATCCTACTGCGCCGTTCTGCGCCTTGGCATTTAAGATTGCCACCGATCCTTTCGTGGGTCGCTTGGCTTTCTTCCGTGTCTATTCGGGCACACTTCAGGCCGGATCCTACGTGCTGAATACCTCAACGGGAAAGAAGGAACGCATTTCGAAGATTCTTCAGATGCATGCCAACAAGCAGAATCCGCTTGACGAGATTTCTGCGGGCGACATCGGTGCCGCTGTCGGTTTCAAGCAGATACGTACCGGCGATACCCTTACCGTCGAAAACAAGCCATTGATTCTCGAGAACATCAAGTTCCCTGATCCGGTGGTGAACATCGCTATTGAGCCTAAAGCTACGGCTGACATCGATAAACTCGACCAGTCGCTGGCTAAACTTCTTGAAGAAGATCCTACACTTTTCGTGCATACCGACGAAACATCGGGCCAGATCATCCTGTCGGGAATGGGCGAACTTCACCTTGATATTATTATGGACCGCCTCAGAAGAGAGTTCGGCGTTGCCGTCAACTCCGGCCGTCCTCAGGTTGCCTACAAGGAAGCCTTTACTCAAACTATTCAGCACCGCGAAGTCTATAAGAAACAGACTGGCGGAAAAGGTAAGTTCGCCGATATTGAGTTCTCCATGGGTCCGGCTGATGAAGGTTTCAGCGGTTTGCAGTTCGTCGATGCAGTGAAAGGCGGCGATATTCCGCGCGAGTTCATTCCATCGGTGGAGAAGGGATTCAAGAATGCAATGCTGAATGGCGTGTTGGCAGGTTTTCCGGTGGAAAACCTGAAGGTGACCCTCACCGATGGTTCGTTCCATCCGGTAGATAGCGATGCATTGTCTTTCGAAACGGCAGCCCGTTTCGCCTTTAGAGAGGCGGGAAGGAAAGCCGGAGCCGTCCTTCTTGAACCGGTCATGCATGTCGAGATACACTGTCCCGACGAGTATATCGGCGATGTCACAGGCGACTTGAACAAGAAACGCTCCATCCTTCGCGAAGTTCGTGCCGAAATCGGCTATCAGATCATCGTTGCCGACGTTCCTTTGGCGGAAATGTTCGGTTATATCACCACGTTGCGTACGCTTTCGTCAGGCCGTGCCAACTATAATATGGAATTCAGCCATTATGCACCTGTACCCGAGGCACTTGCCGAAGTAGTGGTGAAAAAGGCAAAAGGTATGATAATATAATACAAAAGAAACTAATAAATACATTTATTGTGAGCCAGAGAATTAGAATCAAATTGAAGTCACACGACCATAACTTGCTTGACAAGTCGGCCGAAAAGATTGTGAAAACGATCAAGTTGACTGGTGCCGTCGTCAGCGGTCCTATTCCGCTTCCGACGAACAAGAAGATCTACACTGTTCTGCGTTCGACGTTCGTTCACAAGAAATCGAGAGAACAATTCGAGCTTTCGACCCACAAGCGCATGCTCGACATTTACAACTCGACTTCGCAGACCATCGACGCACTGATGAAGCTGGAACTCCCCAGTGGTGTGGAAGTAGAAATTAAATTGTAAAACTATCTAGTACTAATTATTAAAGCTAAAGTAGCATGTCAGGATTACTAGGAAAAAAGATTGGGATGACAAGCATCTATGACGAAGCTGGAAAAATGGTTCCGGTTACCGTCATCGAGGCTGGCCCTTGTGTGGTCACCCAAATCAGAACAAAGGAGAAGGACGGTTATGACGCTATCCAGTTGGGATTTGAAGAGAAGAAGCTGAAGCACGCTTCGAAGGCCGAGCAAGGTCACTTTGCAAAGGCCAACACGACTCCCAAGAAGTTCGTGCGCGAGTTCTCGCGTTTCGAATCTGGCCGCAGAAAAGAATTGGGCGAGACCTTAACCGTCGATGTGTTCATGGAAGGCGAATATATTGATGTCTCCGGCATCAGCAAAGGTAAAGGCTTCCAGGGCGTAGTGAAACGTCATCATTTTGCTGGCGTTGGACAACAGACTCACGGTCAGCACAACCGTTTGAGAAAGCCGGGTGCCATTGGCGCTTGCGCTTATCCCGGAAGAGTGTTCAAGGGATTGCGCATGGCAGGCCAGATGGGCAATAAGAGAGTGAAAGTGATCAACCTTCAGATCATGAAGGTGATTGCGGAGAAAAACTTGTTAGTGGTGAAAGGCGCTGTTCCTGGCCACAATAACGGATACTTAATGTTAGAAAGATGGAGCTAAACGTTTATAAGATTAATGGCGAAGATACCGGTCGCAAGGTTCAGTTGAACGACAGCATTTATGCTATCGAACCTAACGAGCATGTCATGTATCTGGCGGTAAGACAATATCTTGCCGACCAACGCCAAGGTACCCACAAGTCAAAGGAACGCAGTGAAATGTCGGGCAGCACCCGCAAGCTCTTCCGTCAGAAGGGAACAGGCGGTGCACGTCGCGGCGATATCAACTCGCCCGTGCTCAGAGGCGGTGCCCGTGTTTTCGGACCCAAACCTCGCGACTATCGTTTCAAACTCAACAAGAAAGTGAAGGAATTGGCCCGCAGATCAGCTTTGTCGGCCAAAGTGATGGACCACGAGCTTATCGTTGTCGAAGACTTCACGTTCGATGCTATCAAGACCAAGCAGATGGTGGAAGTCTTGAACAACTTCAAGGTCAATGGAAGCAGAAACACATTCGTGTTTGCCGAACCCAACAGAAACGTCGTTCTTTCGGCTCGCAACATCCAGCGCACCAAGGTTGTTTTGGCCCGTAATCTGAATACTTATGATATTCTGAACACCAAGAAGATCTTCGTTTGCGAGAGCGCGCTCAAACCTATCGATGAGATTCTCGGATGAGTAATTTAACCCTAAAAAGACACGAAAGATGATTATCATAAAGAAACCGGTTATCACGGAAAAGATGACAGCGATTAGCGAGAAGCTCAATCGTTATGCTTTTGTGGTTGACAATCGTGCCAATAAGTACCAGATCAAGAAAGCTATCGAAGAGCTTTACGGTGTGAAGGTTACCGACGTCAACACAATGAATTATACAGGCAAGTCGAAGACACGCTACACGAAGACGGGTATTACCAGAGGTAAGAAATCCGATTTCAAAAAGGCTATCGTGACTTTGGCTGAAGGTGAAACAATCGACTTTTATAGCAATATCTGAAAATGGCATTAAAGAAATATAAACCAACGACCCCGGGTCAACGCTTCAAGGTTCTTAGTGCGTTTGACGAAATCACGACCAGCAAGCCTGAAAAGTCATTGCTTGCACCTAAAAAAAGTTCGGGAGGTCGTAACTCCAGTGGTAGAATGACGGTGCGCAACATCGGTGGCGGCCACAAACAGCAATATAGAATCATTGACTTCAAGCGCGATAAGGACGGCATTCCGGGCGTTGTGAGGACCATTGAATATGATCCGAACCGCACGGCTCGCATCGCCCTTGTGTTCTACAAGGACGGCGAAAAACGCTACATCATCGCCCCTGCCGGTCTTAAAGTCGGTCAGGAAATCGTCTCTGGCAAAGGTGTTCAGCCCAATGTCGGTAACGCAATGTTTTTGAGTGAAGTGCCTTTCGGTACCATCATTCACAACATCGAATTGCGTCCCGGCCAGGGTGCCAAGATGGCAAGAAGCGCCGGTTCGTACGCACAGCTCATGTCGCGTGACGACAAGTATGCCATCCTGAAGATGCCTTCGGGAGAAACGCGCATGATTCTCCAAGCATGTAAAGCCACCATCGGTTCGGTATCGAATGGCGAACACAACCTTGAGAAGTCGGGCAAAGCCGGACGTAGCCGCTGGTTGGGTCGTCGTCCCCGTGTCCGTGGCGTGGCCATGAACCCAGTCGATCACCCGATGGGTGGTGGTGAAGGACGTGCCTCCGGCGGTCAGCCGCGTTCGCGCAAGGGTCTGCCGGCCAAGGGCTACAAGACTCGTTCGCCAAAGGCTGCTTCAAGCAAGTACATTATTGAAAGAAGAAAGAAGTAATTTAATCAGGAAAATATTATGAGTCGTTCATTAAAAAAAGGTCCATACATCCATTATAAACTCCTTCAGAGAGTGATGGAAAATGTCGAAAGCGACAAGAAAACCGTGATCAAGACGTGGTCGAGAGCATCTATGATTTCTCCTGATTTTGTGGGTCAAACCATTGCCGTCCACAACGGAAACAAGTTCATCCCTGTTTACGTTACGGAAAACATGGTGGGACACAAATTAGGCGAATTCGCACCGACGCGTATCTTTAGAGGTCATGCCGGTAACAAAGATAAAGGTAACAAGTAAAAACAGGTAACAATGGGAGCTAGAAAACACAATAGGGCGGAAGCCATTAAAGAAGCCCGCAAATCTGTTGCCATCGCGCATTTGAACAACGTTCCGACGTCACCCTACAAGATGCGTTTGGTAGCTGATATGATCAGAGGTAAGAAAATCGAGCTTGCACTGCATGCCTTGCAATACTCTTCCAAGGAAGCTTCGAACAAGCTGTACAAGCTGCTGCGTTCGGCCATAGCCAACTGGGAAGCTAAGAACGAAGGTAAACGTGTTGAGGACAGCAATCTGTACGTGAAAGAAATCTGGGTTGACGAAGGCAGGACGCTGAAACGCATCCACACGGCCCCTCACGGACGTGCCATGCATATCCGCAAGCGTTCAAATCACGTTACCATCATTGTGGATAGCAGAATTGCTAGCGTAGAAACAGAGTCGGAGAATAAATAAGTTAGAATAATGGGACAAAAAACGAATCCAATTGGTCTTAGATTGGGAATCATCAAAGGTTGGGACTCCAACTGGTTTGGTGGAAAAGACTTCTCGGCAAAGCTCGTTGAAGACGATAACATTCGCAAGTATCTGAACGCTCGTCTTGGAAAAGCCAGCGTTTCAAAGATTACGATCGAACGTTCGCTGAAGTTCGTCACGGTCACCATCTTCACTGCTCGTCCGGGCATGATCATCGGAAAAGGCGGTCAGGAGGTTGACAAGCTGAAGGAAGAGTTGAAGAAGCTCACCGGCAAGGAGGTCCAGATCAACATCAATGAAATCAAAAGACCCGAACTCGACGCTTACATTGTTGCGAGTACGATAGCAAAACAAATCGAAGGACGTGTTTCTTTCCGTCGCGCCATCAAGACTGCCGTGGCTGGTACGATGCGTATCGGCGCCGAAGGAATCAAGATCCTGATATCAGGTCGTGTCGGCGGTGCCGAAATCGCCCGTTCCGAATCCTACAAGGAAGGCCGCGTTCCGTTGCACACGTTACGTGCCGACATCGATTATTCCTTAGTTGAAGCTCACACATCCTACGGCCGTCTCGGCATCAAGGTGTGGATTTGCAAAGGTGAGATTTTTGGCAAGCCCGAACTCGTACCTAGCAGCGTGAGCAGTGCAGCCAACAAACGGCAGCAGACTCCTCGTTCAGGAGGTCAGCGTCGTGGCGGTTATGGAAAACGTAAATGATTTTGTAAACTTTAAAAGTTAAGTAACAATGTTACAACCGAAAAGAACAAAGTACAGAAGGCCACAGAAAGGCAAGATGAAGGGCAACGCTTTCCGCGGACACCAGCTTGCCTTCGGATCATTTGGCATCAAGACATTGGAAGAGGCTCTGATTACGGCGCGCCAAATCGAAGCCGCCCGTCAAGCCGTGACACGTTATATGAAACGTGAAGGACAGATATGGATCCGTATCTTCCCCGACAAACCCATCACCAAGAAGCCTCTTGACGTTCGTATGGGTAAGGGTAAGGGCGATCCGGAATACTTTGTCGCTCGCGTCACCCCCGGACACATGCTTTTCGAAGCTGAAGGTGTGCCGTTGGAAGTGGCCAAGGAAGCCCTGCGCTTAGCCGCACAGAAACTTCCCGTGACGACAAAATTTGTTGTTAGAAGAGATTACGTCGAATAATTAAGTCAATAGCACTATGAAAAAAGATTCATTAAGAGAGTTAAGCCTTGCCGATCTGAACGACCGTTTGGATCAAGCCCGCACACAACTGGTGAAAATGAAAATGAACCACGCTGTGTCGCCGCTCGACAATCCGAACCTGATCCGTGCCACTCGCAAGGACATAGCACGCATTCTGACCGAATTGAGAAGACGTGAGATTGAAGCAGGTAACAATTAACTAAACGACGAACTGATATTATGGAAGAAGTAAGACATCTCAGAAAAGAAAGAATCGGCGTGGTGGTCAGCAACAAAATGGACAAATCCATTGTCGTGGAAATCGAACGTCGTAGAAAGCACCCCATTTACGGGAAGTTCATTAAAAAGACGAACCGTTTCATGGCTCATGACGAAAACAACGAGTGCAATATCGGTGACACCGTGCGCATTATGGAAACCCGTCCGCTGAGCAAAAGCAAACGTTGGAGATTAGTAGAAATTATCGAAAGGGCTAAGTAATTATGATACAACAGGAAACCAGACTTGCAGTAGCTGACAATAGCGGTGCAAAAGAAGTGCTCTGCATCAGAGTGTTAGGCGGTACTAGAAGACATTACGCCCACACCGGCGACATTATCGTCGTCACCGTGAAAAGCGCAATCCCGAGTGGTAACATCAAGAAGGGTACCATTTCGAAGGCAGTCGTAGTCCGTACCAAAAAGGAAACCCGTCGTGCCGACGGCTCCTACATCCGTTTCGATGACAACGCCTGTGTGTTGCTCAACAGCTCCGGCGAACTTGTCGGAACCCGTATCTTTGGTCCCGTTGCCAGAGAATTGCGTGAGAAACAGTTTATGAAAATAGTTTCACTTGCTCCAGAAGTGTTGTAATCATCAAAAAAGATCATCATTATGAGCAAATTACATGTAAAGAAAGGCGATACCGTACTGGTACTTTCAGGCAATGACAAAGGCAAACAGGGCAAAGTGATGAGCGTGGACGTTGAAAAACAACGCGCCATCGTGGAAGGTGTCAGAATCATTTCTAAACACACACGCCCCAACACCGAGCATCCTCAAGGTGGCATCATCAAGCAGGAAGCTCCTATCCATATCTCGAATCTTATGGTTGTCGATAAGAGCGGCAAACCCACAAGAATCGGTCGTAAGAGAGATGAGAACGGCAAATTGGTCCGTTATTCGAAGAAAACCGGAGAAATCATAAAGTAAAATGAACTATCAACCCAGACTTAGAAGTCAATACAAGAGTGAAATCGTGCCTGCATTGATGCAAGAATTCAAGTACAAGACTGTGATGCAGGTTCCACGGCTTTTGAAAATTTCACTCAATCAGGGTATCGGCGCAGCATTGGCCGACAAGAAACTGATTGATTATGGTGTAGAGGAAATGTCAACTATCACCGGTCAGAAAGCCGTTCCAACTATTTCTAAACGCGACGTGTCCAACTTTAAGCTGCGTCGTGGCAACCCGATCGGAGTCCGTGTGACTTTGCGCGGTGACAAGATGTACGAGTTTCTCGATCGATTGATCTCAGTCGCCCTGCCGCGCGTACGCGACTTCAGGGGTATCAGCGACAAAGGATTCGATGGCCGCGGCAACTACAGCTTCGGAGTCACCGAACAGATTATCTTCCCGGAAATTGACATCGAAAAGGTCAATCACCTCAACGGAATGAACATCACTTTCGTCACATCAGCCAATACTGACCAAGAGGCTTTGGCTTTGTTGAAACATTTTGGTCTTCCTTTTAAAAATCAAAAAAAGTAAACCATGGCAAAAGAGTCAATGAAAGCGCGTGAGCGCAAAAGAGCAAAAATGGTTGCCAAGTACGCCGAAAAACGTGCAGCCCTTAAAGAAGCTGGCGACTATGAAGCACTGCAGAAACTGCCGAAAAACGCTTCTCCTGTTCGCCTTCACAACCGCTGTCAGATCACTGGCCGTCCCAAAGGTTATATGAGACAGTTTGGTATTTCCCGTATCAATTTCCGCGAAATGGCGCTGAAAGGTTTGATACCCGGTGTAAAGAAAGCTAGTTGGTAAACATTTAGAATGATAATAAGATGAATACAGACCCTATAGCAGATTATTTGACACGTATTCGTAACGCTGTCTCTGCAAAGCATAGAATTGTGGAAATTCCATCTTCAAACCTCAAGAAGGCTATGACCAAGATCTTGTTCGAGAAAGGCTACATCCTTAACTATAAGTTTGAAGAAGGTGAGAAGAAGTCACAGAGTGTCATTAAGATAGCTCTCAAGTACCACCCGGTCACCAAACTGCCGGCCATCACTACCATCGACCGTATTTCGCGTCCTGGTCTTAGAAGATATGCCGACAGCGAAAACCTGCCGCGTGTGATGAACGGACTAGGCATCGCCATTATCTCAACCTCACAGGGTGTGATGACCGATAAGGAAGCCCGTAAGCTTCACATCGGTGGTGAAGTGTTGTGTTACGTTAGCTAATCAGGAAAGGAGATAGGAATATGTCAAGAATAGGTAAAATGCCAATCGCCATTCCGGATGGCGTAACTGTGGATGTCAAAGACGGTGTCGTCACTGTCAAAGGCAAGCTCGGAGAACTCAAACAGAAAGTGGGCGATCACGTTGAAGTCGAGGTGAAGGACGGACAAGTCCTTGTCAACCGCAACGAGAACATCGCCGAAGCCGACGCCAAGCACGGTCTTTATCGCGCCTTGATTCACAACATGGTGAAAGGTGTTAGCGAAGGATTTGAACTCGTTCAGGAATTTGTCGGTGTCGGCTACAAGGCCGAAGCCAAGGGACAGGTCCTTGAAATGGCACTCGGTTTCTCACACAACGTCTTCATGGAGATGCCTGAAGAGATCAAAATAGAAACCATCAACGAAAGAGGTAAAAACCCCATTTTGAAGATGCGTTCGTACGATAAACAACTTCTTGGTCAGGTGGCCGCTAAGATTCGTTCCATGCGTAAGCCTGAACCTTATAAGGGTAAGGGTATCAAGTTCCAGGGCGAAGTCCTGAGACGTAAGGCAGGAAAGACTGCCAGTAAATAATTAAACTGAATTATTACTTATAATACCTCAGTAAGATGGCAAATAAGAATTCGAAAGAAGAAAGAAGACTGAATATCAAGAAAAGGATTCGCAGGGTGATTTCCGGCACGGCCGAACGTCCGCGTCTCTCAGTCTTCAGAAGTAACAAGCAGATTTATGCACAGCTCATCGACGACGTTGCTGGTCGTACTTTGGCTGCCGCCAGTTCCAGAGAGAACGGCATCGAAGACGAAAAGGTCACGAAAATCGAACAAGCTGCCAAGGTTGGCGCTTTGATCGCCGAGAAAGCCAAGGCTGCCGGTATCGAGACCGTCGTGTTCGACAGAAATGGATATTTGTATCACGGAAGAGTGAAATCGCTTGCCGATGCAGCTCGTAATGGAGGATTAAAATTCTAAGGTCATGGCAGAAGTAAACGTAAAAAGAGTCAAGTCTAGCGAAATAGAGTTCAAAGACCGTCTCGTTAGCATCAACCGCGTAACCAAGGTTACCAAAGGTGGCCGCACAATGACGTTCTCAGCCATTGTTGTCGTTGGCAACGAAAATGGCGTGGTCGGTTACGGCCTGGGTAAAGCCAAGGAAGCTACCGCTGCCATTGAAAAAGGCATCGACGACGCTAAGAAGAACCTTGTGAAAGTTCCCGTCCAGAACGGAACACTGCCTCACGAACAAGAAGGTAAGTACAGTGGCGCCCGCGTGCTCATCAAACCCGCTACTGAAGGTACGGGAGTGATTGCCGGCGGCGCCATGCGTGCCGTGTTGGAAAGCGCCGGCGTGCGCAACGTGCTGGCCAAGTCGAAAGGCTCTTCAAACCCGCACTCGGTCGTAAAGGCTACGTTCGACGCTCTGATGAAGATGCGCGATGCCTACACCGTCGCTCAACTCAGAGGTGTGGATCTCGACACTGTGTTTAACGGATAATTTAGCGAACGATGAGAAAAGTTAGAATCACCCAAATCAGAAGTGGCATCGGAAGACCCCAAGACCAAAAGGACACCTTGAAGTCATTGGGTCTGAGAAAGATGCACCAGTCTGTAGAAGTTGACATGGAAAACCCCTGTCTGGCCGGAATGGTCAACAAAGTGGCTCACCTTCTTAAGATTGAAGATATTTAATTGTTGAACGTAAGAAATCTTTGATATTATGGATTTAAGTAATCTCAAACCAGCAAAAGGTTCCGTAAAGGAAAGCAAAAGAGTAGGCCGCGGACAAGGCTCCGGAAAGGGAGGCTCGTCCACTCGTGGTCACAAAGGTGCTCAGGCACGTTCGGGAGCCAAACGTAAGATCGGCTTCCAGGGCGGTCAGATGCCTCTGCAGCGCTTGGTGCCTAAGTTCGGTTTCAAGAACCTGAACCGCGTGGAATACTGCCCGGTCAATCTCGCTACCTTGCAGAAACTTGCTGAGGATGGCACAACGGTCATCACTCCCGAAGTGCTCGTTGAAAAGGGCATCGCCCATCGCAACGAACTCGTCAAGATTCTCGCCAAAGGCGAACTGACTGCAAAACTCGAAGTCAAAGCTCATGCATTTTCAGCTAAGGCGCAACAAGCTATTGAAGCCCTTGGTGGAACCTGCGAAAAATACTAATGCCGATGAAAAGATTGATCGAAACTATCAGGAATATCTTCAAGATTGAAGAGCTGCGCAAGCGCATACTGTTTACCATCTTGATCATTTTGATCTATCGGTTCGGTTCTTTCGTGGTAATCCCAGGCGTTGATCCGAATATGTTGTCGGCGCTGAGGAACTCCAGCAACACCGGTCTTCTCGGTCTGCTGAACATGTTCTCCGGCGGCGCTTTTGGTAATGCCTCCGTTTTTGCACTCGGCATCATGCCCTACATCACAGCTTCGATTATCATCCAGCTGCTGGGCATGGCAGTGCCGTATTTCCAACGCCTGCAAAGGGAAGGAGAGAGCGGACGTAAGAAACTGAATCAGATCATGCGTTACTTGACGGTGATTATCGTTATCGTTCAGGCTCCCGGTTACATCAAAAACGTGCTGGTGCAGCTTCCCAACGAGGCGGTGACGCCTTTTGATCCCTATGTGTCGAATCCGGGATTCTTCTTCTGGTTTTCTTCCGTCGTCCTTTTGGTGGCAGGCACCCTGTTCATCATGTGGCTCGGTGAGAAAATTACGGACAAAGGAATTGGAAACGGCATTTCTCTGATCATCATGATCGGCATCATAGCCCGTCTTCCTGGCGCTTTTGTCGGCGAATGCGCGGCTCGTTTCTCGCAAGGCGGTACCGGACTCCTGGTGCTTATTATTGAACTCATCGTCTTGGTGTTCGTTATGATCGGCACCATCGCATTGGTACAAGGCACAAGACAAATCCCCGTACAATATGCCAAGCGCGTTGTCGGCAACCGTCAGTATGGCGGTGTGCGTCAGTACATCCCGCTGAAGGTCAATGCCGCAGGTGTGATGCCTATCATCTTTGCTCAGGCCATCATGTTCATTCCTGTGACAGTTGCCGGTTTCAGACAAACCGAAGCATTGACCGGATTCGCCGCTACTTTTACCAACATTAACGGCTTCTGGTACAACTTCGTGTTTTTCGTGATGATTATCGCTTTCACGTATTTCTATACTGCGGTGACGATCAATTCGAAACAAATGGCGGATGACATCAAGAAAAACGGCGGCTTCATCCCTGGTGTCAAGCCTGGACGCAAAACATCGGAGTACATTGATGTTATTATGTCGAGAATCACCCTTCCGGGAGCTATCTTCCTGGCTATCGTCGCTGTCATGCCGGCCATCGTGTCGCTGATGGGCGTTAGCACGGCGTTCTCGCATTTCTATGGCGGTACATCGCTGCTGATTCTTATCGGCGTTGTGCTCGATACGTTGCAACAGATAGAAAGCCATCTGCTCATGCGTCACTACGACGGCTTGACCAAGTCAGGGCGTATCAAGGGACGTGTTGGCAGAATGTGATTGAGTTGAACTTTAGTTCTTTGCTTACTGAAAGACTTGACCGCAAGGTCATCTGATGATAGATGCAGGAAGTCCTCTGCCTGAATGCTTTAGGGTGTCGGACCAAGGGCTTCTTGCTTTTCATTATCGCCGCCGGAAAACTTCATTCCGGTTGATTTTCAAAGAAAAACGGAAATTACGAAGGCGGATAAAGAAAAAAGCACTATCTTTGCCGCCCGAATTGAATCGGAATGCGGAACATTAGATGTAAACTGATCTTCAATGATTTGTAGGAAACGTTTGCAAGTCTTTGTATTCGCCGTGAGGTGGTTAGGAAAGCGAAAGGACTGGATTTCGATGACAAATGAAAGAGAAATAGAAAATTGATTTGAATATTTATGGCTAAACAATTGTCGATAGAACAAGAAGGCACAGTGATTGAATCGTTGGGGAACGCAATGTTTCGTGTCGAATTGGAGAACGGATTGGTGATCATCGCCCATATCTCCGGAAAGATGCGTATGCACTACATTAAGATTCTCCCTGGCGACAAGGTCAAGCTTGAAATGTCTCCCTACGATTTGACAAAAGGCCGTATTACGTTCAGATACAAGAGCTAATCGTAACAAAGCAAGCATCATTGATATGAAAGTTAGAACATCGGTAAAGAAAAGATCTGCAGACTGCATCATCGTAAGACGTAAGGGCAGAGTGTATGTCATCAACAAAAAGAACCCTAAGGAAAACCAACGTCAGGGTTGATTGAATTGAATTAGTTAAACTTAAGAAAGAATCATAGAATATGGCAAGAATTGCTGGCGTAGATATCCCGGGAAACAAGGCGGGAGAAATCTCATTGACCTACATTTACGGCATTGGAAGATCGCTGTCAAAGGAAATCCTGAATAAAGCTGGTGTTGAACTGGCCAAGAAAGTTCAGGACTGGACCGACGATGAGCAGAATACCGTCCGTAACATCATTGCTGAGGAGTATAAAACCGAAGGTGAACTCCGCGGAGAGCTTCAGATGAACATCAAGCGTTTGATGGACATCGGATGCTACAGAGGAGTGCGTCATCGCTCGGGACTTCCGGTTCGTGGACAGAGTACCAAAAACAATGCTCGTACGCGCAAGGGTCGCAAGAAGACCGTCGCTAATAAAAAGAAGGCTACCAAGTAAAGGATAGTCGGATCATCTAATATTATCAAATAAATCAAATTTTCAAATGGCAAAGACCAGTAAATCAAGTAAGAAACGTGTTGTTAAGATTGAAGCTATCGGCAAGGCTTTTGTCAAGGCTACTTTCAACAACGTTATCGTTTCTCTGACTAACAATGAAGGACAAGTCATTTCTTGGGCATCAGCCGGTAAGATGGGTTTTAAGGGCTCGAAAAAGAACACCCCTTATGCCGCACAAATGGCCGCTGAAGACTGCGCCAAGACGGCTTATGACTTGGGATTACGTAAAGTGAAGGTTTATGTTAAGGGACCAGGATCCGGACGCGAATCTGCCATCCGCGCTATTCACTCATCCGGAGTAGAAGTGACTGAAATCGTTGATGTTACGCCATTGCCGCACAACGGATGCCGTCCGCCTAAACGTAGAAGAGTTTAATCGTAAAACAATTAATAGAAGAATACAATGGCTAGATATACAGGTCCTAAGACAAAAATCGCACGCAAGTTCGGTGAACCTATTTATGGTCCCGACAAGTATTTTGAAAAGAGAAACTATGCTCCCGGAATGCATGGTTCTAACAAGAGAAGAAAGAAAGTTTCGGAGTATGGTACGCAGCTTCTTGAAAAACAGAAGGTTAAATACATGTACGGTATTCTCGAAAAACAATTTAGAAAGACTTTCGATTTGGCGAGAAGAAAAGAGGGCGTTACCGGTCTCATCCTCCTTCAGTTGATCGAATCTCGTCTTGACAATGTGGTCTATCGTATGGGCATCGCCCCGACACGTGCGGCAGCCCGTCAGTTGGTCAATCACCGCCACATTATCGTTAATGGCAGAGTGCTTAATATACCGTCTTACCTTGTAAAGATAGGTGATGTGATCGGCGTTCGCGAAAAATCGAAGAGTTTGGAAGTGATTTCCAATTCTGTCGAAGGACACTCGAATCGCTTCCCTTGGATCGAATGGGATGGTCAGAAATTGTCAGGTAAGTTCTTGAGCTATCCGGCTCGTGAAGAGATTCCGGAAAACATCAACGAACAGCTGATCGTCGAGTTGTACTCCAAATAATCAATGAATAGAATAGTTAACCTGGTATAAATAAGAGAGGAAACCAATCATGTCAATATTAGCGTTTCAAAAACCTGAAGAGGTCGTCATGGTCGAATCTACCGACACAAAAGGCGTATTCGAATTTCGCCCTCTTGAACCAGGTTTCGGCTTAACCATAGGCAATGCGCTCAGAAGGATACTTCTGTCCTCATTGGAGGGCTTTGCCATTACGTCGATTCGTATCGATGGCGTGAGTCACGAATTTGATTCCATCAATGGAGTTATCGAGGATGTTGCAGACATTGTCTTGAATTTCAAGCAAGTCCGTCTGAAACAACAGATCGCGGATGAAACTTATGAAAAGATCAATTTCGTCATCACAGGCAAAGAACAGTTTGTTGCCGGCGATATCAACAAGTATCTTTCAGTGTTCCAAGTGCTGAATCCCGAACTGGTCATTTGCAACATGGAGCCTTCGGTGAAGTTGAGCATAGAACTCACTATCGGTAAGGGTAGAGGCTATGTGCCTGCCGACGAAAACAAAGTTGCGGGTGCCCCCGTAGATACCATCGCCATAGATTCGATCTATACTCCGATTCGTAACGTCAGCTACAGAATTGAAAACTGGCGTGTGGAGCAGAAGACCGACTATGAAATGCTGGTTATCGATGTGGAAACGGATGGTTCTATTAATCCTAAAGATGCGCTGAAAGAAGCTGCTAAGATATTGATTCATCACTTCATGCTGTTTTCCGACGAAAAGATCACGCTGATTCCTGAAGAGAAAGAGGAATCCGAAGAATTCGATGAGGATTCGCTTCACCTTCGTCAACTGCTTAAGACTAAGTTGGTCGATCTGGATCTCTCTGTCCGTGCTCTGAACTGCCTGAAAGCCGCAGAAGTTGAAACGCTTGGAGATCTCGTTGCATTTACGAAACCCGACTTGCTGAAGTTCCGTAATTTTGGCAAGAAGTCGTTGACCGAATTGGATGAGTTGATTAAAAGTAAAGGTCTGGAGTTCGGAATGAACGTCAGCAAGTACAAATTAGATAAGGAATAAGAAAGATGAGACACAATAAGAAATTCAATCATTTAGGAAGAAAAAGCGCACACCGCAAGGCTATGCTTTCCAATATGGCTACTTCGCTGATTCTCAACAAGCGTATTGTTACGACTGTTGCCAAAGCCAAGGCCCTTAGAATGTATGTCGAACCATTGATCACACGTTCGAAAGAAGATAACACGGCGTCGCGTCGTCTTGTTTTCGCCCAGTTGCAGAACAAATACGCAGTTACCGAATTGTTCCGCGAAGTGAGCGTGAAGATTGCCAACCGTCCTGGTGGTTATACTAGGATTATTCGTCTTCCCAACGTTCGCTTGGGTGACGCTGCCGATATGTGCATGATGGAGTTGGTTGACTACAATGAGAATCTCCTGAATGTCGAAGCTCCTAAAGCTAAAGGAAAATCGACAAGAAGAGGTGGAAAGAAAACCGCAACTCCTAAAGCAGAGGAAACGGCTCCTGTTGTTGAAGATGCAGCTCCTGCAGCAGAAACAACGCCGGTCGAACCGGAAGCTTGATGCAGATCTAGCTTTACTGATATTGAATAGGGTGTGCCTCAATGTGGGAACACCCTATTTTTATTATGGCATTGTATGCTCTTTTGCAATTTTGCTTTAAGCACATTCATTAAATTGCAAAAACGATAAGGACTCGTCCCATCCCTGTCCTTGATGTTATCGCACATGTTCCATTTCCCGGTCGTCTCCAACACACAGTCTTTCCTTGTTTGGCACGAACTCCATTTCGAATCTCTCAGCCAAAAAAGTTATGCCATTGCGTCAATACTGCTAATGAGAGAGGTGGAATCAAAGCCAAATCTCATTCTTGGTGTATTCTCATGTTTAATTTTGGGGAGAGGACAGGATCGTGTCTATAATGACCATGTTCTTGATCTAGTATGACGAGATGGTGATAAGAGGACGTTGGTGGTCTCATCAAGTTTACATTGCTTCGTCCTTTGTTTCATTCCAAGCTTGATTTGGAATCTCCAATCGAGGATAATCATTCTATTCCCATTGATGGATGCAGGATGAATCCTTATCCAAAATCCGTTTTATTCCATGTATTATATAATAGTTGTTTTCTTATTTTGATGTTTTTCCTTTGTTTTTTTCTTCGTATCCGTTTTTCGGTCCGTATTTTCGTGTAGGTATTGTAATTTTACCGTACTGTATGTCAGTTTGTTGCGGTATTTTTCACAAAATTCCCGAAAAAAAGTGCGCATCGGGTGTGCGACGTACGGAAAAAGGTTGTATTTTTGCAGTCCCAAACGCGAGGGGAGTCGGAGGCGTCGAGGATGTTTGGGGCGGTTCTTTGAAAGTCTGAGGCCAGCAACAATGAGCAAGAGGGCCGCCGGGCCCTGTGCGGCGTGAGCCGCGCTTCCGGCGGCTGCGAGGTTTTTTTGAACACAACAGCCCTGAAAACAGGAAAAGCAAGTCAACAATACAGTGGAGAGTTTGATCCTGGCTCAGGATGAACGCTAGCGGCAGGCCTAATACA
>JBGYXG010000021.1:0-7606 GCA_041842465.1 Candidatus Limimorpha sp.
GGGCAAGGCATTCCCCAATCCCGCCAAGGAGGAGCTGAACATCGACATATCGGGCTTGCCCGAAAACAAGGAGCACCGCATCGGCATCACGGACGCCCTGGGCCGTCCCCGCGTGGACCGCATTATCCGCGGCCAGGGCAATGTGCTCACCGTGGGTGTGGGCGGTTTGCCCGCAGGAGTGTACGCCTACCGGATTTACAATGCGGAAAACACAGTGCTGCAAGGGAAGTTCGTGAAGGAATAAGAGGTAAGATATTTGAATTGAATTTTTTAGTAACTGAAAAAACAAGAAGGAAATGTCAAGACACAGCGACATCAGAAAGATACTGGTCATCATGATATTGACCGTAATATCACTTACAAGTGCATTGGCGCAAAACGAAAGTAGATTCGGCATTCATTTTTACGGAGGCTATTCATCGGATGATTCCGTGTCGTCCAACATTGGCAGGAATAACAAGGCGAAGGGGCTGAATTCGTTTGCGGGAGGATTGAATTCTTTCACCACAGGCGACCAATCTTTTGCCTTTGGCGAAAATGATACCGTAACGGGCAGCAACTCGGTCGCCATGGGGAAGCTTAGCAGGGCAATGGGCCAGTATTCGTTTGCACAAGGATATCA
The DNA here is from genome assembly GCA_041842465.1 of Candidatus Limimorpha sp. Lineage (GTDB taxonomy): Bacteria > Bacteroidota > Bacteroidia > Bacteroidales > F082 > Limimorpha. Next base: position 623 of record JBGYXG010000021.1, read on the forward strand.
TTCCATTTCCACAGGAAACGGTTCCATCGTCATGGGTATCGAGAACCAGGCCTATGGATGGTGTGGAGTGGGCATCGGTTACCGCAACAAAGCCCATGGGCTGGCTTCCTTTGCGCTGGGTTCCAATGTTTATTCCATTCGCGACTATGCCATTTCTATCGGAAGCGGCATCAATTCCGATGCGCCGTTGGTAAATTATGAGGAAGGAATCATGTTGGGTGTTAACAGTGTTAATCCCACTTTGTTTATCACGAAGTCACCCAATGACGGCAAAGTGGAAAAGGAAAGGACAGGAAAGGTATCGATAGGCGCAACCATGCCGGAGGCGAAACTTCATGTCTTGTCAGACCTTGACGAGGATGCCGACATTTTATTGGAGACAAGGGATAAGAAAACGAATAGCGCATGCATCAGATTCCAGGATGCCGGCCATTCCATTTCCGTAGGAGCCGATAACAAGATGCGCATCAGCGCCGGAGGCAACAGCGTATATTTCGCGTCGGACAGGTGCTGCTTCAACTCCGAATCAACGTTCATTAGGAATGAAAAGGATGAAACTTTTCTGATCAGTAGTCCGAAAAAGATGGAAATGGAATCCGGCAGCATCATGCTTACAGGCAGGGTGGGTGTGAATACGGAAAACCATAACGGGGATTACGCCATGGCGGTGAACGGAGGCATTATTACGACAGAGGTGTTGATTAAGGACATTGACGAGTGGCCGGATTATGTGTTTGACGATGGCTACCACAGTCCCTCTTTGCACGAACTTGAACGTTACATCAGAACGAATCGGCATCTTCCGGATATTCCTTCCCAAGAGGAAGTGATGACAAACGGATTTGATGTTGCAACCATGGCGGTATTACTATTGAGGAAAATAGAGGAATTGACTCTTTATACAATCGATCTGCAAAATCAAATCGCAGAGCAACAACAAATTATTGATAGACTAAAATGTGACGGGAAATGAAAACAGAGTTTTACGATATCCTTCTGAAACTTCAGATGTCATTGTTTTTCACAGTCTTCCCTTTTGTGCTTTTGAGTGCACAGAATTGCACCGTCGCCTTTTCATACGATGCAAGCGGAAATCGGATTCTCCGTACAATCGATTGTGAAAAGATGCGGAATCAAGGCGACCCGGTTGCAGATTTTCAACCGGTGAATGAAAGTGAAGAAGAAACCGTGCCGACCGGCAGGATGGAAGACGTTACCGTCAAGGTGTTTCCAAATCCTACAGAAAGTGTTTTTTATGTTGAGACGATGCCGGAGAAAGGGACAAAAAAAATGAAAGCAATCCTGTCTACAGTTGTAGGAACAAGGATTTCTGGCACATGGCTGAAAGAGGCGAAAACCGCTTTTGACTTGTCGGAACAGCCCCCGGGAATTTATGTGTTGGACCTGTTTTTGAATGAAGAACACCTTTCTTGGAAAATTATCAAGTATTGAGTGCACAGGACTTTTCTCATGGCGAAAAATAACAGAATGGTATCATGAAACGAATCACTTTGCTTTGTTTGCTTTCAATAAATATGTTTTATGCTGTGGCACAGATGGTGAACCAGCAGGAATACTTCGAATTGAACGAAGTTCTTCCTGCCTATCAAGAGCATCATTACACAGCCTCCGATTATATCAAGCTGCTTCCGGGCTTCCACTCGAAGCCGTCTACCGGTTCATCGGCAATGCTTGAAGTGAACTCACAGCTCAACACCCCCACTCCTTACGGGAATGACATAGGGGCATCTCCCGGCTTTCCACCGTATTTTTCTCCGGGTCGTATCGGTGATTATAACATGGCTTTCGATGTGAATGACGCCGGTGCTGCGACAATAAGCATACCACTTGAGTTTCCCGAAGGGATAAACGGAATGACACCAAAACTTAGCTTGAATTACAATAGCCAGGGAGGCAACGGTATCATGGGACACGGATGGGCTTTGGGAGGAATGTCAAAGATTTCACGAGTGCCATACACATACTATTATAATGACGACTGTCATGCAGTTGCATTCTCCAACGATGACCAGTTGTCGTTGGATGGCAATATTTTGATAGAAGGAACAAAGGATGGAGCCGTCTGCTATTATCCCGAAATTTACGACTACTCCATTATTTATCCTTACAACAACGGGGAAGGATTTAAAGTGTTGAAAAAGGACGGAAGCGTATGGCTCTATACCGCCAGATACTATCTGCAGAATAGCATTACAGTGCCAATTGAATGGCATTTATCTAGAATCACAGACAAGAATGGGAATAGCATCAATTATTTCTATCAAAACGACAGGGAGGATGGCAGTTTTTATCCGACAAGTATCACGTACACGACCTCTGCGGGTGTCGAGCCGGCTTACACAATACAGTTTGTATATGCAGAGGGAACAAGATGGGACACGCAAAAGAAGTGGTTTTCGCAGAATAACAGTCTGAATAATTCCGGTTTTAGCCTTATCACCAAACAACTATGGGCAATACAGTGTTGTTACAATAGCGAAAAAATACTTCAATACACATTGGACTACACGACGTTGGACTGGAATATCCTTGCCCTGAACGCTGTCAGTAAATCATCATTCGTTTATGATTCGGAAAAAAAACATCCCGATAACAAGATGGTTTCCACTGTTTTTGAATGGGTTCATCCGGATTATCAATTGGATTATGAGACCGCAGGAGAAGGCCTGAATCTTAATGCCGTTTATAATGATGATTACCAATGGTACCAATACACTGCATTTGCAGCGAGATTTGAGAGCGACAAGCTGGGCGGTCTTCAGAAGTATGAAAATGACATTGTGCATGTCATGACGAAAGATTTTGGTTCGGCAAGATACATGATGAATGTGCTGTTGAGCAACAATGTAATCGGTGGAACGGGACAAAGCTACAGCTTTATTGCTCCGGGCAGTTTGGGACATTTTGATTGCAGTCAGGTGAATGAACGTTTCAAGGATGGTCGCACTATTCATGCCTTTTTACCGGTCGATACGGATGGAGACGGCCTGAATGAGGTTGTCTGTGTGTATTCGCTGATAAATATTCTGAAGGTCTCGATTATTCGACCGGATGCGCAAGGCGTGTTCCAAGAAGAAGTCATCCATGCCAATCTGCCCAATGCGGACAGTTACAGTGATTTTCACGTCGGGGACTTTAACGGAGACGGCCTTACCGACCTGATGTGTATCAAAAACCTTAATAATTCTGCTTTGTTAATATGGATGAGTTCTTATGGCAATCCATTCGGACAACTCGTCAGCAAAGAGCAAGTGTGTTATTTCAAGAAAAGGATCGTCATCGGCGACTTTCATGGTGACAAAAGAGAGCAAATCATGATTCTTTCAGAAAGTAACTCCGTGTGGTCTGCGAATTTGTATCGAATTGAAAAAGGACAAAACGGACAGTTCTATATTCCTGCTCCGGTTTCTTCGGAACAAATGACCGACATTGCAGAAAAGTATTATCAGCCGAGTTTTTGCAACCGGCTGTGCCAAGGAGACTTCAACGGAGATGGAAAGACAGATGTTTTGTTGCTGTGCAACGGAGAATGGCGGCTCTATGTCTCAAAAGGAAATGCGCGATTCACAGCAGCATTGCGGTATTTGAACCAGGAAATAACGGGTGATTCGTTCGTGATCTCAACAGAGACTGCTCCTGCATTGCATTCGAAAATGCGGCCTGTAGCCATTGTCGCTGATTTCGATCATGACGGTTGTGACGATTTGAGCATTTCCAAAATGGATACCATTCGCAGACCGGGAGCGGTACCCCATCAAATAGACATTTACAATGCCGTATTCAGGAGGGATTTTCTGATCCGCCTGTCAGACCGGGAGATGGACGTGAGACGTATTAAAAAGGTACGGCATTATTGGCTGAACGGGCAGTTGAATGAGAAAGAGGTGCATATCGATTCAATAAAAGAATATGAAGGCGTTTACTATGCTGCCTACAACCAGTTTGTGCCTGTGCTTGGAAATCACAAGGGAACGTCTCCTTCCGAGATTATCTATTGCAGGCTGGAGACTGTATGGCAGCCGACATTTTATCTTCGTCTCTTTTTGCACAATACGGGCAATCTGATCCATCCGGCGATAAGAGCTATTAATAAGATTTACGACAGTTTTGGAGCCATTACTGAAATTGACTACCGGCCGGTGTCGTATCAAAAGCCGGCCGACAGGCTTTATGACGCGAGCATTGCAAATAGGGACATTATTGCGGTATTGCCGTTTAATGGAAGGCTCGATGTTGTAGATGAGGTGAGACAAGAGACCCGTGACGGGGGAGAAGGATCCGGCTCTTTGTACAGGAAGACAAAATACCATTTTAGCAGACCTTGGATTCATACACGAGGCAGGGGCCTGCTTGGTTTTGGGATAACGTGGTGCCGTCGGCAGGGACAAATTGAAAAGAATGATATTCAAACGACCAAGAAATTCGTGCTTAGCCAAGATTACAACATGCTTGTCCCTTTGAAGTTTTATCGAGAAACTTTCGACAATGCTTTCATTGCACAACAATTTGAGGTTACTGATTTCCTTTATTCGTTCAAGACCGACTTCCCTGTTTCTATCGGACAGGTCCCCGATGGGGTTTTCTATCCCTATCTTTCCGAATCGAAAATCAGTAGGTCGGACGGCTCTCCTTTCCGATTTCAGAAGACCTCGCGGCAGCTTGATGATTATGGGAATGTCCATACATGGACAAATCGTTATGGTGGAAGTTGGTCGAATCTGCCGTATTTTGAAAGGAAAACCTTAGATTATGACAACAGCATCGGAGCCGGCCGTTGGATTATTGGCATGTTGAAGAAAGAAGTGCTGCAGCAGACGTTGAATGGTGAAAGTGCTTCACAGGTGTCTAAAACGACAACTTATGTCAATAATATGGCCGCAGGGTTATGCACGTCAAAAACCACAGAACCGCAAGACAACGGCTTGAAACTGACCGAAACCTACAGCTATGACGGTTTTGGCAACCTCACTTCGGTGTTGTCCGAAGGAAGTGGCATTGAGCGAACCCAAAGTAAAACTTATTCATCAGACGGCCGTTTTGTAATGTCTTCGACAAATGCGGAGAATCAAACAACATCCTATACCTACAACGAGAAAAATGGTTTTTTGAAAACCGTTACTGATCCGAACGGATTGACGACAACTTATCATTATGATGTGTTGGGCGACTTGATCAAGACAGAATATCCCGATGGAGTATTGGAAGAAAAAAGCAAGAAGTGGGTGGAAACCAATCCTGCCCGTCCGAATTACCACCCCGATACTCCGGAATTTGGCTCTCCGGTTTATTTCGAGTGGAGCAAGCGATCGGGCGAAGGTGAGAAATACGTATTTTGCGACCAGCACAATAGAAAGATCAGGGAAGTGGCTTTGTCTTTGTGCGGGAAAAAAATCTATACCGACCACCATTACCACGACGTGACGGGACTGTTGACATCCGCATCCAATCCCTATCTGCCCGAAGATGGCGAAACACCCTGTTTTACGGAATACACTTATGACTATCTGGACAGAATGATTCGTGTGAACCGGCCTGATGGTGCCGTCATGACGCACATCTATAACGGGACAACCGAAACCCTTTTGGATTTTGACCAAAGAAAAACCGTTCTCCACTTTAACAATGCCGGTTTGGTTACCAAGTCGGAAAACATGGGAAGCCCAGGCAACGCCCCGATAACCGAGGTGAACTACACCTATTACGGTGATGGCAAGTTGAAGTCAACTAGGACTTCCAATGATGCGGCGACTACTGTCACTTACATTTACGATGCAAACAGGAATCCTCTTTCCATTACCGACCCGTCGCTTGGCGAGCTGACATATAACTATAACGCCTTCGGTGAGCTGACGGCAAGCACCACCCCGCGTGACGAGACAAGCTACACCTACGACGCGCTGGGGCGCATGACACAACGTAGCGGCGGCGACGGCCATTCGTACTGGACCTATGACAACGGCTTTGTCGGGGCTTTGACGAGCACCAAGTATATACCATCCGATGGGCCGACAGTGGTGGAGAGCTTCAAATACGACGACTTGGGTCGCATGATACGCCAAACCCAAAGGGTGGGCAACGGTGAAGAATGGGCTTTCGACTATGCCTACAACCGCCTTGGAAAACAAAGCTCCCTCACCTATCCGTCAGGCAAGCAGGTGAAATACCATTACAACCGCAAGGGCTTCATGGACCGCGTGAAGGATGCCGCCACGGGCGAAGTGCTCTGGCAGGCCGTCGCTTCCGACCGATGGGGCAACATTTCGGGCTTTACGGAAGGCAACATCGATGTGGATTGCAGCTACGACCCCGTCACGGGACTGGTCAATAACATCAGTGCAAAAAGAAACGGCACTATGCTGCTCGACCAATCCTATCATTGGACCACCACGGGCAACCTGCAGTGGCGGACTGACGCGACACTCGACCTGAAGGAAAGCTTCGGCTACGACGGCTTCAACCGCCTGACCTCGGCCGTGGCCAAGAACCTTGCGGAAAGCCAGACTTATTCCAGCCAAAGTTTTGATTACGACCCCAAGGGGAACATTACCCAAAAGGGCGGTGTCGGCAGCTATACGTATGGTGCCGATGCCAGTCCTTATGCGGTGACAGGCTTGCAGCCCGAGACAGGGCAGGAAGCCTTGTTTACCCATCAGGAGGCTTCCTACACCAGTTTCGACAAACTGCGTTCGCTGGAGCAGGACGGCAAGACCCTCAGCGTGGACTACGGCATCGACCGCCAGCGCGTGACGCAGACCTTCGGCGACGGCAGCACCACCCGCGTGAAACGCCATTTCACGCCCCTTTACGAGACCGTCACCGAAAACGGCGTGACGAAAAAAATGCACTATCTGACCGCCGGAACGGGATTGTTTGCTATCTTTGTCACCAATAACAACGGAGGAGGCGCCATGCACTACACCCTGAAAGACCACCAAGGCAACCTCACGGCCACCATCCATGGCA
>JBGYXG010000022.1:0-41528 GCA_041842465.1 Candidatus Limimorpha sp.
GATTAATGATAGGAACGACCGATCGAAATGCTGCCACAAAATTATGTATTTTTGCATAGAAAAATTATCGGATAGCAGTGTTATTTTTTAAATCATGCATAATGACAATGGCGTTTGTTGTTGGGGTTGGACTTTGTGGAATTGCCCAAACCGAGCATCATGTTTTTCGTTATGCAAACGGCACTCCGTCAAGCGAAGGACTGCTTAGAGATGGAAAACCCGATGGTTACTGGAAAACTTTTCATGAAAACGGTCAACTGAAATCGGAAGGCGACCGAAAGGATTTTCTTCTTGACGGAACTTGGTATTTTTATTCTGAAACGGGCGATACTACGCTTATTGTCAATTACCAAAACGGTCTTAAAAATGGCAGTCGATTCATTTTTCTGTCTGATGCCATTGTTGAAGAACCGTTTGTGAATGATATGAAGTCGGGTCAAGGACATCGTTTCGACAAAAAACGTCGCATGTTGCAGATCATTTCCTATAAAAACGGTTATGAAGAGGGTTTTTCCCCTGTTTTCGATACGATGGGTGTTTTGAAAGAAATCATTAGCTATAAACGAGGACATGTGAACAGTCGGGAAATATTGAACCGGTGCGATGAAAACGGATTGAAGCATGGCTATTGGAAAAGTTTTTATTCCGACTGGACCTTGCACACGGAAATGTATTATCGGCATGGTAAACGTGATGGTTTATTCAAGGAATACGATGAAAAGGGCAATCTTTGTAAGGTGAAAAAGTATATCGACGATGTGGAGCAATTATTGGAAAGCGATAAGCCTTTGCAGTTCAAACGTGAGTATTATCCCGATGGAAAAGTGCGGCGCGAAGCATCATTCCGTGACAATAAACGCGAAGGCGTATGGAGGGAATATGATGAAAACGGTTGTGTAATAGCTTCTCAAACCTATAAGAATGGAGTGTTGATGGATCATGGTATTGTCGATATGGGTGGAAGGCGACAAGGTTCTTATCAGGAATTTTTTCCTGACAGTACATTGAAAACCAATGGGTTGTTTGTTGACGGATTAAAATCGGGTAGATGGACGTATTATTATCATAATGGAAAGGAAGAGCAGTCGGGTGTTTATGTTGAAGGGCAACCTGACGGCGAATGGAAATGGTTTCATGACAATGGTCAGTTAGCCCGTGTTGAATCTTATTTGAAAGGTGTATTGGAAGGCGTTTTCAAGGAATATGACAGTCAAGGCAAGCTTATTGTTTCAGGAACTTATTTCGATGGAATGAAGGTAGGTAAATGGGTAGAGCAAAGTGGTAATGTGCGTTCGGAAGGCGAATACAGAAACGACGGGAAATCTGGAGAATGGGTGAGTTATTTCGATAACGGTAAAATGGCTTTCAGAGGTATCTATAATGGCGGTTTTCCGGATGGAAAGCATATTTATTATTATTCCAATGGGAAAATACGGGAATTGGAGACCTATGCTGGTGGTATCCGACACGGTGCATGGAAAAAATATTTAGATACCGGGGAACTGTTTTTCGAAATTACTTATATCCAAGGCGTGGAGCGGAAATATGATGGTGAAAAAATTGATGAGGAAGACATTGTTAGGGATGGTGTGGATAAATAATCGCAAAGGATTAATGACATGAAATCTCCAGACAGATTACAACAAAAGGCTCGTATCGCATTGGTGGCTCCTGCACGAAAGATTTTTCCAAAAGAAATGGAAAAAGCCGTTATTTGGTTGCAGCAAAAAGGTTTTGAAGCGGTATATGATGATCGCCTCTTTGCGGTTTGCAACCAGTATGCAGGTGACGATGCCTTGCGTTCAGAGGTCTTTCAGTATTATCTCGATAAGGATGACATTGCAGCAATATGGTTGGTACGTGGCGGATATGGCGGATTGCATATCGTTGACAATCTTAATTTTACAACTTTTCAGAAACACCCTAAATGGATTATCGGTTATAGCGATAGCACGGTGTTCCACGGTAAGCTGCAAAGATTGGGTTTCGAGAGTCTTCACGCCACTATGCCTATCAATGTTTCCGATAATTCAGAAGCCGCTTTACAGTCATTATTTAATGCCTTGACTGGAAATCCATTGCACTATGTCTTTTCTACGTATTCCATAAATCGTTTGGGAACGGTTGAAGCCGAGGTTATAGGTGGCAATCTATCGGTGCTTTTCAGTATGTTAGGTTCGGACATTTTTCCCGATTTAAAAGGCAAGCTGCTTTTTTTAGAAGATTTGGATGAATACCTTTACCATATCGACCGTATGGTATTGGCATTGAAACGGGCTGGGAAATTGTGCGATTTAGCCGGACTTATTGTTGGTGGCATGACCGACATGCACGACAATACAGTGCCTTTTGGCATGACGGCGGAAACCATTATCGCTAACCATACTGCTGAATACGGCTATCCATTGTGTTGTGGTTTTCCTGCCGGACATTTTGCCGACAATAGAGCCATTATCATGGGACGTAAGGCAAATTTAAAAATAGGAACTAAGGAAGTTGCATTTTGGCAATGATTAATTTTTCAGGCATCCTTTTTTCTGTTGCTCCTTTTGACCATTTTATTTTTAGTATTTGAACTGTATGGTATTTATAAAATATTGATATTGTGTATAATAAATATTATTTATAAAAATATTCGGCGAGTTGGCGGAAATGATATCCAATGAAACAAAAAAGGGACAAGAACCATAGCTTTTGTCCCTTTATTATAAATGTCTGATAAGTCGGGCTGATCAACTCAATTGTGCTTCTGGTTATTTTTTAATGGCAGCAATACCGGGCAGCTCTTTGCCTTCGATGGCTTCTAATAGCGCACCGCCACCAGTAGATACATAGGAAACTTTGTCGGCAAGACCGAATTTATTGATGCACGAAACCGAATCGCCTCCTCCTACAAGAGAATAAGCGCCTTGGGCAGTTGCTTCAACGATGGCATCTGCCAATTTACGCGATCCCTTGGCAAAATTATCAAACTCAAACACGCCGCAAGGACCGTTCCAAAGTATAGTTTTGGACTGTTTGATGATGTCGGCGTAAAAGGAGCAGGTCTTCGGACCGCAGTCCATGCCTTGCCAGCCATCTGGAATGTTCATCGGGTCGCAAACCTGGGTTTTGGCATCATTGGAGAAATTATCGGCTACTACGACATCGCCTGACAAGTACAGATTGACACCCTTTTGTTTGGCTTTTTCAACGATTTCCAAGGCAAGGTCCAGTTTATCGTCTTCGCAGATCGAGTCACCGATTTTTCCGCCTTGTGCCTTTTTAAAGGTGTAGGTCATGCCGCCGCAGAGGATGAGGTTATCGACTTTGGTGAGTAGGTTTTCAATGATTTCAATTTTCGTAGAGACCTTGGATCCGCCCATGATGGCAGTGAAAGGGTGTTGAATTTCGTTCATGACCTTATTGACGGCGGCCACTTCTTTTCCCATCAGATAACCGAACATTTTATGGTCGGCGTCAAAGTAGTCGGCGATGAGTGCCGTTGAAGCATGGGCGCGGTGTGCCGTTCCAAAAGCGTCGTTGATGTAGTAATCACCGTATCCGGCAAGTATTTTTGCAAATTCCTTCTGTGCGGATTTGATGGCTTTCTTTGCTTCATCATATCCGGGTTCGCCCTTTTCTATTCCACGAGGCTTGCCTTCTTCTTCGGCATAAAAACGTAAATTTTCGAGAAGCAGCACATCGCCGGGTTTCATGGCAGCCACTTTATCGGTAGCTTTGCCGCAGTCGTCAGCAAAAGCGACCGGTTTACCCAACAAAGTTTCCAAATGAGCTTGGATGGGCTTCAGTGAAAACTTGAGATCGGAATTTTTTTTCGGACGACCGAGATGCGACATGAGAATAATCATGCCATCGTCGTTAATGACTTTACGGATGGTCGGCAAAGCGGCACGCATTCTGGTGTCATCGGTAATCTTGAGGTTGTCATCTAATGGCACGTTGAAATCCACACGGACAACGACATGCTTGTTTTTGAAGTTGACTTGATCGATTTGGGTCATGGCAATATGTTTTTTGATTAATGTTTGTTTGTCAGTAGTTTGTTGTGTCGTTCATTGGTCGAATATATTATTTCCTTTTGGAAATGATCCATTGCAAAAGTCCTTGATGAGTGCCGTCCTGTTCTTGTTTTTTAGCATCAAGATGGGCTTTTCGGATGGCATTTTGCTTGACAACCATATTAATGGCTTTGGGTAGCATTTCGAAATCAAAAGGCGAGTTGCTTAGCGTTTCGCCTTCAGTTTCAAGCAGCAGCCCGTGTGGAGGATTGGAAGTGATACGGATGATGTCGCCTCTGAAAACGGAAACTTCCTTGAATTTCTGCACGAAAGAACCATCATATACCTTAGCGATATTGGCAATAAATTTCAATAACGATAGTTTCCGGATAGCGGTAATATCGAACATGCCATTATCGGGGATGGCATTCGGCATCATCATCATGCCGCCGCCATTGTAGCGTCCGTTTCCTAATGACAAGCTGAGAATGGCATCGTTGAAGACCGTTTCTCCATTGATTTCAATTTTCAGATTGGTACATTTGAACTTTAGCAAACTGGTAACCACACTGAAAAGATAATTCAATTTACCGCCTTTTCCTTTCTCTTTTAGCATGTTCGTTTTTTTGCACACCATCTCATCAAGACCGGTTCCGGCAGCGTTCAGGAAATAGCGAACCTTGGGGTCGCCGTCGTTAAAATAAGTGACTTTGCCAATATCGTGCTGAAAAACTTGTTCTGCTTTGATGATCTTTACAATCTTGCGGTAATCGAGCGGAAAGTCGAAAGTGCGCACCCAGTCATTGCCTGTGCCTACCGGAATGACACCCATAGTAATTTCCTTACTTGAATAGCGCTGTTGCGAGAATATGCCGTTGATGACTTCATTGTTAGTGCCGTCGCCGCCAACGGAAATGATCTTCTTATATCCTTTTTCTGTGATGTTATCGCATACCAACTCAATGGCATGTCGTGGATATTCGGTAACAATGGCATCGAAGTCAATGCCTTCGTCAACGAGTATTTGCTTAATGTCAGGCCAGTCTTTCTCTGATTTTCCAAGGCTTGCCTTGGGATTGACAATCACTAACCATTTATTTGCTGTTTCTTCCATTTTTAATATTATCGCGCCAAAGGTACGATTTTTTTGTTCAACCGATAGCACTTGCCTTTTTCATCACAAGTTTTAAGAAAATGGATTCACAATTGTAATTTCTAAAATATATACTAATGATATACAGTTTTTTATGTGTATAAAAACTAAAATGCGCTATACATAGTGTTGGCAGAAAAATATTATTCCTACATTTGCCGTAAATTTGTTTGGTGCAACATTATGTTTCGCCCTATTACTTTTCATTATTAGAATGTTTTTCCTATCATTATCAACACTATGACCACACGATTTTCAAGACTTTTTTCTTTACTTTGACGACTTTGCTGCTTTCTATCATGGTGACAGCACAGAACATGGATCATTATATGACTCTTGCTGTTAAAAATGGTGAAAATATCAGGCTCGACCTAAGGGCTGCCTCAGCCAACACGTTCGTAAGGTGACAATGCACTTAATACTCTTAATGTCAGTGGCTGTACGGTTTTGAAAGAGCTGCATTGCTCTGATAACAATCTTTCCGCTTTGGATGTCAGCGGACTGACAGCGTTGAAAACCTTGTGGTGTTACGATAATGATTTCACCACACAGGTGTTGGATGCGTTGTATTGCACCCTTCCGCAGCGCCAATCCGCCGAAAACGCAATGCTGTGTCTGTTGGAAAACGAATCTTCTCCTAATCACCCTACTGTTCAAGCTACCAATGGGAGTAATGCCACCGATAAAAACTGGAAGATTTTGTTCGATGAAAACAACAATTCCATTATGACCACAGGTACCTACGAATGTTTTTCCATCAATATGAATCGTTGGGTTGCATTTACCGTGAAAAACGGTGTGAATGTCCATTTGGATTTGATGCTGATGGCACTTCGGTCAGAGTGCAAAGTGGCTCCATTGTGACCGACATTAATGTTGATGCCGATTGGATGGACTTTCATGATTGCCTTACTGACGGAACAACCTTAACTGTTTATGGCGATATTACCGGTCTCGACTGCAGCGAGAACTATGCCAATCTTACGGGAATGGAATTGTCGCCCAATGCGATTTTAGAAGAAGTGCATACCTACTAGAAACCATTTCTCGACGCTTGATGTTAGCGGCTGCACGACCTTGGTCAAGTTGAACTGTTTTGATGACAGCCTTTCAAGTATCAATGTCAGTGGCTGTGCATTGTTGCAAAAACTCTATTGTTATGAGAACCGGCTTTCAACCATCATAACCGGATCAATGCTCAGGCCTTGGACGAAATTTATTGTGCATTGCCGCAGCGACAGCCCAACGACAATGCCAAGATTTGTCCTTTGATAGATGCCATGGATCCTGCTCAACCAATTGTTGAGGCTACCAACGGCAATAATGCAGCCGATAAGAACTGGAAATTGCTGTATTGGGCAAATGATGCTCCAATCGCAACGACAGGAAGCTACGATTGTCTTAATGATGTTTCCGACAAGGTGCTGGACATGGTTTCGGCAAAGATTTATCCCATTCCGGCGGTAAAAACCTTGACAATAGAATCGGAAGAGCAGATCGAGTTATTGCAGCTCTTCGATGCGACCGGACGCATGGTGATCAGCAAAACCCGTCTCTCTGGTAAAACATCATTGGACGTCACCCATTTGAAAAATGGGCTTTACATTCTGAAACTCTGCACCCGGCAGGGCACAAAGGAGTATAAGGTGATGAAAAACGAATGGATCGCAAGTTGAGGTTTCGTCAATCTCATGCATGATGCAAACAAGAGCAGACCGATCGGCCTGCTCTTGTCATAGATAATGGAGAATTTTGCAACATTGCCCGATGCTGTTTTCTGAAAATGACTATTTTTGTTCCGTAAATTTGAACATCATGAAAAGATTAGTATTTACTCTCGCATTGTTGGCAATGGCTGCCATGGCTTCCGCCGAAACCATTCTTGAGGAAGGATTTGAATATGGCAATCACGATCTGCAAGTCCCTGTTGGTTGGAAATGCCCCGATAGCAGCTGGCTTTGCGGTCATCTTGACAAAGATCATAACCGCATACCCCATCAGGGCGGATGGTATGCCTTTGCCAATGCCGATGAATCGTGGATGTATATCCGGACGGATTTGATTGAAGGTATCCATTATAGTTTTTCATTCTGGGCGATTAGTGACGGCAGTTTTGATCTTGAAGTGCGTTATGGTTACGTGCCTCATGGCAGTATGCCAACCCCTGAAATGATGACCCGTACATTGTTACCGTCTTCAGAAGTCAATCTTCCTGAATATCAAAAATTTACAGTTACATTGGAAGGTGATACCACTTTTGCTCCTTATATTGCATTTCATTGCATTCGGAAAGAAGGTGCATGGTATTTGAGCATGGATGATTTCCGTATCGAGATGATGCAGCAATATGATTTTATGGCTACGCCTATTGCCAATGATACGATGAGTGTGTACGTCGGTGATGAGGCACATTTTCGGTTTGCTGTTGACAATATGGGCTACGATACGGCCACGCTTACACTTTCAGCAAATGACCAGTTTTTTACCAATGCGAGATTCTATCTCAACGGTCAGCAGACCACCCGTTTTTCAATAGCTCCGGGCGAGCGGCTTCGTTTCGATGCTTTTGCCACAATGCTTCCCGAATTAAATGCACATGAAATCAGTTGGATTGATATCGTTGTGCATTCCACTCACAACTGTCAGACCAGCATGGTTACATTTTGGTGTTATTCTTTGGTTCCTGAAACGAACCTTCCTTATTTTCAGGATTTTGAACAGGGAAGCATCGTGGGATACGACTGGTTTGTACTTGGCAATGATGCGGTTCGATGGCAATGGACGAGTAATGGGCAAACATCGGTGTGTCCACTCTATAATAACGGTTCCGGTATGATGACCTATCGGGCGTCGCAAAGTCTTGCCGGTGCCACATCTGTTCTGGAAAGCAAGAAAGTAACGCTTCACCCGACTCAGAATTTGGTGCGTTTCCATGTGTTTCGTACTGCTGAAATGCCCGATAAAGCCGATCGTATTAACGTGTATTACAATAGCAAGGCAAGCCTTGAAGGTGCCACGCTATTGACAACAATACACCGTTGCTCGGCATTAAGTCCTGTTGAAACCGAAGAAGGCTGGCATCAATACGAAGCTGTGTTCGATGCTGAACCGGCTTGTGGTTTTCTGCTGTTTGAGGCTGTGAGCGGGAAAGGTCTCGACATCTATCTTGACGATGTTTTGATCGATAACGAACCCTTGGCAGTGGCTGAAAAGACACATATTCTACGAATATATCCGAATCCTGTCGTTGATAAACTTGTAGTAAATACTGATCAATTGCTGAATATCAATATATATAGCATGGACGGCATATTGTTGGTTTCATCGAGCCAATCTGAGGTTGATGTAACGGGACTTCCTTCCGGAGTGTATTTTGTGGAATGCGTCACTGCAAACGGAAAATCAGTCCAAACCGTGATGAAACAATAACATCATGGGTAAAAATCAAGCTGGACAAGGGTTAGGAATGCGCTTAATAATCATTGCTGTGCGGTAAACATATCTAAGATGTTGATAGTCAAAGTGGTTTGGTATGACAAGCCCTCTCTTTGAAATGTTGACTTAACAATTTGTTATTCAATATGTTGCGAATGCCTCTGTGATTTTTACCGGACAGCAATACTTAATAATAAACGATATTCAAATCAATACGTTTTTCCTGCAATTTCTGGACGGTTTTGTTTTTGACCCTTGTATTATACACTTTGAGCACTTTGAGCGAGGCAATATCTTCAATAGGCGATAAGTGTTTGACGCTGGTATTGTTGATAAGCAGTTCTTCCAATTCCTGAAGATTGGAAAGTGGTTTTAACGAGCGAATCTCCGTGCCACTCGCATTGATAATGCGCAAATGTTGCATATTGGCCAAACTGGCGAGGTCGTCAACTTGGGTGTTTTCCACATTCAGCACCCGCATGGCCGTGTCGGAAGCCAAAGCCCTCAAATCGTTAATCGGATTATTTGGCAGGTAAAGCTCTTTCAGGTATTTCTTGTTTTGCAAAGGCAGCAAGTCGTGCAAGCCTTGGTTGCCGGCAGAAAGAATCTCTAACCATACAAATTTGCTGATCGGTTCAAGGGTTTGCACCGGAATATCCGTATCAATGGTGATATCGCGAAGATCGACGATTTTCTGTAGTTCAATGGGAGAAGGATTCACTCCATTATAGGGCACGTGTTTTCTGAAAATCTCTTTCCAGCTGTCGTCAAGATAGCTCCACCACTCGTTGAGTTTATGGGTTTGATAGATAACCGTTACTTTGGGTTGCTTGGATTTCAGCACAACGACATGACGGTCGGAAATGGTCGTGCTGTCGGCAATGATAAGGTCGATATTACCATCGTTTGACAATGGCGACAAGTCATTGACCGGCGTGCCCGAGATATTGAGCGTCTTTAGGCTGGGCATGTTTTCCAACGGAGTGAGGTTCGAGACATACGTGTATTGCACGTTAAGATCTTCCAAATTCGACATGCCTGCCAAAGGTGTCAATGCGGCAATCTCGGTGTGTGAGATGTTCAGCGATCGGAGATTGGTCAGGCGGCTGACAGGAATAAGGTTTTGCAGATACTGGTTGCCTGAAAGATCAAGGGTTGTCATGTTGATGATATGATGCAGCTCTTCGGTGTTTGGCTCCGTGTTCAATTTTACCTGCTGGGCAAAAATGGATTTCCAGTAAATAGGCAATTCGTCCCACCATGTTTTGAGTGCTTGTGTGTCGTATATGACAAGGGTGGACGGATTTTCTTTTGTAAAGGCGCTTGCTTCGACCACCGTAACTCCGGAATTGTCGCAATAAATCTTGCTAAGCCGTTGATGCGGTTTTAATGGCGTAAGGTCGCTGATTCGTGTGTTGCTGAAACTGACCTCTTTCAGATTCTCCATTTCGCTCAAAGCCAAGAGGTTCCTGACGGAAGTGCTTGAAATATTGAGGCTTTGCAGCGTTTTCAGGTTAGAAATAGGCATAAGATCGACAACGGCGGTATGGCTGATGTCTAAATAAAGCAGCCGTTCGAAGTTACTGATAGGAGTTAAGTCGGCAACGCGGCAGCCTCTGGCGCTGACATGAGTCAGGGCGGTGAAAGGACTCAGGTCTTCGAAATGCCCCACTAAAGTATTGGAAAAATCGAGCCTTTCCAAGTTGACGAGAGCATTGAGTATCGACAAATCGTAAACAAAAGTGTTGGCTACATCCAACTCTTTCAGCACAATATCATATTTGAGCGCCGAAAGGTCGTTGATTTCGGTGTGGTTGGCGATGAGCTTCGTCAGCTTATTGGCATTGCGCAACGGCGAAATGTCACGAACTTTGGTATTGGAGATATTCAGGGTGTTCAATTCGGTGAGTTCGCTCAACGGCTCGATTGAAAAGATGGAAGGGTTGTTCGACACATCTAGACTTTGCTTCTGCGTGATGGTCTTGAGTTGTGAAAACAACGCATCGATATTGCTTTTTGTGGTGGTTTCTTCCCATTTCATGACCGTACTGTCCAAAGGATTGAGAATGGGTAGCGCTACAATATAATCCGTGGGATTAACCATGGAAACTTGGCTCAACATGACTCCATCTGCGATGGCGATGTCTTTTCCGAACAACTCTTTCCAATTGTAGGTAAGGCTGTTCCACCAATTGCACAGTTCTTCTTTTTCATTGAGTTTCGTCGTATAGATGCTGGCAATTTTCAGGTCGTTGTTCTGTCGGTCGAGGTTGATTTCCACAAAGCGATTTCTGACATTATTGACCGGAACACCGGTGATGGTCGTTCCGGTTAATGACCGTGTCATGGTCACTTTAAAGAAAACGGAACCGTCGTCCTTGATGGCATTGGCCACATTCTGGATATTGAATGCAAAAACAGCATCCTTGAAAAAGAAATCGATATCTTTAAGATAGGCCTGAACATCTTTATTGATGGGAGTTTGACGTTGCTCATCAAGGTCATCTTCAATCTGAACCTTATCATTGGAGAAAATCTTGAGATAGCTTTCGGTGAAAACGGTTTCTTTTTCCTTGGCAGTAGCGGTACTGTCGCCAATAAAATTCAACGTTTCCTGCAAGTAATTGACCATCTGTCCGATTTGCGACTCGTAATTGGCAATTTCTTCTTTACCCAACGGGGTCTTTTTCTGTGCAAACGAAATGGAATTCAGGCAAAATAATACGAGAACTAATGCGATGATTTTTTTCATGGTTGGTAAAATTTGATAAGGTCTTTCTTTTCCTTTTCTGTCAGATAAATCAGGTTCGACATCAGCCAGCCCGCATTGTTGCCCGAACGATTGAACCACGACACTTCGAAGTACCAGTCTTTGATTTGCAGGACGTGGAATTTCACGGCATCGACTTGCTGGAAGACAAGGTTGCCGCGTTTCACTTCATAGAAAAACAAGGTCAGGTAGTCTGGTTCAAACGATTTCGAGGCATAATACTCAATGACATCGGGGTTTTGAAACACCTTGTAGATGTTCATGAAGTCGAGTTCATGGCTCATGGGATGCAGAAAATACTTTTCTTTCTCGGCCATTTCCCCTTTTGGAAACAGTTTGTTGAACTCAGAACAGTAGATGTTGGTTAGCACCCATTTTGAGCCTAGTCCTTCTTTTTCGACCGTCAGAATGAGCTGTACGGGAATAAGCTGTCCCTTGTATTTGAAGGTGGTTGACACCTCGGAATACCATCTTCCGCCCAGAAAAGTCATGAAGGAAGAGTCGTCCTTGGTGACATCCTCGATAAAAAATCGGAGCAAGTCGCTGTTTTTTCCCACCGATTGCTGGTCGAAAAGGATGGGAATGGACTGTTGGCGTTTGGCAGCGCTGCGGTAGCTTGGATCCTTCGGATTGATTCGATCGCCAAACTGATCTTCTTCGTAGTTGAAACGGCGCATGAACTGCCCCATCTGTTTGGTCATGGCATAGAGGGTGCGTTCGTCCATCTGCACATCGCCAATGGATTGAGCGGAGACCCAAACAGGCATACACAGGAGTGCGAAGACAGCAGGAATAAGTCGGAGAAAGGTTTTCACAATGGTGCTAATGACAACGGAAGAGACACAAGTGTTGCGTCTCTTCCGTTAAAATGATGTGAGTTATTTATTGGTGGTTTCCTTAACACGCATATCGCCAAGCAGCACATCCCAGAAGCCGATGGTGCGACCGCTGATCTGTGTTTCTTTGCGTTTGACGTAAACCGTGATGTCTTTCTTGGTGGTGTCCTTATACACCAATCCGCCTTCCTTGTTGTAGCCGCGGAAGGTCTGGAAAATAGTGATCACACCGACATAGGTGCCGTCGGGTTGGCGTTGCAGGTCACTGACATATTCGATGTTGTACCAGTCGATTTCAACCTGGTCGTAGTTCAAGCGCATGAGGCGTTCAAAGTATTTGCGCACCTTGTAATACTGTACTTGGTTTGAACTCAGCGATGACACGCCGATTTCGGCATCCGACATGAACAGTTCTTCGGCGCGGTCGATGACACGGTTGGCTTCGCTCCAAGGCGTGGTTTTCGATCCGGCGATCTTGATGTATTTGCTGAGATCTCTGACTTTTTCAAGTGCCAAGCTGTCGATGGCCTGTTTGCGTTTAAAACTCAGTTCGTTTTCCTGTGCCATGGCAGCGCCTGCGATGAACAAGGCGATGACGAGCGATATGATGGTCTTTTTCATGTTCACTTATTTTTTTATCAGTTCTAATTCCGAAATTTTACCGTTTCCATTGTACTTGATGTCATGCACCTTGTTTCTCGAGGTTTTTTGGTCTTTCAAGTAGTTGAGGTATTTTGCAATGGTTGTCGGGCGGTCATAGTCATTGAAACCACCAGCCTGACTGATGATGATGAGCACAGGAACATTGTTCGATTCAAACAAGCCAAGGGTTTCGTTGATGATACGGTTGGCTTGGTCGGTTGAGGAAGCGACAGCAATGTTTCTGAATTTGGTTTCCAACGTGTTGCTCATCGCTTGTGCGCCGGTTTTGTTTTCTTCTTCGGCAAGGCGTTCTGCCATGGCACGTTCGCGCGCTAATTTTTTCTCTACTTGGAACAGCAAGTCATCCACTTCGGCATTTTGCAAATTCCAGTTTTTAATGGTCTTTACGCGATTTTCCTTTTCCTCCAGTGTCCAAACGGTTTCGTCGTTCAAAATGGCATTCAAGTCTTTGATGGCATCGGCGACCTTCGACTTGTATTCGGCTTCTGCAGCCTCTCTTGCGAGACGTTTCTTACTCTTGCAGCCCGTCGTGCCACCTATGGTGATGAAAGCTGCCAGTAAAACCGTCATGATGGTTGTGATTTTGTTCTTCATTGCTTTTTACACTTTGTTACTTATACGAATATAACTCGATTTTACGAACTTAATTGCAAAAGTAGTCCTTTTTTCAAATGGATTTCAAAAAATGCTGCAATTTTGAGGCCGTTTTTTATCGAACCTATGTGCATATTCCCTTAATTTGCAAAAATTTGACTGTTTTCCTCTGTGAAGCACTACAACATACCGATTTTTCTTCCCGAGCTGGGCTGTCCTTTCCGTTGTGTTTACTGCAACCAAAACAGCATAGCCGCACAATATCATTTGCCTGATGCGGAAGAGGTGAGGCGTATCATTGTTCGGCACCTCAAATCATTTCCCGTTGTGGAACGTGTTGTGGAGGTAGCTTTTTTTGGCGGCAATTTCACGGGATTGCCTGAAACAATGTTAGTGGAGTATTTGGAAGCAGTGCAGCCTTTCCTCAATAGTGGCGAAGTGCAAAGTCTGCGGTGCAGTACCCGTCCCGATTTCATCACCCTGGATATTCTCTGGATATTGAAGCGTTACGGCATGAAACATATCGAGTTAGGCGCTCAATCGACCAACGATGCCGTGCTGAAGGCTTGTGGGCGTGGGCATGACTTTGAGTGCTTACAGCGGGCATCGCGTTTGATTCTTGAGGAAGGCTTCGTTTTGGGTCTTCAAATGATGACGGGACTGCCGGAATCGACACCTGAAATCGACTTGCAAACGGCACGCGACATTGTAGCTTTGGGTGCCTCTGAAACGCGTATCTATCCTTGCATTGTAGTGCATGGAACGGCTTTGGAACATTTGTACCATAAAGGAAAGTATCATCCTCAGAATCTGGATGATGCCGTGCATCATGCGGCGGATTTGTTATCGTACTTTATCGACAATCAAATTCATGTATTAAGAATAGGCTTGCATCCCTCCGATGAACTTGACCATGGGGATTGTATCGCCGGACCTTATCACCGCAATTTTGCCGAAATGGTATATAGTGCATTTTGGAAACGCAAGCTCTCTGCAATTACTGGAAGTGGCGAGGGGCTAACAGTAACGGTACATCCTTCGCAGCGCACCAAAGCTATCGGTTATCGCTCCGAGAATCGTAACGAATTCTTGAAGCATTTTGATCGGGTGGATTTTGTCGGTTGTGATGCACTTCCAACTTATGGTTTTTCGGTTGCGGTTTGCCGAAGAGGGCAACGTCCTTTTTTCATTGCCTCATCGCTGATGCCGCAATGGTCAAAGTCAAGGCTTGCTTCTTTGGGAGAGGTGCTTTGGCTTTCTCCTACCGATTTTGTTTATCCGAGCATTGCCGCCCACCCCGACATTTATTTCTTTCCGTTTGCTCCTAATGGATTGGTCTTTGCTTCTAATACCCCTGAAGGATGGGTCGCCACATTGCACAAAAAGGGATTCAAATTGGTAAAAGGCAGCAAGCCATTAGGCAAGCAGCATCCCGAAACCGTGTATTATAACGCTTGCGCTTCCGAGCACCTGTTGATTCACAATTTTCAATATACCGACCAACGGATTTTGGATTTGTGTCGCACTAAGCGCCAGATACAGGTCAGCCAAGCCTATACGCGTTGTAACTTATTGGCAATCAACGATAATGCTTTCATTACTTCTGATGTTGGCATCTGCAATGTGTTGAAGCAGGAAGGCTACGATGTGTTGTTTATTGACCCGCGACAAATTAAACTCGAAGGGCATGAATATGGTTTTTTTCCGGGATGTTGCGGTTTGTCAGGAAATCGATTGTTAGTTTGTGGCACCACACGGCATTTGGCGGAAAAGGCAGATCTTGATGCATTTCTCAATCGGCATGGTGTTGAGCTAATGGAGTTGTCCGATGGACCATTGACGGATGCGGGCAGTATTGTCTGTTTGTCTTCGTGATAATTCCAATGGCTTTTGTCCGAACAAAAAAATCCCGCACCTCTCGATGCGGGATTTAATGTTGGGATCAGAACAATGGAATTTATTCCTCTTCTTTCTGACTTTCTTCGTATTCTTTCAACAGCTTGTTCTGGACATCGGTCGGGACTTGTGCATATTCGGCATATTTCATAGTGAAAGTGCCGCGTCCGGATGTGAGTGAGCTGAGTGAGGTCGAATAGCGGTCCATTTCTGCCAACGGAACCTTGGCATGGATGGTTTGGTAGTTATGGTCTGAATCCATTCCCATGACGATGGCGCGACGGCCTTGCAGGTCGGTCATGACGGCACCCATGAGGTCGGCAGGCATACGGACGGCGAGGTCGTAAATCGGCTCCATGATCTTGGGACCGGCGTTCTTAAAGGCAGCGCTGAAAGCCATACGTCCGGCAATCTTAAATGCCATTTCATTGGAATCGACAGGGTGCATCTTACCGTCATAGACGTAAACGATGATGTCGCGGGCGTAGGAACCGGTCAGAGGTCCTTGCTCAAGACGTTCGTTGATACCTTTCAGGATGGCAGGCATGAAACGGGCGTCGATGGCACCACCTACCACGCAGTTGGCAAAGATGAGCTTGCCGCCCCAAGGCAGTTCGTACTCGTCTTTGGAACGCACGGCAAGGTCACCCGGATCGGTATAGCCTTCAAAGTAAGGTGCGAGCATGAGGTGGACTTCACCAAACTGACCGCTACCGCCAGACTGTTTCTTGTGACGGTAATCAGCGCGTGCCGACTTGGTGATGGTTTCGCGATAAGGCACCTTGGGTGACTCGGTTTCAACATTGATTTTATAGACATTGTCGAAATACCATTTCAAAGTGTTGAGGTGGTATTCGCCTTGGGTCTGAAGGATGTTTTGGCGCAACTCGCGCGACATACCAGAGATAATGGTCGGGTCGGTCTTGTGCAGGTCGTTGAGGATGGTGCCAAGTTTTTCGTCTTCTTGTGAGTTGGCGGCCTTGATGGCGATTTGGAAGACGGGTGACGGGAAGGGGATTTCGTCGAAAGCAGCTTCACCGGCTTTGGCATCTGCCAATGTGTCGTTGGTGCGACCGTCTTTCAGTTTGATGGTGGCGATGATGTCGCCGGCATTGACTTTTTCAACACGCTCGCGGTTCTTGCCGTTGAAGGCCAGCAGTTGTGAGATACGTTCCTTGTTGCCTGAGCGCGGGTTGACCAAGTCTTGGCTTTCCGAAAGGGTGCCGCCGAAAACACGCAACCATGCCACGTCACCAAGGTTCTGTTCCGTGGTGACCTTGAAGATCTGCAAGGCTGTCGGGTCGTTGTTGCTATTGTGGAACTCGGTACCGTTGTTGGCTTTTACTGCAGGGGTATCGGCGGGCGACGGGCAGGCGTTGACAATGAATTCACACAAACGACTGACACCGACGCCTTTCTTGGCTGCACCGCAAACGACGGGGAAAAGGTCACGGTTGATGATGCCAAGGCGCAAACCTCTTTCCATGTCTTCTTCATTCAGCGTCATCTCCTCGAAAAATTTTTCCATGAGCGCTTCTTCACCTTCGGCTGCATGTTCAATAAGGTTGTTGTGCAGTTCTTCGGCCTTGCTCATCTCGTCGGCGGGAATGTCTTGGATTTCGGGTGCACCGTTACCATTCTTGAAGACAAGCATCTTCATGAGAATCAAGTCGATGACAGCGTTAAAGTCTTCACCGGCGTTGACGGGATATTGAATAGGCGTAACTTTGTCTCCAAAATATTCTTTCAGTCCACGGATGGTATTGTCGAAGTTGGCATTGCTATGGTCGAGCTGGTTCATGAAGAAAACTACGGGTTTATTGGTGTTGGCGGCAAGACGCCAAGCGTTTTCCGTAGTGGCTTCCACACCGGCTTGTCCGTTGACGGTCAGGACAGCAGTGTCGGCTGCCGAAAGGCAGGCAACGATGTCGCCCGAAAAGTCGCTGAAACCTGGGGTGTCGAGAATGTTGATTTTCTTGTCGTTGAAGATGGTGTACATCATGGTAGCATGTACCGAAATCTGACGGTCCATCTCGATTTGACGGTAGTCGGACACCGTGTTTTTCTCATCAGTGCTGCCTTTTCTGTTGATCATCTTGCCTTCGAAAAGCATGTTTTCGGCAAGGGTGGTTTTACCGGATTTTGCCGCACCGATGAGGGCGACGTTACGGATTGCATTTGTCTGGAACTCCTTCATTTCTATCTATTTGTCTATTCTGTTATTGAGTATTACGCTAATGTAAAAAATTACGAGCCGCAAAAATACGAAAAATCGCTATATTTAGAGGTCAACTTTCATTTTAACATGAAAAATATTTGAAATCATGATAATAGCCCATAAAATAGCTGTTGCCTTGACCCTGTTCACTTTTCGTTCAATGGATAGCAGCGATGGCTTTGTAGATGCCATTCCAACGCTCATCGTCCATTTTGGCACCTACGACCTGTATGATATTGGCTGCCAGTATGGAACCCATCATGCCGCATTTCTTGAGGCTTTCGCATTTGCTCCATCCGGCTAAAAAACCTGCCGCCCACAAGTCACCGGCACCGGTAGTGTCAACCACAATGTCGCCCACTTTGCCGATGCGCACGATCTCATCCTTGCATTGAATGAGGGAGCCTTTTGCTCCGACTTTCACCACGGCGATGTCGCATTTTGAAGCTAAGAAATGCAAGGCTTCTTCCGGTTCGAGACCGGTCAGCGCCTTGGCTTCTTTTTCATTGGCAAAAACGATGTCGATCTGATCTTCGACAAGGCGAAGTAAAAACTCAAGGTTTTCTTCCACAACGTTGTAGCTTGCCAAGTCGATAGCCGTTTTCAGGCCTTTTTCTTTGGCAGTACGGATGGCTTTTTCAAGCATGGTGGGATTAGCCACAAGGTAGCCTTCAATATAGAACAAGTCCCAGCCATCGAAAAGTTCCGGATCGATATCTTCTTTCGAAAGTTCTGCCGACGCGCCTAAGCAGGTGGCAAAAGTACGTTCTCCGTCTTTGGTGACCAATGCCTGCACGCGTCCCGATGGCGTTTCGCTTTTCAGCAATAAAGGTTTCACTTTACTTTTGTCCATTTCCTGTTCAAAGAAACGTCCCACATCATCTTTTCCAACCTTGCTGAGAAAACCGGCATCGACACCAAGTCGGGCGAGACCGCTTACGGTGTTGGCTGCTGAGCCGCCTGCCGCCATTTTGCTTTGGTAGGCCGAAAGATCCTTCCCGATTTTCACCGAGGTTTCGGCATCCACATATTGCATGCTGCCCTTGGGTAAATTCAATCGGGTAAGAATGGATTCATCTTCAATCTGGGTCAGGATATCGACCAAGGCGCTCCCTATTCCCAATATTCGTTTTTGTGTCATATTTTGTAAGTTTGCGGCAAAAGTAGTGATTTTTCAAGTTTTTCGGATTTAAATATGAATTGGAGTTGAATTTATTCTGCTTTGAAATGTTTCATAAGAGGCCTTTTAAGGTCATTTCAAGCATTAATTCTACCGTTTGATGCGCAAAAAAACCGTGATAAAGTCATATTATTTTGAATCGTAATGTTTTTAATTTATTGAAAATCAGTAAGAAATAAAAAACATTCAAAAAAAGTGCAATGAAATGCTTGTTGGTATGAAAAAAACATCTACTTTTGCAATCGCATTACGGCAAAGTTCTTTGATATGCCTCCTTAGCTCAGTTGGTTAGAGCATCTGACTGTTAATCAGGGGGTCTCAGGTTCAAGTCCTGAAGGGGGCGCATGTTTTTCTTCCTTTTGGAAGAGCGAAGATACAGAGTGTAATTTTTTTATGTTTCATGTTATTAATTTTTGGTAGGTAACTTTCTCCCAGGAAGCTACCTACTTTTTTGTACATTGATTTTCAACATGAAACCAATTTTGATAGCATTTTTGAAAGACAAGGCTTCTCTTCTTTTCCTTAATGAAACCTCTAGGTTTTGGGTAGGCGTTTAGAAATATCTGTCATTAATGAAAGAAAGTGGAAATGATGATGCGAAAATCAATGCATAGCGTCCAATGGCGCTGGTATTCGAGGTTGATTTTCACTTTGTCGGGCCAGATGATGGTGTCGTTGTAGTGTTGAGGATCAGTTTGTTGCGCCAGAAGATCCTCTTCTTTGCGATATTTCAAGCTGGCAGGTCCGGTAATGCCGGGTTTCATCAATAGGATGTTACGGTCTGTTCCAGTCAGTTGGTCGGCATATCCAGGAACGTCAGGACGCGGTCCCACGAAACTCATTTGTCCCGCCAACACATTGAACAGTTCGGAAAGACAGTCGATCTTTGTTCTTCTGAGCCAATGTCCGATAGGTGTGATGCGTGGGTCGTCAGAAGTGGTCACGTAACTGCCGGATGTGTTGGTCATGGTTCGGAATTTACAAATTTTGAAGGGTTTGCCATGCTGTCCGATACGTGTTTGTCGGAAAAACACGGGACCTTTTGAATCGAGTTTGATAATAATAGCCACCATCATCAAAAGCGGACTAGTAACAATAAGTCCAACGAAAGCTCCAATTCTATCGGTGCTCCATTTTATCGCTTTTCCAATAGGATGGCTATTTTTCCCCACGACACATCGCCTCCATGTTAAGAATAGCTTTCACCCGTTGCAATGGTATTCTGTTTCTAAAAGGATACAGCACATTAACGGCAATTTTCATCCACCATTGGTAGTGAATGTCGAGCTGGCAGTAGGCTTTTCGGAAATGAAAGTTTTGAATCAGAAAATCCTGTATTTGAGAATGTTCGGTGATGCTCCGTGCTCCATCGGCAACATAGCGATAGTGTTTCTCACCTAAGTAATATTCATTCATGCGGAAAAACAATCCATAGTAAGGATAGGTTTGGTTGTGCTTGTATTCTGGCAGGATGCCCATCACTCCGTATTCACAACTATCAGAAGTCCAGATCCATACGGCACAAAATCCAATTAATTTGTCTTTGTCAAACACGCCCCAGTAGTCAAACTCTTTTTCTTGACAGGCTGATAGA
Organism: Candidatus Limimorpha sp.; assembly: GCA_041842465.1. Classification (GTDB taxonomy): domain Bacteria; phylum Bacteroidota; class Bacteroidia; order Bacteroidales; family F082; genus Limimorpha. Next base: position 20,341 of record JBGYXG010000022.1, read on the forward strand.
TATTCCAAAAAGACCTTTTCATTCATTTTCCTGTCCGACACGGCATAATCAGTGTAGGTTTCTTTTAGAATTTCATAGCCTTTTGATTGTAATAATTCAAAATCTATTTTATTGAATGTCAGTTTATTATTTGAATTTCTAATTTTATTCCGTTCATTAGACGACAGTTCTTCCATGCCGCAAAACGAATCCTTAATCAGGTACCAAAAAGAGCTTTCTTCTTTTTGATCGAAATGGTAAGTGTTGCGAATCAGCAAACCTCCTTTTTTGAGCAGTTTTTTCCATTCCTTTTCACATAGCTTTTTCTCTCGATGAGGTGCACCATTGAAACGCCATGCTTTTCTGTACAGATAATAACTGTTCATACTAAACGTTTTTTTACGGCGTGGAATGCGTAGCTTAAAAAGTAAATCAAAGCTTTGGATAATGGCAGTTTTTCCTGCTTGCGATATACCAACCACACATCTCTTGCCGCTTTCAGTTTATTGGATGATGCAGAATGGCTTCGGATTCTGTATTTTAATAGAATGTCATTGATAGGATAAGCACAATGACCATCTTTCAGAATTTTACACCACAAAGCCATGTCATCACTTGTTGCATTATTTGGCATCCTGAGCATTCCTGTCTTTTCTCTATCAAGCATGATTGTTCCACTCCCTATAATAGTGTTTCTCAGGTATTTATCATAATCAATTATTCCATTCGTCTTGATAACCTTACCTTTCATTGAACCATTTTCATTCATGAGTTCGTAGGATGCATAGGAAAAGGCATAACCGTTTTCCAGCATAAAATTCACCTGTTTTTCAATTTTATGGGGATAATAAATATCATCATTATCCAAGAAAGCCACAAATCTACCTTTTGCCCTTTTTAGGCAATGATTTCTTGTGCCAGCTATTCCAGAATGCTGTTCTGCGATTGCAAAATTGATTCTCGAATCTTTTTCACAGTATGCTCTGACAATTTCCGGGGTTCGGTCACTTGAACAGTCATCGGTAATGACTAACTCCCAATTATTGTAGCTCTGTGCAAAAACAGATTCTATGCTCTCGCTGATAAAGCCCTCTGCATTATAGCAAGGCATGATGACCGATACCAACGGGTTGTCGTGCATAGAAATAGGGATGTGTTTTATTTCAGCCCTTCAATCCAAACTTTGATTTGTTGTTCGTCTTTGAGTTTGCAGACCAACAGAGAGTTATCGCGGTAGGCTACCAAATAGTCATCCAAGCCTTCCACCACAGCCTCAACGCCTTTTTCGATATTCACGATGGTATTATGGTTGTCCACTGAAACCACCTTTCCACTGATGGCATTGTTGTGCTCGTCCTTGCCGGCGTGGGTGAACAGCGAACCCCAAGTGCCGATGTCGCTCCAGCCGAAGTCGGCGGGAATGGTGTAGGTGTCGGGCGATTTCTCCATGATGCCGTAGTCGATGCTGATGTTCTGGCAATCTAAGAATTTTTTGTTGATGAACGCTTGTTCTTGTTCGGTTCCGAACTTGTCCATTCCTTTGTCGAAGAGTTTCACCATTTCGGGCAGGAAGGTCTTGAAAGCCTTCATAATGCCATCGAGGGTCCAGATGAAAATACCTGAGTTCCAGAAGTAGTTGCCTTCGTTCACAAATTTCACGGCAGTGTCGTAATCGGGTTTCTCTTTGAACATGTCTACCTTTACCACCTCTGTCAGTTTTTCGTCTTTAGGTACTTGGATATAGCCATAACCGGTTTCGGGTCGGCTTGGCTTAATGCCGATGGTCATCAGACTGTCGTTGTGTCCTTGACTGGCAAGAAAATCAAAACCGAGTTGAATAATGCGTTGAAATTCAACTTCGTTTGTGACCAAATGGTCGGCTGGTGTGACGACGATATTGGCATTTTTGCAACGGCTCTGGATGTGATAGCAGGCGTAGGCAATGCAGGGTGCCGTATTGCGCCTTGCCGGTTCGCACAGCACTTGGTCAGGCTGTAGCATGGGTAAATGCTCCAGTACCAATTGTTTATAGGCGGCATTGGTGACCACCAAGAAGTTTTCGTCAGGGATCACCGGGCTGAAACGTTCGTAAGTACTTCGGATGAAGCTCTTTCCGGTGCCGAGGATATCGAGAAACTGCTTGGGATAGTTGTCTTTGCTCAAAGGCCAGAAGCGGCTTCCGATGCCACCGGCCATGATAATACAGTAATTGTTCATAGTTATGTATTGGTTGATTATTTCAAGAGTTGGAAGAAGGCGGATCGTCGTGTCATCTTTCTTTGTCTAGTTTTTCGAAAATACTATTGTTGCTGACATATTCCGGAAGAATGGTTTTCATACAAGCCACAATTTTGCAGTCATCGCCAGTTGTGAGGCTGTGTCTCAGGTTTTCGATAAGCTTATCTACAAAGTCTTTCTCATATTCTCGCACTTTGGCACGCATGATTTTCGGGTTGGCTGTAGCACCAATACTTTCCTTGTTATTGAAAGGTTCTTCAAAGAGTTTTTCGCCAGGACGTAATCCTATTTCTTTGATTTCGATGTCGGGTCTCCCATAAAGTTGCCGCATTTTTTCTGCCAAGTCCCAGATGTTGACGGGTTTGCCCATTTCGAAGACAAACACGTCGTCATCATTGCCCATGGCACCGGCTTCAAGTACCAGATTACAAGCTTCGTGGATCGTCATGAAGTAGCGGATGATATGTCTGTCGGTGACAGTAATGGGACCGCCATGTTCTATTTGTTTCTGAAATAAAGGCACAACAGATCCACTTGAACTCAGCACATTTCCGAAACGTGTGGTGATGAAACGCACCTTACTTTGCCGGCTTTGGGTGTAGATTTCGGCAATACGTTTCGTGGCACCCATGACATTGGTGGGGTTTACGGCTTTGTCGGTAGAAATCATTACAAACCGCTCAACGCCGTAGGCTACGGACAGGTCTGCCGTTACTCTCGTTCCCATTACATTCACAGAGACCGCTTCGTAAGGATTTTCTTCCATGAAAGGCACATGTTTATAAGCGGCAGCATGATATACTATTTGAGGATGGTATTGTTCGAAGATCCAACGCATTCGCACAGCATCACGCACGTTGGCGATGACAAACACCATGCGATTGACAAACGAACCAAAAGTAGTATGGTGTTGTAACTCGTACTGAAGGTCGTACATGGCGGATTCCGCCTGATCGACCATTATCAAGCATTTTGGATCGTAGTGCAACACCTGGCGGCATAACTCGCTGCCAATAGACCCAGCAGCGCCAGTGATCATCACTATTCTGTTTTTCAGTACATTACGTGCTGATTCGTTTTCAACATGAATAGGTTCTTTGCTCAGTAAACGGGCAATGTCGCTGTCGGTGATGTTATTATGATTATTATTCATGAGGTTTCAAGGGAAGGTGATACAATGAAATATTTTTACCCATGATGTTTATTTAAAATCACAAAAATAACCATCAATGAAGTGGCGATCAACGCCATGATGGCACCGAAGTGAAACGGTGCATTGGCATTCACATGGTCGTACAGCAAGCCGGCGATTAAACTCGCGGGAAGCAGCGTGATTCCAAGCACGGCGTGGAATAATCCGTACCCCGTTCCTTTCATGTCTTTGCTGACGATATCCGAGATCAGGGCCTTTTGACTGCTATCCACCAAGGCGCTGTAAAGGCCGTACAGGACGAATAAGAACAGAAAAACGTTCAGGCTGTTGAAACGGCCAAAAAGGTAATATACGATTGCGTAAACAATAAACCCGATGATAATCAATTTTTCACGGCCAATTTTATCGGAAATCTTTCCAATTGGGATGGCGAGCAATACCGATACCGTGTTGAAAATCATATAGACAAAAGGAACATACGATTTATCGGTGCCGTTTTCTGCCGTTTTGACAAGCAGCAGGGCATCGGCGGAATTGCCAAGGGTGAAGACAAACACGATGAAAAGGAAAAAATAGAATTTTTTGGGCAGCTGATTGAAGTGGAATCTGACAGGGCTTCCGTTTTCTGCCTTTGCTTCCTTGATGAAGACGGCAATGGTGAGTACGCCCAAAATAGCTGGAATGGTGGCTATCAGGAAAATATCGTCGTAGTTCAGCTGGAAGAAACGTAGAATCAGGAAAGCCGTCAACGGACCGATGATGGCACCGCTATTGTCCATCGCCTTATGGAATCCGAAATTTTTGCCGGTTTCGTTTTTCGGAACCGATCCGCTGATCAGACTGTCTCTGGGCGCTGCCCGCAAACCTTTTCCGATTTTCTCAACGAACCGAAAGAACAATACATGTATGGGGATCATGACCAACACATAAAGCGGTGTGATCAAAGCCGTTAAGCCATATCCCATCAGCATAAAGGGCTTATTCTTGCCGATTCTGTCGCTCCAACGGCCAGAGAAAGCCTTGAAGAAAGCCGCTGTGCTTTCGGCAATACCCTCAATCAATGAAATCGAGGTCTTTGAAGCTCCGATGGAAAGCAGAAAGAGAGGCATCACACTGTATATCATCTTTGTGGAGATATCAGTGAAGAAGCTGGTCAATCCGGTAAAAAAGACATTTCTTTGTAATCCGAATATTTTTTTCTCTTTCATACAACCGTCTTGGTTCAAGTTGAAAGTATCATTTATTCTTACCGGGGGTCGCCTCTATTTTGTAATGATGAGGCCTAACCAAACGGCGAGTATTCCGGTGAGCAGGCTGAGTCCGAGGTACAACAGGAACGTGCCGTAGTTGTGGTTTTGAATAAGCGTGAGATTCTCCAATGCGAAAGCGGGAAAGGTGGTGTAACCTCCACAGAATCCTGTCACCAATAACAGTTTCCAATTGGCATTAGCATGATGTGACAATGTTCCGATGATCAGTCCGATGAGAAAGCAGCCTATGATATTGGCGATGAAAGTAGCCAGCGGAAACGTACTGGGGTAAGACTTTGCCGTTAGCATGGAAGTCAAGAACCGGAAAATACTTCCGATCCCCCCTCCTAATCCGACAAGAAAGACGTGTTTGATCATGGCAGATGGATGTATCGAAAACCTTTCTTTTTCAGCTTCGAAATCACCTTGGTTAACCTTTTTTGCTGCGATTCTCTTTCCATTTCCGGCATCCTTGACAGCAACAAATCCTCAAAGAGCGCTTGCCGACCGGCGTTGATGGCAATGACGGATTTTTCGGCATACACGGGCAATTGCTTTGCCGGACATTTTCTGAGCTGTTCCAAGAGCAGCGGGAAAGTGGTGTCAGAATAGGCCGGAAGGCTGGATAATTGTGCCAAGATCCCCACTCCGTGGTCGATGGAAATCACCGATCCGTGGTCAATGGTAGTCATGATGGTCGGCAGCAGGTCGTAAACGGCTTGTGGACGTACCAAAGTGATGGTGTCCAAGGCGATCATGCCGCCCCAGACCAACCGGTTGTTTTTCGATAGCAACACTGCCCCAAAATCATTACAGTAAGGGGCAATCATGTCTGCTGCACCCCGCTCTCCTATCTCATAAAGGACTTTGATGCTGTCGCTCTGGATGCGTTTATCCTTGTGTTTTAACAGCCCGACGAGTTCTTGCACCCATTCGTTGCGCTTTGTCCTGATGATTTCAACCGCCAATTCTTGGTTGGGAATATCATCTTTTTGATTCAAACTTTTTGATAAATAATCAATTGCAGACATGAAACTATAAGATTGAAAGGAGTATTGTTACTGTTACTTGAGTACTTGATATTAAGAGTGCTTTTAGTCGGGATAGATGGTGATCATTAAGCATCCTTTGGTCATAAAATGATTTTTCATTTTTCAATCCTCAAACTCTCTTTTATTGTTTTCACGATTCGTTCGACATCTTCATCACTTACGCATGGTCCTGACGGCAGGCATAATCCTTGGCGGAACAATCGTTCGCTGTTGCCGTTGCAATAGGAAGTGGCATTACGGTAAATCGGTTGCAGGTGCATGGGTTTCCATAACGGTCGTGCTTCAATGTCAGCGGCATCCAAGGCGCGGCGCATGGCTTCCACATTACGGTTGGGTACAACACCGCCATCCGAAACGGGATAGTCCACCAATTTATCTTCTCCTGTCACATGCAGATTCGGGTCGAGAAGGATGGTGTTCAGCCAGTAGTCGCTATCATGGAGAGGTGTGGGATTTTCGTGAAGTGTGATGCCTTCAGTATTGGCAAACAGGGATTTGTAACGGTTACACACCCGTTTATGATGGGCAACATGTGATTCGAGCACCTGCATCTGTCCGCGGCCAATACCTGCGCAAATGTTCGACAGGCGGTAGTTGTAGCCTATACGTTCATGCTGGTAATAGGGAACGGCTTCGCGTGCTTGCGTGGCATACGACAGGATGAGGCGTTTGGTGTCGGCATTACGGCAGAGCAAGGCTCCGCCTCCCGAGGTGGTGATCATTTTGTTGCCGTTGAACGACAATACGCCAAAGGCGGCAAAAGTGCCGCAACGTTGGCCGTTGTAGCGTGCCCCGATGCTTTCGGAGGCATCTTCTATTACCGGAATGTCATAATGGTCGGCAATACGGATAATTTCGTCGATACGTGCAGGCATCCCGAAAAGATGTACGGGGATAATGGCCTTGGGTTTCTTGCCGGTTTTTTGGATACGATCCTGAATAGCCGTTTCAAGAAGCTGCGGATCCATGTTCCAAGTGTCGCTATCGCTGTCGATGAAGACAGGTTGTGCGCCGATATAGGTGATAGGATTGGCGGAAGCGCAGAAAGTGAAACTCTGGCACAACACCTCGTCATCGCGTTGTACGCCGCAAGCCAGTAAGGCGAGGTGGACGGCAGCAGTCCCCGAAGAAAGGGCTGCTACTTCCATTTTTGAACCGAAAAAGGACTTCAGGTCTTCTTCAAAACCATCGACATTAGGCCCCCAAGGAGCCACTACATGATTGTCGAAAGCGGCCTTGATGTACCGTTGTTCCTCCCCGCCCATCTTGGCGAGACAAAGGTGAATGCGCGACATAGTTGGATTGACAGTCAACGGGTAGAATCGTTACAGCCTTGCATCGATGACTTGCGTCGGCAGGATACCTTTCACATCGTAAACGACACCGTTGTTCGTCAGCAAGGAACGGAGGTCAAGCTCCAAAAATTCTTTGTGGGCGACAGCTAAGATAATGGCATCGTAACGGTCTTTTGCAAGTACGGAATTGTCGTTGCTGATGGTAACGTCGTATTCGTGTTTTACCTCTTTGGGGTTGGCCCATGGGTCGTACACCGTGATGTTATTGGTATATTCTGTCAGGGTATGGTAAATATCCACCACCTTGGTATTACGGATGTCGGGGCAGTTTTCCTTGAAGGTAATGCCGAGAATCAGGATGTTGGAGTCTTTCACCATGATGCCTTTTTTGTTCATGCACTTGATGGTTTGGTTGGCCACATAAGCTCCCATGCCGTCGTTCAATCGGCGTGCCGATGACATGACCCTTGGCAATACGCCGTACACCTGTGCTTTTTGAATCAGATAGTAGGGATCGACACTGATACAGTGTCCACCGACTAATCCCGGACTGAGCTTGATGAAATTCCACTTACTTGCGGCTGCATCGATGACATCGTGGGTGTCGATGCCCATGGCGTTGAAAATCTTTGCCAACTCGTTCATGAAGGCAATGTTCACGTCGCGTTGCGAGTTTTCGATGATTTTGGAAGCCTCGGCAACACGTATGGAAGAGGCTTTATGGGTGCCGTTGATAAGAACGGAATTGTAAAGTCCGTCAACGATGTCGGCGATTTCGGGAGTGGAGCCTGAGGTGACCTTTCGGATCTTCTCCACCGTATGTTCCTTGTCGCCCGGGTTGATGCGTTCCGGAGAATAGCCGGCAAAGAAATCCACATTGAATTTCAGTCCCGAAACGCGTTCTACAACAGGCAGACATTCTTCCTCGGTAACACCGGGATATACTGTGGATTCATAGATGACGATGTCGCCTTTCGAAATGACCTTGCCGACCGTTTCGCTGGCACTCCACAAGGGTTTTAGGTCGGGACGGTTGTTTTCATCGACGGGTGTGGGCACAGCAACGATATAAATGTTGCATTTGCGCACATCATCTAAATGGGTGGTGCATTTAAAGCCGTTACGGATAGCGGCTTGCAGCAACTCGTCGGAAACTTCTAACGTACTGTCATGACCTTGCATCAACGCATCAACGCGCTTTGGATTCATGTCGAAACCAATGGTCTCATATTTGGTGGAAAATAGACGTGCCAAAGGCAGACCGACATAGCCGAGTCCGACTACACAAATAGTAAAGTCTTGCATATTATTTCTGATGTTATTTCCTAAGTATAGTTTTGAAAAACACTCTATTAATGATGATCTTGTATGGAGAGAATGGGTCAATCCCGCTTGAACACATCTCTGGTATAGACTTTTTCCTTCACATCGTCGAGAATACTGTCGTAACGGTTGGCGATGATGGCCTGTGAGCGGCGTTTGAATGCATCGAGGTCGTTGACGACTTCACTACCGAAGAAAGTACTGCCGTCTTTTAAGGTAGGCTCGAAAATGATAACGGTAGCCCCTTTGGCTTTGATACGCTTCATCACGCCTTGAATGCTGCTTTGCCGGAAATTGTCGCTGTTACTCTTCATGGTGAGGCGATAGACCCCGATGACACATTCGTGTTCCGCCCCTTCATCAAAATCGCCGCGATTGTAGTAATCGTAGTAACCCGCCTTGTGTAACACACGGTCTGCAATGAAGTCTTTGCGGGTTCGGTTGCTATCGACGATGGCTTGAATAAGATTTTCAGGCACATCGGCATAGTTGGCCAACAGTTGTTTCGTATCCTTAGGCAGACAATAACCGCCATAACCGAACGACGGATTGTTGTAGTGCGTGCCGATGCGTGGATCAAGACAAACACCATCGATGATGTGCTGTGTGTTCAGCCCTTTCATTTCGGCGTAAGTATCCAATTCGTTGAAGAAAGAAACGCGTAGGGCGAGATATGTGTTGGCAAACAGTTTGACAGCCTCAGCTTCCGTAGTGTCCATGTAAAGAATGGGCGTGTCTTTGTTGACAGTGCCTTCTTGGATGAGTGAGGCAAAGGTGTGGGCAGCTTGCTCAAGCTGTGGATCTCCTTGTTCAAAGCCAACGATGATACGGCTTGGATAAAGATTGTCGTACAAAGCTTTGCTTTCTCGCAAAAACTCGGGAGAAAAGATGATGTTGCGACAGCCCGTCTTTTCACGGATATGTTGGGTGTAGCCGACAGGTACGGTCGATTTGATGACCATGATGGCCTCAGGGTTGTATCGCATGACGAGACCAATGACGGATTCTACCGCAGAAGTGTCAAAAAAGTTGCGTATGGAATCGTAATTTGTCGGTGTGGCGATAACCACGAAATCAGCTTTGCCATACGCTTCTTCAGGATCCAACGTGGCGTGTAGATCAAGCTGTTTGTGGGCGAGATAGTCCTCAAGGTAGTCATCCTGAATGGGAGAAAGCCTACGGTTGATAAGATCGACTTTTTCGGGGACAATATCGATGGCTTTGACACGGTTATGCTGCGCCAGTAACGTGGCAATGGAAAGACCGACGTATCCGGAGCCGGCTACGGTAATGTTCATTGGTTTTGTATAAAAGATTAAAGACAGTGCAATATCGCTGTGTTTTGAGGCTCAAGTAGCGTCAACGAAAGGTTATTCCTTCCAACCAAAAGGGTGTGGCGTACATTCGCGCCGTGCCATGGGATGGTAGTCGCCTTTGAGACCTATGGGTTTGGCGTTACGGATTTGATAAACGATGTCGATGCAGCGACGGGCTTCGCCAATACGGAAGCCTTCGCCGGCAAGGATTTTTTCGTAGCTCGTCGTATGTAACTCGGTAAACCCTTGGCTGAATTCAAATTCGTTGCCGTCAATCATGATGGTGCGGTAGGTGCGTTTTTCACCTTGTACTGCATTTTCGGGAAGCGTTTCGGCATTGATACTCAGGAAATAACGTACACGCGCTCTTTCAAATTCCAGATAACCGGCAACACGGTCGTGTGAGGCCACATGAACGATGTTTTGTTTCACTTCGCCAAAAATCCAAGAGAGCATGTCGTAAAAATGCACTCCGATGTTGGTGGCAATGCCGCCGCTCTTGCGTTGGTCGCCTTTCCACGAGGTATAATACCAGTAACCTCTTGAAGTGATATAAGTCAGATCGATGTCATAGATTTTGTCTTTCGGACCTTCTTCCACTTTTTTCTTCAGCGCGACGATGGATTCATGCAACCGAAGCTGCAGAATAGTATAGGCATGGTGTCCGGTTTCTTTTTCTATCTTCGTCAGGGCATCGATGTTCCAAGGATTTAATACGACAGGTTTCTCGCAGATGACGTCTGCGCCAAGGCGAAGACCATAGCGAATGTGAGCGTCATGCAAGTAGTTAGGCGTGCAAATGCTCACATAGTCAATCTTTTCACCTATGTCTTTTAACTTGCTGTTATGACGGTCAAACAGTTCTTGTTCCGTGAAAAATGAAGCTTTTGGGAAAAAACTGTCCATGATGCCGACACTGTCGTTCTTGTCGTAAGCCGATACCAAGTTGTTACCGGTATCTTTGATGGCTCTCAAGTGGCGCGGAGCAATGTAGCCTCCCACACCAATAATGGAGAAGTTCTTCATAATTATTCGATTATTGAGGTTGTATTATGTTATCAGCAAAATCCAACCATAAAATGATATTATAGATTATTTTTTTCTATGTCTTTGAAGTATTTTACAGTCCCGTAAGTGATTTCGTCACATGCGGCATCGTCACAAACGATAATGCCTTTGGGGTGCATTTGCAATACGCTCACGGTAACCATGTGCGAGACACTCCCTTCAATAACTTGGGCAAGGGCGCGAGCTTTGTTATGTCCGTTGGCTAAGATCATCACTTCACGAGCATCCATGACGGTGCCGACGCCCACTGTCAATGCAGTCTTGGGCACTTTGTTGATATCGTTGTCAAAAAAGCGTGAATTGGCGATAATCGTATCGGTGGTCAGGGTCTTGACACGGGTGCGTGAAGTCAGCGAACTGCAAGGCTCGTTAAAGGCGATATGACCGTCGGGACCAATGCCGCCCATAAAGAGGTCGATGCCTCCATACGACTTGATCTTGGCTTCGTAGCGGGCACATTCCGCTTCAAGGTTCTCGGCATTGCCGTTCAGGATATTGACATTGTCTTTTTTTATGTCGATATGGCTGAAAAAGTTGTTCCACATGAAGCTATGGTAACTCTCAGGGTGGTTTTCCGGAACGTGGACATACTCGTCCATATTGAAGGTCACTACATGTTGAAATGAAACTTTGCCTTCTTTATAAAGGCGGATTAATTCGCGGTAGGTTCCTATGGGTGTCGATCCGGTGGGAAGCCCAAGGACAAATGGTTTTTCAGACGTGGGTTGAAAAGCGTTGATGCGTTCAACGATATGGTTGGCAGCCCAGCGCGACATGTTGTCGTAGTTCGGTTCAATAATAACTCTCATGGTTTATTTTATTAGGTTTTCGATTTTTTTGATGAATTGTTCCGTCTCTTTACGGATTTGTTGGATAAAGTCCACATCTTCAATGCGACCGATGACGGCGAGTTTTTCTTCCTCGTTGCGGAATGTGGCATTGCGGAAGGGATTATCGTAGTCTTTCATGCGGCTTATATAGGTTTGGTCGCAGATAAACTGATTAATTCTGATGGATTTCTTCAGGTTCTCCTTCCATATTTCTGGAGTGATGGTTTCAGTTTCATCTTTGTAGAGAAACAGAAGAGAAAAGTAAGCATGGTGAAGCCTCTCATATTGATAGCGTTTCCACAGCTCATCGTAACGGTGATGGATTTCCTCCCAAGAATTAAGTACTTTGTTTCTGATGTCGGCACGCAGCTGGTCCACATCTTCTTCGGGCATGGTCTGTCCGCCGAGGTTGATCCATTTGCGGAGTCGTTTGCCCTCCATGTGGGCACTGATGCTTTCAATGTTTTCCTCAGGATGGTTCTCCATGTATTGCAGGATGGTGTTGACAGCGTATATGGTAAGCATATCGCCGTATGCATGATAGGCTTGACGGGCTTTGAGAATGCGCACTTTGCGATGTCCTTTTTCCATGCCTTCACCGAAAACTTCAAGCCGATCAACGGTATCGGGTTCCTGATTCAGGATCTGTTTCCCGATAGATCGTAAGTCGTAATACTCTTGTGTATCCGGATTTTCTCCTTTCGAGCGGAGATAAGCCTTGGCAACCCAAACTTCTAACAGCTTGCGGCCTTCGATGGTTTCTTCCATGGTGTCAGGGGCGAGGGTCTCGAACTCAATGTTCTGAATCTTGCGCTTTCGTTTGTCGCGGTTTAGGTATTTCGAAGTGTTGCGGGCAATGGCGTACATGTTGTACATCCACCAATAAGCAGGCAGGACTTCCAGCTCGTCTTTTGCGGTGTTACTGTTCACCAAGCAGAAAGGCAACAAGATATTAAGCTCGTTGGGAAAATCTGCTTTGGAAAGTAGGGTGAAGGATGCAAACTTCGACGAGTGTTTGATGCTTGAACATAATCCGGGCCAAAAACCGCGAGAGGCTACAATTTCACCATCCACAGCACGGCTATTGTGATTGGAGCCTATGGTGGCTCCGGCAGCCATGTTGCTCTGTCCCATCACACAAGCGGCGATCAGGAAAGAGTTGTTATGGTGCTGCTCGTGGGAAGGGAAAATCAGGTTGTTCAACACCTCGCAGCACGAGATGGTGGAGTTATCGCCTAAGACGGAATGGATAAGACGCGCCCCGTATTTGAGGTTACAGTTGTCTCCCAATACGAAACGTGTTGCGACAACGGAATAGTAAATCCTGCATCCGTATCCGGTAATACCATTGACCAAGATGACCCCTTCGCCTATTTGGCTTGGTTCTTCTTTTGAGGAGTTGATGGTGATGTTCTTTAGCTTATTCGCTCCTTTGATATAACAGTATGGCCCGATATTGGCATCTTTCAGAATCCAGGAGTTTTTTATGACACAGGATTCCCCAATGGTGCCATAATAGCCTCTCTGGTTGTCTTTCATGTTCTGGGTGATTTCTTTGAGCCGTTTTTGCAGCTTGGTGTCTTCGGCGTATTTGGCCCAAAGGTAAGCGTCGGCAGTGATCATCCCATCGAAAGGCAAGATTTTACGTCCGCCGTTCTCGTTCATCACCTCAAGCCAAACCCGCACATTTTCAGGTTCTCCTTCCTTTACAATTCCATTGCCGAATTTAGAATGGTCGGTAGTGGATAACTCATGGACGTTGAATAAAATACAATTGTTACCTACGATGTAATTCGCCATGTAATGTACGCCATGGATGGATACGTTGTCCCCGATGTCACACGATACTATGGTGCTGCTGGTAATACCGACGGGAACACGAAGATCATGGTATTGAAGCACTTCACGCCTGACTCGCCCAATGCGCACCATGCCGAAGAATCGGTTACTGCGGATCATGTCGGTGTCGAACTCGTCAGTTACCCAAATATCGTCCCAGTTGGTGGACGAGTTGTTGTTCATCACTAAGCGTTCCACCTCGTCGGAGTGGAGATGCCTCCATCCGCCGGCAGGTTTTTGCGCCTGCTGATCGCGGAAGTAGTACTCGTCGTGACCGTCATGCAAGTATTTCTTGTCTATGAAATTCTTAAATATCCGGTCGTATTCGATAATTGTTACTTGATCCATATCATTTTGATTTCTTATTGTTACTGATTTGTAATTGTTAATCGTTTAAGTATTTGAATTGCGATAATGACTGTCGGATAGCAGTCATGGTTTCGGTTTACGGAAAAGGATTGACGACAAAACTGTATCGTGTGCCGCTGTTCATTGTCCGAATAAAAATACTTAAAAACATGATTAATAATAATTGTTTAGTAATATTAAGGGCTTCGTTTGGTTTTGTGGAGGTGTCAGTAGGAACTTCTTTCCTATCTTCCTTGATACATGTCTTCGTAATACCTTTGGTAGTCGCCTGAGGTGACGTTGTCCATCCATTCTTGATTGTCCAAGTACCAGCGGACGGTTTTTTCTATGCCTTCTTCGAATTGAAGTGAAGGTTCCCAGCCGAGTTCTTGTTTTAACTTGCTCGAGTCGATGGCGTAACGCAAATCATGACCGGCACGGTCGGTGACGTAGGTGATCAAATTCAAATCCTCGCCTTCTTTTCGCCCAAGCAAGCGGTCAACGGTGCGGATGAGCACCTTGATGAGGTCAATATTCTTCCACTCGTTGAAGCCGCCGATATTGTAGGTGTCGGCAATCTTTCCCTTGTGGAAGATGAGGTCGATGGCGCGTGCGTGATCTTCCACAAAAAGCCAGTCGCGCACGTTTTCGCCCTTTCCGTATACGGGTAAAGGTTTTCTGTGCCGTATATTGTTGATAAACAATGGGATCAGTTTTTCCGGGAATTGATAAGGCCCATAATTGTTCGAACAGTTGGTCACGATGGTGGGCATGCCGTAGGTATCGTGGAAAGCACGTACAAAGTGGTCGGAACTGGCTTTTGCCGCACTGTAAGGCGAATGTGGCTGGTATTTGGTTTCTTCGGTGAAGAACGTGTCGCCGAAAGGGCCACCGCCTGGTTCATTGCCGCCTTCGAGGTTGGTCAGTTCCAAAGCACCGTACACCTCATCGGTAGAGATGTGGTAGAAACGCTTGCCTTCCCATTTCTCCGGCAGACCCTCCCAATACAGCTTTGCCGCCTGCAGCAGCGAAAGGGTGCCCATCACATTGGTCTTTGCAAAAGTGAAGGGATCCTTGATGCTCCGGTCCACATGGCTTTCTGCCGCCAAATGAATGATACCGCCCACTTTTTCCTCTTGCATGAGGCGGTAAATCAAATCAAAATCGCAAATGTCGGCTTTGATGAATTGATAGTTGGGCTTGTCTTCCATGTCTTTCAGATTGGCAAGATTGCCGGCATAGGTCAGATTATCAAGGTTAATAATCTTGTATTCAGGGTATTTGTTCACAAAGAGGCGCACAACATGCGACCCGATGAAACCGGCACCGCCGGTGATGAGGATGGTCTTTTTCATGTAGCTCTGAGTTATTTTTTGATATTTGATTTCGTTGATGAGGCAGTGTTTTTTCAATATTGAGAAACAGTTTTTTACCCTTCTTTTAATTCGCTGATTACTTTCAACAAATACTGTCCGTATTGGTTTTTCAGCATCGGCTGGGCCAATTCGTGCATTTTCTCTTCTGTAATCCATCCGTTGCGGAAGGCTATGCCTTCTAAGCAGGCCACTTTCAGTCCGGTGCGTTTCTCGATGACCTCGACAAAGGTAGAGGCTTCCGATAGTGATTCGTGGGTTCCAGTGTCGAGCCAGGCAAAACCGCGCCCGAGCAACTGTACTTTCAGTTCACCGTCTTTCAGAAATTCTTGGTTTACTGTGGTGATTTCCAATTCACCGCGTGCCGAAGGCTTGATGTTTTTGGCGACTTTGACGACCTTGTTCGGATAAAAATACAAACCGACAACGGCATAGTTCGATTTAGGCTGTTTAGGTTTTTCCTCGATGGAAAGCACGTTGCCTTGTTTGTCGAACTCGGCCACACCATACCGTTCCGGATCACTCACCCAATAGCCGAATACTGTGGCTTTTTGCTCTTCTTCCGCTGTTCTTACGGCTTCTTTCACTAATTTGGTGAATCCGTTGCCATAGAAGATATTATCTCCAAGCACCAAGCAGGCGCAGTCGTCACCAATAAACTTTTCACCGATGATGAAAGCCTGTGCCAGACCATCGGGAGATGGTTGTTCGGCATATTCGAAACGTACACCGTAATCGGAGCCGTCGCCCAAAAGACGCTTGAAACCGGGCAGGTCGTAAGGGGTGGAAATAATGAGTATATCGCGTATTCCAGCCAACATCAGCGCAGAAATGGGATAATAAACCATGGGTTTGTCATAGATGGGGAGCAACTGTTTGCTGACCCCTTTTGTGATGGGATAGAGACGTGTGCCGCTACCGCCGGCGAGTACAATGCCTTTCATAACTGATAGGTTTTATTGGGATGATAGAATTATTATAATGATAAAAACGGGAAAAAGACCCAGAGATTGCAGGAAACGGGAAAACAGCTCTTGTAAATTTAGTGGTTTTTATTGTTTTTGCAATGCTGAATCCAGTTCCACGAAGAAAGCACCATGTCGTCAAGTGCGTAGTTTGCCTTCCATCCAAGTTCGCTAGAAGCTTTGTCTGCATTGGCATAACAAGTCGCAATGTCACCGGCACGCCGGGGTCTAATGACGTAAGGCAGTTTATGACCGCAAGCTTTTTCGTAGGCGTGGATGACATCCAACACGCTGTAGCCTTGTCCGGTGCCGAGGTTGTAAACATAAACACCGCTCTGACCGATTTTGTTGATGGCGGCGACGTGCCCCTTTGCAAGATCGACCACATGAATATAGTCGCGGACTCCCGTCCCGTCAGGAGTTGGGTAGTCGTTACCGAAAACGCCTATCTCCTTCAGCTCACCAATGGCTACTTTTGCGATATAAGGCGTCAGGTTGTTCGGAATGCCTTTCGGGTTTTCTCCGATCAGCGCGCTTTTGTGGGCACCGATAGGGTTGAAGTAGCGTAGCAGCACAATAGTCCATGCGTTGTCCGACTGATAGACATCGTTGAGCATGATTTCCTGGAAATACTTGCTGCTGCCGTAAGGGTTGGTGGTGCCTCCCGTGTGGCAGTCTTCTGTCAATGGAAGCCTTTCCGGGTCGCCGTAAACGGTGGCCGATGAGGAAAATACGATACGGCGGCAGTTTGCTGCACGCATTGCATTGAGCAGCACAAGGGTGCCGTTCAGATTGTTGTCGTAATATTCGATGGGTTTTGCGCATGATTCCCCGACGGCTTTCAAGCCGGCAAAGTGAATCGCCCAGTCAATGCTGTGCCTGTCGAAGATACGGTCAAGCAACGCACGGTCGCGCACATCGCCCTCGTAAAACACAGGTTTTCTGCATGTAATGGCTTCTATTTGATGCAAGCTGTCGCGGGAAGCGTTGCATAGATTGTCGATAATGACGACCTCGTGGCCATCTTCCAATAGCTCTACGCATGTGTGCGAGCCAATGTATCCGGCTCCTCCTGTTACCAATATGTTCATGGTGTTTATTCGGTTGTTTGTTAATGATCGAATGATTTTCAATAAGGGAACAGCTTCGCCTTCTAAGTCCCATTGTGAAGTTACAACGAACTGAAAATCAATCTATAAGTAAATACACATGACCTTTCATAATGTCGTGTGAAGGTTCTCACCTTGCAAGGGTAAGATTGTTTTTCTTTCCATCACGATTGTCTTTCAGGGCATTACGATGATGTCAAGGCTACAGCCGGCAAAGCCTCTCATAGCGATTTATCTCGCCACTTACAAATCATTCGCAAAAATATTGAATTAATAAATATAAAGTCGATTTTTCGCTTATAAAATAGGTAGAAGGCTGCTCAACAGTGTTGTAACTTATGATGATTTGGTAGTTTTAGCAGCCGTCAGTTAGGCAGTAATAGCTGTTAATCAAATGATTTGCAACTTTTTATAGGTTAGTGTCACATTATGTGCTTTTTCTCTATTTTTGCGGCAGAAAATCCGATTGACATGATATTGTGTTTGGAAACGGCCACTCCTACTTGTTCGGTTGCCCTGAACGATGGAGAAAAAACTCTTGCCTTGCGTGAATGTTTGTGGCAGAATGCGCACTCTGAAAAGATTACGACTTTTATCAAGGAAGTCCTGGACGAGAGCAATGTTACCTATGATCGGCTCGATGCCGTTGCTGTAAGCCAAGGTCCTGGTTCTTATACGGGCCTGCGCATCGGGGTGAGCACGGCAAAAGGCGTATGCTATGCTTCGGATAAGCCCTTGATGGCCATCGACACGCTTGAAGCCATGGCAATGGGAATGCGCGACCGTCTCGGAACACAGTTGGAAGCTACCGATTTGCTTGTTCCCATGATCGACGCACGACGCATGGAGGTGTATTGCGCTGTTTTTGATGCTCGCCTTGCCAAGGTGAACGATACGGCCGCCAGCATCATCCAGGCGGATTCTTTTTCCGACTTGTGCAAGGAACACCGGCTTTGGCTTTTTGGAGATGGGGCTTCAAAATGTGCTTCTGTGTTTTGTAACAATCAGAAAATCAATATTATAGATGATTTCCATCCATCGGCTTCCTTTATGGCGGTTCTTTCCAATCGGGCGTTGCAAAACAGGCAGTTTGTGGATGTGGCTTATTTCGAGCCTTTCTATCTGAAAGATTTTATCGCAGGCAAGCCACATGTGAAAGGTCTTTAAGCTCCTGTCAATACTGTTATTTCGGTCCTTATTACTGTGTTTTTTCAGTACGTTTAAAATTTTCTGCCTTTTTCCGTGATATTTTCCTGAATGTCATGTATATTTGCATGATCATAAAAAATATACGTCATGCAACGCTCTCTCCTACTCTTGTTTCTTGTATGGTTCGGATTCCTATGTCGGGCGCAACAGTTGGTGCTGATACCTGTTGAAAACCATCGGCAAATCGAATCGGCATTTTCGAACGACAATCTCACCATTTACCATTATGATGACGGATGTATGATTGCAACCTCTAAAGACTTCGATCAGGCAACGATGCTGCTGCTCGATACGGATGCCTTTGCTGACGGTCCGTATTATCTTTTGTATTGTCCTGCTGAAGAACAGTCTCAATTTTTATCGCGTGAAGCCAAACATTGTAAGGTATTAAATGTATATGGTAACAAATTGATTGTAAAATCGTTATCGGATTCTTTCCAGCCTTTTTCGAGAGACGGGATGGTGGTCGTTTCCAATATTCCAGCAAAACTGCCAATGTTACGGCACAGCTATCCCGATGTCAAGGAGGAAGATCCGCGGATTCGAAATTTGATAAATCGGATTTCCGATGACAGCCTGATGGCGACCGTCTGGCACTTGCAAAACTACGGCACACGGCAATGGGACAGCGACAGTGTGTATGCAGCACAGAATTGGTTGGTGTCGCGATATGAGGAAAAAGGACTTTCGGTGTCACTTCATGACATCGATTCTTTTTGGAACATTTCCACTTCCGATAATGTAATTGCCATTCAGCCCGGCCTTGTCCATCCCGATGAATTTGTGTTTTGCGGGGCGCATTACGATTCGTTTACCCGCGATTCGCTTGCTCCGGGTGCTGATGACAACGCTTCGGGAACGGCTGCCATACTTGAAACGGCACGCATTCTGTCGCAATACCGTTTCGAGCGCAGTATCGTTTATTGCGCATGGGCGGCAGAAGAACGCGGGCTGCTGGGTAGTGAAGCCTTCGCCACTCATGCGGAAAATTCCGGAATGGATATCTGGGCTTATTTCAATCTCGATATGACGGGTTATCTCGAAGATGGGCTGCTGTTTTATATTCCTATTGTTTATAGTCCTTTTTCCGATTCGCTTGCTTCCTATTATAAAAAGGTTTGCAAGGCCTACTATCCCGATATGATAGTATATTTGAGCTGGCTGCCCGAAGGAGGCGACAGCGACCATTCTTCATTCCATCGTCATGGCTATCAGTCTATTATGCCGTTCGAGCAATACGGTCATTCTTCGCCTTACATCCATTCGGGTGCCGATACAATCGGATTGAGTGTGAACAGTCCATTTCAGATGCGCCGTTTCGCCGAGATGAATTTGGCTTGTGTGGCCACTTTGGCAGGCTATATCGGAGGGGCTTCTATAGAGGAGACGGCGGGGAATGTTTCCATTTATCCCAATCCGGTCGAACACCAGTTGCACGTTCAGGCTGACGGCATACAGCAGATTCGGCTTTACAATGTTTATGGTCAGTTGATCAAGGCTGTAACTTTGCCGGCGCAAGATTTCACCACCTTGGATGTAAGCGATTGCCCATCAGGCTTGTATGTGCTTTCTCTCTCTACGGTCAGGGGTGTTGCCAATCGAAACATTGTCGTAAGGTAATGTTGGATTTGGAGGGCATGAAAAAAGCCGTGGCGGTATTCCCTGCCACGGCTTTTTGGGTATTATTATGCTGACAATCAGTCGCCGAGAGTGGCAACCATGACAGCTTTAATGGTGTGCATACGGTTTTCGGCTTCGTCGAAAACAATGCTGTTCTTCGATTCGAAGACATCCTCTGTTACTTCGATGCCGTCTAATCCGAATTGTTTGTGAACGTCGCGTCCCACTTGGGTTTCAAGGTTGTGATAGGCAGGCAGGCAGTGCATGAACTTGCAGTTCGGGTTGCCGGTCATTTCCATCATTTCCTTGTTCACTTGGTAAGGTTTCAGCAGGCTGATTCTTTCTTTCCAGACTTCGATAGGTTCGCCCATCGATACCCACACGTCGGTGTACAGGAAGTCGCAACCTTTGACACCCTTCTTAACGTCGTCGGTAACGGTGACCTTGGCGCCGGTTTCCTTGGCAATCTTCTTGCAAGTGTCGATGAGTTCCTTGTTGGGTTGAAGCTCTTTTGGAGCCACGATGCGGACATCCATACCCATCTTGGCACCACCCACCATCAGCGAGTTACCCATGTTGAAACGGGCATCGCCGCAGTAAGCGAAAGTAACTTGGTTGAGAGGTTTGTCGCTATGTTCCATCATGGTGAGGAAGTCGGCGAGAATCTGAGTCGGGTGGAATTCATTGGTAAGACCGTTCCATACCGGCACGCCGGCATACTCGGCAAGCTCTTCAACGATAGCCTGGCCGAAACCACGGTATTCGATGCCGTCGTACATGCGTCCCAATACGCGGGCGGTGTCTTTCATCGATTCCTTGATGCCGATTTGCGAACCGGTGGGACCGAGATAGGTGACGTGTGCGCCCTGGTCTTTGGCGGCAACTTCAAAAGCGCAGCGGGTGCGGGTTGAGGTCTTTTCGAATATCAGAGCGATGTTTTTGCCCGTGAGGCGAGGCTGTTCCGTGCCTGTGTATTTTGCCGTCTTCAGATCAGCGGCGAGCTTCAAGAAGAAGCGAATCTCTTCAGGAGTGAAATCCAGAAGTTTCAGAAAGTTTCTGTTTCTGAGATTAAAAGCCATTTCTTTTATTTTTAATGTGTTAAACAATCAATTTTGCGCGGCAAAAGTAGTAAAAATTACCGTATATTCGTCAGACCGAATGGAAAACGAAAAATCACAACGTTTTAAAAAAAACCGATATTTTTTTCTCTATTGAATACGA
>JBGYXG010000023.1:0-3117 GCA_041842465.1 Candidatus Limimorpha sp.
CGGAAGCGGTCGTAGTGCTCGTGGCCGGTGTTTCGGCTTCGCTCAACAGCCGGGACTCGGTTGAAGCAGAGGGAGGGCGGGGCGGGGCTTGCCGTTCGCTCCCATTGGGTTTCGCAACAGGAGGTTGCCGTAGCCGCATCATATCCGATGTTGTCTTTCTTCTTCATTGTGCGGCAAATTTAGTTGATTCTTCTGTTCAAATGGTGCAAAGTAGGGTGATCTTTCCGTTCTGTTATTCAAAAGGAGTGTGGTTGTTGGCATGGGCTGTTCGTCTTCAAATGGCACAGCAGGCATGATGCGAAGACATCAAAAAATCTTCCACCAGTTTTTGGACTTTTCAATTTGATGGCGTTTTATAAACAATTGTTCCAATAATCTCAGATATTCTTCTTCGGCAATCGAAACAGGTTCTTCTGTGTATATTCTTGCATACTTCGGAGGTTTATCGGGAAAATACCTTACCCTATAAGTGCACCCGATGACAGCGTTTTGATACTGTTTTTTTTCTCCAAGAGAGAACGATACCATGCCTTCAACAATAGAATCTTCTTCAAAGAAAGCAAAATCTATCATGTAGGGAGCGGAAGATCTATCTACACGCTTATGTATGACCATGCCAACCGTTTCCCTGCCTGACCTCTCCAAATGTTCTCTTTCTTTTCGCATGATGAGAGCGATACATAAAGCGCACAGAAAACTGCAAACAAAGATGATAATGGATAGCCGATTTTGTCTTTTTTTTGTCATCATGGCAATTGTAGTAAAGGTAAGAGATGTAAAAGCGTTGGGCTATTGTATGTATATGACTTTGGCGGAATCAGATACGGGTGGTAAAACCCATGTAAAAAAACGTTTGCGGAAGTCGGAGAAGAGGAGACGATGTCTATCTCAGGCAATTCGAAAGTTCCTATTGTCTCGACAGGGGTTTCGTATGTGTTTAGTTGGTTAATTGCATTATCAGCTGAGACAGAAACAGACTCAATGGTTGTGCTATTCAAATTGGGTTGCCTGCCGTATTTCAGTTGAGCCTGATAACCAAGGGTTGTAAGGCCTGAATAAGCTAAACTCCCTCCAAAACCATAAGCACTGCCACGCCATGTATAATTCCATATATCCCAATTTCCGGTGAAACTACCTTGTACAATTCCTGTAGCAGTACCAGACGCTCCGCCTGCCAATGTCCCATTAATCGCATTCCCAAGGAAAGTTCTAGCATTTAGTTTTTTTACACCACAAGCATCAAGTATTTTTTCTGCAATTGGAGTTTTCCCAATCTTAATATTACCAACAAGTTGACCTGCACCATAAGATAAAGCACCCGTTCCAGCCCCAATTACAGTGTTAACTGCGACATTTCCCCAATCCACCTCCGAAAACCCTTTGCCTTTCCCTGTCGATTTCATTATTTCATTTGTTCCATTTGATATCGCAGATCCAACCACAGATCCAAGAAAAGGATTGACGGCGGTTAAAGCACCAGCTCCGGCGCCAACAGAAAAAGACACTAAACCTTCCCAAAAGTTGTCAATGTTGTACCTTTGTGATATTAAATTAGCAGAACCTCCAATAAGAGCACAAACTGCAATATGCACCCACTCCCCGTCCGGGTCGGTGAACATCACGGGGTTGTTCAAGCAGTAGCTGTACCTGTTATAGTTCTGCGTGAAGCCGGGGGCTTGCACGAAGGGGTCGGGGGAGAAGAAGCGTCCGATGACAGGGTCATACAAGCGTGCGTTGGCGTTGATGATGCGAAGGCGGTCGTAGTGCTCGTGGCCGGTGTTTCGGCTTCGCTCAACAGCCGTACATGGCTCAACAGCCAGATTTCGCTCGACAGCTGGGTTGCGCTCGACAGACAGACTTTGGGCAACAGCCGGCCATGGTTCAACAGCCGGGCTTCGGTCGAAGCAGAAGGAGGGCAGGGCGATGCTTTCCACCCGCTCCCATTGGGTTTCGCAACAGGAGATTGCCGTAGCCGCATCGTATCCGATGTTGTCTTTCTGCTTCATGGTTCGGCAAAGATAGTTGTTTTTTCCGGTCTAACATCCTTTTTCCATGCTCATGGTATAAAGCTGTTTGTGCTGTCGGGCTTGGGAGAGAATGCCTTGAAGTGGTACGTCCATTCTATTGGCCTGATTTCAGTTTTTACGCCTTGCTTCATCCTGCTTACCTCCGTCATGATAAAAGTGGTGTCGTTGACAATGTTTCCCTCCTCTCTGTAAACAAGATAGCCTAATTCTGTTCCCTCCCATCTTTCGTAGATAATATTCTTGTCTTCAACTAAATATCCTCCCCAAAAAGCTTTTCTGTCCTTTACATCGCTATTGAACAAGAGACTTTGATTAGCATAATCGTCTATTTCAGACATATCACCTGAACCTCCTATTTGAAAAACAATTCCATTGTTGTATAGAAAAACAATGTTTGAATACTTTGTTCCATTTTCCCATTTCTGATAGAAATATCCGTCTAATCTTAGCTCATCGCCATTGTATTGTGTTCTCGGAATGGTCAGAAAATCGTCTTTTTTAGGAAAGATTTTGGAGCAACAACTTGTTATCAAAGAGATTAAACCCATAATAATTAATACTTTTTTCATGGCTTGTTTGTTTTGATGGTTTATCCGTAATATTTTACCATAGCCCGTCCCATCCGAATTGAATGTACGGCTTTTGCTCATATTCTATAAATTTGAACCAAGGCGATTCGGGGCTTATCCAATTGTGCCCGGTGATGTTTTGCAGGGTATGCCGTATGTCCTCGTTGTCCCAGCCTAATTTAATCGGTCCGGCACCAAGGTACAAAACTCCGTGACGGTATTTGTCGGGATCACCATAAGGCCCTTTGATGTAATATTGCTTAGATTTCGCATTTGGTTCGTATTGTGTTTCTCTATTATTCAATCCGGGGTCTCCGGTAAAAACAGCACCGCCGATATAGAACGGAAATATATTAATCCTTTGGTGGCTGGTTCTGAATCTGTCGCCGCCGTCGCCCCAGAGGTCGTTGCTTACATCGACACCTGTTGTAGACGGTATGCCGAAGCTTTTCTTTCCGACGGTTTGGGTGAACTCGCCGGATTCGTAGTGCGTTTCGCCCCAATGATATAGGCCCATCACA
>JBGYXG010000024.1:0-5845 GCA_041842465.1 Candidatus Limimorpha sp.
AATTATGGATTGGGCCGCGGTAACATGTCCCTAGAAACTGCAAAGGCTTTTGTGAATTTCTGTGTTAAGGAATTCGACAGAGTATGTCGTATTGTTTTTTTTGGCGGAGAACCAATGCTGAACATCAGCGCTATGGAAACAATATGCAATAGTTTTAAGCAATATAGAAAAGAAAGGAAAATTTCATATATACCAAGTTTTATTTTGGTGACAAATGGTACTATTCTTAATGACAAGTTGATGAGTTTTATCAATACAAATATTGATATAGTTTCTGTTAGTATTGATGGGCCTGTCGATGTGCATGATGCCAATCGTGTTTTTATTGATGGAAAAGGAAGCTATAATAGAACGGCCAGTTTTATTCGAAAATTAAAAGAAAGTTCGAACGTGCAATTACAATATGAGGCGACTTATACAAGAACGCATTTGGAAAAACAAGTTAGCCGAGAGTCTGTAATGGAATTTCTTGACAATGAATTCGGTCTCAATGGTGCTGTTGTTGATGAAGACAGTATCGGGTTGCAACCTTTATTGGATTATTGGGAAAATTTGTACGAAAATTTTGTAAAAGAAAGGAATTTTAAATATTTGCCAGAGGATTTTTTTCATGTTTTTAGCCTCATAATTAATAATGAAGAAAATCATGTATGCCAAGTTGTTAAAAAAATATTTGCTGTAAATGCTGATGGTGAGATTTTTGCATGCCATTTATTGAATGGGGTTGAACGAAATTGTTTAGGCAACATACGGGGTATTAATATTTTTAACAAGACTCCTTCGTTTCAGTTCGTTCTTGAAGATATGCAATTCAAAAACACAGAAAAATGCTTGAGTTGTTGGGCGCAGCGGTTGTGTGGAGGATGTGCTGTGCATGGTTTTTACCATAAGGAAAAACAAGAGTTCAAAAAAGAGCCGAATGGGGATCACTGTGCTTTCATGAAGCAATATTTAGAGAAAATAATACTTTTTATTTCAAGTATTAGAAAAAATAACGATCTTTGGTTGAGGTTAGTGGATTATGCAAATTCAATTAATGGAAACTCAAATTAATTCAAGATGAAAACATTATTTACAATTGTCATTTTACTCTGCGATGTTGCTCTTTTTTCAGTAAAAGCACAGGTCATTTATGGGACGGTTGTTGAAGAAGAAAGTAAAATACTTCAATTTGTCAATGTGCTTCAGTTGCGCAACGACTCGACTTTTATATGTGGTTGTGTTACGGACGAACAAGGCGCTTTCAAAATGGAAAGAGCGGATGAGGCCGTATGGCTGAAAATGTCGTTCATCGGATACAAGGATGTGTTTCTTCCTCTTTCAGGCGGGCAAACGGATTTTGGCATCATTATGATGGAAAGGATTCCTGTTAAATTGGATGAAGTGTCTGTATTCGCCGATTTGCCGACCATTTATGTTAAGAAAGATGCACGGGTTACAAAGGTTAAGAACACCATCCTTTCTGACGCGGGTTCTGGGCGGGATGTACTTGGAAAAATTCCAGGTATCATCAAGACAAGCGGTGATCTTGAGGTGTTCGGAAAAGGAAAGCCATTGGTATTCGTCAATGGAAGGGAGGTCAGGGACGATAGCGAATTGGAGCAGCTTTCCTCAAAGGACATTGACCGTGTGGAGTTAGTCACAAATCCTGGAGCGCGTTACGATGCTACGGTAGGGGCGGTGGTGCGCATCTTTACCACAAAGAATCCGCAAGAAGGACTCGGCATTGATGCCTATTCTTCCGTCCGATGTTCTGTAAACACAGACATAAGAGAATACATAAAACTAAATTACAAAAAAAATGGTTGGGACTTGTTTGTAACTTTTGACTACAATGATGTGAAATCTTTGCAGCATTCGGTCATAGACCAGATAAACAAAGTTGAAAATGACTGGACTCAGCAAAACACCATGACCGAAGCTACAAGGAATGCACGACTTTCAGGTGTGATAGAGGCCAACTATTCATTCAATCCCGACCACATCATCGGGGTGCGCTATAGCCCGACCTTCTGGGCTATGATGAACGATTCCATTCACATCAAGAGTAACGTCATGATGGATGGAACCTATTACGACCAATGGGGAAGCCGACAGCAGTTAAAACACGACTACGAAATGGGGCATCGTGTCAACGCCTTTTATATTGGGAAGGTGAAAAACACATCCATTGATTTCAATGCCGATTTTCTCAGCAACTGTCAGACCAATTACTTCAGTGGCATTGAGCACAGCAGCGAGTGGGACGATCGTGCCGTCAAGTGGGAAAATCCCATTACGAACCGGCTCTTTGCGGGGAAACTGTCCCTTGCCACGCCTCTTTTCGGCGGCGAAATCTCGTATGGCGGTCATATTTCCTTCACTTCACGTCGCGACGACTACATAAGCCATACGGAATATGCCACATCCTCTTACTGCCTGATCAAGGATCAAAACCTCGCCGCCTTTGCAGAATACAGCCACATGGTGCCTTTCGGCGAGACGGCGATGGGTGTGGTCACCATAGGATGTCGTTACGAACACGCTGCATACGATTATTTTAAACAAGGTCAACACATTGACGGACAGAGTAAAAAGTTTGACCGTTTTTTCCCCAACGCATCGTTCTCCACACAAATCAGAGAAGTACAGCTTATGTTAAGCTATTCGGCACAGACCCGTCGCCCCATGTATAGGGAACTGAGGAATGCAGTGGAATATGTCAACCGGTTTACACTGCAAACTGGCAATCCCTTCCTTGAACCAAGCTTGACACACGACTATTCCTTATTCGCATCATGGAATTTCCTCCAGTTTTCAATCGCTTTGCAAGATCGACGCAATGTTATCATCGAATGGGCTGAATCAACAGAAAGCAATCCTAACGTTTCGATATTGAAGCCGCAAAACTTCGACAGAATTCCCCTCATGAATGCCATGTTGTCTGCGAACCCTGAAATCGGAGTCTGGCACCCTCGGTTCTCCATTGGGCTGACAAAGCAATGGTTTTCCATCGACAGCCAAAGTGAGACCGTTCCGCTTGACAAAGTGTCACCATTTGGTGTAATTGATAATACCTTCGTTTTTTCCAACGGTTGGAGGGCAGATCTTGAATTCGGTTGTGCGGGCAAAGCTTATCTGAACAACTATTTCAGATCCAAAAACATGTGGATTTGCAACCTGTATGTGCAGAAAACTTTGTTAAACAATGCCATGACACTTACTTTGGGTGTGTCCGACTTGTTCAAACAGTCTGGTTATTTCTTTGATACGTATTATCCAAATTTGAGAATTTACAAAAATGGCATCTACGACTCGCGTGAGGTCTATTTTACCCTGCGTTATCGGTTCAAGACGAATGCCAGTAGATATAATAGGGACTATGCTGGTGAAGGTGAAAGGAATCGGTTGTAATTCATGATGCGCGCCTTCCCTATATATTATCAGCATGATGCCATGCAATGCGGAGTGGCTTGTTTGCAGATGGTATGCAAATATTATGGGAAAGAATACAGCCTAAACGAACTTTCAAAGGTCTGTTTTGCCACGACAGAAGGCGTGTCCATGCTTGGTATCAGCCAAGCGGCGGAGCATGTAGGACTCCATGCCTCATGCGGGAAAATGAAGACGGAATCACTTTGCCACGCCTCCTTGCCTTATATCCTGCATTGGGACCAGAACCATTTTGTCGTTCTTTATAAAGTGAAAGGAAACAAACAAAAGAAGTATTGTATTGCCGACCCGGGGAAAGGCCTGTTGGAATATGACGAAAGGGAATTTGAGGCGCATTGGCTCAGCTGCAAGGTTAAGAACGAAGAGACGGGCATTGCGATGGCCCTGAATGTCACGCCCCAATTTTACCTGAATCAGCCCAAAGCAGGTGGCGAAAAACGTTCGTTCCGCTTCTTGCTCGGCTATGTCAAACTTCACCGCAAACACTTCGGACAAATCGTTTTAGGGCTTGTCATCGGAAGCCTTCTGCAACTCGTTTTGCCTTTTCTTACGCAAGCTATCGTTGATGCGGGCATCGCATATAAAGACATCGGTTTCATTTATCTTGTGTTGATGGGGCAGTTTGTGCTCATTCTTAGCAATACGGGAGTGGATTATATAAGACGCTGGCTTTTGCTGCATATCAGCATGAGAATAAACCTCTCTCTCGTTTCCGACTTTTTCATCAAGTTGTTGAAACTGCCCATGGCTTTTTTTGACACAAAACTGATGGGCGACATCATGCAGCGGATGAGAGACCATGAGAGGGTGCAGGATTTTCTCACACAAAGAATGCTTTCCGTACTTTTCTCCATGCTGACTTTCGTGGTTTTTGGAGTTGTCCTTTTGAAATACAACCGGCTTGTTTTTCTTGTTTTTCTTCTGGGTAGTGCTTTGTATGGCGGGTGGATAATCCTTTTTCTCAGAAGGCGAAAGAAAATAGACTATGAGTTGTTTGCCAAACAAGCCGAAAACAACAACAAGACCTATCAGTTTGTCACTTCCATGCAGGAAATCAAATTGCAAGACTGCAAGAACCGCCGCCGCTGGGAGTGGGAAGACATACAGGCGGACTTGTATGAAGTGCAAATGAAAAGCCTAAAAATTTGGCAAGGACAAGAAGCCGGCGGTATTCTAATCAACGAGCTAAAGAATATCATCATTACAGTAATGGCCGCTACATCCGTAATCCAAGGTGAGATGACCCTCGGCATGATGCTGGCCGTCCAGTATATCATCGGGCAATTGAATGGTCCGGTCAAACAGTTGATGGAATTTTTATATTCCATTCAGGATGTGAGGATAAGCCTGGAACGTATCAATGAAATCCATGACATGGAAGTGGAAAACGGAGAAGAAAGAGGACTCCCTGCTGATATAACGAGCGGAAACTTGGTGTTTAGTCACGTGGACTTCAAATATGACCCTCATCGCAATGAAAAAACTCTTGAAGACATCAATGTTGTGGTTCCCGCCGGTAAAATTACTGCGATTGTCGGCGCATCGGGAAGCGGTAAGACCACCATGGTGAAACTGTTGTTGGGCTACTACCCTGTTCTGCATGGATCCATAATAATAAATGGTACAGACATCAACCGTGTTGATTTGGATTGGTGGAGAAGGCAGTGTGGGGTGGTCATGCAGGATGGTGTCATTTTTTCCGAATCCATTGCGAGGAATATCGCCGTTGATGATGGAGAGATTGATGTTGACCGTTTGGTGAGAGTTGCGGAAATAGCCAACATTAAGGACTTCATCTTTTCATTGCCGTTGAAATTCAACACCCTTGTCGGACGTGACGGTATCGGATTGAGCCAGGGGCAGCGGCAGCGCATACTCATTGCCCGTGCCATATATAAGAACCCCGATTACATTTTTTTCGATGAAGCCACCAACGCCCTTGACGCCAACAACGAGCGGGCCATAGTGGAGAACCTGAACGCCTTCTGCCAAGGCAGGACCGTCGTCATCGTAGCCCACCGCCTGAGCACGGTGAAGAACGCCGACAACATCGTAGTGATGGAAAGAGGCCGCATCGCGGAACAGGGCGGCCATGCCGAACTGACGGCGCGGAGAGGCAGGTACTATGAACTGGTGAAAAACCAGCTGGAACTCGGCAACTGAACAAAACCAAAAGCAATGGCAGAAGGTAAAGACATAGCATTACGCAGCGAGAAAGTCCGCAACATTGTCGGCAGGATTCCGCCCGCCGTGGACCGCTACGGCATCACGGTCATCGGAATCGTCATCCTGGCCCTCGTTGCCGTTTCGATGATCGTTCCGTACAAGGAGACGGTGCGTTTCCCCCTGCAATTTGATCCGGAATGTTCGGCAACCGTCGGGCAGGCCTCCCTTGATGCGCGACAGGCGGGGG
>JBGYXG010000025.1:0-6662 GCA_041842465.1 Candidatus Limimorpha sp.
AGCGCAACAACAGGGAAAAAGATTTGGAAGTTTGTGGCGGTGTGCCTATCTTTGTCGCCGAATTTGTAACAGGTAATGGAGTCGCTTTTGTTTATTGTATTGCTGGTGCCTATTATCGCCTTTCTTTTCTTTCGGCCATCATTGGCCAACAGGAAAGGAAAAAGAGGCGAAAAAGCCGCTGCCTGGTATCTTCACCGGTTGCCGTCTGAATATGTAGTTTATTCAGACATCATGCTACAGACTAACTACGGAACTACCCAGATAGATCATCTCGTTGTATCGCCGTATGGCGTATTTGTGATAGAGGTAAAAAATATGCAAGGCATCATCAGTGGGCATGAGAACTCGGAAAAATGGACTCAAAACATCTATGGCCATAGGTATGATATGAGAAATCCAGTCAAGCAGAATACGGCTCACATAATAGCCTTGAAGTCGGTGTTTAAGGGATTGATTCAAATGCCAATGTTCTCGATCGTGGCCTTCGGACACGAAGCGAGGTTGAATGTGACTGTGGATAATTCGGCCATCGTTTACATTGGCCAGCTTGCCCAAGTCATCAGACAGTATGAAGTGGTATATTTGGATAGGGGAGAGGTGGAAAAATACTGTGCTGCCATCGAAGCTGCCAACATTCAGGATAATGATGTTCGCAAGGCTCATGTTGGAAATGTCAGGAGTCATGTTCGTGATCGAGAAATGATGATTGCCAACGGCCGCTGTCCGCAGTGTGGCGGAGAACTGGTATTGCGTGAAGGCAAATATGGTCGGTTCTATGGCTGTTCAAACTACCCACATTGTAGATTCACCTACACAAGGTGAAGCCTCGGCCATATTGAAAAGTTCCCTATTTGTCCCCGCCGATTTAAGTACAAAATAATTTTTATTATGTTAAATCACGGAAAAAAACCAGACAAAAGGGACAGATAGGGAGCATTTGAGCCTTTGAAGTGACACATAGGGAGCATATTTTTCTCCTTAATTGTCACCAGTTCAATCGATGGCCATCCGGCCTGCGATTCACTATCTTTTCCCTAAAGTTAATGGTGGGAAATAAGGATAAAAGACCGCTTTGAAGGTTGAAAGTCAATTAATTAATAGTAGTAGATAGTAGTAGGGGCCAAAAACGACCTATTTGTAAATTGAATATCAGTAAGTTACAAAACCCCATCGGGGACAGATAGGGAGCATTTTGGCGACAGATAGGGAGCATTTTGGCGACACTTTGGGAGGTTTTTGACGACAGATAGGGAGCATTTAAGCCTTCGCGGGGACAGATAGGGAGCATTTTGCAAAATTCGCGAAGGCTGGTGACACTTTGGGAGGTTTTTGGCGACACTTTGGGAGGTTTTTGGCGACAGATAGGGAGCATTTTGGGGACAGATAAGGAGCATTTGACCCCATCGGGGACAGATAGGGAGCATTTTTTTGAAATAATTCCACAATTTTCGTCTGCGTATAACAAACTGGAAACAAATGTGTTGAAATGATTTGGCGACAGATAGGGAGCATTTTTCCGACCAGAAAAACAAAAATTCATCGGTTCATCGGATAGGGACAGATAGGGAGCATTTTGGGGACAGATAGGGAGCATTTTTCCGCAAACAAAAAATGGGTGAGATTGGAAATCACAACCACACCCATTTTGAATTTGACGGAATTTCATTGTGCAGAACTTGGATCAAGATATTCAATCATTGATTTTATAAGGTACTCCTTTTTATGGGGGATTCTGTCAGCGTTTTCTTGCAGGTACACAAACAAATCCATAAGTTTATTTGTCGCTTTCTCGATATTGTAAAGCGTAAGCAAGGGTTTAATGTCCTTGGAAAATACATTATCCTCAATTTGGAAATGCGTAAACATAAGGTTACGCATATTCTCAACATGAGCATTGAAAAACTGTTCTTCTTCTACGGTCATAACATTCCTGAATATCTTGAAGTCAATTCTACGAGGTTGTTTTTCCCCATCGTCAAATACAGGAGTGTATTCAAACCAGCAGTTTGCGTTTTGTTCAAGTGCTTCTTGCGTTGGTTTGAGAACCCTTCTATTAAAGTCTTTGAATAATTTGTACTTATCGCCGATACAAAGCCACTGGCGTAAATCTTCCATTTTCATAGACCATCCACCCTTGGCCAGCCATGAGCAGCACATGTAGTAGAATTTGATGTTATAGGGGCTGTCAAGCGCAAATACGACCTCTTTCAAGAACTTGGTAAATCCACCTTGCACATTGAGAAACTTTTCCGCTATTTCCTTGTCGATGTTGAACACAACACTTTTTTGGTACTTCTCTGGAATGGTGACATCCATAAGATGGGTGTACTTGGTTGCGTTCTTACCGGCATAAGGACTATCCACCTTGAATTGCACGGAAATCTTTGAAAAGGTTTCCAGTGCTGTCCTCAACTCTGCATAGTGGTTGGACTTGACACCAAAGTTTTTCATCGGCACTGCAATGGTAATTTTTCCGAACCTATCTATATCGTTCTGGAAAAGGTCAAGCTGTGTAGTGGACTGATGATTGATGTTGCCGTTGATAGCCTCTTGCATAGCTTCCATCACAATCACGAGTATGCGCATTTGGATGACATTGTAATCCGCCATCATGTTAGTGATGTTGTTGCTTTGCTTGATCCAGGTCTTGACCGAATCTTCGTCCAACACCAGGCTTGCAGGTTGTTTCTTGCGAACAACTACGCTTTTGCTTACAGGTTTATTCATAGCCATAATATTCTGCGTCATACTGCCACTTATTGGACTTTGGCGTACCAAACACGACAGCAAACATAAATACAAGCACCACATGGATAACCTTCAGGATAACCTTTACAATCTCCCACGCAATCTTGAATAACACCTTCAGGATATTAGTTACCGTATTCATTTTATGTAGTATTTATAGGTTTATATAGTATATTCAAGCAGTTTTCTTTGAACCATGCTGCATCAGGCTTAAACAGGATGAAGGCCAGAGAACCGATAGGAGCGTCAGGATCGGTAGGGTAGTTCCGTTCGTAAGGTCGTTCCGTCCTCCTGATGGCCACTCGTACACTGCCTGCCGTTACATCATTCAATTCAGAGAGGAAAGCGCAGATGCTATCCAGTTCTGACCGAGATACGACATACTTCATCATCAGCACTCTTTCCTTGCGGCCATTCCGCTTTATCATATTATTTATTTCATAGAGCAACATAATTCATTGAATTATATGCAAATATCATACCGTTTCGTTCAATTCCAATCATCAACGCACAAATCTTCCAACACTTTATCGAGCCTCAATAGTTGTGAATCCGTCAAACCCCTGATACACCTGATTGCCAGTTTCTGCGCCACCAATCGACGATAATCTACTGTTCGTTCCCTGTCGCTTTTTTCAGTTCCAAACGCTGCACACAGTTCTTTGAAGGCTTTGGTAAACTCTTCCTCGTTATCACCATCAGTGATGTACCTTATTGCGACTGGTGCAGTTTTCTCCAGCATAGGCTTGGGCGATGAGGCATATTGCCTCAACTTCGCTTCAATAAGACTTTCCTTTGACACTTTATCCTTTTTCGTGGTCTTATTGATATAGTTAATGGTATCATCAGACAACCTAAAACACATCTTCTTCCGCTCGTGGCGATCCCATCCAGCCGTTGAATACTCGTTCTTGTCCTTTTGTGCCAGAATTTCTTCGAGAAATACAGACACATTCTTACCGGATTGCTTTGCATAGCCCTTGATTTCTTCAATAAGATCTACGCCAAGGGCAACGACAACCCTGATTTTATCTTCCCTTTTTCGTCCTCTTGTTTCCATTGTTCAATAACTTTACGCTGCAAATATACGAATAAATTTTGAATTGGCAATACAAAAAATGAAAAAAATTACATTATCCTTACTGCCGCTTTGCGCCCCCATACCATTCTTTCCCCTGATGTATGCTTAAAAAAAGAATGATTTTGTTGCGATTATATGAGAATTTTCCTTATCTTTGCAACAAATCTGAAAAGCTTGTGTTTATGCCATGATTGGTGTAAGGCCGTCAACATGTTTGGCTTTTCCGACAATGGCGTATGCAAGGACAACACCGCGCTTTGTCAGGTCTAAAGCTGCCGCTGCTGTTGTTCCTGTTGAAATGCAGTTGTCGATGATCATAATGTTTCCATCAGGAAGTTCCTCGGTGAGGTACAGGCCAAGATAACCCTTTTCCACATGGCCACCTTTTTTCTTGATGTCGTAGAAAGTTTCCCTTGTGCTGCCGCGCATGATGTCAACGACTTTCGCCCCGGACAGTTCCGCGATTTGTTCTGCAAGATTTTTCGTGTATGTGGCCACGCCAGTATGACCAGGCATCGGGATCAGGATTGTATCTGGGGAAACGAACCTTGCCATTTCGGAAGCTGCTCTTGCAATGCTTTTGGGGTTTCCGTTTTTCATGCCGTGGGCGATGCTGTTTCTCCCATGACTGTAATATTCACCGGTGGTAATGTAATTGTAATTCATAATGCAAAGGATTTGAGGGTTAAACAAATTTTTTGCCCTCTCAAAGGGTTAAGCCTGATTAAGTGCAAGAACCTTTCAAAAAAATACGCTCGATAGAGGAAGATTTTTTTGGAAGCACCCGTAGGGCTTGGTCTTGCTTCGTATCAGGATTAGACCCTTATCTTTGCAAAGAAATTTGAGTAAACAAGTAGGGTAGGGGTTTTCTGGTGTTATGAAGTTTCCTTGTATTGGAGTAGGAAACCTTTGTTTTGTTTCCTTCAGAAGTTGTCGGGCGGTGTCATTCACCGACCGACCGACCGAAAATTTAGCCTGGGCGAAAATAAGGAAGGCGACCCGAAGGCCGCCATCCCAACAAACAATTACTAAACTATGAAATACTATGTCAACTGGCCAATGCTAAAGACTGTTGGCCTTCATCTTTTCGGGTTCTGCGATACCTTTTCTCTTTCTTGGTCGTGTTGCTCATGGTTGGCAAGCTCCATCCGCGAGACTTCGCCACGGTCTGGTTGAAATTGTACCAAACATCCTCATCGAGAAATTCAAAGTGTACAGTGCCTTTCTTGAAACACTTGATTCTGAAAAAGCCCCATTCAAACCATGTGCCAAACCACATCCTACTACCCAACCTATATATGCTCTCCATTTGCTCATAATTCGTGCCCATGAGATTACAAAGAGCCTTGGTAATATCTTCCATTTTGCCAGCTTCGCCAAAGTCAATCCTTCCGCCGTAAGTCATTCTACAACCCCACGGCACAATGAATTTCTTGTTTACCATATAATTGCTGTTGGTTTTCCATTTCTCCCCAGCGGTGGAGTTCTCGGACGAAAAACTACAGATGGTGTCGAAGGCTTCACATAAAGCCTGATTGAAGAAATTATCCCTATTGATGATGATAATTTCAACCATCTTGTAAATGTTTTTCATCGTGAATGGGATATTTTGTTGAAGCTCGACAAAACTATTGATGTTGGCCATTACCTTTGAGGTAATGAATTTCTCGATATTGAATTTCTTGAAAATCCAACGCCAAGCGTCTTTCTGGATTTGCTTCTTAAAGCGGTCGCGGGTGATGTTTTCGGAATTTTTGCCTGTTGCTCCAAAATGGATGCTTTTGGCACCGATACCGTCAAGCAAGCCATTGATAGTGTTGGAAGCCTCCATCACTGAATCAAACTGTTTCACTGCCTCAACATACCGGTTGACACAATCGCGCACGAAATTATAGGGCATGATACCATAGGCGGCGTATTCTGGATCATCCGCTTCGTCGGTGAAATAATCCTCAAACTCTATCTGGTCAGTTTTTGGCTTATACAATCTGATGACACTAACGCATACATCGGTTTGCCGTTCTTCTGAATTGGAGAAAACATTACCAAGGTACTCATCGCTGCCATTGGTTTCTATCAATTCCAATATGCGCTGCTTATCCTTGTCGTTGCCAAAGTAGCTGCTGGTCACAAGGCTGTTGTTGGCCAACGAAATAATTTCACAGCCACCAGGCGCAATATCCCAAGCGTGGAGGATGTGTTGTTTGATGGTGGAAAATGGCGGGTTCATCACAATCATATCGATGTGAGAAATATCCTCGGCTTTCAGTTCGAGGAAATCAGCACCTATGACATGGCTCTTTTCGGCCAGAACCGCACGAAACTTGTCGTTAATCTCGCAAGTGAGGACTTCCTTTGCCCCCATCTTATTGCAATAGTCCACGATGTTGCCTGTGCCTGCTGACGGTTCAAGGATAATCTTGTTTGTGACTTCAGAAATTTTGAGCATTTCCTGAATCACTTTTTCAGGAGTCGGGTAAAAATCCCGATTGAATATGTTTTGATAATTAGTCATTGCTTTATGATTTATTATTCTTCACCTTCAAATTTAATATCTTGGCTTACCTTATATAAGACATGGCGACTGGTGTAGTAGTAGAAATTCTTGTCGCTCTTGTCTGTTGAATAACGAAACATGTAGGAGAGGTGGCTGTATTCCTCATTATCGAATTTCTTACGAAAATTAGAGTAGGCTTTTTGTAAGGCTTTCCCTTCCTTTGTTTTTTTCGCGTACACTTCCATCCATCTATTAGCATCCTTAATGCAATCGAGACCTTCAAATTCATTGTTGGTTTTTTCAAAGGCTGCTTTCTTTTCTTCAATCTTTGCAATC
>JBGYXG010000026.1:0-48977 GCA_041842465.1 Candidatus Limimorpha sp.
AATCTGCATGTTGAATCTATGGCTTCTTGTTTTGTAACAATCACGCCCATTTTACAAAAAAACACTACCTTTGCCGTCTGAAAACTAATTGATAATCCGATAAAATCATGACACAACGACACATCATCGCTTCCGCTTTCCTTGTCATCGTGGCGGTAGCCATCGCTTCATGCGGAAACAGCGGGAAGAAGAACGACAACAAGACCGGCGAGAAGGTTGCTGAAAAAGTGCTCAACAACCGTTTGCTCATCATCGTCGACCCGCAGGTTGATTTCACAACGGGTAGCCTCGCCGTGGCAAAAGGTCCCGAAGCCATGACCCTTCTTGCCGAAGCCGTCGAAAAAGGCGTTTGGAAAAAGTACAACCACATCGTGGTGACTCAGGACAACCATCCCGCCAACCATTGCTCCTTTGTGGAACAAGGCGGTATCTTCCCCCCTCACTGCGTGCAAGGCACCGAAGGCGCCACCGTCTATCCCTTGCTTCAGGAAAAACTTACCGCTGTCAGCAACGACATCACCATCGACTATCTCACAAAAGGCGATTCGGTTGATAAGGAGGAGTTCTCCATTTTCCAGAATGAGAAGAATGCGGCTGTTCTGACCAAGCTCATCGACAACAGTCAGTTCGACGGCATCGACATTTGCGGCATCGCCACAGATTACTGCGTGTTTGAGACCCTTACCGATCTGCTGGCTTTCTATCCGGCCCATAAGGTCCGCGTAGTCACGAACTGCATTGCTGCCGTCGATGAAAGCGACACCAAGCTGGCTGAACTCGTTGAAAAAGAAAAGATAGAGACGGTTCAGTTCTGATGGGCGGATTTGTAGCTTACCTGAAAAGGAAAGACGTTGACCTCACTGCCAAGGCTTATTTTATCGATGCTTTGGGAGCCATGGCCTTGGGCTTGTTCGCCTCGTTGCTGATAGGGACGATTTTTCAAACCTTGGGCGAAAAAACAGGTATCGATGTGTTTGTCACCGTGGCTGCTTATGCCAAGCAAGCCACGGGGGCGGCCATCGGCATCGCCATCGCCTATTCGTTGCGTTGCACCGGATTGGTGCTGTTCAGTTCGGTGGCGGTCGGCATTGCGGGCAATACGCTGGGGGGTCCATTGGGTGCCTACGTGGCCGTACTGGTCGCCATAGAGTTGGGTAAGGCGGTGTATAAGGAGACGAAAATCGACATTTTGGTCACGCCCACGGTGGTTATCGTCAGCGGCGTGCTGACGGCTGTCGCCTTGGGACCTTCCATCGACCGCATCATGACGGCTCTGGGGGCTTTCATCCAACATGCCACGGTGATGCAGCCTTTCATCATGGGTGTCGTTGTTTCCGTCGTTATCGGCATGGTGCTCACGCTCCCCATCAGTTCGGCGGCCATTTGTCTGGCCATCGGTTTAGGTGGTTTGGCTGGGGGTGCTGCCACTGCGGGCTGCTGTGCGCAGATGGTGGGCTTTGCCGTGATGAGTTTCCGCGAAAACAGTTGGGGCGGCCTCATCGCCCAAGGGCTTGGCACGTCCATGCTCCAGATGCCCAATATTGTCAGACGGCCCCCAATATGGATTCCGCCCATTTTGGCATCCGCCATCACGGGACCGTTGTCCACCTGCGTGTTTCATCTCGAAAACGTCCCCATTGGATCGGGCATGGGTACTTGCGGCTTGGTGGGACCCATTGGCATATATACCGCTATGCCCGATGGCGGCAGCAATATGTGGTGGGGCATGTTGATGGTCTGCTTTATCCTTCCGGCTCTGCTGACATGGCTTTTCGGCCTTGTGCTGCGTCGCATGAAATGGATCCGTGAGGGCGACATGAAGCTGTCGTATTGACAACGGACCGGCCCAAGCAGATGTTTTGTTGAAGCCATAATTCGGTTATGATGCGT
Organism: Candidatus Limimorpha sp.; assembly: GCA_041842465.1. GTDB lineage: Bacteria > Bacteroidota > Bacteroidia > Bacteroidales > F082 > Limimorpha. The sequence continues at coordinate 1,891 of JBGYXG010000026.1, forward strand.
AAAGATGCGGCAAAGCCTCTTTCGACGGATCAGGTGCTTGACAAAATGGTGCGATACTGCGCCTATCAGGAGCGTTGCACTAAGGAAGTGAAAGAGAAGCTGATGTCGTTTGGCCTTTCGGATAATGAGCGGCAACAGCTATTCGAATATTTGCTTGACAACCGCTTTGTCGATGACCGGCGTTATGTCAGGAGTTTTGTGCGGGGTAAAATCAACCAAAGCGGCTGGGGCTTGAATAAGATTCGTTACCAGCTCAGACTCAAAGGTATTGACGAAACGAGCATTGCCGAGGCACTGGATGAAATCGATGACACTTTGTACCGTCAGCGACTTGAGCAGATTTTACGTGCCAAGACCGTAAAAGCTGCTAACGATTTTGAGACCAGACAAAAATTGGCAAGGTTTGCCATACAAAAAGGTTTCGAGCCAGCCACGGTCTGGGAAGTGCTGAAAGAAATCATTTGAAATGTTGCGGGTTACCGGGCTTCGTTTCGAATGCCACACGCTTGCACGGGAGCCGAATAAACCCTTTACCAAGTCCCCGCCCAACTTTCATCATTATCCACGATTCCCTTATCAGTATCCAGTCATGATGAACATCATGATACCGGACCTGATTCAAAAACTCCTCATCGACAGTTTCACAAATAGAATGTCTATTCTCGTAATTAGGTATTTCCTTTCGAAGATAATGCTGCCTTTTTTACAGTTTGCTCTCGTCGATCTCGAATTGGTATTCTTTCGGGTGGCTGCACCGCAGTACGCAGTTGTCGCAGCTCGACAGTTCACCGCGCAGGCGGCGTTTGATCATATCGTCGATGCGCTCTTGCATGGCAGGAATGCCGATGTGGTTGCTGATTTCGGCGGCAAAGGCGTACATGAGCAACATGCGTGCGTTGGCTTTGCTGATGCCGCGCTGCTGCATGTAGAACATGGCTTCTTGGTCAAGCTGGCCGGTGGACGTACCATGAGCACATTTCACATCGTCGGCATAGATCTCAAGGAAAGGCTTGGCGTCGATTTTCGCTTTGGAAGTCAGCAGGATGTTGCTGTTGTTTTGCTGTGCGTTGGTTTTCTGTGCACCCGGCGCCACATGCACATGTCCGTTGAAAACGGCGGAGGCTTCGTCGTCGAGAATGCCTTTGAACTTATCGAAACTCGTACAATTGGGCACTTTGTGATCCACCTTCAGGTAGTTGTCGATGTGCTGGTGCTTGTCCATGAGGTACAAGCCGTAAACCTGTGCCTCGGCACCTTCCGCATCCAAAGCGACGTGGATGTTGTTGCGTATCATGCCGCCGTTGAAACTGATGGTGTTTGACCTAAACCGGCTGTTTCCCAACTGCTTAATACTATTGGAGTTCAATAATATCGTGTTGTCGTTGATATTTTGCAGCTTGTACTTGTCGAGGCTCGCATTGTCGCCTATTACGATTTCGGTAAAGGCATTGATAAGGCTTGACTGCTGGTTGAAAGAGTCATCGCAGTCAATCAGTTGGAGGTTGGCGTTTTCTTCAAGGATAATGAGGTTGCGTGTCTGCACAAAAGGGTTCAACTCGTTGTCGATGAGCTTGATAACCTGTATGGGGCGTTCCGCCGTCACGTTCTTTGGCACATAAACAAAATAGCCGTCGTGCCACAAAGCCGTGTTGACATCGTAAAAGCCATTGGTTTCGGAAGTCGTGTTGTCGCCGAAATAACGGTCAAAGAGGTCGGGGCGGGCTTTCATGGCGGCGCGGGTGCTGCCGATGACCATGCCGTTTTCGTATTCCTTCAAAGAAGATTCACCGGAAAACACACCGTTCACCAACATGATGATCTCGGTGTCGATATCACAAAGCTCGCAACTGAAAGGTCTTGTCTCGCTGTGTTTTTCGTCAAGCGACGGCATCTGGAAGGTGCCATGCAGGGCGTGGATGATTTTGGAGCTGCGCCAGCTTTCCATCTTGGCGGTCGGGAAGCCATGGGCTTGAAAGCGCTGCAAGGCGGCGTTGCGTAGCGCACGTACCTTAGGGGTGTCGTCGGCACAGATGGTGGCTTCGTTCGACTTGTAGAAGTCGAGAAGCTGTTGCTGAACGATTCCGCTGTTGTTGTCGTTGTCTTTCATCATGCAGCGGCTTTACAGGTTCGATTCCTTAATCCATTCGTAGCCTTTTTCCTCTAACTCAAGAGCCAGGTTCTTGCCTCCTGATTTCACAATGCGGCCATCGTACATCACATGGACGAAGTCGGGCACGATATAGTCGAGCAGGCGCTGGTAGTGGGTGATGACGACAAAGGCGTTGTCGGGGCGGTGCAGGTTGTTCACGCCGTTGGCGACGATGCGCAGTGCGTCAATGTCAAGACCGGAGTCGGTTTCGTCAAGAATGGCGAGGCTCGGCTCCAACATGGCCATCTGGAAAATCTCGTTTTTCTTTTTCTCGCCGCCGGAGAAGCCCACGTTGACAAAACGGTTTTGCAGTTTCTCGGTGATTTCCACCATGGCTTGCTTTTCTTTCATCGTCTTCAGAAATTCACTGGTCGTGATGGGCGCTTGACCATTGTATTCGCGTTTGGCGTTGATGGCGGTGCGCATGAAGTTCTGTATGCTCACGCCGGGGATTTCTACAGGGTATTGGAAACTGAGGAAAATACCTTCGTTAGCACGGTCGTCGGGCGACATACCTACGATATTCTTGCCCTTGTACCAGATTTCGCCTTCGGTGATTTCGTAACCTTCGCGACCAGTAATGGCGGCAGCCAAAGTGCTTTTTCCGGTTCCGTTGGGACCCATGATGGCGTGCACTTCGCCTTCGTTGACGCCGAAATTCAGTCCTTTCAGGATTTCCTTGCCTCCGATAGAGACATGCAGGTTTTTGATATTGAGTAACATGGATGTATGTTTGTTATTTTGTCTATTTTATTGTCGGTTTGTTAGAATAATGTGCCATCTTCCACGGTCGGACGTGAGATCACCCCACGCTTCCTTCCAAGGTGATGGACAGTAGTTTTTGAGCTTCGACGGCAAATTCCATCGGCAGTTTGTTGAGCACATCCTTGGCATATCCATTGACAATCAGTCCGATGGCTTTTTCCGTCGGGATGCCGCGCTGTAGGCAGTAGAAGAGCTGGTCTTCAGAGATTTTCGAGGTGGTAGCCTCGTGTTCGAGTATGCTCGATTCGTTGCCGCACTGCACGTAAGGCCAAGTGTGGGCGCCGCATTGGTCGCCGAGTAGCAGCGAGTCGCATTGCGAGTAATTGCGTGCGTTGACGGCTCCCGGTGCCACGCGCACGAGACCACGGTAGCTGTTTTGGCTGTGTCCTGCCGAGATGCCTTTTGAGATGATGGTGCTGCGGGTGTTTTTGCCCAAGTGTATCATCTTGGTGCCGGTATCGGCTTCCTGATAGTTGTTGGTCACCGCCACGGAATAGAACTCGCCTATGGAATGGTCGCCTTTCAAGATACACCCCGGATATTTCCAAGTGATGGCCGATCCTGTCTCTACCTGTGTCCATGAAATCTTGGAACGGTCGCCGCGACACAATCCGCGCTTGGTCACCAAGTTGTAAACGCCGCCTTTTCCGTCTTTGTCGCCCGGATACCAGTTTTGCACAGTCGAATATTTGACTTCGGCATCGGTTTCGGCAATGATTTCAACAATGGCTGCATGTAGTTGGTTTTCATCGCGTTGCGGTGCGGTACAGCCTTCCATATAGCTCACGTAGGCGCCTTCCTCTGCAACGATGAGGGTGCGCTCAAACTGTCCCGTGTTGGCCGCATTAATGCGGAAATAGGTGGAAAGCTCCAAGGGACAGCGCACGCCTTTGGGGATGTAGCAGAACGAACCGTCGCTGAATACCGCGGAGTTCAGCGCGGCAAAGAAATTGTCGGTGTAGGGCACCACGGTGCCCAAGTATTTGCGCACCAAGTCGGGATGGTTTTTTACGGCTTCGCTGAACGACATGAAGATGATGCCGTGTTTCGACAGCGTGTCTTGGAAGGTGGTTTTCACCGAAGTGCTGTCCATGACGGCATCTACGGCCACGCCGGAGAGCCTTTTTTGTTCGTCGAGGGAAATGCCGAGTTTGTCGAAAGTGGCTAACAGTTCGGGATCGACTTCGTCCAGACTTTGTTTCTCGCTGCGTTTTTTCGGAGCAGCATAATAAATGATGTCCTGATAATCGATTTGAGGCAGGTGGAGGTGCCCCCAGTCAGGCTGTTTCAGCGTCAGCCAGTGCCGGAAGGCTTTCAGGCGAAAATCCAACAGCCATTCGGGTTCTTCCTTTTTTTGAGAAATCAGCCTGACGATACCCTCGTTCAGACCTTTAGGCACGAAATCAGTTTCGATATCGGTTACAAAACCGTACTCGTATTCTTTGCTCGTGACTTCGTTGATGATATTTTCCTGTGGAGCGGTGTCCATGATGTCCTGATTTTATTCTTATCAAATTTCGGGCAAAAGTAAGCATTTTTTTCGCTTAATCATAAAGGAAGACAGATTGAAAAAGCACGGATGGGGATGGACTTAGGTAAGACAAAGGAACAACAACAAGCCGAAGGAGCATTCTTTTCTGTCGTTCCTGTTTCATTATTATGAGCGGAGTCAGATGTTCTTGGCAAAAAATGCTATTTTTGCAGTTCAAAATGACTTTACATGTTCAAAAACATCCGAAATCGCTTGTTACGTTTTATTTTGATCGCCTTGACAACCATCTTCGGGGCGTTGATTTTATTTTATCTGCTTGTTTATTTCGCTTGTCCGAGCTATAGCTTTAGAGAGCCGAAGCCCTTTGAGGGGGAATATCTTTACAATCCCTATCAAGATATGAATCCCGGCCATTGGAAGCGCTACAATTTCCATTGCCATTCGCGCAAGTATTTGGGAATCACCGATGGACGTCATAGTACAGAAAAGGATATTGACAGCATGTACCAGCGTATGGGTTATGACCATTACGGCATTTCTGACTATATGCACATCAACAGGCATCGTAGCGACCAGCCCGACTACATCCCGGGCTATGAACACGGTTACGGTTTGATACGTAAAACCCACCAGCTTTGTATTGGAGCGGAAAAGGTGTGGCGCATCGACTATCCCTTTGTGCAAAACCTGAGCATGAAACAGAACATGCTCAACCAGTTGGGAAAACGCGGCCGTTTTGCCGTGCCCGCCCATGCGTCTTTTACCATGGGGTATAAGGTGAGGGACATGAAGTATTTGAGCAACTACCGCCTGCTTGAAGTGATCAACCCGTTCGGTTTTTCGTTTGAACACTGGGATATGGCGCTTTCCAACGGTCACCGTGTGTATATCGTTGGCGATGACGATACGCATAACGTATTGAATCCCAATGAAATCGGAAAGTGCTTCACCATGATCAATACGGCTGACATGACCCCTGATCAGGTTTACAGCGCTTTGGAAAACGGCAATGCTTATGGTGTGAACTTTTACATTTACTACAATGAACCGTTTGAGGTTAAAGTGGAGAATATTTTGCAATTGCCCCACTTGACACGTTGCGAGCTTGTTGGCGACACACTTTTTGTGGAGACTTCCGAGATTATTGAAAAGGCCGAGTTTATCGGTCAGGACGGCAAGGTGCTTGACACACAGGAAAACGTACATCAGGCTTACTATGTCATCCAGCCGGAAGACCACTATGTGCGTACCAGCCTGCAGTTGCCCAATCTGACTTTCTTCTACCTGAATCCCATCACACGACATTCAACCCCCGTTCCTGTCGATGAGCGGCTTGACAGCATCAACTGGTTCCGAACCGGTTTCTTGTGGCTCGTATATGCCTTTATGGTATTTGTCATTATTCGTGCAATCGTGAAAAAGCCAAACACAGCCAAGACCCATGCAGCTTCGGAATGATGAAAAACACATCAATAGGGTGCTATGGCTGCTGTTAGTTCTCAGTGCCGTCATCCGCGGTTTTCTCGCCGCATACATGGAGTTTAGCAATGACGAGGTGTATTACTGGACCTACGCCCTATATCCCGACTGGAGCCATTTCGACCATCCTCCCATGGTGGGTTGGGTGATACAGTTTTTCAGCCTTAACCTGTTGCTTGATAGCGAGTTCTTTATCAGGCTGGCATCCATTGTGCTGATGACAGGTTGCACAGCGGTGATGTTCCGTATCGGCAAGGAAATCAAGAATGCGCAGACAGGACTCTATGCCGCATTGCTCTACACGGCTTCCGTCTATTCCTTTGTCATTACCGGCGTTTTCATCATGCCCGACACGCCTTTGATGCTGTTCTGGCTGCTCGCCTTCTGGCAGTTTGTGCGTTTCTTCAAGTCGGAGAATCCACGCAATGCCTCCTTGTTATGGGCCGGGTTGTTTTCGGGGTTGTCTATGTTGTCGAAATATACTGGCGTTTTTTTGTGGGTGGGTGTGGCGTTATATGTGCTGATATTCAGTAGAAAACATCTTAAAAATCCGTTTCTTTATCTGGCTGTGCTGATTTCGGCATCGTGCTGTCTGCCCATTCTGATATGGAATGCGCAGAATGCATTCGTGAGCTTCGGTTTTCATGGCGATAGGGTCGGACTTTCTGGCGGACTGCAAACGGGCAGTTTCTTTACGGAATTGGCAGGTGAGTTTTTCTACAACAACCCTGTGAATTTTGTGTTGGCGCTGATTGCACTTACGGCGGTGGCGCGGGGAAAAAACATCCTGATCCGATCGGCGCAACGGCTGATGCTGTGCACGGCGTTGCCCATGATTTTGCTTTTCCTTTTGTTTGCCCTCACCAAACCCATTTTGCCTCACTGGAATGCACCGGCATACTGCATGCTTATCTTGCTTAGTGCAAGTTGGTTGAGTGAAAGAAACCCTGTCGCCCATCAAAAAATCAGCATTCCTCCTTTTGTGGTAGGGGCTTTATCGGTGCTGCTATTGACCTTGTTTGTCGGCGTGGCTGAAATCAAAACGGGATTTATCCCTTTGGATCGTCATGAAGAGAAGGACTTGCGCCTTGGCAGCGACGACTTCACTCTCGACATGTACGGATGGCGGCAGTTGGGAGCTAAGTTTGCCCGCTTTCGTGAGGAAGCACTTGCCCAAGGCGTGATGAAACGTGAGGACGGCATTGTTGGAAACCAATGGTTCCCGCTGGCCAACATCGACTATTATGTGGCGCGACCGCTCCATTTGAAAGTGCTGGGCTACGGTTATTTGGGACATCTTCATAAGTATTTATGGACCAATGGGAAGAAGGGCGGCTTTGTAAAGGGAGCCGACTATTGGTTTATTGCCGGCAGCCGTTATTTTTCCGACCCGAATGAAGCCTACCAATGGCAGAATTTTCAACAGATCGAACAGGTTGGAACCATTGACATTGAAAGACAAGGCCGCGTTGTGAAACATTTTTATGTTTATGCTTGCAAAGGATTGCGTTACGGTCCAATATCATTGGAACAAGTGATTGACAGGAAAGAGAACAAGCCATGAAGACAACTGCATTTACATTGGAAAGAAAGCACATTCGCAAAATGCTCATTCGACCTGAACTATGGATTATTTTTCTGTTTGTCATCCGTTGGGTTGGCATTACCAATCCGCCTTTGGAAACAGGTCACAATTGGCGACAGTGCACGGGGCTGATGGTGGCACGTAATTTTTATGAAACTGATGGCAATATCTTGTTCCCAAGAATGAACGAAACAGAAGGAAAGGCAGATGTTTTCGGGATGGAGTTTCCTTCGATGAACTATGCGCATGCCTTGATGGCAAAGGTTTGGGGTTACAGGCATTGGTACGGAAGACTGATCAATCTGATTGTAAGTACATTGGGGCTTTGGATGTTCGTTTTGTTGCTGAGGCGCTTGCGTTTCGACGAACACATGGTGCTGGCTTCGGTTTTGGCATTGGGCTGTTCAATTTGGTTTTCGTTCTCGCGTAAGACAATGCCCGATACCTATTGCATCTCATTGGCGTTTGTCGCATTGTATTTCGCAAGTTGCTATTTCGATAATGGGCATTGGTGGCAGCTTGTGCTGTATGTGCTGTTCGGGGCATTGGCAGTGTTAAGTAAAATACCTGCCGGCATTTGGTTTGTATTGCTCGTCCCTGTCTTGTTGATGAAAACAATCCCTTCCAAACGCCGTATCATTCTAGCTGTAGCCACCTTATTGCCTGTTGCTGTGTCAGTATGGTGGTATTTTATCTGGTGTCCGCACCTGTCGGTGGAATACGGTCACTGGTACAACCTCGGCAAATCATTTTCCGAAGGGGTTTCCGACGTCAAGAGCCATTTGCCGGAAACTTTGGACAATTTCTATTTCGATGCCTTTTGCGGCTTTGTTTTCTTTGGTGTTTTCCTGTTTGGAATCATCATGGCTTTTGTGCGAAAACAATACCGTCTATTGATGGGATTTGCTTTGGTTTTTGCGGTTTTTGTGCTGTACATCTTTAAGTCAGGATTCTTTTTCTATCATCACAATTATTACTCTATTCCCATTGCGCCTGCAATGGCGGCAATGACCGGCTACGGATTGACACAGATGCCTAAAAGATGGATGACATGGGTACTCCTATTTGCAGGTTGTGTAGAGGGAGTCGCCAATCAGCAGCATGATTTTTTTATCAGAGACAACCAATTGTATAAAATGCGTTTGGAGGAAGTGGCAGACAAAGTCTCTAAGCGTAACGACCTGATCATGGTGAATGGCAACGGCAATCCGCAATGGATTTATTTGGCGCATCGTAAAGGCTGGATTTACAACGATGATGATTTGAGCGACACGGTGTACGTGGAGAAAGCCGGGCAAAATGGATGTAGATATATCTTTGTCGATTTGCACGTGTATCCCGATCTGGCCCTTGATAAAACCTTGGTTTACAAAGATGATGACTTTGTGGTGTATGCGACAGGGTTTTGATTATTATTGCATTTCAATAAATCATTACGATCATGACAACAAGAAAAGAAATTAGAAGAGAAGCCCGACTTACATTGCAAGGCAAATGGTCGGATCCGTTTTTAGCGACACTGGTAGTCTTTTTAATCTCGATTGTAGTGCAAATAGGCTTGCAGTGGTTCTCTTTTTTATAGTGTACGGCAGGGTGGACGTACCCTTCAGGGCAATTACATCGCTTTCCTCTATTGGGATGCTGTTGTGGCTGTTGTTTTTGATTCCCTTGACCTATGGTTTCGAGCTTTGTTTCTTCCGTTTCAAAAAGAGCCGCGAAGAAAGCGTTGCTGAAATGTTCCGGGCGGGTTTCAAAGAGGATTACGGCAGGTCGTTGGGCACAATGCTGTTGGTGAATGTGTTTGTCATGCTGTGGACGTTACTTTTCATAATTCCAGGTATCATCAAATGGTACGCGTACTCCATGACAGTGTATATAGCGGAGGATGAACCGCAACTGTCGCCGATGGAATGCATTGATAAAAGCATGGCGATGATGAAAGGCCATAAGTGGCAGCTCTTTTTGCTCGACCTGAGTTTCATTGGCTGGTTTATCCTGTGCATGTTGACATTCGGCATCGGCTTCTTATGGCTGACTCCTTATCAGAGAATGGCACGCGTGGTGTTTTATGAGCAGTTGAAAGCTTCAGAAAACCAACCGATGGAGCTGGTGTAGGTAATCGGTACGTGCGTTGTAGCATCCCTGTTTTTGTTCAAAAAAAATGCGGATGGGAAAACAAAATGGCTTCCGTTTGGATTTTTTTGTATTTTTGCAGCCGCAAAAGGGGGTTTAGCTCATCTGGTAGAGCGTCAGGTTCGCAATCTGAAGGTGGCCGGTTCGAGTCCGGTATCCTCCACAGAAACCGAGAAAGCGTGTCACGATAGACGCGCTTTTTTGTTTCCTACGACGATAAGCGTTTGAAAGTAGCTCCAGAAACTGTTTTGAAAATTTCAATGGCATTATGCCGTCATTTCCCGCAACAGCTCCAAGGATTGTGCGACTGTGCTGACCTCCTTGATTTGCAGCATGAGCTTGTCTTTCACTTCTTTAACGGTGGTACGTTTGGGGTGCGTGATGATGTATTGCATGATGTGCTGATAGGTCGCGCCTTCGTAGTATTTCGATTCTTGGTTGCTGACGAAATAAGCCGACATCATGTTGTTGCGCAGCACGATTTTTTCAAAGCCCAGCTTTTTGGCTTCCCAGCGCAGCCTGACAGTATTCAATAGGTCTGTGGCTTGCTTGGGCAACTCGCCGAAGCGGTCGATGAGGTTGTCGGTAAACCGTTTCAAGCCTTCCTCGGTGTCGATATGGTCGAGTTCGGTGTAGAGACTGATGCGCTCGGTGGAAGAACTGATATAGTCCGATGGCAGCCGTACCTCCATGTCGGTCTCTATGGTGCAGTCGGCGACAAAAGTTTTTTCGGTTTCCGGCTCAAAAAGGTCTTGGAACTCGGTCTCTTTCAGTTCATGAATGGCTTCATCAAGAATCTTGTGATAGGTCTCAAAACCGATGTCGTTGATAAAGCCGCTTTGTTCGGCACCCAACAGGTTGCCGGCACCGCGTATGTCGAGGTCGCGCATGGCGATGTTGATGCCGTTGCCGAGGTCGGAAAACTCTTCCAAAGCACGCAAGCGTTTTTGAGCATCTTGGGTCAAGGTGTTCGGCGGCGGGGTCAGCAGGTAGCAGAAGGCTTTCTTGTTCGAGCGTCCCACACGTCCGCGTAGCTGGTGCAGGTCGCTGAGGCCGAACCGGTGGGCATCGTTGACGATGATTGTGTTGGCATTCGGGATGTCGAGACCCGATTCGACAATGGTGGTACATAGCAGCACGTCGTAGTCGCCGCCGATGAAACCGAGCATGATTTTCTCTAATTTTTCTCCTTCCATTTGACCATGCGCCACAGCCACACGTACTCCGGGAACATAATTAGTGATGAGGTCGTAAACATCCATGATGTTCTGGATGCGGTTGTGGATGAAAAACACCTGTCCATCGCGTGCCAGCTCAAACTGAATGGCTTCGCGGATCAGCTCTCCGTCGAAGCCGTGTAGCTCGGTCTGCACCGGATAGCGGTTGGGCGGCGGTGTGTTGATGATGCTCAGGTCGCGTGCTCCCATCATGGAAAACTGCAAGGTGCGCGGAATGGGCGTGGCCGTCAGCGTAAGGGTATCGATATTGGTTTTCAGCGTTTTCAGCTTTTCTTTCACGGCAACGCCGAATTTCTGTTCTTCATCGATAATGAGCAATCCCAAGTCTTTGAATTTTACGTCTTTACCGACCAAACGATGGGTGCCGATGATGATGTCGATCTGTCCGTTTTCAAGTTTTTTCAGAATCTCGGATTGCTGTTTGGCGTTTTTAAAACGGTTCAGGTATTCGATGTTGACGGGAAATCCGTTGAGGCGTCCGCAGAAAGTGTGGTAGTGCTGTAGTGCTAAAACCGTTGTGGGGACGAGCACGGCGACTTGTTTCGAATCGGAGGCGGCTTTGAAGGCGGCACGCATGGCCACCTCGGTCTTCCCGAAGCCGACATCGCCACAAACGAGACGATCCATCGGACTATCGGTTTCCATGTCGCGCTTTACGTCGTTGGTGGCTTTCAATTGGTCCGGCGTGTCCTCGTAGAGGAAAGAGGCTTCGAGTTCGGTCTGCATATAGCTGTCGGGTGCAAAACGGAACCCTTTGCTTTGTTTGCGCTCGGCATATAGCTTGATGAGTTCGCGGGCGATGTCCTTGACCTTGCTCTTGGTCTTGTTTTTCAACTTGTTCCACGCATTCGAGCCTAAAGTGCTGAGGTGCGGCTCCGCTCCCTCCTTACCGCTGTATTTTGCGATGCGGTGCAACGAATGTATGCTCACATAAAGGATATCGCCGTTGTTGTAAATCAGGCGCAGCGCCTCCTGATGCTTGCCGTTGGTTTCGATGGTTTCGAGACCGTCGAAACAGCCGATGCCGTGGTCGATGTGGGTGACATAGTCGCCGGGTTTCAGCTCGTAAAGTTCTTTCAGGGTGAGAGCCTGTTTGGTGCTGTAACTGTCGCGCAGGTGGAAACGGTGGTAACGCTCAAAGATCTGGTGGTCGGTGTAGCAGCACACTTTCAGGTCGTTATCGATGAATCCGCCATGGATGGCGTGCAGGTCGCGGTCGAAGTCGCAATGGTCTTCGGGCTGATGCTGTATGTCGTTCAAGATAGCCTGGATGCGGTCGAGTTGCTTGGTGCTTTCGGAGTATAGAATCAGCCGGTAGCCCTCCTCTTCGCGTGTCTTGATGTCATCGATGAGCAGGTCGAAGTTTTTATAGAAGATGGGTTGGGGCAGGGTGTGGAAAGCCACTTTGTCCGTAGCGCCAAGCTGGCTGCTTTGTCCTATTTCCACGGTGTGATGCTGCATCAGACTTTCTATCAGTTCGTCCGAGTGGCAGAACAAGGCAGGTGGGTCGATGCGGTTTTCTTCGCTGTCAAATTTTTGGTAGGCTTCCACGGCACGGTCGTATTCTTTGTCGATTTGTGCAGCGAAAAAAGGCATGTCTTCTATCCAGACCGTCGTGGTTGGAGGCAGGTATTGTAGCATCGACTGACGCTCGTTCATGAAGGCGCATTCCTGCATGTTGGGCAGTAGCACAATATTGTTCAGTTGCTCGATGGAGAGCTGGTTGGCGATATCGAAGCTGCGGATGGACTCCACCTCGTCGCCGAAAAACTCTATACGGTAAGGAAAGTCGTTGGCGAAAGAGAAAACATCAACGAGACCGCCACGCAACGCAAACTGACCGGGTTCAACAACAAAATCGACGTTTTCAAACTCGTACTCATACAGCCGGTCGATAATCGCATCAAGGGAAATCCGGTCGCCTTTCTTGATTTTAAAGGAATGTTTCTCAAGCAGCTTTCGTGTGAACACCTTTTCGCTCAGGGCTTCGGGATAAGTTACGATGATGGTCTTGCGCTCGCTGGTGGAGATGCGTTGCAGCACCTCGGTGCGCGACAGGATATAAGTGTTGTCGGCGCGCTCAGGCTCGTAGGGACGTTTGTAGGATGTGGGATAGAAGAGCACCTGTTTTTTGCTGTAGTCCATTTCACGCTCGTCCAAAAGACCCTCCAAATCGTTGTATAAATAGGCTGCGTCTTCACGGTCGCTACAAATGACAAGGTGCTGCCCGCCTCCTTGGCGAAACAGCTCTTCGATGACGAAAGCCTTGGAAGATCCCGTCAAGTTGGAACAGAGCAAATGCCCCCCTCCCTCATGCAGATGCTCAAGCATCGCACCGATGCGGGCATCGTGCCTGTAAATCCGTTTTGGAACGTTTGCCACTGTTGCCATAATAGTGGCGGCAAAGGTACGATTTTTTTGATGAGGATGTTTGTTCGGGCGCGGCAAACCGCTTGGCACGGCATTGCCAATTGCCGAAAAATGCGTATTCTTGCAGTCTCAATCCGATTAATCCTTTTATGATGAAGCGTTTTTTACTTTTCGTTGTCGCGCTGATGTTGACAATAGGCAGTGTGAAGGCTCAGGCGGAGCCTACATGGGAATCGATTAACAAGAGGGGCTACCCGCAGTGGTTTGGCGATGCCAAATTGGGCATCTTCATCCATTGGGGTGTGTATTCCGTTCCGGCTTTCGCCAGCAAAGAGGGCTACGGAGAGTGGTATTACCTTGGACTGACATCGGGCGACACGGCACGTCAGGCTTTTCACAAACAGATGTTTGGCGAAGGGGCTTCTTATCGTGACATAGAGCCGTTTTTCAAAGCAGAAATGTTTGATCCCGATGCGTGGGCGGAGTTGTTTGAAAAGTCCGGCGCGAAATATGTGCTATTGGTCACGAAACATCACGACGGTTACTGCCTGTGGCCCAGCCGTTATGCACCGGAATGGAACAGTGTCAACGGCGGTCCCAAACGTAACATCGTGGCTGAACTCACCGATGCCGTGCGGGCGCGCAATATGCGCATGTGCTTTTATTATTCGCTGCCCGAGTGGACACACCCGTTGCATCTGTGGATGAAAGACCCCGATGATTCCATTGCGGATTATGTCGAAACGCACATGATTCCGCAGTTCAAGGAACTGGTCTCGACCTATAAGCCTTCCATGATATTTGCCGACGGCGAATGGAACAACACCGCCGAGCAATGGCACGCGGCCGAGCTGATTTCATGGTATTACAATACGGTGGGGCCTGATGCCATTGTCAACGACCGCTGGGGAAAAGGTTCGGATCACGGCTTCCGTACTCCGGAATACAGTGCCGGCATCCAACTTACCGATCGTCCTTGGGCGGAATGCCGCGGTTTGGGACGTTCGTTCGCTTTGAACCGCAACGAACCGTTGAGCAACTATCTGAGTTCCGATGAGCTGATTCGTCATTTCGTCACTTTGGTGGCTGCCGGTGGCGGCATGACACTGAATGTAGGTCCTGCTGCCGATGGACAGATACCGCTTCTTCAGCAGGAACGCCTGCTTGATCTTGGCAAATGGTTGAAAATCAATGGCGAAGCTATCTATGGATCGCGTCCTTATAGCAAACAGTACGAAACCAAGCCGGTGACAGTGTCACGCATCGACTCCGTCATCAAATTCAATTGGGTGCGCAACTCTCCCCATTCCGACATTGCCTGTGACGATTTTCAGGCGTGCTGGAATGGCGTGCTGAACGTCGATCGTACGGACAACTACCTGTTTGAGGTAGAGGCGGTGGATCCGGTGAAAGTGGTCATCGACGGTGTCACGGTGTTGGATTTTGACCCAGCCCGATCCGATGCCACACAAAGCAATGCGCAAACGGCTGCCGCCTCACAATCAAATCGGGCAAAAGTGCGCTTGAAAGAAGGTGTGCACGATATTTCTATCCGTTATGATGAACACGATATGGAGGCCAGCGTGCATTTGCTTTGGTCGTCGAAAACGATGCCCCAACAGACGATTTCGGCGTTTTGTACGGATGAAACATTGGAAAACAATGGTTTGCGTGCAGAATATTCCTGCCAGAAGCCTTGGTTGTGCTACACACAGACGGATGAAGCGCTATATGCCCATGCGCTTGACTATCCGCAGGACAGTTTGGTGCTGTTGTTGAAGCAGCCGAATGAAAACATGAAAGTCACCTTGCTGGGCAGTGAAAAAGTGTTGCCGTGGCGGTACGAGAACGGCGAGCTCATCATCGACACAACGCCTTTGAAATATGCCGACCTGCATTCAACGGCGGTGTGGACGTTCAAATTGAAAGGCGGGTATTAATTGCCCTGCCTTTTTTGCCGTTGTGTTTTTATCCGATGTCGGTAGGAGTCTTGATGAACAGAACCCCGTCGATTTTACTTGATCTGGAGCGGAGAATCTTGATGTAAAGCCTTTCGTCGCCCTGCACGAACTTGAAGTGAACACGGTCGCCTTTCGAAAAGCACTGCAATGATTTTCTGCTGTAGAAACTTGTGGTCTGGTACTCGAAATCCTTGGTCTTGATAAACTTGAATCTGCTTTTCCCTTTGAGAATATCCGTGGTGTATCCGTCAAAGAAATTGCGATTGCCCCATTTGCCCGCAAAAATAGCGGGATCTTTCAAATCGTGAACGATGACTTTATAGGTCAGTTGGGTGACGGGAACGATTTCTATGACTTTCTGTTCGATGATTTGTCGGCTTTCGTCATAAAAGGCTTCCATGTAAAGCCAATGGAAACGTCCGTCGTTTTGCCATATCGGCGTAAAATGCAGCGTGGCGCTGACCGAATCGTTGATTTGGGCTTTATATTCGCCTTGGATGGTGCGGTAAAACTGTTTCGCATCTTCTTCGGTGGATTTGGTCTTTCTCTGGGCTAAGGCCGTCGTCGCCATCAGGCAGGCAGCTATGAGAATGGAAATTTGTCTTGCTTTCATTGGCTGTAATGGATTAATAAATACGCGTCAAAATTACGAAATATCCGTGAACGACAACGCCATTATTCTGTCGTCGAATTTTCATCGCTCACTAAATCAAGCATGAAGGCATATTCCAGTGCCACTTCCTTGTATCCTTCGAAACGTCCCGAAGCTCCGCCATGACCGTAATCCATTTCGGTTTTCAGGTAAAGCGGGTTATGGTCGGTTTTTAGCTCGCGCAGCTTGGCCACCCATTTGGCGGGTTCCCAGTACTGTACCTGGCTGTCGTGCAGTCCTGTAGTGACGAGCATGGCGGGATAGGCTTTGGCTTCCACATTATCGTAGGGTGAGTAGGAAAGCATATAGTCGTAATACTTCTTTTCGTTGGGGTTGCCCCATTCATCGTATTCTCCCGTGGTGAGCGGTATGCTTTCGTCGAGCATGGTAGTGACCACATCGACAAACGGCACTTGTGCGATGATGCCGCGCCACAGCTCCGGTGCCATGTTGGCCACCGCACCCACAAGCAAGCCGCCGGCACTGCCTCCCATGGCGAACATCTTGCTGCGATGGGTGTAGCCTTGCTTTTCAAGGTGCTGGGCGCAAGCGATAAAGTCGAGGAAGGTGTTGCGTTTGTGCAGCATCTTGCCGTCTTCGTACCATTGCCGTCCCATCTCTTCACCCCCTCTGATGTGTGCGATGGCCCAGACAAAACCTCGCTTGAGCAGACTCAGACGTGCCGATGAAAAGTAAGCGTCCATGCTGCTGCCGTATGAACCATAGCCGTAAAGAACGAGCGGATTTTTGCCATTTCTTACAAGACCTTTTTTGTAAACGATGGAGATGGGCACCATTGTTCCGTCGTGCGAGGGCGCCAGCAGCCTTTCGGTGACATAATCCTCGCACCGGTAGCCGCCCACCACTTCCTGTTGTTTCAGCAGGATGCGTTGCCGGGTCAGCATGTCGAAGGCATATACCGAAGCGGGCGTGGTCATTGATGTGTAACTGTAGCGCAGCGTAATGGCGTCGAAATCGGGGTTGGCGCCTACTTCGGCAGTGTAGGCTGGCTCTCCAAAGTCGATGTAGTAGTCGGAGTCGTCATCCCATCGCTTAATGCGTATGTTTACCAGGCCATTATGCCGTTCTTCGATAACGAAGTAATGGTTGAACAGCGAAAAGCTTTCAATGAGCACGTCGGGACGGTGGGCGATGACTTCCTCCCAATGCTCTTTGCCGGTCTTTGTAGCGGGAGTCTTCATGATTTTGAAGTTTTGCGCCCTGTCGGCATTGGTCTGGATGTAAAAACAGTCGCCAAAATGCCCGATGTCATACAACATGTCGGATTGGCGGGGCTGGAAGACACGGAAAGGCTGGTCGGGACGGTCGCTTTCCACAATGCGGCATTCTGATGAGAGTGTGGACTCGGAGCAGATGATAAGGTATTTACGGGATTTGCTCTTGGTGACATATACGTAAAACTGGTCATCGGCTTCGTGATAGACTTCCACGTCATTGGGAGCTGGGGTGCCAACGCGGTGGCGAAAGATTTTGTAGGGTCTCAGGCTTTTGTCTTTCATGCCGTAGAATAACGTGGTATTGTCGGAAGCCCATACAAGGTTGCCCGAAGTGTTGGCAATGGTTTCATTCAGCAGGAGACCGGTCTCAAGGTCTTTGATATAGATGGTGTAAAGACGGCGACTGACGGTATCGACACTATAAGCCAGTAAACGGTCATCCTCGCTGTATGCGATGCCGCCAATGTCGAAAAAGGCATGACCCTCAGCCAATTTGTTGCTGTCAAGAACAATTTCTTCTTCGTTGTCAAGGCTGTCTTTTTTGCGGCAGTACAATGGGTACTCCCCGCCTTCCTCGTAACGGGTGTAGTGGTAGTAATCCCTGATTTTGACAGGAACGGAGTTGTCGTCTTGCCGGATGCGTCCTTTGATTTCTTCAAATAGCCGGTTTTGAAGTTGTTCAGTGTGTTTTAACCCTTCTTCCGCATAACGGTTTTCGGCTTCAAGATAGGCAATGACTTCGGGGTTCTCGCGGTCGTTGAGCCAGTAATAGTTATCGGTGCGGGTGTGTCCGTGCATCGTCATCAGATGGGTGTGCCGGGGTGCTTGGGGAGGTGTCATGGCTGTTGATATTTGAAAAAAAGCAGGCTTCTTGAGGAGGCCTGCTTTCTGTAGTCTGTATTAAGGATTAGAATGAAAACGTAAGACCTATGGTCGGCATGATGGGAAGCTGGTTGACTGTTTCGCTGGTCACCACGTTGACGTAGAAAACGTTGGCGCGGTTGTAAACGTTGGTCACGCTCAAGTCGGCTTCCAACAAAGTGTGCTCGCTGAAAAAGAACTTGCGTTTCACGTCGATGTCGAAACGGTGGTAGGTAGGCAGACGGCCTTCGTTCAGTTTGCCGTAGATAATGCCAAGCTCTCCATTCACAACAGTATAGTCAATGTTGAGACCGTTTTGGAAAGGCAGATATTCATAGAACCCTTGGATCTTGGTAAAGGGAAATCCGCTGCCGAAGTTCCAGCGTCCGCTGAACTCCCATTCGCGTTGTGAACCTGCGGTGTAGGTGAGAATGACATTCACGTTGTGGCGGCGGTCGAAGTGGGGTGCATAGTTTGCAATAACCACATCTTTGCCCTCAACCTTTTCGTACTGTCTGTTCACGAATCCCAGCGCATAAACGGTCCAAAGGTACCAACGCTTGTTTTCAAACTTCATCGAAACATCGAAACCGTAAGCATCTCCTGTCTCTATCATGAAGTCTTTTTTCTGGATGTCGGGAATGCCAAAGTTCACATCGTTATTGTCGTCGTAGATCTTGTTACGGTTGATATTGGTCATCTGAGCGAAATTCTTCCAATAACCTTCGACGTTCATGGTGATGTTTTTGACGAGATCGAATTCGGCGCCGAGAATGACATGATTGGCCTTTTGCAGGTTGGAGGTCACCTTGTGCCCATTGAAAGTCGCAGGCAGGTTGTCGATGCCCGACAGGAATCCGTAGAATAGGTTCACCACGTCGCGGTCACTGGTGGCGGCAACGAAGTTTTGAGTGTACATGCCCGCGGCAGCCTTGATGCGCAAACGGTCGGTGACATTGTATTTCAGTGCAATACGCGGTTCGGGCATCAGTTCGTTAAGCGAGGCGTACCATTGTAAGCGGAAACTCGGCTCAAACAGCAGTTTGCCAAACGTGGCCTTGTATTTGACAAAAGCACCAATTTCGGTGGAGTTTTCTTTTTCTTCGATGCGGTAATGACCGTAGTTGCTATAGGTGAGATAATCGGTGGCGTAGCCAAGGATTTCGATACCGTATTTCAGGGTGTTTTTGCCTAAGAAGTAGTTGAAAGTGAATCCCATGTTGAAGCCGTTGACATTGCTGTGGCGGTTGGGATTGTTTTGTTCACGCATCCATGAGGTGTAGCTTGACCAAGCGATATTACCTTCCACCATGACGGGAGACTTTCCGGGGATGATGAGAAAGTTGGATCCGGCGCCAAAGGAATTCCATCCGAAGTCAGAGAGCGACTTGTAGTTGTTCACCTGGTCGTTGAATGAAAATCCGAACAGGTTGAATTTGCTTCCGTTGGGTGCGTTGAGCGACATCTTGGCATAGAAGTCCTGATAGTTGAAAGGCAGTCCGTTTTCGGCAGCATAAGGATAAAGTATTTTGCTGGTGCTTTCCAAGTAAGAGTTCTTGGCAGAAAGGACAAAGGTAATGGCCGGGTCGTCATCGTTCTTGGCTTTCATGAGAGGGCCTTCGAGCATCATCTTGGCACCGAAGCAGCTTGCTCCGAGTTTTCCAGACAAGCGGCGTTTGTTGCCGTCACGGGTGGAGATGTCCATGATGGACGAAATGCGACCGCCGTATTCGGCGCCAAAACCTCCGGTGTAAACCTCGGCATTTCGGATAATGTCGGTGTCGAATACCGAGAACAAGCCGATGGAGTGGAAAGGATTATAAACCACCATGCCGTCCAGCAGCACTTTGTTCTGTATGGGAGAACCACCTCTGATATAAAGCTGTCCGCCTTGGTCACCCGTGAAGATAACGCCGGGAACGACCTGCAGGTATTGCGCCAAGTCGGCCTGACCACCTACACTGGGAATCTTGGTGATAGTCTTCGGCGTGACATTGATAACGGAAGTGCGGGTCTCGGTCTGAGCCTCTATTTTATCGGCCGTAACTTCCACGGCGTCAAGGTTCAAACTGGCGCTCTTGAGGTTGAAACGACGGTTCAGCGTCTGGCCTTTTGCCAGCGTGACAAACTCGCTTATCGTGTCGAATCCTACGGAAGTGACCATCAGCTTGTGTTTTCCATCGGGAATACGGGTAATGTTGAAATAGCCGTTTTCATCCGTCGATCCGCCAATGGTGGTGCCTTTGAGATAGACGTTGGAAAACATTATTGGCTCTCCGGTTGCGGCCTCGTAAACGAAACCTTTAATGCTGTTGTTGCCTTGTGCAAAAACACAGATATTTGTGCCTGTGATGAGGACTAAGATGAAAAAAAATCGTCTCAAAAAGTTTCCTTGCATGTTGTGTGGTATGATTTTGAATTAAAAATATCTTTTCGTACCGTTTCGGAACGAAACTGCAAAGGAAAGAAAAAAATCGAAATGGAAAGGATTCAGGGCGGGAAAAAAACAGACTTTTCCCTTCTCCAAATAGCAGGCTTCCTCTATTGGAGAAGGGAAAAGCAGTGTTAATCAATACCTGCTGATGTCGATGTTCGATACGCCACAACTCAACTTGATAGTAAGGTGCTTTTCGGCATTATCATTGTTGGAAGTCTGCCATTTGTGACGGTTTTTCTTTTCAAAACCAATGAAATTCTTGTTAGTAAGGGCGGATTCCACATCGATCGTACAGCCTATGTTTTCGGGAACTTTAATGGTGATGTCGGAAACGCCGGATTCGATGTCCAGGACGCTGTTGTCAGCCAACTTGTCGCCCATTTTGATGTCAATGTCGCATACGCCGGCATCGATTTCAATATTGTCGGTTTTGTAAGGGCTGAAGTCGAGGTTGAGCGTAGAGGCTCCGGTTTCGATGTTGAAGTCCCAAATAGGTGTGTCACACAGCTTGACATCAACTTTGTTGTTGATTTTCCCCTTCAGGGAATGATGCGATGATTTCTGCTTGATCGACACCTTCGACAGGCTTTCGTCAGGGATGGTGATGTTGCGGAAGGTGTATCGGGCGAAGTCGCTCCGCGTTTCGGCCAGAATCAGCTCGGCGCATGGGGATTTCAATTCCAATTTTCCGGCACCAATCTCAATGTCGAGATGGGCGTTGTGCACCGCTTCGTAGGCGCTGCTGAACTGATGGACGGTGTCGCCTTCATAAGCAACGGAAGCTCCTTTGGCGTCTTCATCGTCGGTATCGTCATAATACGATTCCGAATCGTAGTAATCGGTTTTGTCATCATCCCAATCCCATTGGCGGTTGAAAAAACTGTAGGCGGAATGGGGATAACGTTCGGGATGCTGGCTCTCGAAATGATAGATCAGACATGCCGTGCCGAGGGTAAGTACCAGCAATATGCCTTTCAGGTAATCTTTGAGCGGTAGCATGGAGATGCCGACAACAACAAGAATTATTGGCCATAAAGTCCTTGCAATGTGCCAGTTGAAATTAATGACATGCAGCGATGATAACAACGCTATGACACCTATAAAAAGAACAATAATGCCGAAATACAAATTTCTACTTTTCATGATGCGAAGGTTTTACGAGTGTTTCTTTGAGGAGAATGGGATGATCAGCACCAAGCCGAGGGCGATGAGCACGACGGGCCAATAGGTGTGCCAGTTGAAACGCGGAATAAGGTTGCCGAGCAGAAACAGAACACCCAGCAGCACTAAGATGAGACCGGCAATCAAACTGCCTTGATGGGTGCGACGCGTTACTCGGGTTTCAGGATCTCCAGTAGCGGATTCGTAAGCCTGATTGTAAGGGCTGTCGTCGCGGCGTGCAGGCAAGGCAATCCAAAGAATAAGGTAAATGAGCAGCCCTGATCCGCCAATTAAAAACACGAAGGCAAACAGCACGCGCATGATGGCGGTGTCGATTTCAAAGTAATCGGCCAAGCCGGAGCAAACGCCACCGATGACCTTGTTGTTTACGTTACGTTCAAGTTTCTTGTAGTTTTCCATTTTTTTCTCTTATTGATTTTGTTGTGACTATGGTATAATACGCAAAAGTGCACAAAAAGTTACAATACAAGTTGTTTTTTTTCGTAAATTAAATCGGATAATGGGACACTGTGATGATTTTGGAGGAGTTTCGGCGTAAGAAAGTGAGTGGTGGTGAGGCAGTGCTTTTCAGCCATGTTCGTCGTGTTGCATTTTTTTTATTTGTCGTTTCTGTTCATGGCTTTGATGCTTATGGGGAGGGCTTTTCGTATAATGTTGATACATGGTGATTTGTAAATAATATTACAAATGAGTGATATGAAATGCTTGTTGGTTCGTTGCAATTGCGTATCTTTGTGCACGATTCATAAACAGAATTTATCATTTAGAAATATTGACAGAAATTCACATGGAGAAATTATTGTTACTAGGTGATGAAGCCATAGCTCAGGGCTTTATCGATGCGGGCGGTACTGCGATCAACAGTTATCCGGGTACGCCCTCCACACAGATCACAGAGTATGTGATGAAGTCGAAACAGGCAAAGGAACTCGGTGTTGTTGCCAATTGGTGCGCCAATGAAAAAACGGCTTTGGAAGCTTCCATCGGTGTTGCTTATGCCGGAAAACGCGCCATGACTTGTATGAAACACGTTGGCTTGAACGTCAGTGGCGACCCCTTCATGAACGCCGCCATCATCGGCACAAAGGGCGTGCTGGTTGTCGTCGCCGACGACCCGAGCATGTTCTCCTCGCAAGACGAGCAGGACAGCCGTTTTTACGGTCATTGGGCCATGATCCCCATGTTAGAGCCTTCCAATCAACAAGAAGCCTACGACATGGTGCATTACGGCTACGAGCTGAGTGAACGTTTGGGCACTCCGGTGCTGTATCGCGTTCCCACCCGTTTGGCGCACAGCCGCGCCGGCGTGGTGCGCAAACCGGTCAGGAAACAAAACGAGCTGACGGAACCCGCCGATGCCAAATCATTTGTGTTGCTGCCGGCAAATGCCAAGAATCTCTACAGAAGCCTGATCGACAAACAACCCGAATTTACCAAGGCTTCCGAAACATCGGGCTTTAACGCCTATATCGACGGTCCCGACAAATCGCTTGGCATTGTTACCACAGGTATCGCCTACAACTATCTGATGGAAAATTTCAAGGACGGCAAATGTCCGCATCCGGTTGTAAAAGTGACCCAATATCCGTTGCCTTACGACATGATCAACAAACTGTATGAATCTTGCGACGAACTGTTGGTGCTTGAAGACGGACAGCCATTCGTTGAGGAGCAGATCAAGGGCTTTTTGGGCAAGGGCAAGAAGGTGAAAGGCCGTCTCGACGAGACCATACGCCGCGATGGTGAGATGAATGCCGAAAAGGTGGCGAAAGCCTTGGGAATCAAAGCTGCCGCTTCCTTCACCGTGCCTCAGGTGGTCACCAACCGTCCTCCAGCGTTGTGCCAAGGTTGTCCCCATACCGACAGTTACAATGCTTTGAATGCGGTCATGGCCAATCACAAGGGTGGCAAGGTGTTCGGTGACATCGGATGCTACACCTTGGGCTTCAACATGAAAGCCATTCACACCACGGTGTGCATGGGTGCTTCCATCACCATGGCCAAAGGAGCTTCGGAAGTGGGTATCTTCCCGGCTGTGGCGGTTATCGGCGACGGCACCTTCGGACATAGTGGTATGACGGGATTGCTCGACTGCGTGAACGAAAAGGCCAACGTGGTGGTGATGATTCTCGACAACGACATCACGGCCATGACGGGTGGACAGCCTTCATCAGCCAACAACAAGATCCGTCGCATTTGCGAAGGCTTGGGCGTGGCTCCGGAACATATTCGCGACATCATCCCGCTGCCGAAAAACCACGAGGAAAACGTACGCATCATCGAAGAAGAAGTTGCCTACAACGGCGTGTCGGTCATCATTCCGCATCGCACTTGTATCGTGGAACTCAAGAAGCATCTCAAGAAATGATGTTGATGGCTTGAATGTCAAACTATTATAAATAATCCTTTAATATTAGAATTCATGAAAAAAGATATAGTATTGTGCGGTGTGGGTGGCGATGGCATCGTTTCGGTGGCCAAGATCATCTCCGATGCAGCCTTGAATATGGGTTTGAACCTCAAACAGTCTGAAATCCACGGCATGTCGCAGCGTGGCGGATCGGTGTTTTCGCATTTGCGACTGTCGAGCGAGCCGATTTTTGCCGATGTCATTCCCGAAGGCCAGGCCGACATCATCCTTTCCAGCGAACCTATGGAAGCCTTGCGCTATCTGCCTTGGCTGGACAAGGAAGGATGGGTCATTACCAACAATGAGCCTTTTGTCAACATCAAAAACTATCCCGACCTTGAGCAGGTTCATGGTGAGTTGAAAAAACTGCCGCATGTGGTCAGTTTCAACGCCAATGAAATCGCCAAGGAAGCGAAGGCGCGTCCCAACATGGTGCTTTTGGGTGCCATGGTGCCTTATCTCGGCATTGAGATGGACAAGCTGGAAGCCGCCATTTCGCACGTTTTCGGTGCCAAGGGTGCCGATGTCGTCGAGTCCAACCTGAAAGCCTTGCATGCAGGATACGACCAGGCGAAAAAGTAAACCATAATTTTCGACAAGCGAATCATCGTGCTGCGAGATGTCGCCGCCCGGGGTTCGCTTGTTTTTTTTCGTTATTTCCCTGATGAACGGCAATTACAGCAACAACAACAGGAAAAGGAAGAGACTGTGGGGTGTTCTTACAGTCGTTTTGGTGCTCGTGGTCTTGTTTTTCCTGATACGTTCCTTATGGTGCTGGTATCAGCATGCCCAAGGAGAATCCTGCGCAACAAAGGGCGAGCAGCGCCCAGAACCCCAGTATGTGCTCGACATCTGCATCGATTCCATGGAGGTTGTAGAAGGCAGCATCGCCTGCAACCAGTTTCTTTCCACCTTGCTCTCCGACTATGGCGTGAGTGCGCAAACCATCGATTTTATTGCGCGAAATAGGCGCAATGTATTCGATGTGAGTAAAATCAGGGGAGGGAACCATTACAAGATACTCCTCTCCAACGACAGTCTCGAAACGCCTTTGTATTGGATTTATCAGATTGACCAGCGCGATTTTGCCATTTTCAGTCTGACGGACTCGTTACCGGCCCGTCGGTATTGCAAGGATAGTGAGTTGCGTATGGCACGCACTAACGGTGTCATCACTTCGTCGCTGTGGAACGCCATTGTGGGTGGGGGTGGCGATCCCGCATTGGCCGTGCACCTTTCCGACATCTATGCGTGGACAGTTGATTTCTTCGGCATACAGGAAGGCGACGCTTTTGATGTGGTGTACGAACAAGAATATATTGATGGCGTTGCAGTAGGGCTTGGCGAGATTTATTGCTGTAAGTTCGTGCATCGTGGCGATACGCTATGGGCGTTTCGCTTCGATCAGGAAGGCAATTGCGACTATTTTGACGAGAACGGCACCAGCCTGCGCAAAGCTTTCCTGAAAGCGCCGTTAAGCTACAGCCGCATAAGTTCCAAATTTACACACAGCCGCTATCATCCCGTCCTGAAATACTACCGTCCCCACCATGGAGTGGATTATGCCGCACCCGCCGGAACACCTGTGTATAGCATTGGCGATGGAGTGGTCATTGCAAAGGCCTATCAATGTGGAGGTGGTGGCAATTACTTGAAAATCAAACATAACGGCACTTATACGACTTGTTATATGCATCTGAAAGGCTATGCAAAAGGCATCGTCCAAGGCGTTCGGGTGCGGCAGGGACAGTTGATTGGTTATGTAGGAATGACCGGCGTGGCAACAGGTCCTCACCTTGATTTCAGGGTGTATAAGAACGGTACGCCCATTGATCCGCTGAAAATGGAATCGCCGCCCACGGATCCGGTTCCCGATAAAGATATGCCGCGTTACAGCGATGAGGTGAAGTATTGGCGCAAAGCCATGTGTAAAGAAGAAATCCCCGAGAGGTATGCTCCGGAACCTGACACAACGCTTTATAGCGCAATGCAAGACCCCTTGGAAGCTGTAGGGACGGAGTAAGGCGTGGAACGTTGCATCTTCACGCTTGATGGAGCCGGCTGATGGTTGATTGAGGATTTTTTGATGTGTGATGAGCTGATTAGTAGATTAGTTGATGTGATGAGAGAGGATGTGTTGAATTGTTGATTGTTGACCGTTGAACTGCCCCACCTCATCAGAACCATGTCATTCTGGACCTGATCCAGAATCTCTTTAAAGGAAACCTTCGCTGCCGCGCGATTGTATCGCGTGGCAATAAAAATCCAATTACCACGCGATACAATCGCGCGGCAGCGGAAAATAAGCCCTTCATGAATAGCCGTGTGGTGTGTTATCCTTTGTCAGGAGATTCCGCATCGGGGTGCGGAATGACACACACCGAAGATGAAGCGTTACTGAATTATTGAACAGAATATCTTCGGCATTCCTTCCTCGCAAGCAGCCGGAAAAAATGTTTATTTTTGTGCCATGAAAACAGGCAGGCTCTTGTTCGGTGTGGTGTTTTTTGCGACGCTCTTGTCGTGCGGCAGGGCGAAGCCCGGCTTTTGTCCGCCCGCAACACCTGCCAGCGGCATCCTTGCCGCCATCGACAGCCTGATGGGACGGCAACCCGAAAGCGCCTTTGCGCTGTTGCAGGAGTTTACGGTGAGTCCCGAGGCGGACAGCCTCGATGTCTTCGACAGCCACTACTGCCAGCTGATGGTATCGGAACTGCTGTACAAGAACGACTGCGCCCAGACCAACCGCATGGAACTTCTACGGGCAGCGGATTATTTCGACAGCATCGCCTTTGCCCAAAGCGAAACGCCCGTCTTCCTCTCCGCCCGCGCCCATTACATGAAAGGCGTGGGGTATTATGAGCGCGACAGCGTGACGGACGCCTGCCGGGAGTACCTTCAAGCCTTGGAAATCATGGAGGGGCGTTTCGAGGAAAAGGAGCTGGTGGGGCAAAAGGCAAATGTCATGACGTTGATTTACACCCATTTAACGGAGCTATTTTTCCGACATCTATTTGCATGAACAGGCCATTTGTTTCGGAAGAAAGGCGTTGAATTATTATGGTAAGATAAAGATATCTCCTTCCCATCTTGCATGGATGTTGGACGAAATCGGCGCTCAATATGAAATGATGGAGCAGTTGGACAGCGCGGACTGCTATTACCTTAAGGCGGCGGTAAGTTTGAACGATACAGGCAGCCTCATCTACCGCGATATTGCAACACATGGTGCCTGTTTGTCCTACAAGAGAACGAAGAATACGCAACTTCCGCTCTTTCAATTGCGCAAGCTCCTTGCACAATCGGAAGACGAAAGGGAGTATTTGGTCCGTTGTCTGGCTATGGGCGACATGTTTTATCATGAAACCCAGTACGATTCGGCTTGGCTGTACTTGAAAAGGGTGTATTCGGGCACGACGAGCGTTGGGGCGAAGAAACAAGCCGCCGAATGGTTGTTGGAAATCTGCAAAAAGCAAGAGAGATCCCCCGAGATGTCGGAATACACTGTTTTTCTGGCTCCTTTTGCCAACCAAGCGGAGAATAACAGTGCTTGTAAATCGCAATTGGTAGCGTTGTACAACGCTTATACGCATGAAAGATCGGATCGGTTGCGCCGGCAGGAAATCAGTAGGGGAAAGAAGTGGACGATGTCGGCTTTGGGAGGAACCCTCCTCTTGGCATTGGCCGTCGTCCTTCTTTTTTATATGAGCAGGAAAAGAAAGCGGTGTTTGGAAGCGAGGAACAATGCCGACCGGTATGCCCACGAGATGAAACAGAAAGCTTTGTCGGGGCGATTGAAAAAGAGCAATGAAGCACTTCGCGGAGCCATAAAGCAAATAGAAGAGCAGGAAAGCAGGATGGAAACAGAGGAAAAGGGCCCCGCCGGTTATTCTGGTGAAGAAGCCTGCAAGGCATTCCTCCAAACCTCTATTTGTATGGAAGTCCGGGATAGGGTTAACCGGCTTTATGCTGACAAGAGCAAGACCGTCAAAACCAATATGAACGTGAGGGATTTCCAAGAGTTCGCCTTGTCGCCCCAGCAATTGGCCATGCTTGCCAAAGCGGTCAAAACGCATTTCCCCAAGCTGCTTGTCGCTCTAAAAGCCTTTTACCCCGCCATGAGTAGAAAGGATTGGCTGTGTTGCAGCTTGTATCTGATGGAGATCGATAACATGAACCTTTGCATATTGCTTCAGGATTCATACCCCTCATACCGGCGAAACATTCTGAAATTGGAAAAAGCACTCCATTGCTCGCAAGGATTGTATGTCTTCCTAATGGAACAAATCCATGCTGTTTAAAATAATGTAATACAAATCGTTAATAGAAATTTTGCAATAATTGAGAGCGTTTTTTTGGGGCACTGTCCGAAAAAAACGTTCTATTTTTGCATACGAAAACAAAGCAAATCATCATGTCTATTTTAAAATCAACCGTCAAGCATTTTGTCCTTATGTTCTGTTTGCTCATTCCATCAATTTGGTGTGCAGCCGCTGAAACCCGATTTGAAGATGGGGTTACCAATATCACTATTAAGGAAAGCAAGGTCTCAGGACATCTTAAAGGCCCTGACATCCACGCATCCATCAACGGCCATGTGCTCGCGGTGGTCTTTTCCGAAAACCTTGGCGAAGTGGCTGTAAATGACTATCTTTGCCACCGTTACACCTGTCAAGCTCATCGAATCATTATTGTTTAACCAAAATATTAAAAACACCAAGTCATGAAGAAACTGTTCCTATTGCTTTGTTTTGCGCTGTCAGCCTTTTTTGTAGGGCGCAGACCTACGACTCCATTGCGCACCATTACTTCGGGTATTACTCGCTCGACATGCGCAACATGCTCGAAATGCAGGACGGCAACATCCTGTTCTGCTGCCAGCTGTTCAAAATTGACGAACAGGGGCATTCTATCTGCGATGCCGGCAACATGTTCCTGAAGGTTTCGCGGCACGGCGCCGTGGTGATGGACAGCCTTTTCGTTGAGGACAGCGACCTGAACTGGTCGCTGCTGGCGAAGAACCCCTACGGCGACGACCATATCTATGCGCGGATTGTCCGCGACTTCGACAGCTGTTGCAGCTACCTGAACATCTCGTATTTCGACAACGACCTGGTGTTCCATCCCGAAAAAGAGGTGAACGTGCCATTGAGCGACACGCTCATGACCCCTTTGTGCGACAGGTACTTCCTCGACCGCAACAACGACATTGTCGCGCGCTACCATCTCCTTTCCCGCCGCGAGACGCACCTTGTGCGTTGCGGTCTCGACGGCACGCTGAAGGCTGACCCGGTCGTTTCCGGCGGGGGAATCAGTTTAACGGTTATTCCTACGGCATGAGGCACAGGGAAGTCCCCGGGCACAGGTGCTATGAAACGGGGTACCGCCTCCAGAACCATAACATGGATTTCCCTTTCGTCGAGTTCGACTCGCTGCTGCACATAGACCGCATCGCGAAGCTCGACGCCAAGCTGGGCGATTATCTCTGGAACTATGGGAGCTTCGACAAGATGCTGGACATGGGCGACAACACCTTTATGCTCGCCTCTCGGTTTGACAAACTTCACGGAGGCAAGGATGGCGTCAGGGTGTCGCGATACGACTGGGACAGCCTTCAAAACATGAAGGCCGTCTTTTTTCCCACCGACCCAGTTGTAACGTACGGAGGTTTAAGCATGGGCTGCGCCTTTTCTTTCGGTCTTGAAAAGAAGAACGACAACCTGTTCTATTTCGCCTACAGCACCCAGGATCCTGCGGGAGGTTTCGTAGGCCGCATCTCTGTCGTCCTGATGGACAAGGACCTGAACATACTCTGGCAGCGTTTCTGCTTGGAGCCTACGGGCTATGACCATTTTGGCACCTACATGGAGGTGCTCAGCGACAGAGGAGTGGCTGTTGGCGGCATGAATGTGGGGAATGCCGCCACCCATCGAGGGTCGGAGATTTTTCTGCTGGTCTTCAACAACGACGGCTGGGGCACTGCCGAGACGGAAGCCCTTATGCGTCCCTATGTTTTCTATCCCAATCCTGTCCGAGACCGTTTAAGCATCCATTATTCTCCCGACGTGAAGCCGCAGCACGTGGCGCTCTACGACTTGCAGGGGCGCGAGCTTTGCGTGTGGCGCAGCGGAATTGAAAGCCTCGACCTGTCGGGACTATCGGCAGGCACCTACATGCTTCGCGTCACCTTGGAAGGCGGCAAGTCCTATTCCGATCCGATTATCAAGGAATAAAGGCCGCGTTATGCAGTGATCATGCTGCAAGCCTTTTTACAAACGAAGCGTCATCCGATGGGGTGGCGTTTTGTGTTGATATGCAATGCGTTAAGCTGTTGATTGTTGGTGGAATAGGTGTCAAACAATTCTGCGTTTTCTGCGGATTCTGCGTGAGGATTTTTCGTTGAATTGACCCTCCTCATCAGCACCCGTCATTCTGGACTTGATCCAGAATCCCCTAATCATCGGTAATAGCTCAATAGAAGAATAATCCTTGTCAGGAGATTCCAAATCAAGTTTGGAATGACTACGGAGGATGAGGGCGCCCGTCATTCTGCGCAACATCATTCTTGACCTGATTAAGAATTGATCCGGAATCTCCTTTGTTATAAGCACTTGCCAAGAGAAATTGGATCAAGGAAAAATGATCACGATTCCGCTCGAAAAGCCATTTTGAAGGCTTTAAAAAGATCAATCTGTAAGGTTTTCGTCAAAAAATGAGCGATTAATGCTTGTACTTTGCGAAAAAAGATGTATTTTTGCCGCCGCATTCAACGATGAATGGAAGGTGTCGAGTGGTGTAATGGCAGCACTGCAGATTTTGGTTCTGCCTGTCAAGGTTCGAATCCTTGCTCGACAACTGACAACTGGAAGTGGAGAAACCTGCTACGGAATGTAACAGGTTTTTTTGTTGCGAAAGCAAACCGCTTTCATTGTGCTGGCAATGTTTTGACTGTCAACAGGATGGTCGGATGTTGTCCGCGTTGTTTGTGTAGAGAAGGACGAGGGGATTTTTCATCCCCTTGTTTTGTAACGAAAGAATATTAAAAAATGGAACTGAAATGATTGGTAAGGAACAGATCGAAGCATTTGCCGCAGAGGCTGTCGAAGGCACCGACCGCTTTCTCGTCGAGGTGAAAATCAAGGCGGGGAATGTTATTGAGGTGTTGCTGGATGCCGATACCGCCGTTGTCATTGACGACTGCATCGCCGTGAGCCGTTTCATCGAAAGTCGTCTCGATCGCGATACGGAAGACTTTGAACTGAACGTGCTGTCGTATGGTCTGAGCAGTCCCTTGGTCATGGAACGTCAACTGACCAAATATGTCGGCAAGGAAGTCGAGGTCAAGACAAAAGACTGGGTCAAGGTGGCCGGCAAGCTGATTGCTTTCGATGAGCAGACCGTGGAAATAGAGCCGTTACCGAAGAAAAATGCGAAAAAGAAGAAAAAAGAAGCCGCCGAAACCGGCAATCTGAAACTCGACCGTTCGCAAATTGAACTAAGACCGTACATAACATTTTGACAAATAATTAAATATATAACAGTAAAATGGAAACAAACAGCCAGAAAACCTTGAACTTAGTGGAGACCTTCTCCGAGATTAAGGAAACGCAGAATATCGACCGCGAGGCGATCATGCGTATCATGGAGGATGTGTTTAGGGCCATGTTGAACAAAAAGTTCGATGCCGAAACGGAGGAGTTCATCGACATCATCGTCAACGTGGATAAAGGCGACTTTGAAATCTATCACAATAGGGTCGTTGTCGATGACGATGATCTTGAAGATCCATTGCGTCAGATCAAATTGTCGGATGCCGTGAAAATCGAACCCGACTTTGAAGTGGATGACGAGGTGAGCGAACGTCTCGGTATCGATAGCTTTGGCCGACGCGACATTTTGGCATTGCGCCAAAACCTTCAGACCAAGATTTTGGAATACAAGAAGGAAAACATCTTCCAGAAGTACAAGGAAAAGGTGGGCGAAATCATCACTACCGAAGTCAACCACGTTTGGAAGCGCGAAATCATTGCAATCGACGATGAGGGCATTGAACTGACCCTTCCCCGTGCCGAGCAGATCCCTGCCGATTCTTATAAAAAAGGTGATTCGCTGCGTGCCATCGTGAAAAGTGTCGATAGTTTGAACGGTTCCCCTGTCATTACGTTGTCGCGCACGTCGGAAGTGTTTCTGCAACGTCTTTTCGAGGCTGAGGTACCTGAGGTTTTCGATGGCCTGATCACCATTCGTCGCATTGTCCGCGAACCCGGCCAGCGTGCTAAAATCGCCGTCGAATCGTATGACGACCGCATCGACCCTGTGGGTGCTTGCGTCGGCATGAAAGGCTCGCGCATCCATGGCATTGTCCGTGAACTGCGTAATGAAAATATCGACGTCATCAACTATACCACCAATCCAGTGCTGTTCATCAGCCGCGCCCTTAGCCCGGCCAAGATTACCAGCATCGTTTTCGACGAAGAGAACAAGCTCGCCAATGTTTATATGGAGAACGACCAGGTCAGCCTCGCCATCGGTAAGGGAGGCTATAACATCAAGCTGGCTGGCCGGTTGACAGGCTACAACATTGACGTTTACCGCAATGCGGAAGGCAATGAGGGTGAAGAAGACGTTGATTTGCAGGAATTTTCCGACGAAATCGATCAGTGGGTGCTCGACGCCCTTTACAATATGGGCTGCGACACCGCCAAGAACGTGCTTTCCTATACCCCCGAAGTCGTTGCATCGCGCGCCGACCTTGAGATAGAAACGGTTAAAGAAGTGTTCCGGATTCTGAAAGCTGAGTTCGAAGGCGAAGAGGAATGACCGTTCAACATAATAAATAAGGCGACAGCCAGTCAACGAAACGAAGTAATAACCTAAAGAAAGAGAAAGAAAAATATGTCCGAAGAATCAAATATTACCATCCGATTGGGAAAAGCAGCCAAAGAGTTTAACGTAGGCGTTTCGACCATTGTGGAGTTCCTGACCAAAAAAGGATTCCAAGTGGACATGTCGCCCAATACCAAGCTCACCTCTGACATGTATGAACTGCTCGTCAAGGAGTACCAAGGCGAGAAGGAAGTGAAAAACGAGGCGAAAAAATTGGGCAAGCTCTCCTTCAAAGGCGGCTCCGTTTCCGTTGATACTGCGGCTCAATTTCAGGATGGCGCCGCAGGCGAAGAGGATCACGATGAGGTGATTATCCGAAGCAGCATTATTCCTCAGAAAAAGGTCAAGAAAGCCAAACCTGAGGTGGAAAAGGACACTGAAACCGTTGACAAGAAAGAAGAACCGGTCGAAATCAAGGAAGAACAGCCGCAAGAGACAGAGGTCGTTGCAGAAAAGCAACCCGAAGTGAAGAAAGAACCCGAAGTTGTTGAGACGGTTCAGAATGAGGATGCCAAGGTTGTTGCCGCGACGGAAGAAACGCCCTCACAGGAAAATTCGGAAGAAACGGAACAGGACCAGTCTTCGATTAAGGTTATTGGAAAAATTGACTTGGAAAGCCTGAATACCAAAACCCGCCCAGGAAAGAAAACCAAAGCGGAACGGAAGAAAGAGGCTGAGCAGAGGGCCAAGGAACAACCTGCCAAGACAGAAAAGACAGTAAAACCGGAAGTGGAAGAGAAGAAAGCCGAAGAACATAAGCCGAAGCCGGAAGAAAAAGTAACAGTAGCTCCCGAAATGGAGGTTTCTGCGCCGGCTGAAACCAAATTCATCAAGACGGAATACCAAAAGCTGGAAGGCCCGAAGATTTTAGATAAGATCGAGCTTCCCGACGAAAAGAAACGCTCTGACGACAGAAGCGGACGCAATAAGAAGAAACGCAAACGCATCAGTGAAAAGCCCGAAGGCTCTTCTGAAGACAGTGGCACCAACACGAAAAATGCTGATTCTAAAAACGGAAAGGGAGGCAAACAGCGTGGTGGAGCCGATAAGCGGAAAGACAATGAAAAAGGAGGTAGGGGCGACAAGGACCGTGATGCTCGCTTTGGCAAGAAGGATAAGAATAAACGTGGCAAGTATGAGGAAAAAGTCGAGCTGACAGACGAGGAAGTCTCGAAGCAGATCAAGGAAACCTTGGCCCGTTTGTCTCCGTTGGGCAAGTCGAAGACCTCAAAGCACCGTCGTGAGAAACGGCAGCAGGTGGCCGACAGCATGATGGAGGAAATGGCGCGCCAGCAGGACGAGAACAAAGTGTTGAAGGTGACGGAGTTTGTGACCGCAAACGAACTTGCCATCATGATGGACGTGCCGGTTACCAAGGTTATTGCCACTTGCATGAGTCTTGGTATGCCCGTTTCCATCAACCAGAGGCTCGATGCCGAAGCGCTTTCCGTTGTGGCCAGCGAATTTGGCTATGAAGTTGATTTCGTCAGTGCCGATGTGCAGGAAGCCATTGCCGAAACCGAAGAGGCTGATAGTGAAGAGGATTTGGTGCCGCGTGCGCCTGTTGTCACCGTGATGGGACACGTTGACCACGGTAAGACAAAACTGCTCGACTATATCCGCAATGCCAACGTTGCTGCGGGTGAGGCTGGCGGTATTACCCAGCATATCGGAGCCTACGAAGTGACAACACAGAGCGGCAAGAAAATCACCTTCTTGGATACGCCCGGTCACGAAGCCTTTACGGCGATGCGTGCCCGTGGTGCCAAGATGACCGACATCGCCATCATCGTGATTGCTACCGACGATAACGTGATGCCACAGACGGTCGAAGCCATCAACCACGCGCAGGCTGCCGGTGTGCCTATCGTTTTCGCTTTGAACAAGATAGATAAACCTACGTCCAATCCCGATAAGATCCGCGAACAACTGGCCAACATGAACATCCTTGTCGAAGAATGGGGAGGAAAATACCAGTCGCAGGAAATTTCTGCAAAAGCAGGTCTCAATGTAGATCAACTGCTTGAAAAGGTGCTTCTCGAAGCGGAAATGCTTGATTTGAAGGCCAACCCCAACCGATTGGCAAAGGGTGCCGTCATCGAATCCGCATTGGATAAGGGGCGCGGCTATCTCGCCAAGATGTTGGTGCAAAACGGCACGTTGCATGTCGGCGACATGGTGCTTGCCGGAACCACCTACGGTAAGGTGAAGGCCATGTTCAACGACCGCAACCAGTTGGTCAAGGAGGCAGGTCCCTCAACGGCGGTGCTGTTGCTCGGTTTGAACGGCGCGCCGCAGTCGGGCGATATGTTCAATGTCATGCTCGATGAAAAAGAGGTCAAAGCCATTGCCAACCGTCGCGAACAGTTGCAACGTGAGCAGACCCGCCGCACCAGCCCGCATATCACCCTCGATGAAATCGGACGCCGTATCGCTATCGGCGACTTCAAGGAATTGAATATCATCGTCAAGGCTGACGTGGACGGATCGGTCGAGGCTTTGTCCGACTCGTTGTTGAAGCTTTCTACCGAAGAGGTACAGCTCAATATCATCCACAAATCAGTGGGTGCCATCAGCGAATCCGACATCATGCTGGCTTCCGCCTCCAATGCCGTTATTGTGGGATTCAACGTGCGTCCTACCATGCAGGCGCGTAAGCTCGCCGAGCAGGAGAAGATCGATATCCGTATCTATTCGATTATTTACACCGCTATCGAGGAAATCAAATCCGCTATCGAAGGCATGTTGGCTCCTGAAATCGAGGAAGTCATCACCTGCAATATCGAGATCCGAGAAGTCTTCAAAATCAGCAAGGTCGGTTCTATTGCCGGTTGTATGGTGCTCGATGGAAAAGTCACGCGCAACACCAAGATTCGTGTCATTCGCGATGGTATCGTAGTTTACACGGGCGAACTTGGCTCGTTGAAACGCTACAAGGACGATGCCAAGGAAGTGTCGGCAGGCATGGAATGCGGTTTGAATATCGAGAATTTCAACGATATCAAAGTTGGAGATATTATTGAGGGCTATGCCGAGAAAGAAGTGGCAAGAAAGCTCTAAATCCAGCATTGACAAACAAAAAAAGGAAGCGTATGCTTCCTTTTTTTATGCTTGTGAACGTGGTGAAAACCCTATTACAGCTTCTTGATGATGTTGATCAGCTGTTCGCCGAGTCCGATGGTGTAGCCTTGCGACACAAAAACGACTTCGTTATTGCTGTTGGCAATGATAAACACGGGCAACGTGGGCTTGTCCAAATGCATGCTGTTTTTGATTTCGTCCAACATTAGTCCTTTGTTGATGCCGTAAGTGATGCCTTCCGGCAGCTTTTCAAATTTCTTGAGCTGGAACTTGTCGTATGTGTCCTTGTCGTTAAAAATGCAGAAGAGGTGCAATCCGCTCGCATTGAAGTCTTGTTGTACCGCTGCAATATCCTGCATGGCGTGTGTGGTCGGCTCGGAACCTTGGTCGAGCAGACCGAGGACGTAGAAGTTGCGTCCGGCAATTTGCAGGAGACTTTGATTTTCATCGTTTTCTATATTCGTAAAGCGGTTTTCGGCGTTGAAGTTGCCGATGATTTTCACTCCGGTTTCCGGTTCGCGCAACACAAGTTCCACCTCGGTGGTCTGTCCTCCTTCAATATTGAAGAAAATGGTCCGGTTGAGCACGCTTCCGTCGGCAAGGCGGGTGCCAGAAGCCAGCACATAGTAACCGGTTTCTAACGGAATGTCGCCTGCAAATTCCGAATAGCTCATGCCGACATCCATGCCGGGGTCTTTGGCATCGTATGACAGCAGGTTGAAACGGGTGCCATCGAATTTCTTGATGCTGAAATGCGTGTAATAGCGTGGATCGGGAATGGACGCATTTGTCTGGTAGCTGAGCTTCAAGGTGCCCATGGCACGCGTCGTTGGTTGCGTTTCGCCAAAATCAGCTTTCAGCCATTGTTGTCCGTCATGGTAAAGGATGGTGCCTGTTACCGGGTCTTTTTGAGCGGCAATGCCCAAACTACGCGCCACGGCCACAAAAAACAGGTCGCGCGAATGCCGGTCGGTGACTTTGGACTTTAGCACGCTGGTGGGAAGCATGGGAATGCTTCTGACGTTTAAGTCGTTGCGAACCTCGATGTTTTCAGTAACCCAATTGACAAGCAGCTGTGGCTGTGCCTTGAATGTCATGGCTTGGTCGGTGTCGAAAGCCGTGGAAAGTGTTTTTTTGTAGGGACAAAGCATTTCGTTGCTGACACGGGGACTCAGGATATAGCGGTCGAAAAGCGCATTGTCCTGATGGGGCGTGTTGTCCAAATGGTCGTTGAGCACGTCTAAGCTGATGTCGCGCAAGTCCTTATCGCTGACGTTGGAGAGCAGGGCGATGGCTTTCTCGTATTCTCCCTTGTCTTGAGCCTGTTTGACAAAATCCTTAATAGTCTGATAGTTGCCGAAAGTCTTTGCCATTATGCCTTTTAGTGCTTCATCGGTTGTTTCCACTTGCTGTTGCTGCTGGCAGAACGCGATGTAAGCGTTGCGGATGGAGTCTTCTATGGCAAAACGGCGGTCGTTTTCGGCACGTTGCTGTGCGCTTACTTCAGGCATGCGTGCTTTTTCTACAGGAGGGACAATGTCAAAAGTCAGTGTCTGGACGAATTGTTCGTCTTTGTCGAGGACGATACGGACGGTGTCGGTCTGTCCGAATCGGATCATGTCGAAGCCGAACTTGCCGTTATCAGCGGCATAGGCCATCATGTCACCCAAACCGGCCGTGAGCCATGTAACACCGTTTTCGTCGGTTGTTTTCGAGGCAACGGTGCAGAACTCGGAGTAGTTGTATATTTTGAAATCCACCCGGATGTCGTTTTTAGCTTGTCCGTTGGCATCGGTGACTTTCACGTAGGCTTTGGAAGTCTCGGCGTAGTTGCTCACCACGTTGATTTCGGTATGGTTGGCGGTGCGTTCTATCACTTCTTCGGGACCGAAGTAACGTCCGAATACCCGTGTGTGGAGCAGCAGGCAGCGCGAGGCGGGGGCGTTGAACCAGCCGAGGTCGAGGACGGGTTCAGGCTCGCAGGCGCCTAAGAAATGCCATGTTCCGTCAACGTAGGCTTCCACCCAGGCGTGGTTGTCGTCGCAGTGTGCCCAGCGGGGAGTGTAAACCTGACGGGCAGGGATGCACACGGTGCGTAACGTGGCCACTAACAGCGTGGATTCCTCGCCGCAACGCCCCCAGGAGGTCTTGACGGTTGCCATGGGCGAACTGGTTCTGCTGTCGGAGCCTTTGTAGTTGACGTGCTCATGGCACCAGTGGTTGATTTCCAAAACGGCATCGCCAAGCGAAAGCCCTTCAACGCGCTGTTTGAGTTCGTCGTAATATGCCGTGCGGAAATCGTCGAGGTTTTCGTTGTTGACACGCGCCGGCACGACGAAATGGTTGAATTCGCGTTCGGGAATGTTGGCGCCCCAGGGCAATTCTTGTTTTGCCTTGAAAGCCTGCCTGATATTGGCCAGATGGTAGGCGCCCGAATAGTCGGTGATGTCGCTCAGCGGCATGTAGGCATAGAGGAATTGCATGGCTTCGCGTTCTTCCTGACATAAAGCACTGTCGAAAATGCCGAAAAGTTCAGGCTGGCCTATCGTTGCCTTCTTTTGGTCGAAATCGGAAGTGATTTGAGAAAGTTGCCCGGCATCGGAGATGAAATGGGACTTTGATGGGGTGCAGGATGTAATGAAAATCAATACTAATCCGCTGAATAAGAATAAGTTGTTTCGCATGATAATAGGAGGTTTATGCTACAAAAATAGCAAAAATCCGCCTCTCAAAAAAATGAAAGGCGGATCTGGGGTTGCAAAAGCTATTTCAAATAGACTTTATCTGTAGATGTTTTGGGTGCGGTCGGGACCGTATGAGACCAACTTGATGGGAACACCTACATAGTCCTCGATGAACCGGATGTAGTCTTCCAATTGTTGCGGAAAGTTTCCATCGATTTTCTGGTTCCATCCCTGTATTTCCTGATAGACGGGAACCATGGTCTCGGTGCAGGCTTCAAAGGGGAGTCTCTTGATTTTTTCACCTTTATAATCATACGCCACGGCGACTTTCAAGGTCTTGAAGTCATCCATGACGTCGGATTTCATCATCATCAGATGGGTGACTCCGTTGAGCATGACGGCATATTTCAGTGCAGGCAGGTCGAGCCATCCGCAGCGGCGCGGGCGACCTGTGGTGGCGCCGAACTCATGACCGTTTTGCCGTAAGGCTTTGCCAACTTCGTCGAAAAGCTCCGTTGGGAAAGGACCTGTGCCGACACGGGTGCAATAGGCTTTGAAAATGCCATATACCTTGCCGATTCTTGCCGGAGCAATGCCCAGACCGGAGCAAACGCCGGCAGCAATAACGTTGGAGGAAGTGACAAAAGGATAGCTGCCGAAGTCCACGTCGAGCATGGAGCCTTGGGCGCCTTCTGCCAATACTTTCTTGCCATTGTCCAAGGCTTCGTTGAGGTAATATTCGCTGTCGATGAAGCTGAACTGTTTGAGGTACTCTACACCTTCGAACCAGCGTTTCTCGTATTCGGAGAAGTCGGTGTTTTCAAGCTGGAAACCGTTCATGTCGAACCCTAAGGAAGCTATCTGTTGCAGATGGGCCTTTTTCAGGTTGTCGTATTTGGCACGGAAGTCGGGAGAGAGGATGTCGCCGATACGCAGGCCTTTTCTAGCGGTTTTGTCCGTGTAGGTCGGGCCGATGCCTTTCAGCGTTGAGCCGATTTTCATGTTGCCCAAAGCCTTTTCGTTGGCGGCATCGAGGGCGCGGTGCGTGGGCAGGATGAGATGGGCGCGGTTCGATATCTTCAAAGTGTCGTGAAGGTCGAAACCGTTGGAGTGCAAGCCTTCGATTTCGCCTTTCAAAATGAGCGGCTCGATGATAACGCCGTTGCCGATGACATTGATACATCCGGGGGTGAGCACACCCGACGGGATGTTGTGCAGCACAAAGCGTTTTCCGTCAAACTCAATGGTGTGTCCGGCATTGGGACCACCCTGAAAACGTGCCACGATGTCATAGTCTTTCGTGAGCGCGTCAACAACTTTCCCTTTTCCTTCGTCTCCCCATTGTAAACCGAGGAGTATGTCTATCTTGTTCATGGTCATGATGATGCTTTACATTTGTGGAGCTTATGGCTCGAAAACCGTTGTTATGGTATCACATTGCTGCAAAAGTAGTAAAAATTGCAATAGCAAAAGCCACCGCTGTCACTTTCCTTCCCTAAAACTTCCAATGCTATTGTTGTTGTTTGATAATCATTATATTAAGATTTTTATTGACAGAAAAAACTGTCTGATTTTCAATGGTCGGGAACGTGTTCTACACGGCTTATTTTTTGGACTTCTTTCAACTTGGAAAGTTTATCCACAAGGTGATCCAGTTCTTTTGTGTTATGCACATAAACCGACAAAAGGGCTTCGATGACGTTTTGCTGTGATACCATGTGTAGGGCATGGAGGTTGAGCTTCAGTTCATTCGACAGCAAGTCGGTGATGCGGTTGAGCAGTCCCATGGTGTCGAGGGCGGTGATTTTCAATCCGGCAAGGAATGATATTTCGCTCTTGGGCTGCCATTTGGCACGGACGATGTTGTTGCCGTAGTGCGACATCATCACAATGGCTTTCGGACAGTTGGAACGGTGGATTTGCAAGGGTTCGTCGGGGAAGCTGAATGCCATGACGTCGTCGCCGGGAATGGGGTTGCAGCACGTGGCTACGCAAAAGTCGAACTCCCCGGACTGTTTGAGGTCGTTCTTGTGTTGTTTCATCTTGGTGTCGCTGCCCAGAAGTCCGAAAGTCAGGTATTTGACAATGTTACTGGGGGTCGGATGCGGCTTCAGGATGTTGCGGATGCTCTGTTCCGTGATTTTGCCTGTGGCGATGAGGAAAAAGAAATCGATGGCGCTGCTGAGGCCTTCGTTTTCCATGATTCTGCTGCGGTTGAACTTTGAAGGTTCCTCTCCGATTTTCTTCATGATTTGTTCAAAGGCGGCTTCCCCTGTTTCGCGGAACTGCTTGCGGTAATCTTTGATGCCGGCTTTCAGCCGCGCCTTGGCGTAGGCCGTGGCCAAAAACTCGAACCAGTTTTCCTGAGGGTGTTGCGATTCGGAAGTGATGATTTCAACCTGGTCGCCCGTATGCAGCTCTTTGTCGAGCTGAACGAGGCGGTTGTTGACATTGGCGGCAATGCTGTGGTTGCCGATTTTCGTGTGGATATGATAGGCGAGGTCGAGCACTTTTGCGCCTTTGGGCAGTGAAATCATTTTCCCTTTAGGGGTGAAAACGAAAATCTCGTCGCTATAGAGGTCGAGCTTGAAGTTGCCCACAAAGTCGAGGGCGGAGTTGGAGTCGCTGTTGATGATGGTCTGGATGCGTTTCAGCCATTCGTCGAAGCCGCTCTCCGTGTTTTCGTCGGATTTGTATTTCCAGTAGGCGGCGAAGCCTTTTTCCGCGATTTCATCCATGCGGTGCGTGCGAATCTGAACCTCAACCCATACGCCCTTTTCTCCCATCAGGATGGCGTGCAAAGATTCGTAGCCATTGACTTTCGGTGTTGAAACCCAGTCTTTTAGCTTTGATGTATTTGGACGATAGTGGCTGGTCAATGCCGCATAAGCCTCCCAGCATTTGACTTTTTCCTCTTTCAGGGGGCAGTCGATGATGAAACGCACATAATAAGCGCCGAAAAGTTCTTCAAACGACAAGCCTTTTTCCTGCATGCGTTTCCATACCGAGTTGATGGTGCGTTGCACCACCTTTGCCTCGACATTGATTCCCAATTCTTTCATGGACTCGGTCACAGGGGCAATAAACTCGTTCAAATCGCCGGTGCGTGTTTCCCTGACCTCGTCCATACGCTGGCGGATGCTGTAGTAAACGGCGGGATCGGTGTATTTCAACGAGAGGTCTTCCAGCTCACATTTGATGGCGTACAAGCCGAGGCGATAGGCTAAGGGGGCATACATGTAGGCTGTTTCGGAAGCGATTTTCAGTTGTTTGTGACTTGGCATGGAGTCGAGGGTGCGCATGTTGTGCAGGCGGTCGGCGAGCTTGATGAGCACCACGCGGATGTCATACGAGAGCGAGCTGATGATCTTGCGGAAATTCTCCGCCTGAATGCTCTCTATTTGTTCCGTCTGGTTGATTTTTGTCAGACCGTCGATGATGCGCGACACTTTTTCGCCAAAGCGTTCCGTGATGTCGTCCAAGGTGTAGGACGTGTCTTCCACAACATCGTGGAGCAAGGCGCACACAATGGAGGTGCGGCCTAATCCGATGTCGTGTGCGGCAATGGTGGCTACAGCGATGGGATGGTAGATGTAAGGCTCGCCGGTGCGTCGGCGTTGGTTTTTGTGCGCGTCAACGGCAAAGTAAAAAGCTTTGTCAACCATTTCAAGGTCCGCTGTTTCCTTACGGGTTTGCCAAGCATCGATGAGCAGCCTGTGTCGTCGTTCAATTTCTGTTTTTTCTTCCGATGAATAAGCGTCCGGTATCATGTCGTTGCAAATCTTGCCGCAAAGTTAGGGATATTCTTTTGTGTGTGTCAAAAAAAATGCACAAGTTTTTTTTCGATTACCCTGAAAATGCGCTTTGCCGACTTTAGTCAGGAGAAAATCAAAAACAACGTCTTGTCTTAAAAAATGCTACTTTTGCCAAGAAATATTTCGGTCATGCGCAAACGATATGCCTTTTTGTTGCTGTTGTTTTTCGCCTCGCTATCGGGCTGGGCCACCCATCAGCGTGCCGCAGAAATCACCTACCGATGGATCGGTGCCAACACCTACGAGTTTACGCTGACTTGTTATACCTTTTCGCCCAGCTTGGCTGGGGCACAGCGCGATTCGCTGTTGCTGCAATGGGGCGATGGCTCGCAAAGCATGGTGCCGCGTGTCGTTTATCAGGATTTGGGTGACGACTATACCCTTAACGTTTATAAGGCGCGTCATGATTTTTCTTCGGCAGGCACCTATGTCATCAGCATGGAAGACCCGAACCGCAACTATGGCGTGATCAACGTGCCCAATTCCGTGGCCGTGCCCATGTATATCGAAAGCGAACTTGTCATCAACCCGTATTTGGGATACAACAACTCGGTGCAACTGCTCAATCCGCCTGTCGATAAAGGCTGTGTCGGCAAGTTGTTTCTTCACAACCCTTCCGCCTACGATCCTGACGGTGATAGTTTGAGTTTTCGGCTGGTCAACTGTAAGGGTCTGGAAGGGGAAGACATCCCCGGCTATGCTTTTCCGCAAGCCTCGCATCATTTCACCATGGACGCCGTCACGGGAGAGCTGCATTGGGACAGCCCCGTGTTGCAGGGCGAATACAATGTGGCTTTCATTGTGGAAGAATGGCGCAACGGTGTCAAAATCGGGTCGGTGATTCGCGACATGCAGATATTGGTGGCGGCTTGCAATAACAACCTTCCCGAAATTCAATGCCTTGACGACACTTGCGTTGTGGCTGGCAGCCGGCTTGTTTTTCAGGTCTCGGCCAGTGACCCCGACGGTGACCAGGTGGCACTGACCGC
Organism: Candidatus Limimorpha sp.; assembly: GCA_041842465.1. Taxonomy (GTDB): domain Bacteria; phylum Bacteroidota; class Bacteroidia; order Bacteroidales; family F082; genus Limimorpha. Next base: position 45,298 of record JBGYXG010000026.1, read on the forward strand.
TTTCGGTGCACCTTTTCAAGATCCTATGAATCCCGCATACATGGAGCCTGAAAATCCACAGGGGCAGAATCCCGAGGCGGATTTCATCTGGGATTGCGACTGCCGCAATGTCCGAAAAACACCCTATCAGGTTGTCTTTCACGCTCGTGACAATGCCGTGCCTGTAAATCTGACCAATGTAAAAACGGTGAGCATCAGTGTGATAGGTCCGCCTGTCGCAAATTGTGCCGCTGTTTCCGAAGGCGCATCGGCGCATCTGTCGTGGAATCCGTATCTTTGTTCCAATGCCGAAGCGTTGCGCGTGTATCGGAAAATTGGAATGGATGCGGAAGAACCGGCTCCTTGCGAGATGGGCGTGGGTGTCGGCTACCAACTGATTGCGGATTTTTTGCCTCCTCAAACGACGGAGTTTACCGACAATAATCATGGTGTGGGACTACAGCAAGGGGTCGCGTATTGTTATCGAGTGGTGGCGGTGTTTCACGATGGTGTTGAGGGCAAAGCCGGTGAGAAAGCCTGTGTGACGCTTACCAACGATGCGCCGTTGATGACACATGTCACAAACGACAGTGTTGATTTGACCTTGGGACATGTGGTGGTGGCTTGGATGGCACCGCAGGATATAGACAGCAGCCACTATGCCGCACCCTATTCCTACCGTTTGAAACGGCTGTCGGGCGGCAGCGAAACCGTGGTTTTTTCAGGAGCAGCCACACAAACAAGTTATAAAGACACCGGTTGGAACTTGAGCCAACAGCAACAGGTCGCCTACAAGGTGGAGCTGCACGATGCCAATCAGCAACTGATGGGCGAAAGTCCGCATGTGCCTCCTGTGCGGATAGAAGCCGTGCCGGGCGATGGAAAAATAACGCTGAACTGGACACACGACGTGCCTTGGATCATCGACAAATCGGAGCTGTTTCGTCAACAGGACGATGGTTTTGTGCGGTTGGTGACCACATCGCTGTCAACTTATACCGACGCGGGCTTGGAAAACGGAACGGAATACCGCTATTATGTGCGTACTTGGGGACATTATTCGATACCCGAGGTTCAGCATCCGTTGATCAACTATTCTGCTGTTATCGCGGCAACGCCTTCTGACAACATGCCGCCTCGGCCCTTGCGCCTGCAGGTCGTTCCCGATTGCGAAACCCTTGAAAATGAAGTGATATGGAACCGTCCCATTGACGATGATTTGGCGGGCTATCAAATCTATTATGCGGCATCTGTCACGGCAGGTTTCACCTTGCTCGATTTGCAGCCGCAGGTCGGCGATACTTCGGTCAGGCATATTGGTCTCGATGATGTGGCAGGCTGCTACTACATGAGGGCTTACGATGGGGCCGGCAACCTTTCCGCGCCTTCCGACACGGTTTGCGTGGACTATGACGCCTGCCCGATTTATGAGCTTCCCAATGTGTTTACGCCCAATGGAGATGGCTACAACGACGTGTTTCGTCCCATCCATGTCCGCAAAGCCGCAATCGACCATTTTTCCATTCATATCTTTAACCGGTGGGGCAACATTGTTTTTGAAACCAGCCAGCCAATGATAGAATGGGATGGCCGCGACCGCCATTCGCGTTTGCCTTGCGCTCCGGGCACTTATTTTTATGTCTGCCAAATCACTTACACCGGATTGACAGGACAGAAGGAGCTGCGTCTGCAAGGGTCTATAGCCATTGTCCGATGAGGGGCAGCTATGATCTGAGGTCTTGAAACCTCCGAAGCGCGGACGGCGGAATTTAAGGGGGCTGAGCATTCTCACCTTGGGTATGGGGCTTTCTTGGTGCAATTCGAGAGAAAACTCCTTATTCTCCCGAGTCTTCTTATTCTTCCTCCTGATATTCCAAAATATCACCGGGTGTACAATCCAAGTATTTGCAAATGGCATCAAGGGTGCTGAGGCGGATGGCCTTGGCTTTGCCCGTCTTCAGGATGGAGAGGTTGGTGTTGGTGATGCCGATCTTTTCGGCCAGGTCGTTAAGGCGCATCTTGCGCTTGGCAAGCATCACATCAAGGTTCACGATAATCATGGCTCAGACGGTTAGGTTGTTTTCTTCCACGGCATCGGCTGCCACTTTATACATGAAGGCGAAGAAAAGGAGCGCAAAAGGCATGATAAAATTGGCGGAAGAGAGTGTGAATTGTGTTTCACCGTAAAGAACAAATAGATTGGAAAGGCAAAGTCTATAGCAAAAATCAGCTAAGGTCAGCCAAAATAGCAGTTTGACATTGCTCTTTGGAAACACTGTATTTATTCGCACACCTTTAAAAATATTGATGATGGCTGCCGTGCACAAACCTATTGTGCACAGGGTGCTAACAATACTTGAAACATATACAAGAATTTTGACTAGGCTATTTTGGTGCCAATCGATTTTATCACAAAGTGCCAATTCTCCCAAATGAATACCCATTGCAATAGTCCAAAGTCCAATCATCACCATAGCAATGGAGCAGCACAAGCGAATGTTTTTTGTGGTTTTATTTGTCATGATGATGTGTTGTTTATTGTACAAAAATACTGAAAAGTCTTGACCTAATTCTTTTTTGCGGGGTTTAAATGGACATATATTACCCGAAATTTGTATTCCTTACCGAAATGTTTTACGTATCGTTTGATTTCTCTTAGATGACGTTTTGTGTAATACCGAGCGGTACTTGGCCAAAATACAACAAGTGTATAATCGTACTGGTTCGTTTGAGTAAGTAATGTTTCTTTTTCCTGTTTTGTGGTTGCGATAAATTGTAGGTCTTTGGCTAAGCATATCTTCGGATTGATAGACCTGTTCACTTGTTTGAACTTGCTCGTAATCGGTACGTTTTCATATATTTTCAGAAATTTCGCATTCCCCATGCACACGTCGTAGGCTCTCGCTAACTTGCCTAAGGAATCATACATGCGAGTTTGCAACAATGAGTATGTTCCTCTGTCAGCTGACAGTTTGTTGAGGAAAAAATAATCATTTCTTCTTAAACTGTCATCATACATATTGTCAAATTCAAATTGAAACCACATGCAATCAGGCATAAATCTGTTTATTTCATGAACTTGTTCCTTGTCCATTCCTGAAAAAGGTATCACTATCATGTCCCATAACACTTCTTTAGGAATTCTGCACGAGCATAATAAAGGCATGATTGCAGTAATAATAATGATGATGAAGTTTTTCCTCATTTTAGAAATTGTTTTGAAATGCTGTGCATTCATCAGCGTAGCTAATTCTCGCAACAAAGTTATTATTGAATTGTTTCGGAAAATATTTCCTTTGCTTTCGGTTGATTTGATGCGCTGCATTGGCTCATTTTGCCCATCGTCTCGCTCACACAACTCGTTATGCTACGCTCCACGATGAACAAAATAAACTCAAATCCCTATCAACTCAACTCAAAACAATTCAACACATCTTTTTAGTATGATTGCACCTTTACCAAGGTTGTCCCGTTTTTGATATTTCTTCTTTTCCTATATTTTCGTTTTTTTTGTGCTATGCCCTTTTCCTTATTACAAGCGATAATGGTTGTTGCCACCACAGCGAGAACCAAGATTTCCATTACAATTCTGAATGTTTTCATCTTTGTTTCCTTTCGTTTAATTTTTGATAATTTGTTGATTTTAATTCTGTTTTGGGGTTTTATACCCTTTTTTTCATTGTCATGACACTGCAAAAATA